>NZ_JAIUHS010000007.1:0-269710 GCF_020165235.1 Mesorhizobium sp. CA13 | reverse complement strand
GCCCCGCCGTCGGCTCGTCCAGCAACCACAAGGGCCGGTGGCTGACCAGCAGTTTCGCAATCGCCGCGCGTCGTCTTTGCCCGGTCGAGAGATAGCCGAACGGCAGATGGCCGATGCCGCCCAGTCCGACCGTCTCCAGCGCCTCCTCGACGCCGACGGCCCCACCGCCGTTGAAGTCGCGCCAGAAGCGCAAGTTTTCCGTCACGCTGAGCGCCGTTTTCATCGCGTTCTGATGGCCGAGATAGTGGCAGGCCGAAGCGATCGACGGAAATTCATCGCCGCCGCCCTCGAGCAGCAAATTGCCTTCGGCCTTCGGCAGCAGTCCGGCCACGATCCTGAGCAAGGTCGATTTGCCTGATCCGTTCGGCCCGGTGACGACAAGCGCCTGGCCTTGATCGAGGTCAAAGCCAACGCCCGAAAACACCGTCTCGCCGCCGCGTTCGCCGCCTAGATTTTCGGCGATAAGCCGCATCCCTCGCCCGCCCTGAAACAATCCGCCTCGGCCTCTGCCGCATCGCACAAATTTGCTTTTTAACTGTCTAGAACTATTCCAGAAAATTCTCTATATGCGGTGCATCCGTGCCAGCGGTCGGCGCGGGAACAGAACTAGCGCCGAACCAGCGCACGCGCCGCCTTGAACGGCTCGGGTTGCTTGGGAGCGGACAGCGGAAATGGCCGTACCCGCACCTTTGCGCGTGATTGCATGCCATCGGCGTCCGTTCCCTTTCAGGCTGAACAGACAAGGACGGATCGCACGTGTCAAAATCCCTCGACAGTTTCAATTGCCGCCGCACGCTGAAAGCGGGCGACGCCGAATATGCCTATTTCGATCTCGTCGAGGCCGAGAAGAACGGCCTCACCGGCATCGCCCAATTGCCTTATTCGATGAAGGTTCTGCTGGAGAACCTTCTGCGCAACGAGGACGGCCGCTCCGTCACCAAGGACTCGATCAAGGCCGTCGCCGGCTGGCTGACCGACAAGGGGACGGCCGGCGTCGAGATTGCCTATCGCCCTGCCCGTGTCCTGATGCAGGATTTCACCGGCGTTCCGGCGGTGGTCGACCTGGCGGCGATGCGCGACGCCATGGCCTCGCTCGGCGGCGACCCGCAAAAGATCAACCCGCTGGTGCCGGTTGACCTCGTCATCGACCATTCCGTCATTGTCGACGAGTTCGGCTCGCCGATGGCCTTCGCCCGCAATGTCGAACTCGAATATGAGCGCAACGAGGAACGCTACAAGTTCCTGAAATGGGGCCAGCAGGCGTTCCGCAACTTCCGCGTCGTGCCGCCCGGCACCGGCATCTGCCACCAGGTCAACCTCGAATATCTCGGCCAGGTGGTGTGGACCAACACCGAGGACGGCGAAACGACCGCCTATCCCGACACCTGCGTCGGTACCGATTCGCACACCACCATGATCAACGGCCTGGGCGTTCTCGGCTGGGGCGTCGGCGGCATTGAGGCCGAGGCGGCGATGCTCGGCCAGCCCGTCTCCATGCTTTTGCCCGAGGTCATCGGCTTCCGCCTCACCGGCAAGCTGAAGGAGGGCGTCACCGCCACCGACCTCGTGCTCACCGTTACCCAGATGCTGCGCAAGAAGGGCGTCGTCGGCAAGTTCGTCGAATTCTTCGGCCCCGGTCTCTCCAACATGACGTTGGCCGACCGCGCCACCATCGGCAATATGGCGCCTGAATATGGCGCCACCTGCGGCTTCTTCCCGGTCGATTCGGAGACCATCCGTTACCTGACCATGTCGGGCCGCGAGGAAAGCCGCATCGCGCTGGTCGAGGCCTATTCCAAGGCGCAAGGCATGTGGCGTGACGCAGGCTCCGCCGACCCGGTCTTCACCGATTTGCTGGAGCTCGATCTCGGCGATGTCGTGCCGTCGATGGCCGGACCCAAGCGCCCCGAGGGCCGCGTCGCGCTGGAAGGAATTCCGGCCGGCTTCGTCAAGGCGATGGACACCGAATACAAGAAGGCGGCGGAAATCTCGAAGCGCTATGCCGTCGAAGGCGCCGGCCATGATCTCGGCCATGGCGACGTCGTCATCGCCGCCATCACCTCCTGCACCAACACCTCGAACCCCAGCGTGCTGATCGGCGCCGGCCTGCTCGCCCGCAACGCCAATCGCCTCGGCCTCAAGCAGAAGCCCTGGGTAAAGACCTCGCTGGCGCCGGGCAGCCAGGTGGTCGCCGAATATCTCGAGAAATCCGGCCTGCAGAAGGAGCTCGACCAGATCGGCTTCAACCTGGTCGGCTTCGGCTGCACCACCTGCATCGGCAATTCCGGCCCGCTGCCGGCGCCGATCTCGAAGACCATCAACGATAAGGGCTTGATTGCCGCCGCGGTGCTTTCCGGCAACCGCAACTTCGAAGGCCGCGTCTCGCCCGACGTGCAGGCCAATTATCTCGCCTCGCCGCCGCTGGTCGTGGCGCACGCGCTTGCCGGCACGGTGACGAAGGACCTGACCACCGAGCCGCTCGGCGAGGACAGGAACGGCAAGCCGGTCTACCTCAAGGATATCTGGCCGAGCTCGGCGGAGATCCAGGAGTTCATCGAGAAGAACGTGACGCGCGAACTGTTCGCCCGCAAATACGCCGACGTCTTCAAGGGCGATGAGAACTGGCAGAACGTCAAGGCGCCGGAAGGCCAGACCTATGCCTGGGACGACAATTCCACCTATGTGCAGAACCCGCCCTATTTCGCCGGCATGACCACGGGGTTCGGCAAGATCGGCGACATCAAGGGTGCCCGCGTGCTGGGCCTGTTCGGCGATAAGATCACCACCGACCACATCTCGCCGGCGGGCTCGATCAAGGCCGCCTCGCCGGCCGGCAAATACCTCACCGAGCATGGCGTCGGCGTTGCCGACTTCAACCAGTACGGCACGCGGCGCGGCAACCATGAGGTGATGATGCGCGGCACCTTCGCCAACATCCGCATCCGCAACCACATGCTGGGCGAGAACGGCAGGGAAGGCGGCTACACCATCCACTATCCCTCGAAGGAAGAGGAATCGATCTACGACGCGGCGATGCAATACAAGAAGGAAGGCGTGCCGCTGGTCATCTTCGCCGGCGTCGAATACGGCAACGGCTCGTCGCGCGACTGGGCGGCCAAGGGAACGAATCTGCTTGGCGTCCGCGCGGTCATCGCCCAGTCCTTCGAGCGCATCCACCGCTCCAACCTGGTCGGCATGGGAGTGATCCCCTTCGTCTTCGAGGAGGGCACCTCATGGGCTTCGCTCAACCTGAAAGGGGATGAGCTGGTCGAGATCGACGGCCTGGACGCCATCAAACCGCGCCAGAAGATGGCAGCCAGGATCACCTATGGCGACGGCACGGTGAAGAACGTGCCGATCATCTGCCGCATCGATACGCTTGACGAACTCGACTACTTCAAGAACGGCGGCATTTTGCAGTACGTGCTGCGCGATTTGGCAGCATAAGTAAGGGAATAAGGCAGTAAGGGAGTAGGGAAGGAAGGCACCTACTGCCCTACTGCCCTACTGCCCTACTGCCCTACTGCCCTACTGCCCTACTGCCCTACTGCCCTACTGCCCTACTGCCTCGCTGTGGCGCGCCGTAGCGCGCCGCGGCGGCCAGCAGCACGCCCAGCATCAGCCCGTTGAGCAGGTGCCAGAGGAAGTGCGTGCCGAGCGGGAAGCTGGTGCAGACCAGCGGATCGACCATGCGGCAGATGACAGACAGCACGAAGATCGCCGATCCGGCCAGATTATACCAGCCGGCGCGATTGCCGCTCGCCGCCACCCAGACACCGAAGAAGGCGAGCGCCAGGAACGGCGGCAGGTAGCCTGTGGTGCCGTTCGACGCCTGGTGCAGCCAGTCCGGCACCGCGAATGTGACAAGCCCGGCAACGACATAGAAGCTGACGAAGACCGCGATTGCCTTGCCCCATTCCAGGCGCAGGAAGCGCCGCAGGTTGAACAGCGTGTAGGCCAGCGTGAAGCCGGCGATCGGCACCACGTCGGCCCAGACCGTTCCCTTGGTGGCGAAGATGTGAAAGATCGTCGAGCCGACGCCGATCGCCACCACCCACCAGGCCAGGACCTCGGCGAAAATGCCGGTCCTGCATCGCCGCACTTCGCGGACGCCCCATAGTCCTGCGGCAATGAAAGCCAGGTTGGTCAAAGCATTCGCCGGCTCTGCCCAAAGTTCAGGACCCGTTCGCTCGCAATAGAGATCGACCGGAGCCAGGAAACTTTGCCACATGATGATGATCCCGCTCCCGAATCGAACCGCCGGTTGAAATGCAGTGGCTTCTCCTATTGCCGCCCTACCCAGGCTTGCAATGGCAAAATTTCACCGCAACGTGACTTCCCGTTGACTTCCGGTTCTGCCACATATTTCGGCCAATCAAAACAAAGCCGGCATCACCGGCGGGAATTGGAATGGTCATGGCCTCGCGTAGATCATTGTGGCTGGCAGCGTTCGCGCTGGCCTTATCGGCGTTTGCCGGTGCCGGGCACGCCGGCGAGTCCGGCAGGCTCCCGGCCGACAAGCCCCAGGGCGACAGGCCCGTGGGCGTGGTCGAGCTGTTCACCAGCCAAGGCTGCAGTTCCTGTCCGCCCGCCGACGCCTTCTTCTCCGAACTTGCCGCCAGGCAAGATCTCGTCGCGCTCTCCTATCACGTCGGCTACTGGGATTATCTCGGCTGGCGGGACACGCTGAGCAGCAAGGAAAACACCGAGCGGCAATATGAGTATATGCGGGCCTTCGGCAACCGCTCGGTCTATACGCCGCAAGCGGTCATCAACGGCCGGGTTCATGTCAACGGCGCCAATCGCGGCGAGGTCGATGGCCAGCTCGCTCGCATGGCAAGGATCGGCGAAGACATGCGGGTCGCCATCAAGGTCAGTCGGACCAGCGACCGTGTCATGATCGATGCCGGCGATGGCGGGACCGGTCCCAGCGATGCCCATGTCGTCATCGTTTATTTCGAACCGCCGCAGACGGTCACGATCGGCCAGGGCGAGAACACGGGCCGCAAGATGACCTATTGGAACGCGGTGACCGGCATCCAGACCGCCGGCATCTGGCACGGCAAGGCGCAGCGCTACGAATTGCCGATGAGTGAGATTTCCAAGAAGGGCGGCTGCGCCGTGCTTTTGCAGTCCGTCGGCAAGGATGGCCTGCCGGGCCCCATCCTGGGCGCCGCCTTCATTCACCGCCCCGGTTCCGAGGCGCCATTCGATCGAAGGCTCTGAAGCGCGCCGCCGAGAACGGAAATGATGCGACGCGCTGTCGGTCTCCATTCATGCCTGTCGACCAAACGGAATCAAATTTGAGTGACCTGCCTCAATGGCCGGTCAGCCGATCCGCGAAAGCGGCGAGGCGCGACGTCCGCCCTAGGCCGTTCGCCTCGCGCCGGTCGGCGATGCGGTAGAGCTGGTACATGGCGTGGACGCCGAGCCAGCGCAGCGGCTCCGGCTCCCATTTCTTCACCGTGCGGTTGACCCAGGGCAACCGGGTCAGTTCCGTGTCGTGTCCGAGCACCAGGTCGCGCAAGGTGCGGCCGGACAGGTTCGAACTGGAAACGCCGAGCCCGACATAGCCGCCGGCCCAGCCGATGCCGCTTTCGCGATCGAAGCCGCATGTCGTGCACCAGTCGCGCGGCACGCCGAGCGTGCCGCACCAGGCATGGTCGAGCCGCACGCCTTTGGTCTGCGGCAGCAGTCTGGTCAGGATCTCGTGCAGCTGATCGATGGTCGCCTGTTGTGTCTTGCCGCGTGTGTCGGTGCGCGACCCGAAGCGGTAGGGCACGCCGCGGCCGCCCATGGCGATCCGGCCTTCCCGCGTGCGCTGCGCATAGCAATAGGTATGCGCTGCATCGCCCAGCACCTCGTAACCGCTCCAGCCGATTTCGTCCCAGAGCTTCTGCGGCAGCTTCTCGGTCACCACGATCGCGCTGTTCAGCGGCAGCCAGAGACGCTCGTAGCCGGCAATGCCGGCGGTGAAGCCCTCGGTGGCGCGCACGATCTTTTGCGCCCGCACGATGCCGCGATCGGTTGTGACCTTGCCCTTGTCGAGCGCCAGCACCTGCGTCTGCTCATAGATTGGAACACCGAGCCGAACGACCGCCGCCGCCAGACCCTGCACGAGCTTGGCCGGCTGCACGCGCGCGACGTCGCGCACGACGAAGGCGCCCAGTACATTGTCGACGGCGATGCGCTCGCGCGCTTCCTGCGCACCGAGGAAGGCCAGCCGCTCCGGCGGCATTTCCCAGTGCCGGGCCTCTTCGTACTCGGCTTTGGCGCGCTCAAGCTGCGCGGCGTTGGTGGCTACGGTGATGTTGTCGACGCGGCGGATATCGGCGTCGATCCCTTCGGCAGCGGCGATCGCGATCACCTCGTCGACCGTGCCGGACATGGCGCGCTGCATGTCGATCACAGCGCCGCGCGACGAGGTTTTTGCATATTTCTCGCGCGACCAGCTGAAGCCCCCGGACAGCCATCCGCCATTGCGGCCCGAGGCACCGAAGCCGGCGAACTCCTTTTCGACGATGGCGATGCGCAGCGCGGGCTCCGCTTTCTTGAGATAGTAGGCCGTCCACAGTCCGGTATAGCCGGCGCCGACGATGCAGACATCGGCCTCGATGTCGCCGGGCAAGGGTGGGCGGCTCGCCGGCGGGCCGCCTATGTCGGCATACCAGAACGACACGTCGCCATTGCGCTGGGCTTGCATTGCGGTCTCGCTTTCGGATTTTCAGGTAAGGGTAAGATCGGCCTTGTCGTCATCGGCAAGCAGCTTCACGTCGCCGCCGGCGAAGAGCACGTCGACCTCGTCTCCAATGGCAAAAGTATCCGCCTCGAGCGTCGATCGCACGATGGCTTTCGAGCCGTCGGCGAGCTCCACCTCGTATTTGGAGCCGGAGCCGAGATAGATGGCCTCGCCGATACGCCCTGTGAGCCGGTTGCGGCCATCCCCGCCGGCACCGCGACGCGCAAGCGCCAGCTTTTCGGGACGCAGCAGCATCACCGGCTTGCCGCCATCGGCGAGACGCTTGGCGGTCGCCACTCTCTGGCCTGATATCTCGATCGCCGTCTCGTTGCCGGAAGTGACGGCGGGGCCGCGCAGCACGGTGGAATCGCCGATGAACTTGCCCACGAAAAGCGTCGCCGGCTCGTCGTAGAGTTCGCGGCCGGTGCCGATCTGCTCGATGCCGCCGCGGTTGAACACGGCGATGCGGTCGGAGAGCACCAGCGCCTCCTCCTGGTCGTGCGTCACATAGACGAAGGTGGTGCCGAGTTCGCGGTGGATGCGCTTGATCTCGAGCTGCAGCCATTCGCGCAGTTTCTTGTCCAGCGCGCCGAGCGGCTCGTCCATCAGCAGCAGCGGCGGATCGAAGACGATGGCGCGGGCCAGTGCCACGCGCTGCTGCTGGCCGCCCGAAAGCTCGCTCGGAAAGCGGTGGCCGAAATCGGCCATCTTGACCATGTCGAGCGCGTGGCGGACGCGGCGTTCGCGTTCTGCCCCGGTGACGCCGCGCAGCTTCAGCGGATAGGCGACATTGCGGCCGACCGTCATGTGCGGGAACAGTGCATAATGCTGGAAGACCACGCCGATGTTGCGCTTGTGCGCCGGCACGCCGACCACGCTCTTTCCCCCGACCAGCAGCTTGCCGCTGGTCAGGTCGGTAAAGCCGGCGATCACGTTCAGCGTCGTCGTTTTGCCTGAGCCGCTCGGACCGAGCAGCGTCATGAATTCGCCCGGCTCGATTCGCAACGACACGCCGTCGAGCGCCTTGAAGGAACCATAGGCCTTGCTTACCGACTCCAGGTCGATCGCCGCACCGCGATTTTCCGCCTTCCGAGTCATAAGCCTCCCTTCCGCTCACGGCCAAGAATCAGCATGCCGCCGCCGATCAGCAGTGTCGTTGCGCATAAGAGGATCGTGCCGACGGCCGCGACCGTCGGATCGGCGTCGCGCGTGATGGAAGCGAAGATCTGCACCGGCAACGTCTTGAGATAGGGATTGGTGATGAACAGCGACACGACGATCTCGTCGAAGGAGGTAGCGAAGGCGAACAGCAGGCCGGACAGTACCCCGGGGGCAATCAGCGGCAGCGTCACCGTGCGGAACGTGGTGAGCGAGCCTGCGCCCAGGCTCGCCGCGGCTGTCTCCAGCCGCTTGTCGAACACTTCGAGATTGGCCGAAACGGCGATCAGCACGAAAGGCAGCGCAAGGATGGTGTGGGCCAGCACGAAGCCGAGCAGCGTGCCGACAAGCCGCGTGTCGAGATAGACGGCGTAGATGCCGATGGCCAGGACCACGCCCGGCACCACCATCGGCGTCAGCATCAGCATGCGCAGGAGGTTTGCCGGCCGCGCCTGCATGCGGTCGATGCCGAAGGCGGCAAGGGTGCCGAGCACTGTTGCCAGAACCGCAACGATCGATGCGACCTTCAGCGAATTGAGAAAGCTGGTCGACCAATCCGGATTGGTGACGAAATTTTCGTACCATTGCCAGGAGAAGCCCTGGGGTGGAAATGCGAGCGATTTGTTCTCGTTGAATGACATTGGCACCACGACAAGCGTCGGTGCCACCAGCCAGATGGCTACCAGCAGGCAGACAAGGCCCAGCATGACGCGGGTGAGCGGCTTCATCTCCATCAAGGCCGCCCCGCTTGCCGATGGCTGGACCGCATCACGGGCGCGGCAAGCGCCAGCAGCACGAAGGTCGTGACGAGCAGCACCACGCCCATGGCGCCGCCCCTGCCCCATTGCAGGAGGCTGAGCACCTGTGTCTGCACCAGCGTGGACAGCATCGTCGAGCGCGGTCCGCCGAGCAGGGCCGGCGTGATGTAGAAGCCGAGCGCCAGGATGAAGACGATGATCGCGCCGGCATAGACGCCAGGCAGCGACAGCGGCAGATACACAGTGAGGAACGCGCGCGACGGTCTCGCCCCAAGGCTCCGCGCGGCTTGCACCAGCCTGAGATCGATGCCTTTCATGACCGAATAGAGCGGCAGGATCATGAAAGGCAAAAGCACCTGCGCCATGCCGATGACCACGCCCGTCTGGGTGCGGATCAGCCTGATCCCACCGAACCCGAGCACCCGCAGGATCGAGTTGATGACCCCCGAATCCTGCAGCAGTATCACCCACGACAAAGTGCGTACCACGCCGCTCACCCAAAACGGGATCAGCACACATAGCAGCAGCACCAAGCGCACGCCTGGTCGGACCGCGGTCATCAGATAGGCATAGGGATAGGCGCAAACCACGCAGACCAGCGTGACCCACGCTGAAATGAGGAAGGTCCGCTGGAGCACGGCCAGGTTGATGGGCGCGCCGAAGAACCAGATATAGTTCTGCAGGCCCCACTGCGGCTCCGACAGGCTGCGCACGACGATGGTGAGCAGCGGATAGCCGATCACCGCGAAGAGCAGGACCAGCGCCGGCAGCGTGAGCGCGAACGGCCGCCATGCCCGGCGCCTTTCGGCCGAAATGATTGGCTCGGACGCGCTCACGGCTTTTGGTCTCCCTCAGCCGGTCAGTTGCCGGACATCAGCGCGGACCACTTCTCCTGCGCCACCGCGAAATTCGGGACCCAGAACTTGAAGTTCTGCTTATAGCCCTGCTTCTGGCGTTCGGGCGTGTTGGTCAGGAAAGCGGAGACGGAAGCGTCGACCTTGGGCTGCGCTTCACTGTTGATCGGCGTGTAAGACGTTTGCTCCGTCAACACCTCCTGCGCGTGCTTGCCAAGATAGGCGTTGAGCAGCGCGTAGGATGCCTCCGTGTCCTTGGCGCCGACAGGGATCGTCATCTGATCCATCACCACCAGCCAGTCCTGCCAGGCCGGTGCGTATTTGGCGCCGTTCTTGACCGCGGTCATGGCGCGGCCCGTCCACATCATCAGCATGTCGGCCTCGCCGGATTCGGCGAGTTGCTGCGATTCAGCACCCGTCTTCCAGAAGATGGTATCGGGGCCGAGCTTGCGAACCACATCGATGGCCTTGTCGATATCGGCCACCGTCATCGCCTTCGGGTCGCCGCCGGCGACCTTGAAGGCCTGTTCCAACAAGCCGCCGGTCGGGCTGCCGGAGCCGTCGATTCCGCGCACGCCGGGGAATTTCTGCGTGTCGAAGAAGTCGGCCCAGCTCTTGGGCGGATTGTCCTTGTACTTTTCGGTGTTGTACATCAGCACGACGCCGTAGTTCATCGCCGGCACCGAGCATTCGCCGACCTGGCCCTCGGGAATTTTCGAGACGTCGAGTTTGGTGAGGTCCAGCTTCTGGAACAGTTTGCCGCAATAGACATAGGGCGGCAGATCGTCGGTATCGACAACGTCCCATGTCACATTACCGGACTCGACCTGCGCCTGCAGCTTGGCGATCTCCGTCGGGCCGTCATTGAGCAGCTTGACGCCCGACTTGTCGACGAACTCCTTGAGCGCCGCCGCCTGGCCGTCCTGGTAGATGCCGCCATAGGACACGAAGGTCAGCGTCTTGCCCTTCAGCGAGCCTTCGGCCACCTCTCCGGCAACCGGCTTCGATTGCGCGAGCGCGGCCGTCGCTGCCAGAAGCACGCCCAGGCACGCCGCATGTGCAAATTTCACTCTCATCGTCAACTCTCCCATTCCAGAGCTCGCATTTGTTCTCATTCACCCGGATGCGAGCGGTTTCCGGGCCTGTACTGATCAAGTTCGAGCGCGCCTGCGGTCGGCGGCGCGATGATCCAGAGCACCTCCGCCGGCGTGTCGCCGACATTGACCGTGCGGTGCGGCACCGAGGTCGCGTATTCGACGCTGTCGCCCTCGCGCATCAGATGGCGCTCTTCGGCAAGCGTCAGTTCGACGGTTCCCTTGAGCACCATGAACATCTCATGCTCGCCGCCATGCACATAGGCGTCCTCGCCGGTCGAGCCGCCGACCTCGAAATGGCCCGCATAGACCTCGAACTGGTGGATCGGCCGCCGCGACAAAAGCATCTTGCGGCCTCGCACGCCGACGGGAACGACAGGCCGTTCCGCGCGCCTCAGCACCTTGTGCAACGGACGGCCGGAGTCTTCGAACAGGTCGTTGATGCCGAGATCGAGAGCGGCGGCGATCTTGAGCAGCGTGCCTGTGTTGGCGCCGCAGAGATTGCGCTCGAGCTGGCTGATGAAGCTCGCCGTCGTGCCGGTCATGTCGGCCAACCGGCGCAGCGAGACGCGCCTTGCCATGCGCAGCGCCTTGATGCGGGGACCGACGCCGCCGGCCTCGACCGCGGCCGTGCCATTCACCTCTTTCGCCGTGGAGTCCGATATGCGTGGCATTGCCGCTCCCGTTTCACTTAACACCTTATTAAGTGGCGATGGCGTTGGCAAGCGACGGCGGCGTGCCAAGATTTCGGCGCGCATCGATCCTGCCGGTCGCACCGGGAGCGGACTGGAACCCCCCTATGGGGCCGGGAAATCCGCCGTCGCGGCGATCCAGGCATGAAAAAACCGACGTCAGCTTGCTTCTGACGTCGGTCATTTAGGTTTTGGGATCGTCGCACCCGGCTCTTCCGAGGAAAAGCCGAGGTTGGTTCGATCCGACGCAGACCCGTGGGCGGGGGGCTTGGGGTTTACGAGCCGGTGCCGGACCGAACCGTCTCAGGCAACGCCGGTAAATTCGTCGGACATTGGGGCATGAGCGCGGATAAAAAATGGCGAGAATGTGGCGGAGCATCACCAATTCCAACATGTCGTTTGCAAACGTGACTGGACGCGACGGAAATGGCGCGGCTCCGCACCGCTTCGCCGGCACTTGCAATTCCATGGCGAAAGCGCCAACTTTGGTTGGCAAAGGTTCATTTTTGAAGGATCGAGGCATGACCGATCACGGCGGCGGGACGGAGGATGGCGACGCATCCGCAATACTGATCCCGCTCCATGAGGCACGCCGTGCGCGCCTCGACCAGCCGGTGCGCTTCGAGCGCCGCGAACTGGACCAGATCCTGAAACTCTACGGGCGCATGGTCGCCGCCAACGAATGGCGCGACTACGCTATCGATCATCTCACTGACAGGGCCGTGTTTTCGGTGTTCCGCCGGGCCAGCGAGGTGCCGCTGTTCCAGATCGTCAAGGACCCGAAGCTGGCACGCAAGCAAGGCGCCTTCGCCGTCATCGCCGCGGGCGGCCGCATCCTCAAGCGCGGGCAGGAGCTTGGCCGTGTGCTCGGCGTCTTCGACAGCAAGCTGAAGCTGGTCGAGGCCTGAGCCGGGAACTGAAGAATTGGGGAACTGAAGAACAAAGAAGACGGCCGGCATGCAGACGCTGAGTGCCAATTCTTCAATTCTTCATTTCTTCAGTTCTCTCTGACGCCTCGCGGAACTTTCGTTCCGGCAGCGAGTCCGGATCGGGCGGCACCGATGCACCGCCGTTCAGCGCCAGTTGCATGAACACCGTGTCCAGCCAACGTCCGTGCTTGTAGCCGGAGCCTTCGAGGCGGCCGGAATGACGAAAGCCGAGCTTTTCGTGCAGCTTGACGGAAGCGCTGTCGGGATGGCCGTCGCCGATCACCGCGACGATCTGCCGAAAGCCCGCCGCCTCGGCCGCCGCGATCAGGCTTTGCATCAGCTTGAGGCCGACACCCTGGCCCTTGGCATCAGGCGCGACATAGACGGAATCCTCGACGATGAAGCGGTAGGCCGGGCGGGGCCGGAAGGGGCCGGCATAGGCATAGCCGAGCACGGCGCCGGCCTTTTCCGCCACAAGGTAAGGGAAGCCGCCGGCCTGGAGCGTGTCGAATCGCGTGCCCATTTCGGCGCGGCCCGGCGGCTCCAGTTCGTAGCTCGCCGTGCCGCGGGTCACAGCGTCGGCATAGATTTGCGTAATAGTGTCGAGGTCGGCCGCGCGTGCGGCCCGTATAACGATAGTGCTCATTCTTTATGCAGGCCTCTTTGTCTGCCTGCAATAACAGCAAAGGTCGGCGAAAAAGAAAAGGGCGGCCGTTGGGCCGCCCCTTCCAAACCCGATGGTCCAGTCAGACCATGACGCGAACCAGGCCTTAGCGGCGGTCGCCCATGAACTGGAGCAGGAACATGAACAGGTTGATGAAGTCGAGATAGAGCGTCAGCGCGCCCATGATGGCCTTGCGGCCGGCGACGTCGGAAGCGTCGCCCTCGAAATACATCTCCTTGATCTTCTGCGTGTCGTAGGCGGTGAGGCCGGCGAAGACCAGCACGCCGATCGCCGAGACGGCGAAGGACAGCGCCGACGATTGCAGGAAGATGTTGATCACCATCGCGATGATGATTCCGAACACGCCCATGATCAGGAACGAGCCCATCGCCGTCAGGTCGCGCTTGGTCGTGTAGCCGAACAGCGACAGCGCGCCGAAGGCCGCGGCGGTGGCGAAGAAGGTCTGCGAGATGCTGGCGGTGGTGTAGACCAGGAAGATCGACGACAGCGACAGGCCGACCAGGCCCGCATAGACCCAGAACGTCGTCTGCGCCGCCGACACGCTCATCGACTGGACGCGGAACGACAGGAACAGCACGGCGGCCAGCGGGGCCAGCATCACCAGCCAGCGCAACGGCGAGCCGAAGATCGCGTAGCCGAACGAGGTCAGCATCTCGCCGCTTGGCAGCGTCGCGACAGCCGAGGCCGGATCGGTGGTTGTGGCCAGCATGATCGTGCCGACGGCGGCAAGACCAGTGATGAGGAGACCAAGCCCCATCAAATTGTAGACCTTGATCATATAGGCGCGCAGGCCCTGATCGATGTCGACGGCTGCGCCGGGCACGGCGCGCGTCTGATAGTTGCGAATGGGTTCAGCCATTGTGGTCCTCTATTGCTTCTGCCCCGTCCGGTGTCGGGTCCACCCGGACCCAGGCGCCGCTGGCGGGACTCCAGCATGCCTGCGGCGAAATATGATGGTTATTCGCGTCAAGAACAAGACCGTAACCGGGTGTAATGCTTCGTGAGGCACGTATGGCGCGGTTTTCCAGCCCTTTGGCCGCGAAACATTACGCCGATTTAACCAAATGACGGCCGTCGGCGGGGTGGAACCGATGCGGATTCAGAGGTTGCGCAACACGGGCGCTGCCTTGTGGCCGAGTACCCGCCAAGTGCCGGCGAGACCGATGCCGACGGTGATGACCAGCGCAAAGAGAATGGTCGCCACCGCCACTTCGGGCATGAAATGCGACGGCAATGTCATGATGCGGGCGACAACGAACCATGCGGCGGCACTGCCGGCGGCGAGCGCGAAGACCGCCGTGGCGAGGCCGATCAGCATATATTCCAGCGAGAAGGCCGATATCAGCGTCAGCCGCGTCGCGCCCAGCGTCTTCAGCACCACCGCGTCGTGGATGCGCGCCCGGTTGCCGGCGGCGAGCGCGCCGGCCAGCACCAGCACCGACGCGATCAGCGCCACGCCGGCGGCCGCCCTGATCGCCGCGCCGAGCTGTCCCACCAGCCGGTTTACGATGTCGAGCGCGTCCTTGACGCGCACCGTGGTGACTGCCGGGAAGGTGCGGGTGACGGCATTGAGGATGCGGGCATCGTCGGCTGGAGTGGCGCTCTTTTCGGTCAGCGTCGCCACCCAGCCATGCGGCGCGCCGGCAAATGTGTTGGGCGAGAACACCATGACGAAGTTGATGCCCATCGTCTCCCATTCGACCTGGCGGAAATTGGCGATTCTCGCCGTGACATTGCGGCCGAGCACGTTGACGGTGACGGTATCGCCGAGCTTCAGCCCGATTTCCTTGCCTTCCTTGTCGGAAAACGAGACGAGCGGCTCGCCGGTATAATCGGCCGGCCACCATTTCCCCTCGGTCAGCGTCGCGTTGTCCGGCTGCTTGGCCTCATAAGTCAGGCCGCGATCGCCGCGCAGCACCCAGGCGCCCTCCGCCGGCACCTTGACCTTGTCGACGGCAACGCCGTTGAGCGCCATCACCCGGCCGCGCAGCATCGGCACCTTGGCCAGCGTCCCCTGCGGGGCCTCCTTGCTGATCAGACTGGAGAAGCCGTCGACATCGCTGCTCTGGATATCGACGAAGAAGAAGTTCGGCGCCCGCTCCGGCAGGCTGCCGGAGATCTGCCGCCGCAGATTGCCGTCGATCAGCGCCAGCGTCACCAGCAGCGTCAGCCCAAGCCCCAGCGACAGCACCACCGACGGCGTCAGCGCGCCTGGCCGATGAATGTTGCCGACGGCGAGCCTGAGCGCCACGAAGCGCACGCGCGGGCTCTTCCTTGCCGCCCATTGCACCAGCGCGCCGACCAGGCGCAGCACCAGGAAGGCGAAGATGGTGGCCCCGACGAAGATCGAAGCGATGCGCTGGTCGCCCGAAAACAGGATGGCGAGCGCTGCAAGCAGCACTGCGATGCCGAGCGCCGAAACGACATAGATAGCGCGTGGAAAGCCGCGGCCTTCCAGCCCCATCTCGCGAAACAGCGCGGTCGCCGGCACATCGCGGGCGCGACCCAGCGGCAGCAGCGCGAAGGCCAGCGTCACCAGCAACCCGAACAGCGCCGCCATGCCGAGGGCGCCGGGATAAAAGCCGCCTTGCGCCGGTACCGGAACGACGGACTGAAGTGCGGCGCTCGCGGCGAAGGGCATCAGCGCGCCGAGCACCAGACCGGCGGCGATGCCGAGGGCCGCGATCATCAGGATCTGCACGAGGTAAACGGCAAAGACGAAGCCGCCGGATGCGCCCAGGCTCTTGAAGGTGGCGATGACGCCGCGCTTGCCGTCGAGATAGCCGCGCACCGCGTTGGCCACGCCGACGCCGCCGACCACCAGCGCCGTCAGCCCGACCAAGGTCAGGAATTGCGAAAAGCGCTCGATGTTGGACGACAGCGCCGGGGCCGCATTGCCGCGCGTGCGGATCGACCAGCCGGCCTCCGGGAAATCCTTGGCGGCCTCCTCCTGGATAGCCTTGAGCCGCGCCTCGTCGGCGTCGGCGGCCAGCCGGACCTTGTAGGAATTCTCGACCAGGCTGCCCGGCTGGACCAGCCCTGTGGCGGCCAGGCCCTCCGTCGAGATCATCAGGCGCGGCGCGAAACCGAAGCCTTCGGACACGGCATCGGGCTCGGTGACCAGCCTGGCGCGCAGTTCGAAGGTGGCGGTTCCGAGCTTCAGCCGATCACCGAGCTTCACATGCAGCCGTTCGAACAGCAGGTCGGGCGCGGCCGCGCCGAAAACACCGAACTGTTCGCCGAACAGCTCGCCCTTCGTCAGCGCCGGCTCGGTTTCCAGCGCACCGTAAAGCGGATAGGCCTCGTCGACGGCCTTGGCCTCGACCAGCGCCTGATCCGAGCCGTCGGCAAGCCGCGCCATCGAGCGCATGCTGGCGGTTCTCGACACGGTGCCCAGCCCATCGAGGAAGCCGCGTTCGGCGTCGCTTGCGTCGCGCTGGTTAAGCTGGAAGCGCAGATCGCCGCCAAGCAGCGTCTGGCCCTGGTTGGCAACGCCGGCGCTGATCGAGCGCGCGACGGAATTCACGCCGCCGATCGCCGCGACGCCGAGCGCGATGCAGGCAAGAAAGATCAGAAAGCCGGCCAGGCCGCCGCGCATCTCGCGCAAGGAGAAACGGACGGCGAGTTTTAACGTCCGCGCCGGCGACATCAGGCGATGGCCTTGGTCGGCGCGGGCGCCTCGATCCTGCCGGAGCGCATAGAGACCTGGCGCGAACAGCGCGCCGCGAGCGCCGGATCATGCGTGACCAGCACCAGCGTCATGCCGCGCTCGGCCGCCTTGGCGAACAGCAGGTCGGCGACCTGCTTGCCGGTCGCATGGTCGAGATTGCCGGTCGGCTCGTCGGCGATGAGGATGCGCGGCGATGGCGCAAGCGCCCGGGCGATCGCGACGCGCTGCTGCTCGCCGCCCGACAGTTCGCCGGGATAGTGCGTGACACGGTCGCTCAGACCGACGGCCGCAAGCTCGCGTTCCGCCACCGAGAACGGATCGGCATGGCCGGCCAGTTCCAGCGGCACGGCGACATTTTCGAGCGCCGTCATATTGGGAATGAGATGGAAGGACTGGAAGACGATGCCGATGTTTCGCCCACGAAACGATGCGATCTGATCCTCGCTCTTGCCGTTGAGCAGCTCGCCGGCAATTCGTACCGTGCCCGAATCGACCCTTTCCAGACCGGCGAGGACCATGAGCAGCGTCGACTTGCCCGACCCCGACGGTCCGACGATGCCGGTCGCCTCGCCGCGCGCCACATCGAGGCTGACGCCCTTCAGCACATGGACGGACGAGGCGCCTTCGCCCAATGTCAGCGATACGTCTTTCAGCTCGATGACGGCTTCTGTCAAAATGAAAGCGTCCTATATGGAGATGAGGGCTCCGCCTGCCGGGCCGTCGCCGGAAGAATTCTCTGTCATATGGGACCTGCCGCATGTCTTTCCAACGCAGAATTGCCGCAGGCCTGATCGTTTTCCTCGTCATTTGCGGCGCCATTTCGTCGGCACGCGCCGAGCCTTTCAAGATCGTCGGTTTCGGCGACAGCCTGATGGCCGGCTTCGGGCTCGGACCCGAAGAAGGTTTTACCGACAGGCTGCAGGCGGCGCTGCGCGCCAGGGGCAGGGATGTAATCGTCGCCAATGCCGGCGTTTCGGGCGATACCTCCAGCGGCGGGCTGGCGCGGCTCGACTGGTCGGTGCCGGACGGCACGCAGCTTGTCATCCTCGAACTCGGCGCCAATGACATGCTGCGCGGCGTTTCGCCAGACATCACCCGCAAGAACCTGGATACGATGCTGGCCAGGCTGAAACAGCGCAAGATCGCCGTGCTGCTGGCCGGCATGCGCGCAGCGCCCAATCTCGGCGCCGATTATCGGAACGCCTTCGACTCCATATTTCCGGAACTGGCCGCAAAATACGGCGTTACCTTGTACCCGTTCTTTCTCGACGGCGTAGCCGGCCAGTCCGCCCTGCAGCTTGAGGATGGCTTGCATCCGAACGCCAAGGGGGTCGCCCAGATGGTCGAGCGTATATTGCCCGCGGTCGAGAAGGCCATCGCGGCGGTGCCTGGAGGATCGTGAGCAGACCTTTCCGTTGGGGAAATCTTTCGACGAGACCTGTGACCAACAAATCTCTTGCCCCGCTTGATTATCGATGATTCGCTAGGGGCACAGTTCGATTCGAGGAAGGGAGGCTCTTCATGCCGCGTCTTTTCACCGCCCTCGAAATTCCGCGTGACGCCGCCCTTTCGCTGTCCCTGCTCAGGGGCGGCCTGCCCGGGGCCCGCTGGATCGACGTCGAGAACTACCATCTGACGCTGCGCTTCATCGGCGATGTCGAAGGCCATGTCGCCGACGAGATCGCAAACGCGCTCGATCGCGTCCATCGCCCCTCCTTCCCGCTGACGCTGTCGGGCGTTGGCGCTTTCGGCCAGAAGAAACCGCATGCCGTATGGGCCGGGGTCTCTGCCTCGCCGGACCTCGCGGCGCTTCAGGCTGAAATCGAGCGCATCTGCCAGCGGCTCGGTATTCCGGCCGATCCGCGCAAGTTCATGCCGCATGTCACACTGGCGCGCCTGCGCAGTTCGAGCCCGCTGGACGTCGCCCAATATCTTTCGGCGCGCGGCAATTTTTCGACCTTGCCGTTCCGCGTCAGCCGCTTCGTCTTGATGTCGTCGCGCGATTCGGTCGGCGGCGGCCCCTACATCGTGGAGGAAGCCTGGCCGCTGTCGGGCGCCGATACGCGCGCGGCAAGCCGGGTCGCCAGCGCCTCCGACGCTTCGCGGATCATGCGGTAGACCTCGGCGAAGGCTTCCTCGCCGTGGTGATAGGGATCCGGCACGTCGCGGCCCTTTCCCTGCGCAAATTCCAGGAACAGGTGGACGCGGTCGCGCACGGCGGCTGGCGCCAGCCTCTTCAGGTCGGCGACGTTCGAGCTGTCCATGCCGAAGATCAGGTCGAAACGCGAGAAATCCTCGGGCGTGATCTTGCGTGCCCGCAGTTCCGATATGTCGATGCCGTGGCGCGACGCGATGGCGATCGAACGCCGATCAGGGGCGGAGCCCGCCTCCCAGTCGCTGGTTGCGGCCGAATCGAGCACTATGTCCCGGCCCAGTCCACGTTCCGTCAGCACGGAACGAAGCACGCCTTCCGCCAGCGGCGAGCGGCAGATGTTGCCCAGGCAGACGAACAGAATGGATTTTATGGGCTTCGTGCTCATCGATCCGGCGCTATGGTGAAGGTCATCTTCGAAATAGCACAGGAACCGGACATGACGAGAGAGAAACTTGGCAAGGAAGCCATCATCGCGGCGCTGAAAGGCCTCGAAGGCTGGTCGCTGGCTGCGGATGGCGCTTCCATCAACCGGACGTTCACCTTCAGGAATTTCTCCGAAGCCTTCGCCTTCATGACCCGCGTCGCGCTTGCTGCCGAGAAGATGGACCATCATCCCGACTGGTCCAATGTCTACAAAACCGTCGACGTGACGCTGAACACCCACGATGCCGGCGGCGTCACGGCGCTTGACATCGAGTTGGCGAAGAAGATGAACCGCTTTGTCGGCTAGGTGGTGGGCGACGCGGCGCAACGTCCCTAAACTTCGGCTCGACGCGGTCAAGACTGATTCCGATTTTCAGCCCAGCGATCCGCCAAGCTCTTGCAGCAAGCGTCGGGTTTCACCACATTTTGCCCCGCGGCCATGCGCAGGCAAGCGCTTGAGCCCGCAAGGAGAAATTGATGGCGCAAAAATCCGGTTTTGATTTCTTCGGCTTTGGCGACAGGCTGGGCGGCGAGGGCGAGGTGCGCGAGAAATTCTGGCGCACGGCCAAGAAGGCCGCGCGGCAGATCCCGTTCATGGAAGATGTCGTCGCGGCCTATTACTGCGCCATGGACAAGAACACGCCGCTGCGCGCGAAAGGCATCCTGGTGGCGGCACTCGGCTATTTCGTCCTGCCGGTGGATATGATCCCCGACTTCGTCCTCGGCCTCGGCTTCACCGATGATGTCGCCGTGCTCACCGCAGCGATCACCGCCGTCAGCGCCCATATCACGCCGGCGCACCGGCAGGCCGCCAAGGATGCCATATCAGACAGGGGTTGAGCCCTGGCACCGCCTTCGCGCGCTCTGGACACCAGCGTTCAGAGGGCTTGTGGAAAAGTCAAACTCTTGCCGCTTTCATGCCCTCCAAGTCGCCGAAGGGACATCGCGCCAGCCGCTTGAAAGGCGGCGGCGCGAAGACGGCGGCGGTTTCCTGGGGTGAGCGTCCTTTTCTCAGAGGTATTCACCGTTTGGTAACCCAGATTAAATCAAAATGAAGCGACGGCAGGACGCCACGCGGCCTGCCTCCGCACCATTTGGAATACGGGAAAAACGATGCGCGGATTGATTGCTACAGTTTCGAGCCTGGTCCTGGTGGCCTTCGCAGCGCCGGCGATGGCGCAGCAGGCGACCAAGATCGGCCAGCACAATGCCTGGGGCACCTACAGCTACCAGGCATCGGGCGGCAAGGTCTGCTATGTCCTCACCGTGCCGACCGACAAGCAGCCGCCGACGCTCGACCATGGCGACATGTTCTTCTTCGTCAGCCAGCGGCCCGGCCAGCAGGTGTCCTACGAGCCGCAATTCATCGCCGGCTACACCTTCCAGGAAAACTCCAAGGCCACCGTCACCATCGATAAGAAGACGTTTTCGATGTTCACGCGCGGCAAGTCGGCCTGGGTCGAGAACGCCGCCGAGGAGCCGGTGCTGATCGCCGCCATGAAATCCGGCACCGACATGAAGGTGCAGGCCAAGTCCGGCCGCGGCAACACCACCTCCTATGTGTTCTCGCTGAAAGGCATCTCGGCGGCGCTGTCCTCGATCGCCAACTGCAAATAGTCGAAGCTTCGCTTGAACAGAGGGCCGGACCGCTGAGTCCGGCCTTTTGCTTTTCAGGCCGGGCCTTGTTCCGGCGCCGCCTCCGCCCTGCGCCGGCGGATGGCTTCCGCGATGAAGACGCGCGACAGCGCATGATAGAGCGGCTCGCGCGAGATCATGCGCGCCGTGCCGTAGCCCAGCATCGAGGCCAGCATCAGCGCGATGACATTGTCGTGATTGCCGGTCATCTCCAGGATGATGACGAAGGCCGTCATCGGCGCCTGCACGACGCCGGCGAAATAGCCGGCCATGCCGAGCAACGCGGCCGCACCCGTGCTGGCGCCGAAGACGAGGCCGAGCGAGCTGCCGATGCCGGCGCCGACCGAAAGCGAAGGCGCAAAGATACCGCCCGGAATGCCAGAGACCATCGACAGCAGCCCGGCAAGGAACTTCTCGGCGAAGAAGAACCAGGGCAGCGGCGTGCCTTCAACGGCGCCGCGCGCCTGGGCGTAGCCGGTGCCGAAGGTCAAGCCCCCCGACGCGATGCCGATCGCCGCGACGCCGAGCCCGCAGATGGCGGCGACCAGCAAGGCGCGCCGCAAGGGCTGCCCCGTGTTCCAGCGCCGGATCCGGCGCGTTGCCTTCAGCGCCAGGAGCGAGAACAGCGCGCCGAAGCCGCCGCCGATGATCCCGCAGGCAATGACAAGCGGCCACTCGGCGGAAAACGAGATCGTCTCCTTCGAGACACCGAAATAGGTGTAGTTGCCAAGCAGGCCGAGCGAGGCGATGCCGGCCAGGATCACCGCCGTCAGCACCAGCCCGTTGGTCCGCGCTTCGTAGGTGCGACCCATTTCCTCGATGGCGAAGACAATGCCCGCGAGCGGCGTATTGAAGGCGGCCGCGATGCCGGCGGCCGAGCCGGCCAGGATCAGGCCGCGCGCCTGCGCCATGCCGCCCCAGCGTGCCGCCTGCAGCATCAACGACGCGCCGACCTGCACGGTCGGTCCCTCGCGGCCGATCGAAGCGCCGCAGAACAGGCCGACCAGGGTGAGCGCGATCTTGCCCGCTACCAGCTTCAGCGACAGGATATGGCCACGGTCGTCGTCGTCGCGCAGATGCCGAGCGGCGATCGCCTGCGGAATGCCGCTGCCTTGCGAGCCCGGGAAGAAGGCTTGCGCCAGCCAGGCGCACAGCACGAAGCCGAGCGGCGTGATTGCCAAAGGCAGGTAGAAGCGCCAGTCGCCGTCATCGCCGATCATGGCGTGGAACAGCGCCTGCGCTTTGTCGGCCAGCACCGCGAACATAACGCTGATCATGCCGATGCAGATCGCGCCGGCCCAGAACACCAGCCGCGGCTGCCACACCCGGCGAGAGCCCCACATGGCGCGCGAACGCCGCAGCAAGGGGTATTTTCGTACTGTACCGGCCATGTCTGTCCTCTCGACGAAACCCAGCCCTAACACAGGCATGACCTCGATCAAGCATTCGCATCGAACGTGGATTGGACGACGGACCTGGACCGAATGTCCATGGCGGCGGTTTGGGACCATGAATAAGGAACCATGAGCTATGCCCGGTTCGCCGCAATGATCCCGATCATTTTCCGATCGGCCTCCGGGGACAAGGCTCGAATAGCCCCCGCCGACCTCGGAGCCGGCGGGAACATCGATCGATGGCAGCCCTCACATAGCCATTTTTTCGCATTCCGCCTGAGCCTTCTTGGTCGACGTGTCGATCATGAAGGCTTTGCCCTTGCGTCGGTCATCATCATCATGCAGTGTTTGATCGGCTTTGCCATCTTCATCATCTCGGCACTCATTTTCGCGTCCGGCGTCATGGTGCCCATATGCCCGTCCGGCATGATTGCCGTGACTTGCCCTGCTTTCATCATGGTCATCGTGCCCATCGCGTCTTCGGCAAATGCCTGCGAGGCGAAAAGGCCGACGAAGCCGGCAATGACGGCGAGCTTGATAGAGTTCATGCTGCATACTCCCATTTGTCGGGGCATGGTTGCCCCATCCAGGGGTTCGAACACGCGGTGAGAACCGTTACTTCAACACGATCAAGTGATCCGTTTTCAGTCGAGAAACACGGACCGCAGGGCCTGACCGGCCAGCGCATCTGTCAATCGGTCGGCCTACAGATGGCCTCGCCATCGCATGACTCCGCCGCCAAGCTGTGCTATGGGCCGCGCTTCATATCGGGCCGATGGATGAAATCGGCCGCAAACCGCTTATATCAGTGCAACCATGACCCTTTCATTCGACCTCACCGCCGAAGGCGCCCGTGACGCATTGCGCGCCCGCGCCGTGCCGGCCGAAAAACCGTCGCTGATCGGCCTGACGCGCGCCGAGCTCGGCGAGGCCCTCATTGCTTCCGGCATCGTGCCGGAGCGTCAGGCAAAAATGCGCGCCCAGCAGCTCTGGCACTGGATGTATGTGCGCGGCGTCTCCGATTTCGCCGGCATGTTCAATATCTCCAAGGATCTTCGCGCCGAACTCGACAAGCATTTCACCGTGGCGCGGCCCGAGATCGTCGAGGAACAGATCTCCGCCGACGGCACGCGCAAATGGCTGTTCCGCTTTCCGCCGCGCGGCGCCGGCCGCCCGGTCGAGATCGAGACCGTCTACATTCCCGAGGAAGGCCGCGGCACGCTCTGCATCTCCTCACAGGTCGGCTGCACGCTGACCTGCTCCTTCTGCCACACGGGCACCCAGAAGCTGGTCCGCAACCTGACGGCCGAGGAAATCCTCGCCCAGTTGCTCACCGCGCGCGACCGGCTCGGCGACTTCCCCGACGGGGACACGCCCGACGGCGCCATCGTGCCGGCCGAGGGCCGCAAAGTGTCCAACATCGTCATGATGGGCATGGGCGAGCCACTCTACAATTTCGAGGCGGTCAAGAAAGCGCTGCTGATCGCCTCCGACGGCGATGGTCTTTCGCTCTCCAAGCGCCGCATTACCCTGTCGACCTCGGGCGTCGTGCCGGAGATCTTCCGCACCGGCGAGGAGATCGGCGTCATGCTCGCCATCTCGCTGCACGCCACCAATGACGATCTGCGCGACCTCCTGGTGCCGATCAACAAGAAGTATCCGCTCAAGGAGCTGATCGCCGCCTGCCGCGCCTATCCTGGCCTGTCGAACGCCAGGCGCATCACGTTCGAATATGTGATGCTGAAGGACGTCAACGATTCCCTCGACGATGCCAAGGCGCTGGTCAAGCTGCTCAGGGGCATTCCGGCCAAGATCAACCTGATCCCGTTCAACCCATGGCCCGGCACCAACTACCAGTGCTCGGACTGGGAGACGATCGAGAAATTCGCCGACTACATAAACAATGCCGGCTATGCCTCGCCGATCCGCACGCCGCGCGGCCGCGACATCCTCGCCGCCTGCGGCCAGCTCAAGTCGGAATCGGAGCGCATGCGCAAGGTCGACCGGCTGGCGCTGGAAGCCATGATGATCGCGGGGCACGGGGAGGCGTGAGGCGTCTCGTCGCCGGGCTCAAGCGCTTCGTCTTTATAGCAGTCGGCTATATCGCCGCCGTGCTGACCTCGATCCTGATGCCTGTGCTGCTGATCGCTCTTCTGGAAGGGCTTGAATATGGCAACTGGTCCATCGTTTTCGCGTTCGACTGGCTGGTTTCCTTCCCGCTCACGGTAGTGACAGTGGCGGTCTGCGCCCTGTTGATCGTCGGCCCCGCGATCTTCATGGCCGAACGCTTGTCGCTTCGGGGGTGGTTCTACTTCGCGGCCACGGGCGCGATCACGTCCATCGCGTTCGGGGTTCTCATCCCGGGCTCGGCCGGAGGGTTTGTTTTCAACCCGGGCTTTCTCGGCTTCCTGGCCACCGCCGGCATTGCCGCCGGTTCGGTCTACTGGTTTCTGGCCGGGCGCAAGTCCGGTTATCTCACACGCCGGGATCAGCAATGACCCGTCTCGTCGCCTATATCGTGCGCCTTGCCGTCATCCTGTTCGGCTATGCCGTCGCCGCGCTGGCGGCGAGCGCGTTCCTCAATGTCCTGTTCCTGGCCTCGCTCGGCTATACGCCGGCGCATGCGGACCCGGCGGCGACCGCCTCGCTCTATTTCTCGATCCCCTTCGTCGCGCTGTTTGCGGCCTATTTCGCCTTCATGCCGGCGGCCCTCGCGATTCTGATCGCCGAGATCCTCGGCCGGCGCGATTGGCTGTTCTATGCGCTGGCCGGTGCGATCGTCGCCGCCGTCTTCCTCGGCTTCGCCGACCAGATGGGCGATACGCCATTCGCCGTCACCGAGCCGCGCGCCATGGCCGCCGTCATCGGCGGCGGCATGGTCGGGGGTATCTTCTATTGGCTGAGCGCCGGGCGCTGGGCCGGAAGCTGGTGGAAAGCCGAATCGTGACCCCGAACCGAGCGCCCGCGTAAGCGGGGAGCTTTGCTGACCTCCGGTTCGGAAGAGATCAGCAGCGAACAGCAAAATCCTACTTCGCCTGGGCAGTCAGGATTTTGAGCGCGAAGGCGGAAAACACGCCGGCGAAGAGATAGTCGACCACCCGCGTCACGCGCGGGCTGGCCTTCATAGCCGCCGAGAATTTCTCCGCCGCCAGCACCATCGGGGTCGTCACCGGGGTCGACAGCACCACGAACATGGCGCCGAGGAAGAACAGCTTTCCCGGCGCGTGCGGATCATGCGCCGAGACGAATTGCGGCAGGAAGGTCATGAAGAACAGGATGATCTTCGGGTTGAGCAGGTTGACGCCCAGTCCCACCATCCAGCTCCGGAACAGCGAGATTTGTGGGCCCGTCTTCTTCTCCGGCGAGAAGGCCGAACCCTTGGTGATCGCCTGCCAGGCCAGGAAGACGAGATAGCCGGCGCCGAAGATCTTCAGCACGAAGAAGGCCATCGGCGAGGCGACGATCAGCGCCGAGACGCCGACCACCACCAGCGTGGTGTGGATCAGCGTGCCGCACAGCGCCCCCGCCATCGAGGCGAAGCCGGCGGCGCGGCCCTGGCTCAGCGTGCGCGAGACGAACAGCGTCATGTCCGGTCCCGGCGTGATCGCCAGGATGAACGTGGCGATGGCGAACTGGATCAGCGTTGCGGTGTCGGGAATGAAGGACATGGGCGATCCGTTGGCTCTAAAGACGCTGCTATAACGAATGGCTACTGTGGTTGCCAGCGGCTGTGCGACGGAAAGAATGATCCAGCTGTCCCGGATGCCTGTTTCTCCGCGCCTTGCCGCGTTCATCCCCTTGCGGTGACCGGAAACGGCGTGATACCTCGCCGGCCGAGAACTCTTGTCGCGGAAACGCCAAATGTCGAAAACAAAAGACGTCAAGAAGGTCGTGCTCGCCTATTCCGGCGGCCTCGATACATCCATCATCCTGAAATGGCTGCAGACAGAGCTCGGCGCAGAGGTCGTGACCTTCACGGCCGACCTCGGCCAGGGCGGCGAATTGGAGCCGGCGCGCCGCAAGGCCGAGTTGATGGGCATCAAGGACATCCGCGTCGTCGACGTGCGCGAGGAATTCGTTGCCGACTTCGTCTTCCCGATGTTTCGCGCCAACGCCGTCTATGAGGGCACCTATCTGCTCGGCACCTCGATCGCCCGGCCGCTGATCTCCAAGCATCTCGTCGAGATCGCAAAGGAGACCGGCGCCGACGCCATCGCCCATGGCGCCACCGGCAAGGGCAATGACCAGGTCCGCTTCGAGCTTTCGGCCTATGCGCTCAATCCCGACATCAAGGTCATCGCGCCCTGGCGTGACTGGTCGTTCAAGTCGCGCACCGACCTCATCAACTTCGCCGAGCAGCACCAGATCCCGGTGCCGAAGGACAAGAAGGGCGACGCGCCGTTCTCGGTCGACGCCAATCTCCTGCATTCCTCTTCCGAGGGCAAGGTGCTTGAGGACCCATGGAGCGAGCCGCCGGAATTCGTGCATCAGCGCACCGTCTCGCCCATGGACGCGCCGGACAAGGTCACCGAGATCGAGATCGAATTCCTGAAGGGCGATCCGATAGCGCTCAACGGCAAGAAGCTGTCGCCGGCAACCATGCTGGCCGCCCTCAACGATCTCGGCCGCGACAACGGCATCGGCCGGCTCGACCTCGTCGAGAACCGCTTCGTCGGCATGAAGTCGCGCGGCGTCTACGAGACCCCCGGCGGCACTATCCTTATCGCGGCGCACCGCGCCATCGAATCGATCACGCTCGACAGGGGAGCTGCCCACCTCAAGGACGAGTTCATGCCGCGCTATGCCGAACTCATCTACAACGGCTTCTGGTTCGCGCCCGAGCGGCTGATGCTGCAGGCGATGATCGACAAGAGCCAGGAGGATGTCGAAGGCACGGTGCGTCTGAAGCTCTACAAGGGCAATGTCATCGTTACCGGCCGCAAGTCGAACAAGACGCTCTATTCCGACGCGCTGGTGACCTTCGAGGACGACCGCGGCGCTTACGACCAGAAGGACGCCGCGGGCTTCATCCGCCTCAATGCGCTGAGGCTGCGCACGCTGGCCGCACGCAACCGCGGGGGCTGACCACTCTACCGATCAGTGACAGGAAACCCGGCATCGCGCCGGGCTTTCCGCTGAACGAAAACATAGAGCGGTCGCCGTTTCCGTGAAACGGTGACCTGCCCTAACGATTACTCGCCGTCAATTGCGGTGGCGATACGGGCGATGGCCTGCTGATAGACACTCGCCGAGTTCCAGCCAGCAATTGCACCCATATTCGACTGAGCGCTCGCGCCGGCCTGCCAACCATGCGCCTTGAGGAAGTTGGCCGTGGATGCCAGCGCGATGCTCTTGTCGCGCAGGTTTCCGCTGCCCACCCCATATTTCAGGACATTTCCGGGCAGGAACTGCGTGTGGCCGATCTCGCCATGCATGGCCCCGACCGACGAGGCGGTCAACGTTCCGCGATCGACCAGCTTCAGGGCCGCAATGGCATGCGGCTGAAAATAGTCCGGACGGCGGCAGTCATAGGCAAGCGTCAAAATGGCGGACACCGTGTTCTGGTTGCCCATGGAGGCGCCGAAGCCCGTCTCCATGCCCCAGATGGCAAGCAGCACGCCCGGCGAGACGCCGTAGGTCCGTTCGATCTTGTCGAACAGCGCCGCATTCGATTTCTTCAACGCCCGGCCCCTGGAAATGATCGCCGCCCCGCCGCGGCGCTTCATGAAAGCTTCCACGGAGCCGCTGAAAGCCTTGTGGATGGCGCGGTCCGCGGAAATGGTCCTGGTCGCGTAGGTCGCGCCGGCCAGGGCGGCCAGCCCTCTCGAACCCACGCCCTCGGCCCTGGCCTCCGCTGCGAAGTCCTGCTTCCAGGCATCGAAGCCGGCTCCGGTCTTGCCACAGCTGGCCGCCGCCTGTGCGCCCGTCGCCAGCGCAAGCATCGCCACCACAGTGGCCGCTGCAAACATCTTACCCTTGGCAAGAAATGCCATGTTGTTCTCTCCTGGTTGCCTGAATCACGTCCCGGCCGGAATTTGCCAGTGAAACGCGCACTTGTCACTGTCGCGCGCGCAAGCTGGCCAATGGATGGGAATTTGCCTACGATCAAGCAATTATTATGGCAAGAACCGCCCATGGCCTGACGATCCTTGCGCCATGTTGCTCAATGACGTCACAGGGGGGAACGACGTTTGTCGGCCGGCGTTTTGCACGACGCGCCTTCCCCTGTTCCGTGGTCCGAGACCGAGATGAAACTCTTCGACTGTCCTCATTGCGGCCATCGTCTCTATTTCGAGAACGCCCGGTGCCTGAACTGCTCCAGTGCCGTGCTCTACGATCCGCAGCGCGCCCGCTTTGCCCTGTCCGGTGCCGACGGCGGCTCCCCATGCGCCAATGCCGACGAATGCGCCTGCAACTGGATGGCCGAGGCGGGACAGCCCTTCTGCCGCGCCTGCGCGCTCAACCAGCTGATCCCGGACCTCTCCGTCACCGGCAACCGCCGCCGCTGGATACGCGTCGAGGCGGCGAAGAAGCGCGCGGTCTATTCGCTGCTGGCCTTCGGACTGCCGGTGACGCCCAAGCAGAACCCCGCCGACGAGGCCGGCCTTGCGTTCGACTTCCTTGCCGATCCGATCGGCGGCGGCCCGGGCGGCGAGCACATCCTGACCGGCCACGACAATGGCCTGATCACCCTCAACGTCGCCGAAGCCGACTCCGCCGAGCGCGAAAGGCGGCGTATTGAGATGGGCGAGAACTATCGCACCTTGCTCGGCCATTTCCGCCACGAGCTCGGCCACTACTACTGGGACCGGCTGATCCGAGACAATCCGCAAAGGCTTGACGCCTTCCGCGCGCTGTTCGGCGACGAGCGCACTGGCTACGAGCAGGCATTGAAGAACCACTATGCCAATGGTGCCCCACCCGACTGGCAGCAACGCCACATCTCGCCCTATGCCACCTCCCATCCCTGGGAGGATTGG
The DNA here is from genome assembly GCF_020165235.1 of Mesorhizobium sp. CA13. Lineage (NCBI taxonomy): Bacteria > Pseudomonadati > Pseudomonadota > Alphaproteobacteria > Hyphomicrobiales > Phyllobacteriaceae > Mesorhizobium > Mesorhizobium sp. CA13. The sequence continues at coordinate 240,544 of NZ_JAIUHS010000007.1, read as the reverse complement.
GCCGAAAGCTGGGCCCACCACCTGCACATCACCGACACGCTGGAAATGGTCCATGCGCTGAACTTCCCGCTCGGCCGGCTGGAGACAGTGGAAGCCAACGAATTGCCCCAGGGCGACACCGGGGGCATGCTGCAACCAGCGCCGTCCGAACCGACACCCGCTCCCGAACCGTTCGAAAAGATTCTGTCGCGCTGGCTGGTGCTGTCGGAAGCCTCCAATTCCATCAATCGCTGCATGGGTCTGCCCGACCTCTACCCCTTCGTCATCTCGGATGTCGCCGCGCGCAAACTGGCCTTCGTTCACGACCTTCTGACCGGCCTGCCGCAAGAAACGGGAACAAATCGTGAGTTGGCTTCAACATTTTAGCTGGAACGCATGCGCCGCTCTCCCGTTTTCGCTGCCGAGGGACCATGAAACGGAGAGAAACCATGAAATCCGTATTGTTTCCCGCGGTCGCCGGAATGCTCGCGCTTTTCTCGGGGGCCGCCATGGCCGACACCCCCGTCTCCGCAATCACCGATCTCAACGTCCGCGCCGGCCCAGGCCCGCAATATCCTGTCATCGGCGTGCTCGCCGCCGGCCAGTCGGCGACGCTCAATGGCTGTATCGAAAACAGCAAATGGTGCACCATTGCCGAAGCCGGTGGCCAGGGCTGGGTCTATTCGGACTATGTGACGGCTGATTTCGGCGGCGACCGGGTCATGTTGACGCGTCGTCCGCTCGGCTCCAGCGTCGCCGTCGTGTCGCCGCCCGAGGGCTATTCCACCGATTACACCGGCTCGATCATCGCCGGCGAGCCGGTAGAGGACGCCATCCCGCAGCCTCCCGCCGAAGTCAGGACTTATGTCGACACGCATCGCGTCGACCCTGTCTATCTTGAGGGCGAGGTGGTCACCGGGGCCGTATTGCCCGAGAGCGTCGAGTTGCGCGAGATCCCCGATTACGATTACCGCTACGTCTATGTGAACGGCCAGCCGGTGCTGATCGACCCGGAAACGCGGCGCATCGTGTATGTGGTGCGTTGAAGCGGATAGGCGCGGGTAATCATCGGAGCATGCCTTTCGCCTGCCGGCAGGCAGGCGAGGGCGGGGCGAATGCACCGATGACTGGTGGGGCGTACCGAACAGGAATGATTGCGCAGAACCGTCCGATCCCATAAATCATGCGACGCGAAGCACCAGCTTGCGAGAGAGCGTGATATCGGATCCTGCCGCCTTCGAGCATTATCGAAACACAGCCAACGAAAAGACGACCCTGCCGCGCCTAGTTCTCGGGACCGGGATCGTCGTCCTGTTCTGGGCCGCGACGACGGTGGTCGTGCTGCTGGGCGGCACCTACGCCTTTTTCGCCTGGCGGACAGCGCAAGGCGCGGCTGCGCCAGCCGGCGGCATGCAGGGCTTCCTTGCGTCGCCCGTCGGCATCCTCACCGCGCTCGCGTCTTTCGCCGGCATCTGGATCGGCTTGTGGATCGCCATGCGCTGGGTGCATGGCGAGAAGCTGTCGGCGCTCCTCGGCAACAGCCGTCGCATTTCGCGATCGGGCTTCGCCAAGGGACTGACCGCGGTGTTGGTCACCTCGCTCGTGTCCGAGGTCCTGCTCTACCTGATGCAGCCCGAGATCGCGCGCGGCTCGATTGCCCTGTCGTCCTGGCTGCTGTTCCTGATCCCGATCCTGGCGCTCACTTTTCTGCAGACGTCGTCGGAAGAGGTGCTGTTCCGCGGCTACCTGCTGCGCGGTCTGGCGTACCGCTTCAGGAGCCCGTTGATCTGGGCGCTGCTGCCGGGCCTGCTGTTCACCTCACTCCACTGGAGCCCGAGCTCCTCGGCGGCCATCAACGCCTCCGTGCTGGCCTCGATCGCCGCCTTCGCGCTGCTTTTGACGCTGGTGGTCTATGCCACTGGCAATCTCGGCGCCGCCCTCGGTGCCCATCTCGGCAACAATCTGACCGGCTTCCTGCTGATCTCGCATCAGGAGAGCTACAATTCCTTCGCCCTGTTTACCGCCAGACCTCTCGAAGGGCCGGGCTGGGCGACGTCGGATGCGGTCCTCATCGCCATGATCGGCATCGCCTGCAGCCTGCTGACGATACTGCTGCTCTTACATCCGCGCTCGCCACTGAGGGTCTCGGCCGAACCTGCAGACGGAACGAAGGCGACCTGATTGCTGCGCGGGGAGACCAGCGGAACGGTCCTTGTCTTGACTCCGCGGCCGTTTTCCTGTCTACAGCCCCGAATTCCGCGACGAGTATCCCTCCGAGCAAGCCGACCAGGACGCCGAAGCCTCTTTGAGGCCAACTGCTGTAAACAGATCCTGGAGGCCAACACCCGGCAGCGCTGTGCGCCCCCGGGTGCTTTTTGGTTTTGGCTTTTGCTTGCCACGAGACTTGGACACTTGGCGCGAACGCATTACTTCTCGGGCACCATCCGGTTGCCAGGGAAAAGGAAACAGAATGTTTGAATCACTTCAGGAGCGCCTTGGCTCCATCCTGAACGGCCTGACTGGCCGCGGCGCGCTGTCGGAGGCGGATGTCTCGGCGGCGCTGCGCGAGGTGCGCCGTGCGCTGCTCGAGGCCGACGTGGCGCTGGAAGTGGTGCGCTCCTTCACCGACAAGGTGCGCGAGAAGGCGGTCGGCGCGGCGGTGCTGAAGTCGATCAAGCCCGGCCAGATGGTCGTCAAGATCGTGCATGACGAACTGGTCGACATGCTCGGCGCCGAAGGCGTCGCCGTAGACCTCAACGCGCCGGCGCCTGTCGTCGTCATGATGGTCGGCCTGCAGGGTTCCGGCAAGACCACGACCTCCGCCAAGATCGCCAAGCGGCTCACCGAGCGTCAGAACAAGAAGGTCCTGATGGCCTCGCTCGACACGCGGCGCCCCGCCGCGCAGGAGCAGTTGCGCCAGCTCGGCGAGCAGGTCAAGGTAGCGACGCTGCCTGTCGTTGCCGGCCAGAACCCCGTCGATATCGCCAAGCGCGCCGTGCAGGCGGCCAGGCTCGGCGGCCACGACGTGGTCATCCTCGACACTGCCGGCCGCACCCATATCGACGAGCCGCTGATGCTCGAGATGGCCGACATCAAGAGGGTGTCGAGCCCGCACGAGATTCTGCTGGTCGCCGACTCCTTGACCGGCCAGGACGCCGTCAACCTGGCCAAGAGTTTCGACGAGCGCGTCGGTATCACCGGACTGGTGCTGACCCGCATGGACGGCGACGGCCGTGGCGGCGCCGCGCTGTCGATGCGCGCCGTCACCGGCAAGCCGATCAAGCTGATCGGCACCGGCGAGAAGATGGACGGGCTGGAGGAGTTCCACCCCAAGCGCATCGCCGACCGCATTCTCGGCATGGGCGACATCGTTTCGCTTGTCGAAAAAGCCGCCGAGAACATCGACGCCGAGCAGGCGGCGGCGATGGCCAAGAAGATGCAGTCGGGCAAGTTCGACCTGAACGACCTCGCCCAGCAGCTTCAGCAGATGTCGAAAATGGGCGGCATGGGCGGCATCATGGGCATGATGCCCGGCATGGGCAAGATGAAGGACCAGATGGCCGCCGCCGGGCTCGACGACAAGATGTTCGGCCGCCAGCTCGCCATCATCTCCTCGATGACCAAGGCCGAGCGCGCCAACCCCGATATTCTCAAACATTCGCGCAAGAAGCGCATCGCCGCCGGCTCCGGCACCGATGCCGCCGAGATCAACAAGCTGTTGAAGATGCATCGCGGCATGGCCGACATGATGAAGGCGATGGGCGGCAAGGGTAAAGGCGGCGGCCTGATGCGCGGCATGATGGGCGGACTCGCCTCCAAGATGGGGCTCGGCGGCATGATGCCCGGTGGCATGGGCGGCATGCCTGACCTCTCCAAGATGGATCCCAAGCAGCTTGAAGCCTTGCAGAAGCAGGCGCAGGCCGCCGGCCTCGGCGGCATGAAGGGCCTACCCGGCGGCCTCCCCGGCGGCAACCTGCCAGGCCTGCCCGGCGGCATGAAACTTCCGGGGCTTCCCGGCCTCGGCGGAGGCGGACTGCCGGGCCTTGGCAAGAAGAAGTGAGAAGACGGATGAACGAGGAAAAGGACATGGCGGACGCCCGCACCATCCTGGCCGGCTACCGTGCATCGATCGACAACATCGATGCCGCCCTCATCCACATGCTGGCCGAGCGCTTCCGCTGCACCAAGGCGGTCGGCCTGCTCAAGGCCGAGCACGGCTTGCCGCCGGCTGACCCGGCGCGCGAACAGCAGCAGATCGCCCGTCTTCGCCAGCTGGCGGATGATGCGCATCTCGACCCGGATTTCGCGGAGAAATTCCTCAATTTCGTCGTCCGCGAAGTGATCCGCCACCACGAACAGATCGCCGCTGCCAACGGCGTGACGAAAACCGGCTGAAGACAAAGATTTAGCCGCAACCCTATCAACGAAATCAGAGCTTTTAGGAGATAAGAAATGGCACTGAAGATCAGACTGGCCCGCGCGGGCTCGAAGAAGCGTCCTTACTACCACGTCGTCGTCGCCGACGCGCGCTCGCCGCGCGACGGCCGTTTTATCGAGTCGCTCGGCTCGTGGAACCCCCTGCTGCCGAAGGACGGCGAGCGCGTCAAGGTTGACGCCGAGCGCGTCAAGCACTGGCTGTCGCACGGCGCCCAGCCGACCGACCGCGTGCTGCGCTTCCTCGACGAGGCCGGCCTCGCCAAACGCGACGCCCGTTCCAACCCGAAGAAGGCCGAGCCGGGCAAGAAGGCGCAAGAGCGCGCCGCGCTTCTGAAGAAGGCGCAGGACGACGCCGCTGCCGCCGTCGCGGCGGCCGCGGCCGCACCGGCCGAGGCGGAGCCCGCCACGGCCGAGTAATCGATCATCGATCGGCGTTTTCGAAACGGCGGGCTAAGGGCCCGCCGTTTGCTATTTCGAATTCATTGGGCGGATGCTGCCTCTCAATACCCGCTCGGGCAGCGATCGATATAGACACGGCCGCGGCTATCGCGATAACGGCAGCGGCCCGGTTCGCTGGCCCGCCCGATCAAAGCGCCGGCCACGGCGCCGACCGCGCCGCCAACCACGGCGCCCTGGACGGGATCGCCCGCCACCGCCGCACCGACCGCCGCTCCGCCCAGGCCGCCGACAGCCGCGCCTTTTTCCGTCTGCGAGCAGGCGCCAAGCGCTGCCGTCAGCACCAGAATGGTCATGATTTTCTTCATAGTCGTTCCTCTCTCACGGGGATCGCCGTCCTCGCCGCCATGTTCTTAACTCCCAGACGGCCAATTTGATCCCTAGACATTGAAGGCCGGCGCTTGGCCGCCCCTGCCAAGGCCATGCCGATCTCCGGCAAGCATTTGAAATGGTTGATATTCTCACGCCATAGCGCAGTTCTTTCGCCGATTCGTCCGTGCAGCGCGCCGGCGCGGCTATCGGCGCGCTTGGGTCGCGTATATGAAGAGCCGACGGGCGTGGCCCGTCAGACAAGAGCAGGCGACATGGCCGGAGAGACAGATCTGAAGGCATTGCTGGCGTCGATGACGCCGGAATTGATTGCCGGCATCCATGTCTTCGCCACGCTGCCGGCGGGCGTATCGGTTCCGGAAGAGCTCGAAGCGGTCATGTTGTTTCGCGAACGCGAAGGCACGACATTGATCCTGCTCGAAGACGAGGCGCAGGCAGCCGGGCTGGAAGCCGCTTTCCGCTGCCGCATGATAACGCTGAACATCCATTCGTCGCTGGAAGCCGTCGGCTTCCTCGCCGCCATCACCGCGCGCCTTGCTGCCGCAGGCATGGGCGTCAATCCCGTCTCCGCCTTCTATCACGACCATCTGTTCGTGCCGGCCGACCGGGCGGAAGAGGCGATCGCGATATTGGTGGGGTTGGCGGAAAAGAACCGGGAGTGACCTATCGCATCATGCGCCTGCGCTACCCTTCATCCGCCTGCCGGAACCTTCTCCCCGTATAGGGACGAGGAGAAGGGAGCTACGGCCAAAGACCGGGCCTGCGACCGCAGGCCGCCGGTCGTCCGGCGCGCCCGCGCAGGGCCAGCCGCGGCAGCGGCGGTGCGGCCCGTGAGCGAGACCAGAATCGGCCAAAGGCCGAGCCCGTGAGCGAGAACTATGCCGCCTTCTTCTTCGGCTGGATCAGGCCGCGCTCGACCAGCAGCTCGGCGATCTGCACCGCGTTGAGGGCGGCGCCCTTGCGCAGATTGTCGGAAACGATCCACATCGACAGGCCGTTGTCGATGGTCGAATCCTCGCGGATTCGCGAGATGAAGGTGGCGTCCTCGCCAGCCGATTCCAGCGGCGTGATGTAGCCGCCGTCCTCGCGCTTGTCCAAGACCTGGCAACCCGGCGCCTCGCGCAGGATGTCCCGCGCCTCGTCGGCGGTGATCGGCTTTTCGAACTCGATGTTGACCGCTTCCGAATGGCCGATGAAGACCGGCACGCGCACGCAGGTCGCCGTCAGCTTGATCTTGGGATCGAGCATCTTCTTGGTCTCGGCGACCATCTTCCACTCTTCCTTGGTGAAGCCGTCGTCGAGGAAGACGTCGATATGCGGGATCACGTTGAAGGCGATGCGCTTGGTGAACTTCTTGACGTCGACCTGGTCGGCGACGAACACGGCGCGTGTCTGCGTGAACAGCTCGTCCATGCCTTCCTTGCCGGCGCCCGACACCGACTGATAGGTGGCCACGACGATGCGCTTGATGGTGGCCGCGTCATGCAGCGGCTTCAGCGCCACGACAAGCTGCGCCGTCGAGCAGTTCGGGTTGGCGATGATGTTCTTGCGGGTGAACAGGGAGATCGCGTCCGGGTTCACTTCCGGCACGATCAGCGGCACGTCGGCGTCGTAGCGGAAGGCCGAGGAATTGTCGATGACGACGCAGCCCTGCTTGCCGATCTTGGGCGACCATTCCTTCGAGACATTGCCGCCGGCCGACATGATGCAGATGTCGGTGTCGGAAAAGTCGTAGGTGTCGAGCGCCCGGACCTTCAGCGTGCGGTCGCCGAACGACACTTCCGTGCCCTGACTGCGCCGCGAGGCAAGCGCCACCACTTCGCTGACCGGAAAACCGCGCTCTTCCAGTATGTTGAGCATTTCGCGGCCCACATTGCCCGTGGCGCCAACTACCGCAACCTTGAAACTCATAAAGATCTCCTATCCCTCTCCGCTTGGTTGTTGGAGAAAACCCGCCGGCCAGGTGCGGGTTCCGTCCCCCGGGCCGAACCCGGGAGAGGGTGGTCAGGCCAAGGGAATCACACCGTTTTGGTGGTGGTTTTGGCCGTTATATTGCTGGAACGGGGGGACGCGCCGAGATACCCGGCCCAATGATGCTCATTGAGGCTGGGGGCGTCGAATGCAAGAAGAGCCTTCAAAAGGCCGCGCATCGAAAAACGATCCCGTTCGAAGCGGGCTTTTACGCGGTTTCGATAAAGAGTCAATCAGCGGTGTTTCTTCCTTCCCTCCTTGCGGGAGAAGGAAAGGCGGTGCCGCTTGCCCTGTACAAGAGCGGCGCCAGCAAGTACGAACGGCTGAGATCGTCTGGCTGGCGCTGCGCCAGCCCTGTATGTGCTCCATGATGAGCGCAGAACCCTGAATTCCGAAAGAGCGAGATGTCCAACTTCGAAGGTATCGTTCCGGCGCTGGCGAAGGCGCTGGAAAAACGCGGCTATGCCGAACTGACACCGGTGCAGAAGGCGGTCCTGGAACTTGGCCAGGCCGACGCGCTGGTGTCGGCACAGACCGGTTCGGGCAAGACGGTGGCCTTCGGCCTTGCCATGGCGCCGACGCTCCTGGGCGGCGCCGAACGCTTTGCCCATGCCGCGGCCCCGCTGGCGCTGGCGGTGGCGCCGACGCGCGAGCTGGCGCTGCAGGTAACGCGGGAACTGGAATGGCTCTACGAGCTGACCGGCGCCACGGTCGCCTCCTGCGTCGGCGGCATGGATATGCGCACGGAACGGCGCGCGCTGGAGCGCGGCGCCCATATCGTCGTCGGCACCCCCGGCCGGCTGCGCGACCACATCACGCGAAACTCGCTCGATATGTCGGCGCTCAAGGCGGTGGTGCTGGACGAAGCCGACGAGATGCTCGATCTCGGTTTCCGCGAGGACCTGGAATTCATTCTCGACGCCGCGCCGGCCGAGCGCCGCACGCTGATGTTTTCGGCCACCGTGCCACGCTCCATCGCAACCCTCGCCCAGGGCTATCAGCGGGACGCGGTGCGCATCTCGGCCGCCGGCGAGGAAAAGCAGCATCTCGACATCGAATACCGGGCGCTCAGCGTCGCCCAGGCCGACCGCGAGAACGCCATCATCAATGTGCTGCGTTTCTACGAAGCGAAGAACGCGCTGGTGTTCTGCAACACCCGTGCCGCCGTCAACCATCTCACCGCACGCTTCAACAACCGCAATTTTTCCGTCGTCGCGCTCTCGGGTGAGCTCAGCCAGAACGAACGCAGCCACGCCTTGCAGGCGATGCGGGATGGCCGCGCCAAGGTCTGCATCGCCACCGACGTGGCGGCGCGCGGCATCGACCTGCCCAATCTCGAACTGGTGATCCATGCCGACCTGCCGACCAACCCGGAAACGCTGCTGCACCGAAGCGGCCGCACCGGACGCGCCGGGCGCAAGGGCGTCAGCGCGCTGATCGTGCCGGGCAGCGCGCGCAGGCGCACCGAACGGCTGCTGGCGAGCGCCAAGCTGACCGCGACATGGGCAAGTCCGCCATCCGCCGACGACGTGATGCGGCGTGACGACGAGCGCATCCTTGCCGATCCCGCTTTCGACGAACCGGTGAAGGACGACGAGCGCGCCTTCATCGACGCGCTTCTCGCCAGGCATGGCGCCGAACAGGTGACGGCCGCCTTCGTGCGGCTGTGCCGCTCCAGCCGCTCGGCGCCCGAGGATCTGATGGAAATCGCGCCGTTCACGCCGTCGCGTGAGAGACCGGCGGGCGAAGACTTCGCGCGCCGCGACGAGGCGCCCAGCCGCCGCGACGATTTCGGCGCCAGCGTCTGGTTTTCGCTGTCGGTCGGGCGCCGGCAGAATGCCGAGCCGCGCTGGCTGATCCCGATGCTGTGCCGCACCGGCAGCATCACCAAGCGCGAGATCGGCGCCATCAAGATGCAGCCGGAAGAGACCTTCGTGCAGATATCAGCCGACTGGGCCGACCGTTTCCTCGCCGCCGTCGGTCCCGACCGCAAACTGCAAGGTAACATCGTGGTGAAACGGCTGGACGGCACGCCGGACCTGTCGCGCGCCGGCTACCAGCCACCAAGCCCCGACAAGAAACCGCATCGCGGCAAGGCGCCGTTCGACCCGAACGCGCCGAAGCGCAAATTCGAGAAGCGCGCGCCGGCTGGCGACCAGCGCCCCGCCGCATCGGACGCGAAGCCCTGGGCGAAGAAGCCGGGCAAGCCGAAATTCGACAACGCCGGACCGCCGAAACACAAGAAGGCGAAGAAGCGGCCGAGCTGAGGTCTTCCGGCGCCAAGGCAGCCGTCGCATTTTCATGCCCGCCCGGCCCTGGGCCTCCAGCCGGCGCGGCCGCCGATGCGCGAACCAGTGCTTGCGCCTCTTTCGCTGCTCAAGTCGCGCAGCCGCGGCATTTTGGCCGCTCCGCCAGCGCCGGATCGGCCGAGCCCGGCCTGTGGGGCTATTTCTGGCGCGGCATCACCGAGAATTATCTCAACTTCGCCGGCCGCGCCCGCCGCAAGGAATACTGGGCCTATTGCCTGTTCTGGTTCGTCGCGCTGCTGGCGGTGACCGGCATCGGCGTTTTCGCCGATGCCGGGATGGGCAATCTCGACGACGCCCAAATGCCGGTGATGACGGTTGGCCTGTTCGGCCTTTTCCTGCTTGCCACCTTTCTGCCTGGCCTCGGCATGACAGTGCGTCGCCTGCACGACATCGGCCTGACCGGCTGGCTCTTCCCGGTGATCCTGATCCCCAGCATCGGCAGCCTGATCATCCTGGTCTTTGCGCTCATCCCGACGCAGGGCCGGGAGAACCAGTGGGCAGCGGTGCCGGCGGGCGTCGCGTGCGTATTGTAATATATACAATCTTGAGTAGTATGCGCGACGCAATGTGCAATGGGGGCAGAGCATGCGCGGGGCGGTGTTCCACTATGACGAAGGTCAGGACTATGGTTACATCGACGGAATTGACGGCAAACGCTATATCTTTTCCCGTATCGATCTGAGCCAGGAACTCATCCTAGTCAGGGGTGCTCTTGTCGAGTTCCGGCCGGACGACGGCACTGCGCATAACATAGTCGCGGTGGCCTCGGCCGCACCGCCGTCTAGTACCGGTCAGCCACTGCAGACCAGCCGTTCTGCCCCAAATCGGCCGGCCTACCCCACAGGGCTGTGGGCTTACTTCTGGCGCGCGGTGATTGCGGACTACAGCAATTTCAACGGACGCTCCCGCCGCAAGGAATTCTGGGCCTTCTGGCTATTCTACACTCTCGGGATATTCACGCTTTTCGGCTTCGGGATACTTGTTGACCTGGCGATCAACGGCTTCGAAACCAACGCGGACAGGGCGCCGATAGGGTCCATAGGGTTCATACCCCTCCTGGTTTTCCTTTCGGGATTGATCCTGCCTTGGATTGCGCTCCTCGTGCGGCGTGTGCATGACGCCGGCCTGAGCGGCTGGTTTGCCCTGCTCTGCTTCATCCCGCTCATCGGTGGCATCGCCCTGCTAGTCTTCGGGCTTATGCCGCCTCAGCTGGGCGAAAACCCTTGGGGGCCCGTGCCGACCGGTGTCAGGGTTTGATCGCCCCCAGCGCCTCGTCCGAAAGCCTGAGAAATAGCTTCTGGCCATGACGTTCGGCGCCAAGCCGGTCGTAGAAGCGCAGCGCGCCTTCGTTCCAGTCCTCGGTGGTCAGGTCGATGCAGCTGATGCCGTGGCGTCGGCAATGGCCGGCGAGAAAGCTGATCAGCGCCCGGCCGACGCCGGCGTTGCGAGCTTTGTCGCGCACGAACAGGTCCTTGAGAAACAGCAACCGCTCGAGATCGATGCCGGAATGCGCGATCGCCACCGACGCCAGGCCGCTGACCTTGCCCTCGACGAAGGCCAGCGCGAAATGCGGATAGGCCGGGCTTCCTCGCGAGCCATTTCCGTGCCGCCGACGAGGCGCGCGTGGTCGAGCGGCGGTTGCCGTATTGCACCGCCATTTCGCACAGCACGGTGGCGAGCGCCGTCGCGTCGTCGGTCGTCGCCCGGCGGACGTCGACCGTCATGGGCTCAGCCCAGGAACTTGGCGATGATCGCGTCGCCCATCTCGACCGTGCCGACCTCGGTCATGCCTTCGGACATGATGTCTTTCGTCCGCAGGCCCTGATCGAGCACGGCGGCGATTGCCGCTTCCAGCCTGTCGGCTTCATCGACCATGCCGAAGGAATAGCGCAGGCACATGGCAAAGGAAGCGATCATGGCGATCGGGTTGGCGATGCCCTTGCCGGCGATATCGGGCGCCGAACCGTGCACCGGCTCGTAAAGCGCCTTGCGCTTCTTGGTCTTGGCATCCGGCGCGCCGAGCGAGGCGGAAGGCAGCATGCCGATCGAGCCGGTCAGCATGGCGGCGATGTCGGACAGCATGTCGCCGAACAGATTGTCGGTGACGATGACGTCGAACTGCTTGGGCCAGCGCACCAGTTGCATGCCGCCGGCATCGGCCAGCATGTGGTCGAGCTTGACGTCGGAATAGCGGGCCTTGTGGGTCTGGGTGACGACCTCGTTCCACAGCACGCCGGATTTCATGACATTGCGCTTTTCCATCGAGGTGACATGGTTCTTGCGCGTGCGCGCCAATTCGAAGGCGACGCCCGAAATGCGCTCGATCTCGAACGTGTCGTAGACCTGCGTGTCGATGCCGCGCTTCTGGCCGTTGCCGAGATCGATGATCTGCTTGGGCTCGCCGAAATAGACGCCGCCGGTCAGTTCGCGCACGATCAATATGTCGAGGCCTTCGACCACCTCCTGCTTGAGCGAGGAGGACGCCGCCAGCGCCGGATAGCAGATCGCGGGCCTGAGATTGGCGAACAGCTCCATGTCCTTGCGCAGGCGCAGCAGGCCGGCCTCGGGGCGAACCTCGTAAGGCACGGCATCCCATTTCGGACCGCCGACGGCCCCGAACAGCACGGCGTCGGCGGCAACAGCCTTCTCCATATCGGCATCGGAAATCGCGGCACCATGTGCATCGTAGGCTGAGCCGCCGACCAGCCCCTCGTCGGTGGCGAAGCCGCTGCCGAGCTTCTCGTTCATGGCCGCTATCAGCTTCTTGACCTCGGCCATGGCCTCGGGGCCGATACCGTCGCCGGGGAGCAGGAAAAGATGCTTCGTTGCCATGGAGAAACCGTCCCAGAAAGATTTCGCTTCGATTTTGCACAGAGCCCTTTGCGCGCCAAGGAGGCGCGCGGCGCTGTGCGACCGCGGCCTTGCTAAACGCCAAGCGGTTGCGACGCAAGGAGGAACAATTGGCGAAGGCGGCTAAGTGCGTAATCTCCCCCCTTGAGGGGGAGATGGCCGGCAGGCCAGAGGGGGGCGCTGTCCCGCCAACATTTCCAGGTCTGCCGTCGCCTCGGCGCTTTGGAGATATTCACCGATGCGAGAGAATGTTGACCAGCCGGCCGAAGGGATCGCGCACATAGAAGCGGCGCACGTCCCAGGGCTCGTCGGCCGGCCCGTATTCGATGGCGAAGCCGGCTGCCTTCATGGCGTCGAGCGCGGCATCGACATCATCGACCTCGATCGACAGGTCCGGCACCGGCGTGCCCGACCCGCCTTGCGCCATGAAGCTGACCTGCGCCTGCATTCTTTCCCCGGAACCATAGGTGGCGATCCAGCCTTGATCCATGAGCACATCGAGGCCGAGCACGTCGTGATAGAAGCGCTTCGCCCCCGCGATGTCCCGCGTCTCGATATTGGCCACGATGCGCCGCACCTTCATGGCATTGGCCCTCCTCAGACTGTGCGCCGAAGCGCCGTCACCTCGATTTCGATCTTCATCTCCGGCTTGTTGAGCTGGCACACGATCATCGTCGCCGCCGGCCTGATCTCGCCGAACGCCTCGCCGAGAATGGGGAACACCACGTCGACGAAGGCCTGGTCGGTTATGTAGTAGTGCGCGCGCACCACATCTTCCATGTCGAAGCCGCCGTCCAGCAAGGCCTTGGCGATGGTTGCCAGGCAGTTGCGCGTCTGGGCCTCGACCGTCTCCGGCATCGTCATAGAGGCATAGTCATAGCCGGTCGTTCCGGACACGAAACACCAGTCGCCCTGCACCACGGCGCGCGAATAGCCGGCGGTCTTCTCGAAGGGCGAACCGGTGGAGATCAGCTTTCGCATGGCATTCTCGCAAAGGGGTGTTCGCAACCACTTTGCGGGCAAAAACCACGCGCCGCCATAGGCCAGACGGAGCTGGCGGTTGTCCCGATGACCTTGATTGTCCGCTGGGCTTCAGCTCGCCAGCCGGCTGACCATCTCGTGCTGGGCGTAGGCGCGGCCGAAGCGGTTGGCGAGGAAGGCGTCGAGCGCGATGTCCTCCTGCTTGACGAAGCCTGTCGCCGGCAAGGTGCCGTCGGCCAGCATGTCGAGCACGGCGCAGATGCCGGACGCCGTGGTGATCTGGATGGCGCTGCGCACCGTCTGGCCGACCCGCTTCGAATAGATCTTGTTGGCGTAGGTCTCCTGCAGCAGGCGGCCGTTCTTGCGCCCCGAGACGGTGACGAAGACGATGACCACGTCCTGCAGCGTCGCTGGCAGCGCGCTTTCGAAAATATCCTTCAGCACCTCGCGGCGATGGCGCAGGCCGAGATCGTTGAGCAGCGCCTTCATGATGGCGGCGTGGCCGGGATAGCGGATGGTGCGGTAGTTGAGCGTGCGCACCTTGCCCTTCAGCGTCTCGGCCAGCGTGCCGAGCCCGCCCGAGGTGTTGAAGGCCTCGTAGGTTACCCCGTCGAGCGAGAATTCCTCGCGCTCCTCCAGCGGCGGCACCTCGACCAGCTCACCCTCGACGATCGCCTCGCAGGGCTCGCAATATTCGTTGATGACGCCGTCGGTGCTCCAGGTCAGATTGTAGTTCAGCGCGTTCGAAGGATATTGCGGCAGCGCGCCGACGCGCATGCGCACGCTTTCCAGCGTGTCGAAGCGGCTGGCGAGATCGTTGGCGACGATCGAGATGAAGCCGGGCGCCAGCCCGCATTGCGGGATGAAGGCGCTGTCGGCCGAACGCGCCAGTTCCTTTACGCGCCGGGTCGAGACGACGTCTTCGGTGAGGTCGAGATAATGCACGCCGGCGCTTGCGGCGGCTTCGGCGATACGCGTGGTCAGATGGAAGGGAGCGGCGCTGAGCACCGCGAACTTGCCGGCGAGCGCAGCTTCCAGCGTGCCCGCGGCCGCGATGTCGAGTTCCAGCGTCTCGACGCCGTCAGGCAGTTCGGCCGCGGCAAGCTGCGCGGCCGAGCGGTCGACGAGGGTGACGTGATAGTCCCCGGTTGAAAACAGCATCTCGGCAATGGTCGAGCCGATCTTGCCGGCGCCGACGACAACAATGTTCTTCATGATGCGGTTCCCTCGCCCGACAGTTGATTTGCCCCGCTACAATCGCGGCTTGCCGGACGAAAGGAAGCGTGGAATTGTGCGAAATGAAGTACAGTTTTAATCAATATGCCGACCAGGTTCGTTGAAATGCTCAGTGATGCCGACCAGGCCCTGCTTGCCCTGCTGCGCGAGAACGCGCGCGCCTCGACCGCCGCTTTGGCGCGCCGGCTCGGCGTGTCGCGCACTACGGTGCAGAGCCGCATCGAACGGCTGGAGCAGCGCGGCATCATAGCCGGCTACGGCGTCAAGCTTGCGCCCGACTATGAACAGGGACTGGTGCGGGCGCATGTGCTGCTCACCGTGACGCCCAAGCTCGCCGACAAGGTGGTGCGCAGCCTGCGCGCCCTGGCGCCGGTCAGGACGCTGCATTCGGTGAGCGGCAATTTCGACATGATCGTCATCGCCGACGCGCCGTCGATCAAGGACCTGGACACGCTGCTCGACCAGATCGGCGCCCTCGAAGGGGTCGAACGGACGTCGTCGTCGATCATCCTGTCGACGCGGATCGATCGCTAAAGCACTCGGCCCACAGGCGATCCGGATGAATACGCCCGCCTCAGCCTCCCAGCGGATAGGGCATGTAGCCGACGAAGCCCGCGATCTTCCAGCTGCCGCCGACCTTCCTGCAGAAATACAGCGTCTGCCATTTCAGCCTGTCGACGCCGCCATCCGCCTTGGCGACGGTGCCGTCGAATTTCTTGTGCAGCACCGCGCGGTCGCCGTCGACATCGATGTCGCGCAGGTTGGTGACGCGGAACAGCGCCTCGCGCAGCGGCTCGGCGAATTTGGTCGCCGCCGTTTCCTTGGCCTGGCGCAGCCACTCGTCGCGGTAGATCTCCAGCCTGGGGAATTGCAGCCGCCAGGCGTCGGCGTTGGCAAGAAAATGCGCGTGCATGCCGAAGAAGCTTTCGGCGACGAAATCATCCTCGACCATGGGCCAGTCCTGGCCAATGAAGGCATCGATGTCGCGCCGCACCAGCATCTCCCAAAGCGCGTGGCGGTCGGCATCGCCGGATGGAAACGGATTCTTGTCGAAGGTCATTCTAGGTTCTCCGCTCTGGAAATGCGCCCGGCCCGAATGGCTTGGAGCCCGGCCGGCGAGCGCACGATGCAAGCGCTTCTGTAATAAAGCAACGTGGATTTCCAAGAATGTTGCTTTCCAACAAGGCCTCTATCGGGATCGCCTCGATCGGGGTAAATCTCGGCCGAGGCGGGCGCTCCCATAGTGTCCCGCCATATCATCAGAGGAGGTCCGCTCTTGCCCAAACAATGTTTTGGAACATCGCATGTCCCGCTGTCACCCGCGGTGCGGGCCGGCGACTTCGTCTATGTCTCGGGCCAGGTGCCGGTCGGCGGCGACGGCATCGTCGTCAAGGGCGGCATAGCGGAACAGACAGAGCAGGTGCTTTCCAACGTCAAGGCGGCGCTGGCGCTGGCCGGCTGCACCATGGACGATGTCGTCAAGACCACCGTCTGGCTGGAGGACGCGCGCGACTTCGGTGCCTTCAACACCGTCTATGCCAGGCATTTCCCGAAGAACCCGCCGGCCCGCACCACGGTCGAATCGCGGCTGATGATCGACATCAAGATCGAAGTGGAAGCCGTCGCCTACCGGCCGCTCTGACGGCCGTCGGCGAGGATGGAACGAAGCGAAGAGGCGCGCCCGATGCAATTTGATCTTCTGTTCAAGGGCGGGCGGCTGATCGATCCGGCGGCCGGGCTCGACGCGCCGCGCGATCTCGCCATCGCCGATGGCCGCATCGCCGCCATCGATGCCGACATTCCCGCCGACCGCGCGGCCCGCGTCATCGATGCCAGGGGCCGCATCGTCGCGCCGGGCCTCGTCGACCTGCATAGCCACGTCTATTGGGGCGGCACCTCGCTCGGCGTCGATGCCGACCAGCTGGCGGCCAAGAGCGGCACCACCACCTTCATCGATGCCGGCAGTGCCGGCGCCGGCAATTTCCTCGGCTTTCGCCGTCATGTCATGGAGCGCTCGAAGGTGCGCATCCTGGCCTATGTCAACATCTCCTTCGCCGGCATTTTCGGCTTCTCGCAGACAGTGTCGGTCGGCGAGTGCAGCGATCTCAGGCTCTGCGAACCGCGCGAGGTGGTGGCGGCGGTGCGCGAGCACGCCGACGTCGTCGTCGGCGTCAAGGTCCGCTCCGGCAAGCATGCCGGCGGTGCCAGCGGCATCGCGCCGGTCGATCTGGCGCTGGAGGCGGCCGACAAATCCGGTCTGCCGCTGATGGCGCACATAGACGAACCCCCGCCCGGGCGCTCGGAAGTGCTGCCGCGCCTGCGCCGCGGCGACATTCTCACTCATTGCTTCCGGCCGTTTCCCAATGCACCGGTCTTCGCCTCCGGCGCGGTGCGGCCCGACATGCGGCTGGCGCGCGAGCGCGGCGTCATCTTCGATCTCGGCCACGGCATGGGCTCGTTCGACTTCGAGGTCGCCCGCGCCATGCTGGCCGAAGGGCTGGCGCCCGACGTCATCTCGAGCGACGTGCATCTCTACTGCGTCGACGGTCCTGCCTTCGACATATTGGTGTGCATGTCGAAGCTGCTGGCGCTCGGCATGCCGCTGGTCGAGGTGTTGCGCGCCGCCACGCAAGCGCCGGCGCAGGCGATCGCTCGGCCTGATCTGGGCACGCTCAAGGTCGGAACCGCCGGCGACGTCGCGCTGCTGCGGCAGCACTCCGGCCGCTTCACCTTCGTCGATGCGGTCGGCGCCTCGCTGGCCGCCGACCAGCGGCTGGTCTGCGAAGGCATCGCGATCGGCGGCGCCTGGTGGCCGAACGAGACAGTGAACGATATCGGCGACACCGAGCGTTTCGAGGCGCATGCCCCGCATACGCATGTCGAGGTGGCGGCGAGGCATTTCGGGCGATGATTGGCCAATCTCCCCTCTCGTGGGGGAGATAGAACGTCACCGCTGTGCGTTGCTGACCGCCCCGTAAACCGGCGTCGCAATTCCCTCCATCCGCGCCTTGATCTGCAGCGCCACATATTTCGAATAGAAGCGCGACAGCGCCAGATTGCCGCCGTGGAACCACAGCGCCTCCTGCGCCGTCGGTTTCCACATGTTGCGCAATTCGCCCTGCCATGGCCCGGGGTCGCCCTTGACGCCGGAGCCGAGGCCCCAGCACGGGCCGACCTTGTCGGCGACCTCGCGCGAGACGATTTGCGCCACGGTCTCGTTCATCGACTGATAGCCGGTGCAGGCGATGATGGCGTCGGCTTCAAGCTCGCTGCCGTCCTCGACCAGGATGCCGCCAGGCGTGAGCGACTTGATCGCCACACCGCTGCGGATGCCGATCTTGCCGTCGATGATCAGGTCCGAAGCGCCGACATCGATGTAGTAGCCGGAGCCGGTTCGGTAGGCCTTCATCAGCAGGCCGGTCTCGTCGTCGCCGAAGTCGAGGGCGAACCCGGCGGCGCCAAGCCGCTCGTAAAAAGCCGCATCGCGTGCGCGGATGATGTCGTAGAGCGCCCGCTGGCCCTTGGGCACCAGCGCGAAGGGCGTCGAGGCGACGATCATGTCGGCCTTTTCGGTGGTGATGCCGCGCGCCAGCGCGTTCTCCGAAAAGATCTCGAAGCCGACTTCCATCAGCGTGTCCGACTTGACCACGGTTGTCGGCGAACGCTGGATCATGGTGACCTCGGCGCCGCTTTCCCAGAGATCGACGCAGACGTCGTGCCCGGAGCTCGCCGCGCCGATGACGGCGACCTTTTTGCCGCGGAATTTCTCGCCGCTGGAATACTGGCTGGAATGCAGGATCTCGCCCTTGAACCGATCGGCGCCGGGCAGGTCGATCGGCCGCGCCGGACCATAGGCGCCGGTGGCGAAAACGATGTGCTTCGGCTTCAGCGTGATGTGCTGGCCGACGCGGTCCACGACCACGGTCCAGACCTTCTCGACCTCGTCATAGCTGGCGCTGACGCATCTGGTGGCGACCCAATAGTTGAGCTCCATGACGCGCGTGTACATTTCCAGCCAGTCGCCCATCTTGTCCTTGGGCGTGAAGACCGGCCAATTGTCGGGAAACGGGATGTAAGGCAGATGGTCGTACCAGACCGGATCGTGCAGCACGAGGGTGCGATAGCGCTTGCGCCAGGAATCGCCCGGCCGGGCATTCTTCTCGATGACGATCGAGGGCACGCCGAGCTGCCTGAGCCGCGCGCCCAGCATGATGCCGCCCTGGCCGCCGCCGATGACCAGGCAATAGGGCTGCTCCGAAGCGCCGAGCTCGCGGATCTCGCGCGCCCGCGCCTCCGACCAGGTCTCGCGCTCCGGGTCGGCCTTGTGGCGCACGCCCAGCGGCCGCGCCGCGCCCTTGCGCTCCTCGAATCCTTTGAGGTCGGTCATTGCCGTGAACAATGTCCGGCAGCGGCCGTCGCGCAGGCGCATGATGCCCTGGCCCGAGGCCACAGCGGTCTCGAAGGTGAACCAGGCCTCGATGATGCCTTCGTCCGAGGTGGCTTCGCCAGTGAGCTGCCATGCGGAGGGCTTGGTTGTCGCCAGCGTCGCCTTCAGCATGTCGGCGATTGCGTCGCGGCCTTCCATCGTGGTGACGTTCCAGGTGAAGGTCAGGAGGTCGCGCCAGTAGCAATCGTCGACGAACAGGTTGGCCGCGGCGGGAGCATTGCCGGCTTCGAGCGCTTGCGACAGGGATGCGAGCCATGCGGCTGCCTGTTTCGTCGGTGCCATTTCGAGCATTTTTCTCTTTCCCTCTTTACTTCTCAAGTCAGCGCCGCCCGTCTTTTCCTTCTCCCCTTGTGGGAGAAGGTGGCCTCGCGCAGCGAGGTCGGATGAGGGGTGCTCCAGGGAATGCCAACGCCTCACTCCGCTGGAACACCCCTCAACCGTCTCGGCGCTGCGCGCCGATCCACCTTCTCCCACAAGGGGAGAAGGAAAAATGCGCCTCAATCCCCGAGCGGCTCCATTTCCTTCCCCGTCCGGTGGATCTGGGCGTTGTACTTGATGCGGCGCACCGTTTCGCGGGCCGAGCCGTCGAGCTTGTAGGCGGCAGCCACCGCCATGAGGTCGATCATGGCCAGGAAGGCGAAGCGCGATGCCGTCGGCTTCAGCGTATCGGGATATTCCGGCACCGCCACGGTCAGCCTGACGTCGCCGACGCGGGCGAGCTCGGTATCGGGCGCCGTCACGCAGATGGCGTTGGCGCGGTAGTGCTTGGCGAGTTCGACCGCCTCGATCACCTCACGCGTGCGGCCCGTCGCCGAAATGGCGATCACCAGGTCGCCTGGTTTCAAGGTCGAGGCCGTCATGCGCATCAGATAGGGGTCGCATTGCGCGCTGATCGATATGCCGTAGCGAAACAGCCGGTATTGCGTTTCCTGGGCCAGCGCCGAAGAGCTGCCGCCCAGTCCGAACACGGTGACCTGGCGCGCCTTGGCGATCAGCTCGGCGGCCTTCTGCAGCTGGACCGGGTCGAGCTGCCGTTCGGCCTCCTGCAGCGCCCGCCGCGCTTCGCCGAAAACGGCGTTCCAGAACGGCATGCCGGTGTCGCTCTCCCTGGCCGGCGAGGTGTCCAGATAAAGCGCGCCGACGACCAGGCTCTGCGCCAGCTTCAGCTTGAAATCACGCACGCCCTCGCAGCCGATGGCGCGGCAGAAGCGGGTCACCGTCGGTTCGCTGACGCCGGCACGCTGGGCAAGGGCGGCATTGGAGGCATCGACCGCGTATTTGACGTCGTCGAGCACGACGTCGGCGACGCGGCGCTCGGCCGGACGCAGCTCGGCATAGGAATCCTTGACCAGCGAGATGATGTCGGGAATCCGCCGGACAGGCTCGCGCCCGTCCGCCTCGCCGTCCGTCATCAGGCCTTCCCGGCTGTCAGCTTCGGTCATGAAGTGGTCTTCCCTGGTCCCTTGTCGACCTCTTACCATGCTTGCACGCTGTCGTTCCATGCGCGCGACCCGCTGCAACTGCTGCGTGCCGCTGCGGCATGCCGCCCGCTTTACCGGTCGGCGCCATCCGCCTCCCGGCGTCGCTTTTGCCGAGTATGTAGGAAAGCAACACGCATTTCAAGACAAAGAAAAAACAATGAAAGCAGACATATAGAGGAATAGGCGGCCCTCAACGGCGGAACGGTCGCGCTCTTCGCTTGACACCAAAGTAGGATAGTTACAGACTGATTTTTGGCAGTCGATTGGACGCACTCTCCGAGGGGCGGATGAACGCGGGCGAAGCAACAGCGCCGAAGCTTGGTGTGCAGGCAGCGACCAAGATCTATCACACGGCATCCGGCGACCTCCTGGCGCTGGACCGCTGCAGCCTCGACGTCCACGCCAATGAAATCGTCTCGATCGTCGGCCCTTCCGGCTGCGGCAAGACCACGCTTTTGTGGTCGATGTCGGGCTTGCACAGCCTGACCGGCGGCGAGATCCGGCTCGACGGCGTCAAGATCACCGGCCCGCATCCCGACATCGGCATCGTGTTCCAGGAAGCGAACCTGCTGCCCTGGCGCAACCTCGATGCCAATATCCGCTTCCCCTTCGAGATCAAGGGCGAGAAGCCGGACCGCGCCTGGATCGCGCATCTGCTCCACCGCGTCGGGCTCGACGGTTTCGGCGGCAAGTTCCCGCGCGAGCTTTCGGGCGGCATGCAGCAGCGGGCCGCGATCGTGCGGGCGCTGGCGCCAAAACCCTCCGTGCTTTTGATGGACGAGCCGTTCGGCGCGCTCGACAGTTTCACCCGCGAGGAGATGAACCGTCTCGTCGAGGAGATCTGGCTCGACACCAAGACCACCATCGTCTTCATCACCCACTCGATTGAGGAAGCGATTTTTCTCTCCGACCGCGTGGTGGTGCTGAGCGCCCGGCCCGGCCGCGTCGCCAGGGAATATCGCGTGCCGTTCGTGCGGCCGCGTTCGCTGGAGATCATGGCGACGAAAGAGGTGTTCGACCTCACCAACCGGATCAAGATGGACATCGTCGGCGAGCGCGTCAGGCCGAAGGCGCCGGAGCAGGAACGCGTCGGCGCCGAGATCGTGAGGATCAGGCCGTGAGCGACGCCATCCCGGAATTCTCGAAGTCCAAATCGGGTGCCAAATCCGGCGATGGGCAGGACGTCAGCCTGACCAATCTCTCGGCCTTCGCCAGCGGCCCCGGCATCAAGTCGGGCAAGGAGGTGGCGGCGATCATCGCTGTCGCCGTGATCATCATCGGCGGCATCGAATTGGCGCTGCGCCTGTTCCACGTGCCGCTCTACATCATGCCGCCGCCAAGCTCGATCGCCTACGCGCTGTTCGACGAATTCCCGCTGATCGCGCCGCATCTCGGCTATACGCTGGTCGAGCTGGTTTCCGGCTTCGCCATCGGCGCCGTCGTCGGCCTGGTGCTGGCCGCCGTCATCACCCAGTTCCCTTTCGCCGAGAAGATCGTAGCGCCCTACATATTGCTGCTCGTCACCACGCCGATGCTGGCGCTGGTGCCGCTTTTGATCCTGCGCTTCGGCTTCGGTTACACGCCGCGCATCATCGCTGTGGCGCTGGCCGCCGGGCCGATGGTGATGATCAACGCCGCCACCGGTTTCCGCCGCGTCGACAGCGCCAAGATCGCGCTGGCGCGCTCCTATGGCGCCAGCACCTTGCAGATATTCTGGAAGATCCGCGCGCCGATGGCGCTGCCGATGATCCTGGTCGGGCTGATGATCGGCGCCATCTTCGGCCTGCTGACCGCCGTCGGCGCCGAGATGGTCGGCGGCGGCTTCGGCCTCGGCAACCGGCTCACCACCTATTCGTCGATGATCCAGATGCCGCAATTCTTCGCCGTGGTGCTGATCCTGTCGACGCTCGGCATCCTGATCTACGTGCTGTTCTTCCTGATCGGCAAGAAATGGGCGAGCTGGGAGGCTTGAGCGCGATCATGATCGCCCGGGAGCGACAGCCATCGATCAATAAAAAGGGCAATCAACAAAAGGGGAATGCCATGACTAACGAAAACTCATTCCAGACGGCGACAAGAACGGGCATCACCCGCCGCACCTTCCTGCAGGTGACCGCGGCCGGCGTCGTGACCGCCACCGCGCTCGGTGCATCGGGCTTGAAGGCCAGGGCGGCGGCCTATGGAAAATTCACCTGGATCTCGCCGCGCGGCACGCTCGAAGTGCTCGACGACTATCCCTATTGGGCAGCCAAGAAGGCAGGCTATTTCGACGGGCTCGACACCGACATGCAGCCGGGCCCGTCGGACGGCACGGCGACGGTGAAGTTCGTCGATGTCGGCCAGGCCGATATGGGCTTTCCCTCGCCCGGCGTGTTCTCCTTCGCCATCCAGAACGGCATGAAGCTGAAGTCGGTGTTCCACATGGGCGCGCGCGACACGTTCTCCATCGCCTTCCGCAAGGGCGAGGGCACGAACGACCTGAAGAAGCTGGAAGGCAAGACCATCCTGCTCGGTTCCGCCGCCTGGCAGTCGATCACTGATCCGCTGCTCGCCGCGCAAGGCGTCGACATCAAGAAGGTCAAATATGTCGAGGCTGGTTGGCCGACCTGGGGCACGGCGCTCGCCGGCGGCCAGGGCGACGCGGCCTTGTCGTGGGAGGGGCTGCGCGCCGAATGGATCGCCAAGGGCCTCGACTTCGAATATTGGCTAGGCGTGAAGAACTCGAAGCTGCCCGCCAACACTTTCGTCGTGCGCACCGCCGATCTGGAAGATCCCGACAAGAAGGCGTTCCTGGAAAAATATCTGCGCGGCTGGGCGATGGGGCTCGAATTCGGCTACCAGAACCCGCGCGCGGCGGTCGAAGCTGTGTTCGAGCAGTTCCCGACATTGGCCAAGAACCTCGGGCCGGAGCTCGGCACCACATCGATCCTGCAGCAGATCAACGTCTTCCGCGGCGACATGGACAAACGCGGCGGCTGGGGCTCGCACGACATGGCGAGCTGGCAAGGCTTCTTCGACGAGATCCACAAGATCGGCCAGATCACCAATCCGGTGAAGGCCGAGGATGTCTGCACCAACGATCTCATTCCCGCGGCCAACGACTTCGACAAGGCCAAGGTCAAGGCCGATGCCGACGGCGTCAAGCTGTCGGAGGGCTTTGCCGCGCTCGATGTCGAGAAGATCAAGGCGCATCTGTTCGATTCGGCGGTGAAGTAGGGGCAAGGCATGGCTGCGCCGGCGCCGTTGCCCTGCCGGGCATTTCTCCCCGTATAGTGACGGAGAAAGACGCTGTCGTCGATGGCTTCGCCAGTCTCCCGCGTCTCAAGAAAAGGCGCGGAAGTTGCGGCCGTCTCCCTTCTCCCCATCACTACACGGGGAGAAGGTGCCGGCCGGCGGATGAGGCGTGGCGCAAGCCTCGATGACCGAGATCGGCGGCAAGAGCTTTGCCGCTCGCGATTCAATCAAGAATTGGGAGGCTGATTTGGCCGATAAGGTAAAAGTGCTGGTCGTGGGTCTCGGCAATATGGGCGCCTCGCACGCCAGCGCCTATCATCGCTCCGACGGCTTCGAGATCGTCGGCATCATGAGCCGCTCGATCAAGAGCAACAAGAAAATCCCCGCCGAACTTGCCGGCTATCCGCTCTACGAGGATTTCGACCTCGCGCTGAAGGAGACCAGGCCCGACGCCGTGTCGATCAACAGCTGGCCCAACACCCATGCCGAATACGCGCTGAAGGCGATAGCGGCCAACTGCCACGTGTTCATGGAAAAGCCGCTCGCCACCAACATCGAGGATGCCGAGAAGGTGGTGGCGGCCGCGCGTGCCAGGAACCGCAAGCTGGTGCTCGGCTATATCCTGCGAGTGCATCCATCCTGGATCAAGTTCATTGAGGTCGGCAAGACGCTGGGCAAGCCGCTGGTGATGCGCCTCAACCTCAACCAGCAGAGCAGCGGCAGCGCTTGGCACTGGCACAAGAACCTGATCGATTCGCTGATCCCGATCGTGGATTGCGGCGTCCACTATGTCGATGTCATGTGCCAGCTCACCGGCGCCAGGCCGGTGCGCGTGCACGGCATCGGCGCCAAGCTCTGGGCGGAAGCCGACAAGCAGAATTACGGCCACCTCCACGTCACCTTCGATGACGGTTCTGTCGGCTGGTACGAGGCAGGCTGGGGCCCGATGATGAGCGAGACGGCCTATTTCGTGAAGGACGTGGTCGGCCCCAAGGGCGCGGTATCGATCGTCGCCGGCCAGCAGGCGAGCAGCGCAGCGGAAGCGGCGGAGGTCTCGAACTCGGCCGACATCGACCGCCACACAAAGACCGACGCGCTGAAGATCCATTATGCGGCGGTCGACGCCGACAAGAACTTTTCGAAACCCGACGAGATCGTCAGCATGGAGGACGAGCCCGGCCACCAGGAACTCTGCGACCGCGAGCAGGCCTTCTTCCTGCGCGCCATCCGCGAGGATCTCGATCTGACCGAGCAGATGGACGCCGCCGTCAACAGCCTGCGCATCGTGCTCGCCGCCGAACAGAGCATCGAATTGGGGCGCACCGTCGAGCTGACGTGAGACAAGCGCGCTGCTGGGGGCAGCAGTTCAGGTCGGCGCCGCCCCTCACTCAGCCCTCTCCCGAGAAGAACGGGAGGCGGGTCGGTAGCATCAGAGCGCTTTCCTTCTCCCCGTCGTTACGGGGAGAAGGTGCCGGCAGGCGGCTGAGGGGCGGCGCCAACGTTGGCCCGAAGCGATAGCTCGGGCGGCGGCGCAAGGCACAAAACCGGGAGGAGAGACATGGTCACCGACAGCCTGCTGAAAACCTATGCGAACTCCGATGCGCTGGATCTTGCTGACTTGGTGCATCGGGGCGAGGTTTCACCTGCGGAACTGGTCGAAGCGGCGATCACGTTAGTCGAGAAGCTCAACCCGGCGCTCAACGCGGTCATCCATCGCCTCTATGACATGGCGCGTGCCCAGGCGCAGACGGTCGACAAGAACGCTCCCTTTGCCGGCGTGCCGTTCCTGCTCAAGGAACTGGCCTCGTCCTGGACCGGCGCGCCGAACACCAATTCCTGCTTCTATCTGAAAGACGTGGTCGCCGATTTCGACACCGAAGTGGTCCGCCGCATGAAGGCGGCCGGGCTGGTGCTGGTCGGCAAGTCGAACGCGCCCGAAAACGGCTGGTCGATCACGACGGAGCCAAAACTCTACGGCACGACGAAGAACCCGTGGAAGGAAGGCATCACGCCGGGCGGCTCGAGCGGCGGCGCGGCGGCGGCCGTAGCTTCGCGCATGGTGCCGATCGCGGAAGCCAGCGACGGCGCCGGCTCGATCCGCATTCCGGCCTCCTGCTGCGGCATCGTCGGGCTGAAGCCGTCGCGCGGACGCGTCAGCCTGGCGCCGTTCGGCGACTATTGGTATGGCGGCGCGTACTTTCTCTGCTGCTCGCGCAGCGTGCGCGACACGGCGGCCTATCTCGACGCGGTATCCGGCGCGCTGCCCGGCGATCCCTATACGCCGCCGGTCCCCGACGCCTCCTGGCTCAGCCTGTCGGCCCAGGCGCCGAAGAAGCTGCGCATCGGCTTCACCGTCACTCCGCCCAACGGCACGGCCATCGACGCCGAAGTGAAGGCGGCGGTGCTGGCGACCGTCGCGGGGCTTGAGCGGCTGGGCCATGATGTCGAGGAACACGACATGCCGCTCGACGCGGATTCCGTGTGGGCAACCTACACCAACATGACCTGCGTGCAGACGGCCGCGACATTCGACTACCATGAAACCGTGATCGGCCGACCGGTGACATCGGGTGATGTTGAGCCCGTGACCTGGGCGGTCATCGAACGCGGCCGCGCCATCAGCGGCGTCAGGCACATCTCCGATGTCGAGCAGCTCAGGCAGGTCGGCCGCGACATCGTCGGCGACCTTTCGCCCTACAATCTCTTCGTCACCCCGACGCTGACGCAACTGCCGCGTCCGTTCGGTCATTACGACATGTCGGAGACCGACATCGACCGCTACAACGCCAAATGGACGGATGCGGCGTTCGCCTTCCCCTTCAACATCTCAGGCCAGCCGGCGATCTCCCTGCCGCTCGGCTGGTCGAAGGACGGCGTGCCGATCGGGGTGCAGCTCGTCGGCCGCTATGGCGATGAGGCGACCGTGCTGGCAGCGTCGGCGCAGCTCGAACGGGAGATGCCGTGGAGGGATAGAAGGCCGCCGGTGAGCGGCTAGGTGCGCGGAATGGAGGGAGCCAATACCCCCGTCGCATTCTACGGCGCCCCCGCTATCCAATCCTCTCCAGCCGCCTCGGCAGCCGATTCATGGCGACGGGCCCGTCCGGCGTGATCAGGAACTGATCCTCCAGATTGAAGCTCGCCAACCCGTCGATGTAGAGCGGAATCTCGAAGGCCAGCACCATGCCGGCTTCGACCAGGACATCGCTGTCGGCCGCGATGAACGGCCATTGCTCCGAGAATACAGACTGCCCGACACCGTGGCCGAAATGGCCGCGGCGCCAGGAGCGCAGGCCTTGCCGCGCCAGGCTGTCGGTGGCGACGCGGTGCACATGGCCGAGCGAATTTCCCGGCATGAGTGCCGCCAACCCGTCCTCGAAGGCGCGCTCGGCGATAGCGTGCAGTCCTGCCTGATCGGCGGAAGGCGGTCCGAAGGTGTAGTTGCGCGACATGTCGGAGGCGTAGCCGCCGACCGTGCAGACCATGTCGCATTTCAGCGGATCGCCTGGTATGGCCTTGGCGTCAGCGCCCTTGGCCCGGGCGCCGAGCGTCACATATTCCGCCGTCGCCACCGGATGGGACAGCCCAGTCGCAGCGTCGGAAACACCTTGCCGGTAGAGCGCGACGAGATGGGCCGGCCGCATGCCGGCCATCGCATCGACCTGCAGCCGCTCCAGCCCGGCTTCCGACAGGATGATGCCTTGTTGCAGGAGCTCGATCTCGCGTTGCGACTTGATCGCCCGCAGCCGATCCAGCACTGGCGAGCCGTCGACCATCCGGCACTGCGGCAGCAGCGCCTGCATGGCCGCGAAATCGGCGGCCGGAACAAAGTCGAGGTCGATGCCGAACGTTGCGCGCTCCAGTCCGAATTCGGCAAGCAAGGCTTGCAGCTGGCGTACCGAGCCGGCGAGATCGAGGGTGGCGGGCCGCGCGAAATCCGGCGCGCGGCCAAGCGAGACAAGGCCGGCCTCGATACGCTCCGCCAGGGGAAGGCCTTGGGCTGCCGTCTCGACCGGCGCGGATTCGATCCAGATCGGGTGCGAACGCACGACCGCTTCGGGCGCGGCGATCCGCAGCTGCGCGGCATTGAAATCCGCGACGACGACGCCGATCGGCAGGTCCTGCCGGGCCGGGATGACAACGAAGCCGGCGCCGGCGGCCTACTTGATCGATTCCAGCTTGGCGAGGGCGGCGGTGAAGCCGGCCAGCGAAACCGGGATGGTGACCGGCTTGCGGGTCACCGATTCCATGCCGATGTTGAGATTGGTTCCCGATTTCATCGCCTTGATCAGCTCCGGCGGCAGCGGCGTGGCGGCATAGGCGCCGTTCTGGTCGCTGGTCTGGATGGCGATCGTCGTCTTCTGGCCCTGATCGATCTGGTAGCTGGCGCCGGAGGGCAGGAACAGCCCGTGCGGCAGGGCGAGCAGCATGGCGAGGGAGCCATTGCCGTTGTCGCGGCGCACGGTCACGGTCAGCACGCGCTGTCCGGTCTTGGCCTCGGTCAGGTTCTGCGAAACCTGGCACTGGAGCTCGCTGTTCGCCGCGCCGCTTGAACAGTTCACCGCCCATGGATTGGCGTCGGCCGGCTTGGATTGAGCGGGCGGGGGCTGCGCCGGCTTGGCGTCCTCGGCAAGCGCCGGCGCGGCGACCGATGCGATCAGCCCCAGGGCGCCCAGTGTCGCGGTCAGATTTAACAGATTAGCACGCGCTAAAATGGCTGCCATGTTCTTTCATGCCCCGCATTTTTCTCGAAACGACAGGTATTTTCCTGCCGGCGGCTTGATACAATACTCCTGACTGTTCCGGAAGCCGCACCCCGGCGTGGAGAGCCGGCAAAATTACTGTTGCGGTATTGTCACAGGTAAGAACTTTACGGCGCAACAACAGCAGTCACGACGTTGGGGACTCGCCATACAATAGAATTCGCGCAAGAATTGGTGCGGGGCGAGCAGTCCCCAAAGGGCGGCCAGGGATGGGAACTACCGAGACGTCTCGGCAGGTTGGGGGCATGGCAGCGCGCGGGGAGGATTTCCGCGTGCCTGTGGCCTATGGTCGTTCGCGCTTTGCAAGGCATCTCTGGAAGACGACGGCGCTTTCGACGCTGGCGCTGGCGTTGTCAGGCGTGGCCGCCTATGGCGAGGACGCCCTCTGGCAGCCGCAGATACGCGCTATCGTCGGCGCCGACAACAATGGCGGCAACGCCGCGCTCGAAGGCTTCATCCCGATCAAGCAGACCGCCGAATCGGTGCTGTTCCTGGACGTCAGGGCCAAGCACGATTTCAAGGACGCGTTCGGCCAGGACGTCGGCCTGGGCATTCGCCGCATCGTCAATCCCGACCTGATGCTCGGCGGCTACGCCTATCTCAATGTCGAGAACTACAACTCCAACCAATTCACGTCAGCCACGCTCGGGGCCGAGGCCATCACCCCGCATTTCGACGCGCATGTGAACGTCTTCGTGCCGATCAAGGGCGACACGACGGACCATTCGGTATCCTCGACCCTGTCGATGGTCTCGAACCAGTTGATCGAGCAGATCTCGGTGCTCGACCATCGCGACTACGCGGCCTGGGGCATCGAGGGCGAGGTCGGCGCGCGGGTGCCGCTCAACCTTCCCGACAAGCATTCGCTGCGGCTCGACATAGGCGGCTATCATTTCGAGGATCCGCATGGCGATGACCGCGGCGTCACCGGGGTCAAGGCCGGCATCGAATATGAGATCGGCGATGTCTTCGGCACCGGAACGGCGCTGACCTTCACCGGCGAGGTGCGCAACGACAATCGCGACGACACCCAGTTCGCCGGCAGCGTGCGCCTGAGCATCCCGTTCAATCCCGGCCAAGGCGGCGCGGACAGCGGGCCGGAGCCGGTCTATCCGGTCAGCGAAGGCCTGCGCAAGCGCGTCAACGAGCGGGTGCGCGGCGACATCGGCGTCAGGATTCAGAGCCAGGAGCTGCCCGGCGGCTCGACGACCCGCGTCGCCATCAACGCCGCCACCAATGCCGCCTTCGGCAAGTTCTACTACGCCGATGGCGGCCTGGCCGGCGCCGGCACGCTGGCCGATCCGACGACGCTGGACGACGCGGTGACCAAGGCAGGCGCGGGCGGTTTCGTGGTGGCGCTGGGCGGCAATGGCAACATCACCACCACCGGCACGACGCTCGCAGACGGCCAGACCGTCATCGGCAGCGGCCAAAGCGTCACCGCGAAGCTGTTCGGCGGCGGCACCGGCACCTTCAATCTGGGCGGCAGCGACGGCACCATCCAGGGCACCGACGTCGCCAACAACGTGATCACGCTCGGCAACGGCGACACGCTGAACGGCATCACCATCACCGGCGGCGCCGACGGCATCTTCGGCAACAACATCACCGGCGCCGCGCTGACCAATGTCACGGTGACAGGCGGCGGCGGCAACGGCGCCGCCTTCACCGGCACCTCGACCGGCATCACCGGTTCCAATTTCACCGCAACCGGCAACGGCCTCGACGGCCTGCACATCGAAGGCGACGGCACCTACAATTTCGCCGGCACGACGCTGCTGCAGGGCAATGGTGACGACGGGCTCGATGCCAGCGGCCATGGCACCTATACATTCGCGACGCTCAACGCGAAGGACAATGCCGACCGCGGCATAACCGTTCAGGGCACCTCGACATCAGGCAGCTTCACCACTATCGGCGGCACCGTGTCGGGCAATGGCGGCGTCGGCGTCTTCATCGATCCGATCACCGCGCATGTTGTGCTGGATTCGATTACTCAGAGCGGCGGCACGTCGGGCGTCGTGCTCGATCAGGTGGCGGGCAGCTTCACCGTCAACGGCAGCACTACCGTTTCGAACACGTCAGGGCCGGCGATCGCCATTTCCGATTCGCCGGCGGCGATCCGCTTCGGCGATATCGATATCAGCGCTCCCGCCGGCGACGGCATCTCGTTTGCCGGCGTCAACGCGGCGGTTGTGGCCGGCAACATCGTCATCTCCGGCCTCGGCGTCGGCACCGGCCTCGACTTCTCCGGCAGCCATACGAACTTCACCGCGCAGTCGCTCAACATCGCCGGCACCAGTGCGGCCGGCTCGATCGGCATCGACCTCGCCTCGCCGAGTTCGGGCGGGGCAACGATCGTCATTACCGATGGCGGTGTGATCACGGGCGTCGACACCGGCGTGCGCTTCGGCAAGGCCGGCTCGCTCGCCAATTCGGCCAATGCCGAATTCAGCTTCGGCGGCGGTTCGATATCAGGCATCACCGCCTCGCTCGACGCGCGCGGCCTCAACCAGACGCTCGGCCACTACGCCTTCGGTTCGACCACCTTCAGCGGCCCGCAACTGTTCGACCAGCAGAACGTCATCTTCGTCGGCGCCGCCGCGACCGGCTCGGGCACCGGCTCCTCGCTGCTCGACCTCGCCTCGATCGCCACAGCCGATGCCAACACCGACGGCTCCGCGATCTTCGTTCTGGTCAATCGCGGCACGATCGACGACGCCGATGGATTCTCGCTGAGCGCCGGGCAGACGCTGGCCTCGTTCGGCAACGGGCGGACCTTCTCGCTCGGCGGCATCCCGGTCAACGTCACGGGCGACAACGTCGAGCACGCCAGCGCCGTCTCGGACGCCGCCGGCGCGGCGACGCTGACCAGTTCGGCCGGCGCGGACACGGTCACGCTGGCCAACAACACCTCGCTGCTCGACTTCAACCTCTCGAACGCCAATCCCGGCGGCAACGGCATCCATGGCAACAACGTCACCGGCGTGACGATAGGCGGCGTCAATGTCAGCGGCGCCGGCCTGAACGGGCTGCTGTTCGAAGGCGCCAGCAACGTCACGGCTAATAATTTGAGCTCGACCGGCAATGGCGGCGACGGCCTGCGTATCGACGGCGACGGCACCTATGCCTTCAACGGCACGACGGGGCTTTCGGGCAATGGCGGCAGCGGCCTGTCCATCACCGGCGACGGAAATTACGCGTTCCAGACACTGAACGCATCCGACAATTTCGACTTCGGCGTCAACGTTCTCTCTGCGGCCGGCACATTCAGCACCACGGGCGGCGCGATCTCTGGCAACGGCGGTGGCGGGGTCGCCATGTTCGGCGCCAATCTCGACGTCACGCTAACTAGCCTGACGCAGGACGGCGGCCTGTTCGGCGCCATACTCATCGGCGTATCCGGAAACTTCGCCGTTTCCGGCGCAACGACGGTCAGCAACGCCTCTCTCGGCGGCCTCGGCATCTTCGACAGCACCGCCGATTTCACTTTCGGAGCCGTCGACATCTCGGACATCACCGGCGTCGGCATCGACCTCCAGAATTCCGGCGGCGCGGTCACCTTCGGCGGGCCGGTCACCCTGACCCATATCGACAACCAGGGCATCCTCGCCACCGGCAGCGCCGGCACGATCACCTTTAGCGGCCCGGTCAACATGTCCGATCCCGGAGACGGCATCTGGCTGGAAAACAACACCGGCGCCGTTTCGTTCAGCGGCGCCGTCACCATCGACCAGCCGTTCGATAGCGGCATCGACGTCGTCGGCACCAACGGCAATATCAGCTTCGACGACATCGATATCACCGGCCTGTGCAATTGCTCCACCGCGCTCGACCTCTCGGGCAGCACCTCGACCTTCACCGCCGCCACGCTCGACATCAGCGGCAGTTCCGGCGGCTCCTCGATCGGCATCGACCTGTCGGGCACCAATGGCGGCTCGGTGAGCATCGGCGGCGGCGTCATCACCGGTGTCGACACCGGCGTCCAGATGGGCACCAACGGCCTGGTCGGAAGCACCGCCAACACGGCGTTCTCGTTCGGCGCGGCCGGCGGCGCGTCGATATCAGGCGTCATCGCCTCGCTCGACATGCGCGGCCTGCTCGCCGGCAGCGGCACCTATGCCCTCAACGGCACGCACCTGGTCGGACCGCAACTGTTCGACACGGCCGACGTCGTCTTCGTCGGCTCGACCAGCACCGGTACCGGCGACGGTTCCAGCGTCGCCAACCTGATCGATGCCGCAGCCGCCGACGACCTGACAACCAACGCCAACACGACCTTCGTGCTGGTCAAGACGGCGGCGGTGCAGACCACCGACACCGATGCCGACGGTTTCACGCTGGCCAGCGGCCAGTCGCTGGTCTCCTTCGCCAACGGCCCCATCATCAGCCTGGGCGGGCCGCCCGCCAACGTCACCGGCGCCGAGGTCGTCACGGGCGCGACGATGAGCGATCCGACGGGCTTCGGCGGCGCGACGCTGAACAACGGCGCCGGCAACACGATCGACCTCGCCAGCGGCAACACCGTCTCCAACCTCAGCGTCAACAGCTCGTTCCTGGCGATCGACGGCACGGCGTCGATCAACGGTCTCACCAGCACCGGCGTGACGATCCTGGGCGGGGTGATCGGGCTTTACCTCGGCAGCGCGTCGGGCGCGATCACTGTCAATGATCTGACCATCCAGGGGTCGGTGCCGAACGGCGTCGTGCTGGCCAACACATCCGCGACGGTCGACTTCACCGGCACCACCACGATCGCCGGCGGCAGCAACATCGCGCTGCTGGTCAATAATTTCGACGGCACCGCCAATTTCGCCGATCTCGACATATCAGGCGGCAGCGGTCTCGGCATCGCGATCCTCAACGGCTCGAGCGGAAGCCTGACCTTCGGGGCGGCCAGCTCCATCGCCAACACCGGCGGCGGCGCGATCGTTATCGGCAGTTCGTCGGCCGACGTCGCCTATGACGGCACGATCAGCCAGAGCAGCGCGGCGAAAGCCGTCAGGATCGACGGCACCACCGGCGGCCTGATCACATTCGGCGGCTCCATCACCTCGACCGGCACTGGCGGCCTCTTCGATATCGGGGAGACGATCGCCCCCACCGACACCGCGATCCGCTTCATGGGTCCGCTGACGGCGACCGGCGGCGGTGGCGCGTCGATCACCGGTCTTGGCGGCGGCTCGACATTCGAGGTCAGCAGCACGCTGTCGATCACCGGCGCGACCGGCGACGGCCTTTCGATCGCGAGCGTCACCAGCACCGCCAGCGCGGCCTTCGGCGCGGTCACGATCACCGGCGCTGGCGGCAACGGCATCGACATTTCCGGCAATGCCGGCCAGGTGAGCTTCGGCACGACCAATGTGACCATGGGCGCGGCCGCCAACATGGCCGGCATCAATTTCAGCGGCACCAACAACAACGTGAATTTCGGCACGACCACCGTCAGCGGCCTGGGCGCCGGCGCCAACCAGAAGGCCATCGACTTCGCCGGCTCGGCCACGACGGCCGGTTTCGGCCTGACGACCATCACCGGAAATGACGATGCGAGCTCGCGCGGCATCGACCTGTCCTCGACGACAGGCAACCGCACCATCACCTTCCTGACCGGGTCGTCGATCTCCGGCGCCGGCATCGGCGTCGACCTGTCGTCCGGCCAGACGACGGCGACCAGCGCCAATGCCAACTTCACCTTCGGCGACGGCGAATTCGCCGACGCCAACGGCCGCAATTCCACGATCACCGCGGCGGCGGGCAATTTCACCGTCAACACGGTGGGCCTCGCCGCGACCGGCAATTACGATTTCGACGACGTTGCCTTCACCGGCAACGCCAATCTGGCCAGCGCCGTCGGCGGCGTCATCATGGTCTCGCAAACGGGTGGCGTCATCAATGCCGGCACGAACGGGCTCAGCGCCGCTGTTACCACGGTCACGGTAGCCCAGGCCGATGCCATTGTCGGCACGCAGACCTTTGCCTTCGTTGGCACGGTCGATCTCAGCGGCACGCCGTTCACGCTCGATTCCGGCCAGTCGATCACCGGCTTCGGCAACGGCAACGCCATCACCACGACCGGCACCATCCAGCCGGTGAACGTGCAGGGCAATCTCGGCGCCACCGGCGGCGACGTCACCGGCGACGCAGGCGTGGTCAGGAGCACGGGCAGCGATACCCTGCATCTGCTCGGCAGCAATCAGGTGCGCAACACCGACTTCGACTTCACCGGCGGCAGTGGCTCGGTCTTCACCATCGACCAGAGCGCCGGCAGCTTCAACAATGCCGGCGGCATCGTCATCGAAGGCGTCAAAATCAGCAATGTCGCCGCCGGCCAGACGGCGTTCAAGGTCGCTGGCCTCGACACCAATTTGTCGATCACCAACAACAACGTCAACGTCGCCGGCACGCTGCTCGACGTCAACGGCGGCGCCGGCAATATCACCGTGACGCGCGGCACCTTGCCCAATGGCGGGCCGGCCGGCACGCTGACCGGCGGCGGCATCTCGATCGCCAATCACGGCGGCAATCTGATCAATTTCACGGACAAGGTGACCGTTGGCGGCAACGGCGTCTCGCTCACCAGCAATCTCGGCACAACCATCAACTTCACCGATGTGGGCATTTCCACGAACGGCGCCACGGCCTTCAGCGCCACCGGCGGCGGCACGATCAACGTCCTGACGGGTACGGTCAACGCCACCAACGCCCAGGCTGTGGCCCTCGACGGCATCACCGGCAACATCGATTTCGCCTCGACCAGCGCGACGTTCGGTTCCGGCAGCGGCATCGACCTGCAGAACCTCGGCGGCACGTTCAATTTCGGCACCGGCACGCTGACCAACACCGGTTCGGGCACGGCCTTCAATGTGGGCTCG
Source organism: Mesorhizobium sp. CA13 (assembly GCF_020165235.1). Taxonomy (NCBI): domain Bacteria; kingdom Pseudomonadati; phylum Pseudomonadota; class Alphaproteobacteria; order Hyphomicrobiales; family Phyllobacteriaceae; genus Mesorhizobium; species Mesorhizobium sp. CA13. The sequence continues at coordinate 205,201 of NZ_JAIUHS010000007.1, read as the reverse complement.
GCCACCAATGCGAGCGGCGGCAACGCGAACATATCCTACGCCGGCGCCATCGTCAGCAACGGCACCGGCGCGGCAGTCTCGATCCAGGAATTGACCGGCGGTTCTGTGACGCTGTCGGGCAACCTGACCGACGCCGTGAATACCTCCGCCGGCGGTAATGTCGTCGTTGCCGGCATCGACAACGGCACGGCGGCGACGGTCACCTTCTCCGGCACGACCAAGCAGATCAGCTCGGGCGCGACGGACGGCGTCAATCTCGGCCTCTTGGGCAATTTCCCGACGGGTACGCCGGCGCCCAACACGAACGGCACGATCAACTTCACCCAGGGCGGCCTGGCCATAACGACGACGGACGGGACAGGCTTCGTCGCCGGCTATGGTGGTACTGTCAGCGTGTCCGGCGCCGGCAACACGATCGCCGCCTCAAACGGCAACGGGTTGGTCGTATCCTTCGCCGATGTGGGCAGCGATGGCGTCACCTTCGACAGCATCTCGGCGAAATCCAACAGCGATGGCGCCGGCGTCTTCCTGTGGGGCTCTGTCCTCGCTGGTGACGTCGACATCGGCGGCCTGAGAGATACCGGATACACAGGCGCCTCGCTGTTCGGCCTGAGCGGCACCGGCGAGGTTAATTTCACCGGCACGACCGATCTCGACGTCAGCTATACCGGGTTCGACATTGGTGGGCCTCAGGTAGGCACCATAAACATCGCCAATGTCGCGGGATCCGCCCTGACCATCGATGGCGGCCAGTTCGGCATCAGACAGAGCTCGCAGGGCGGAACCATAAACGTCGGCGTCAACGGCAGCGCCAGCATCACAAACACCACCCTTGCGGCCCTCAGCCTCGGCGGCGGCAATGACCTGGCCTTTACCACGCTGACCTACAACGGTTCGATCACGATCGGTGCCGGCGCGGTGTTGAGCGCCAGCGGCGACGGCACCCGTCTGAACATGAGCGGGTCAGTCAATTCCACCACGTCATCGACAGCCTTCGACTTCTTTGGTCATGCCGATGGCATATACGATATTTCGAGCACCATCGACCACAGCGGCGGCAAAGGTGTCGCTATCGGCGGCTCCGCCAACGGCACAGTCACCTTCTCAGGCACGTCGAAGAAATTCGACACCGGCGCCAACGATGCCATCGTCAAAGCGCCTGTATACGTAATGGACCCTCAGACCAAGGGCACGCTGGCCTTCACCAATGGCGGTCTCGTCATCACCACGACCAGCGGCGCCGGCTTCATCGCCAGCACCACCGGCTCCGGCACGGTCACCGTCAGCGGCTCCGGCAACACCATCACCACCACGACAGGCACCGCGCTCAAGCTCGACGGCGCGAGCGTCGGGGCGGGCGGCATCACTTTCGGCTCGGTTTCGGCCAATGGCGCGGCGACCGGCGTTTCGCTCAACAATGTCAGCGGCGGCGGGCTCGATCTCGGCGCGGTCGACCTGGAAGGCATCACCTCGCGCGGCGTCGACATTTCGGGCACGCTCGGCTCGACGTTGGACTTCGATAGCCTGAAGATAGGCCTCAATGCCCCGAGCGCGATCGGTCTCGATCTCAATGGCGCTTCGCTCGGCGCGAGCACCATCACGGCGGGCGATTTCGACGTCGACGGCGGCAGCTTCGCCGGCACGATCGGCATCGACATGGCCGGCACGACCGGCACCGGCACGATCCAGCTCGGCGACGCCGCCAACAACAATCCGGCGGGCCAGACCTCGACCATCGGCAATGTCGGCTATGGCGTCCAGTTCTCCAGCGCCACCAACGCCAGGCTGGTGTTCGGCGACGGCGCGGGCCTGGCCGAATCGACGATCGCGACCACCGGTGGCCAGGTCATCCACGCCACCGACACCCTGCCGACCAATGGCGACTACAATTTCAACGACGTCAATTTCACCGGCGACATTTCCAACCTGTCATCGTTTAACATCTACTATGTCGTCGAGGGGGGCACCGGCGACGGCAGCCTTGCCAATCCGGGCAGCTACGCGAGTGCTCAGACGTCCACGGCCAATGTCATCGTGCTGATCGACAAGAGCGTCGACGGCAGCCAGTCGACCATCGACATGAGCGGCACCACCTTCGATCTCGATGACGGACAGGTCCTGCTCGCCTTCAAGGACAACGACGCGGCCATCGATGTTTCGCAGCTCGGCGTCGACACCAGCAGCGGCGCGTCGGCTGCATTCCATTTCACCACGGTGCAGAACTCGCCGATCATCTCGGCGCCTGCCGGTATCGACACGCTGCGGCCCATCCTGCAGAGCAACAACGCCACTTCGGTGATCGACCTGGCGACATCAGGCAGCGGCATCTTCACCGGCGGCATCCAGAACCTCATCATCCGCAATACCGGCACCGGCGCCGGCATCTTCGGCAACGCGTCGGCCGCCTCCAGTTTCTTCCTCAGGAACAACGATATCACTGCCGGCGGCAACGCGCTCGACTTCTCCGCGACGGGCGCAGCGGCCAACACGCTTCTGCTGTCGATCGACGGCAATACGCTGGCATCCACCGGCTCCGCTCTGGCCGGGTCCTTCGTCGGACAGAACATCGACCCGGACCTGAACTCGATCGCGATCAGGTCGTTTGCCAACAACAAGGTGACCGGCGGCACCGGCGGCGGCATCGCCTTCACCAATGTCCGTTTCGATTCCGACGGCGCCGGCGGCTTCGTCAGCGCCGGCACGCTCGACATCGGCACCACTGGTGCGCGCGTCCAGGGGAACGGCCTGAGCCTCACGGGCACCAGTGGTACGCTCGATCTCGGCACCTTCACCGTTGCCAACAATGGCGGCACCGGCGTGCTCGTCGACACCAAGGGCCCGCCCGCCACTACATTCACGCTGAACAGCAGCGGCGGCACGGTCGATACCACCAATGGCGCGGCGTTCAATCTCGACCCGCTGACCGTAAACTTGACGGTGGCCAGCGTCACCGCCACCGGCGGCGCCAGCGGCGTCATCTTCGACGGCGTCACCGGCACCTTCACGGTCACGGGCGCGACGACCATCACCGGCACAACGGGCGCCGGCATCAGTTCCAGCGCCAGCAATCTCGCCGGCACCTTCAATTTCAACACGCTGACGGTGAACAACACCGCCTCGACGGGCGGCGGCATCGGCTGGGAGAGCGGCACGCTCAACATCGGCGGTCTCGCCAACATCGACACCGCCAGCGGGGCCGGCCTGTTCCAGGGCGGCGGCACGACCAGCTTCAGCGGCGGACTGACCATCGACACCACCACCGCCGCCGGCATTTCCGGCCCCGGCGGGACGATCAACATCCTCGCCACCGCTGGCAGCGAGACGGTGAATTCCACCAGCGGCCAGGCGATCAATCTCACCAATGCCGCCCTCGACATCGCGCTCGATTCGACGTCATCCGGCGGCGGCGGCAGCGGTGTCGTCCTGGTCAATGCCACCGGCGCCGCCAGCCTCGGCACCGGCACGCTGAGCGGCGGCAGCGGCACGGCGTTCAGCGTCGACGGCGGCACCGTAAGCACCACCTATGGCGGCGACATCACCCAAACGAGCAACGCGGCCCTGGTCTCGGTCTCATCGGGCCATACTGGCACGCTGACCTTCACCGGCACGCTGTCGGCGACCAACGGCACCGGTCTGCAATTCCTCGATGCGGACGGGAGCTACAATTTCAACGGCACCACGACGTTGAATGGTGGGGCCGCCGCCATCAATATCATCAGCAACTCGGGCGGCACGTTCAACTTCGGCACCGGCACCTCTATCACCAGCCCGAACAGCACGGCCTTCAACGTCGATACAAGCGCGGCGAACGTCACCTATAGCGGCAACATCACCCAGGGCGGCAATCTCGCGCTGGTCGCCATTACGGGCCACACCACGGGAACGATCACCTTCCAGACCGGCACGTTGTCGGCAACCAACGGCACCGGCCTGCAGTTCGACAATGCCGACGGCACCTACAATTTTAACGGCACGACGACGCTCGCCGGCGGCGATGCTGGCGTCGATATCACGACCGGGTCGGGCGGCACGTTCGGCTTCGGCACCGGCACCTCGATCACCAATCCGAGCGGTGTCGGTTTCCTTGTCAATGGCGGCACTTCAAACGTCACCTACAATGGTACGGTCGGCAAAACCCTGGCCGGCAAGATCGTCGATATCTCCGGGGTCACCGGCGGCGCGATCACTCTGGCCGGTAATCTTACCGCCAGTGGCGACTTGGACAACGGCATCTTCGTCCATAGCAACACGGGCGGCACGTTTACCTTCAGCGGTGCCACCAAGACATTGACCACCGGCACCAACACCGCTGTCGACCTGGCGACCAATACGGGCGCGACGATAAACTTCAGCAATGGCGGTCTTGCCATCACCACCACAGGCGGCATCGGCTTCAGCGCCACAGGCGGCGGCACGGTGAGTGTCACGGGGTCCGGCAACACGATTTCGACCGGCAGCGGCGCGGCGGTTAACATGGACACCGTCGCTGTCGGCGCCGGCGGCATGACCTTCGCTTCCACGAACACGAGCGCCGGCAGCGGCAGCGCCGTAATCCTCGACACCGTTACCGGCGGAACGGTCAACTTCGGCGGTGGCGCGCTGGTCGGCGGCGGCAGTGCCACGATCCGAATCGGGGACGGCGCCGGCAGCGCCAACACCGGCGGCACCGCGGCTTTCGCCTATGCCGGCACCATCACCAGCGGAACCGGCCGTGCGATCGATATCCAGGATCGCGCCGCAGGCGCCGGCAATATCACGCTGTCGGGGAACATCAGCCACAATGTGGCCGGCCAGACCGGCATCCTCCTGGACGACAACGCCGCCGGCATCATCACTTTCTCGGGCGCCTCGAAGTCGATCACGTCGGGCAGCGCGACAGCCGTCAACCTGACGGACAATGCCGGCGCGACGATCAACTTCACCAATGGCGGCCTGGTCATCAGCACGACCAGCGGCATCGGCTTCAACGCCACCGGTGCGGGTCCGGCAGCAACCACCGGCGGCACGGTGACGGTTCAGGGCACCGGCAACACGATCAGTTCGCCAACCGGTACGGCGCTCAATGTCGTCAACGCGACGATCGGAGCGAGCGGGCTGGTCTTCCGGAACATTTCGTCCACGGGTTCGAGCGGCAATGCCGGGATCGTGCTCGACAACACCGGCACGAGCGGCGGACTTACGGTGACGGGCACCGGCACGGCGGGAACCGGTGGCACGATCTCGAACAAGACCGGCGCCGATATCCTGACCGGCTCGGACGCCAGCGGCCAGACCACGTCCGGAACCAACGGCACCGGTATTTTCCTGCGCAACGCGGTGAACGTTTCGTTGACCAACATGCAGCTCAACGACTTCACGAACTTCGCGGTCTACGGCAACACGGTCACCAACTTCACGATGACCGGCATGACCATCAGCGGCGTCAACGGCAACAGCAATGCCGGTAATGTGGAAGAAAGTGCTGTCCGCTTCGACAATCTGCTCGGCAGCGCCTCGATCACCGGTTCCAAAATCAGCGGCGGCGCGTACGGCAACCTCGCCGTCTGGAACACCAGCGGCACGCTGAACCGGCTGACCATGAGCGGCAACACGTTTGGCCTGATCAGTTCAACCCTTGGCAACGACAACGTCGACTTCACCGTCTACAACAACGCAACCGCGAATGTGACGCTGGACAACAACACATTCTCCGGCACACGCTCCGACTTCTTCGAGGCGATCGCCAACAACAATGCGATCATGGATGTAGTGGCGACTAACAATACATTCCATAACGGCCAGACGATCATACCGGGCGGTGGCATCGCAATTTCGGTGCGCAGCGGCTCTGGCGGCAACACGTCCGCCGCAACCACCACCTTCAACATTGCCAACAACATTGATACCGATGGCGGTACCAACGCCTTCGGCACCGTCGGCATCTTCGTTGCAAAGGGCCAGGATCTAGGAACTGTGACCGGCAAGATCACCGGCAATCAATTGGTGGGCCAGCCGGGCTCAAATTCCGATGGCATCTTCGTCCGCGCCGCCGGTGCCAGCGGCACGCTGACAACGCTCATCCAGAATAACACCATCACCGGTTGGGGCAATGCCGGCATCCACCTGCAGAACAACGATGGCAGCGCGACGATGAACGCCTCGGTGTTCGGCAACAGTGTGACTGCCGCGGGCGTTGCCTTCCCGTATTCTGCATTCTTCGCGGACAATGGCGCTACGGCAACAGATACCGGCACGATGAATCTTGTGCTTGGCGGTACCTCGGCAGGGCAACAGAATACTTTCACGGGCGGTGCCGGCGCCGTGGCGGACGTCAGTCTTGGCAATCTCGCCACGACAACACTCAACTTGTCGCGCAACGGTTCGGTTGCCGGCACCGCAGATGGCGTGGTTCAGGACGACAATGTCGGAACGCCAACCGTCAACATAATCAGCAGCCCTGTCACACTGGTGGGTACGCTACCGCCAACGCCGCCATAATCGAAGGTCGTCAGCCGGACGGCTGACGCACCTGGGATTTCAGCGCAGTAGACCTGTCAGGATGGTGCGTCGACTATGGTTGATACAGCGATGCGCACCAGCCGACGTGGAGGGCTGATGGCGGCGTAATTATGTTACGCCGCGTTGAGTGGGACAGCCGAGCATATTTTCGACGTAATTTAATAAAAGCAAAGTAAAACAAATTATTTTTCGCTCTGGTATGATGTTGCGTAAATTATCACCATCTGCTTATTATGTATTAGAAGCGAGGGGGGCGAGGATGTCGGAACCATTTCTTTCCGAAATCAGAATCATGTCTTTCGTATTTGCGCCCAAGGGTTGGGCGTTGTGCAATGGACAATTGCTGCCCATTGCACAGAACCAGGCGCTGTTCTCGCTGCTGGGAACCACCTTCGGCGGCGATGGCCGGGTGAATTTCGCACTGCCTGACTATCGCGGGCGCGTGCCGATTCATGTCGGCAGTGGCCACACTTTGGGCGAGCGAGGCGGCGAACAGGCGCACACGCTTCTGATCGGGGAATTGCCGTTTCACAGCCATGTCGAGCAGGCCACGACCGCCAACGCCGACACGCCGGTGCCCACTGGCAATTTGCTGGCAACCGTAGCCAACACCTATACGCCACCTGGGAACGTCACGGCGATGGACCTCGGCACGCTGGCACTTGCCGGCGGCGGCCAGGCACATATCAACATGCAGCCGTTTCTGACACTGAGCTTCTGCATCGCCTTGCAGGGCATCTTCCCGTCGCAGAATTGAGAGAGCGCAACAATGGGACAACCCTTCGTTGGCGAAATTCGCATGTTTGCCGGCAATTTTGCGATAGCCGGCTGGATGTTCTGCGAAGGGCAGCTGCTGCCCATCTCGGAGAACGAGACGCTTTTCCAGCTGATCGGCACCACCTATGGCGGCGATGGCCAAAGCACATTCGCGCTGCCCGACCTGCGCGGCCGCCTTCCGGTACATCAAAGCGCCGACTTCATTCTTTCCCAGACCGGCGGCGTGGAAGAGGTTACGCTTACGCCCCAGCAGATTCCTTCGCACACGCATCCGTTCCTTGCGTCGCTGAACAATGCCGGGGCAAGCACCCCGACCGGCAACATGACCGGCCAGGTCGGTGCGTCGCAAATCTATCGTGAGGCGCCGGCGACTACGCCGATGTCTCCGCAGACCGCCGGGCAGACCGGCGGCAGCCAGCCGCATACGAATTTCCAGCCGTATCTCTGCGTCAATTTCATTATCTCGCTGTTCGGGATTTTTCCCTCGCCGACTTAAAGAGGACCGTCATGGCCGACCCGTTCGTCGCCGAAATCCGTATCTTTCCGTTCAATTTCGCGCCCAAGGGCTGGGCCTGGTGCGATGGCCAATTGCTGCCGCTGTCGCAGAATACCGCATTGTTCTCGCTGCTCGGCACTACTTATGGCGGCAACGGCACATCCAACTTTGCCTTGCCAAATTTGCAAGGCCGCGCGCCGATGCACCCGGGACAAGGACCAGGGCTTTCGCTACATGGCCTCGGCGAGCCGGGTGGTTCGGAGACTGTGCAGTTGCTGATATCGGAGATGCCGCAGCACGGGCACACGATGATGGCGAACGTTAATCCCGCCAATCTGGCGACGCCAAGTCCGGCACGATCCTTCGCGCGTACCTCGCCCGGGACGTCTTATTCGGCGACGGCTTCGTTGACGCCGCTTAGCGATCAGGCGGTACGGCCCGCCGGCGGCGACCAGCCGCACAACAACCTGCAACCCTACCTCACCTGTAACTTCTGCATCGCGCTGCAAGGCGTCTTCCCGCCGAGAGGCTAATTCCCCGCCAACAGGGCAGGACCGATATCATGGCCAAGACAGCAGAACCAAAATCGAAGGCCCCCGGGGCCAAGACGCCGGCAGCAGCGCCAAGGGCCGCCTCCAAGGCTCGCGAGAGCGCGCGCTCGCGGCGACCCGGTACTGCGCCGGCCTACCAGCACATGCCCGCCGGCGGGTCCTTTTTCGAGCTGTCGCGGCTGATGGTCGTCGGCATCGATTCCGCCAAGGGACAACTGATCCAGAAGGCGCAGACCTCGCCGAACGGACCATGGCCGTCGGCCTGGTCTGTCATCGCGCCCGGCGCGTGGGTGATCATGACCGCGGGGCTCACCAAGGACGGTCGCGTCGCCGTGGTTGCGCAGCTGTCGGGCACCACCAGCCTGTCCTTCATCACCGAGGATGCCAACCAGATCGGCCCGATCGACAAGTGGACCGCGCCGGTCGGCATCGGCGCTCCGCCCGGCGCCGCCAGCTACCAGAAGCTGTGCATGGCGCGCGATGCCGACGGCCGCATCGAGATCTTCCTCACCGACAATCTGGGCCGCGTCTGGTGGATCTACCAGAACCCGGATGTGATAGTTCAAGTGCAGAAGACCATAACCCCGCCCGGCACGACGACACCGATTGTCGTGACCGTCGACGAGCTCAGGCCGCCCGCCCTGCCGTGGAGCGCCTGGATTCAGCTGACCGGCCAGCTTGTGGCGATCACCGCGCTACGCCAGGCTGACGGCCGCATCGCGCTGTTCGGCATCAACTCCGCCCTCCATCTCTATCGCTGCCAGCAGGCCAAGGCGCAGGCGCTGACGGTCGCCGACTGGACGCCATGGGTGCAGATCGACGCCGGCTACCCGTTCACGGAAATGGCGCCGATTGTCGGTCCGCTGGGCGCCACCAATCTCTTTGCCATGACGCAGCAGGGCCAGGTCCTGCACACCAAGCAATTGCCGGCCGGCTCCGACACCTGGACGGCCTGGGCGACGCCCGGCTACAGCAGGGTTCCCAGATATACGCTCTGCGCCGGCATCCAGGGCGACGGCGACATCGTGCTGGTCGCCTCCGACCAGCAGCATGTTCACTCCTTCAACGCCCAATACGACGCCACAACCCAGAACTGGTCGGGATGGCGAGATTTCAACGCCTCCGGCGCCAACACCCGCCTGTCGCTCGACTACAATGCCGATGGTCGTCTTGCCTTGTTCTCGATGATGATCCAGAACGACGGCACGAATGGTCTGTGGACCATCAATCAGATGGCCATGGACAGTTCGGAATGGGAGTGGACCTGGACGGCGCTGGCCACCAGCAACCTCAAGCAGATTGCCGTGGTGCGCGACCTGACGCCGCCGGTGTGACGTCAGGCAGCGTGACAGAAGCGAAACTGGCGCAGCGGCTCCCGGCCTGGCCGCGGTCGCGGCAGGCCGGCCTCACTTTCCGCCCCGCCACGGAGGCCGACATGCCGTTCCTGGCGCGGCTCTACGCCTCGACCCGTATCGAAGAACTGGACGTGACGGACTGGAGCGAGGCGCAGAAAGCCGCCTTCCTCGACATGCAGTTCCAGGCGCAGCACGCGCATTACCGCAAGCATTATCCCGAGGCCGACTGGCTGGTGGTGGAGCGGGCCGGACAGCCCATAGGCCGCCTCTACATCGAGCGCTGGCCGAGCCAGCATCGCATCATCGACATCGCCTTGCTGCCGGCCCATCGCCGCAAGGGTCACGGCTCAGCACTGCTGCGCGACCTCATCGACGAGGCATGGTCATCGGGCAAATCGGCCTCGATCCATGTCGAGAAGAACAATCCGGCCAGGCGGCTCTATCTCGAGCTCGGCTTCGCAGTGGTCGAGGACAAGGGCGTCTACGATCTAATGGCGTGCGCGCCGCCGCGGGGTGGCGCGGACAGTGGGTGAACGGGAACGCCATCCGCTTCGTCATTCCCGGGCCGAGAATCCTGTTCCGGTCGCCGCACAATTCGGCGGTGCTTGTTCGCTACCGACCCTTCGCGCCAGCGTCTCACAAATCGCACTACTGCTGCGCTCACGCCTGCTTCCAAACTCTAATTGAAGACCGCCTCATAAAGCAGTCCCGTCGCGTCGGCGGCCACAGGCACGATGAAGATATCGTGGGTATCGCCATTGCCGGCGAAGCGGTAAGTCGCCTGCGGCAGCGCGGTTGCGCGCGGGCCCTTGAACAGCAGCGAGAAACCGCCGCCCGGGCGCGGGCTGGAGGCGATGCGGTTGACCGCGCTCAATTCGAGCGCGATCTGCCTGCCGCCGGCCTCGACGGTGAATGCCTGCCCGACCGCCTGTTCGAAATCCGATGCCGACGCCATGCCACCCCGCTTCAAAGCGCTTGCTGGAGCGGGCGGCCAAGCGCAGCCCCGCTCCGGCTCCTCATTTCCTCGCAATTCCGGACGCAAGACGCTACGGCTCCCGGAATTTTACCATGCGAGGCCACTATCGCCGCTTCGCGGCAAGCTGTCCATAGAGCAATTCCAGGAAAAGTGTGTACGGTTTTCCCGGGAAAAGCGCGCAGCGCTTTTCCTGGGGAATTGCGCAAAAACAAGGAGATAGAGCGGCTCGCCGTTTCCGGGAAACGGTGAACCGCTCCAGGGCCCGTATGGTTGCGGGCGTCCTGCAAGGCGACTAAGGCGCAAAGGCCAAAATACAGCAGCGCATGTCCTTTTATACGCGACGGCGACGCTGTAGTACTTTGTCCCTGCGCGGGATTGCTTCGAAGCGAGGCCGGCGCAACAAGAACAGATCCCGCTTTGGGAATTCAATGCTGGACGGGCCGGCCCGGTTGGCCGGCGCGAGGAGGAAAACGGACACATGGCTGACAGCGGTGCGAAGACGGAAACGGCGGGCGAGGCCTTGCCGCTGTTCTATTCCAGGCCCGAGGCGCTCACTCCGGCGCGGCACGGCTCGCTCGGCCTGACGGCGCGCAGCGACTTCTCCTTCGCCCGCTCGGCGCATGCCATCCCGGTGGTGGCCTCGGAGATGCCGGCGGCGATGCGCTCCTACCCGATCGTTTTCATCGGCCCCGCCAAGGCGCCCGTCATCATCACCGGCCTGCGCCAGGACGAGAACCTGTTCGTCGACGCCGACGGCAAGTGGGCCGGGCCGCACTATATCCCCGCCTATGTCCGCCGCTATCCCTTCATCCTCGCCGACGATCCCAAGCAGCCCGGCCGGCTGACGCTGTGCGTGGACCGGGCGAGCGAGCGCGTCATCGACCAGCTCCTGGCGCCGTTCCGCGACGACAAGGTGCTGCCGTTCTTCAGCGGCAACGAGGCGACGGAGGCGACGAAGCAGGCGCTCGCCTTCTGCAACCAGTTCCAGATCGACTTCAGGGCGACCCGCGAGATGGTCGACAAGATCGACGCCCATGCCCTGTTCGCGCCGCGCCAGAGCAAGGTGACGCTGGAAGGCGGCGAGGTGCTGAACCTCACCGATTTCCAGGTGATCGACGAGGCCGCCTTTAACAGATTGAGCGACGAGGCCTTCCTCGACCTGAGGAAATCAGGCGCGCTCAGCCTGCTCTACTGCCACCTTGCCTCGACCAACAGCTGGACGTCGCTGGTGCATCAGGCGTCGCTGCGCAAGGCGGAAGGGGCGAAGAGCGCCTGAACAACCTAGGCCGAGATCCTTGGCGGCGCGGCTGGTGAACGAGGCTCGGTGCTAAGCCGCGGCCCGCCTGTCGTGCCGCCCTTCCCTGATCTCCTCCGTGAGCTTGTCGCAGAAGGCATCGAGATCGCCGGGATTGCGACTGGTGACCAGCCCCTGGTCGGTGACGACCGCGCTGTCTTGCCACAAGCCGCCGGCATTGATCACGTCGGTCTTGATCGACTTGTAGGATGTGACGCGGCGGGTTTTGATGATCCCGGTCTCGACCAGAAGCCAGGGCGCATGGCAGATCGCACCGACGACCTTGTTGGCCGACCAGAACGAACTGATGAAATCCAGCGCCTTGCGCTCGACCCGCAAGAGGTCGGGATTGATGACGCCGCCGGGCAGAACGATCGCATCGTAGGCATCGGCCCGGGCCTCCTCCAAGGTCTTGTCGACCGGAACTTCGCGGCCCCAATCCTTGTGGTCCCAGCCCTTGATCTTGCCGCTTTCGAGCGACACGATTTCGACCTCGGCGCCGGCCTGGCGCAGTTTGCTCAGCGGCACTTCAAGCTCGGACTGTTCGAAACCATTCGTCGCAAGGATGGCGACGCGCTTGCCGGAAATATCCTGCATCGTTTTCCTCCATGGTTGGATTGGATGCAGGGCTAACGAGCCTGAACCGGTACCGTTCCTCACTGTAACCTTATGTGACCGGAGCACGTGACCGGAAGGATCGCGACGAAAGACCGCGGGGCCGCCGCGGCCCCGGCGCCCTATCCTGTCGAGGTCCGCCAGAAAGCGAAAAAGCCGCGGGAAACCGCGGCTTTTTCGATGCTTGATCCCCTAGAGGAAACTGGAGCGGGTGAAGCGATTCGAACGCTCGACCCCAACCTTGGCAAGGTTGTGCTCTACCCCTGAGCTACACCCGCTCGCGCGGCTTTGGGCCGCAAGCCGGGCCTATATGGCTGAAGAGCGCGGCGATTGCAACAGGGAAATCGCAGGCTTTTTTCAATGCGCCGGCGGGGCCGCCGGCGGCAGCCGGAAGGATTCGGCGCCGCGTCGCGCGGCGGTCTTGTCTCGACCATGTCATTGGCCGTAAACGGCATGGCTGGAAAACCAGCCGAAGACGAGAACCCATGCCCAGGACCGAAGCCGAGCTCTTTGCCTTTCTTGCCGAACTCGGCATCGCCGTTTCGACGAAACGCCATCCACCGCTCTATACGGTCGCCGATTCGCAGGCGCTGCGCGGCGAAATCGCCGGCGGCCACACCAAAAACCTGTTCCTGAAGGACAAGAAGGACGCCTTCTTCCTGGTCACGGTCGGCGAGGACGCTGTCGTCGACCTGAAGCAGATCCATCATGTGATCGGCGCCGCCGGCCGCGTTTCCTTCGGCAAACCGGAGATGCTGATGGAGCTTCTGGGCGTCGCGCCGGGCGCAGTCACGGTGTTTGGCCTGATCAACGACACGCAGCACAGGGTCAAGGTCGTGCTCGACGAGGCGCTGATGCGGCATGCGGTGATCAACGCGCATCCGCTGACCAATGAGGCGACGACGTCGATCGCATCGGGCGACCTCGTCAGATTCGTCGAGGCAACCGGGCACGATGCTGCTATCTTGAAAGTCTCGGCATGATCGCCACATGGATGGCGAAACCGGTTTCCAACCAAGGACAGTGCGCCGATCCGCTGGCGCCACCGAAAGGGCGACGACATGAGTGACAACAATCCGTTTGGCGGCTCCTTTGGCAATAGCGGCGGCCAGTATGCCACGACGGTGCAGTATGGCGGCGGCGCGGAACCGCAAAAACCTGCGGCTGGCGCCGCGCCCGCCGGCGACGTCATCAAGGATACCACCACCGCGGCCTTTGCCGCCGACGTCATCCAGGAATCGCGCCGCCAGCCGGTGCTGGTGGATTTCTGGGCGCCGTGGTGCGGGCCGTGCAAGCAGCTGACGCCGCAACTGGAAAAGGCGGTCCGCGCCGCCGGGGGCAAGGTCAAGCTGGTCAAGATGAACATCGACGACCATCCCTCGATCGCCGGCCAGCTCGGCATCCAGTCCATTCCCGCGGTCATCGCCTTCAAGGACGGCCAGCCGGTCGACGGCTTCATGGGCGCCATCCCCGAGAGCCAGATCGCCCAGTTCATCGACAAGGTCGGCGGCAAGGGCAGTGGGGCTCCTGATGTGACCGAGGCGCTGGCGGCGGCGGCCGAGGCCCGCACGGCCGGCGACGTGCAGACGGCGGCCGACATCTATGACGCCGTGCTCGAGCAGGCGCCGGAAACGATCGAGGCAATAGCGGGGCTGGGTGAATTGCTGTTCGAGGCCGGTGATGTCGAAGGCGCCGAGGCAATGCTGGCGCGGGCGCCGGAGGCCAAGGCCGATGCGCCGCCGCTGGCCGCGCTGCGCGCCAGGATGACTTTGGCCGCGCAAGCGTCCGAACTCGGCAACCCGGCGGAGTTCGAGCGCCGCCTGGCCGAGAATCCTGACGACCATCAGGCCCGCTTCGATCTGGCCATGGTTCAGAACGCCAGGGGCGAGCGCCACGCGGCCGCCGACAATCTCCTGGCCATCATCAAGGCTGATCGCGGCTGGAACGAGGACGGTGCCAGGGCGCAATTGCTGCGCTTTTTCGAGGCCTGGGGCATGACCGACGAGGCGACGCTTGCCGCGCGGCGCAAATTGTCGTCGCTGCTGTTTTCCTGAGCCAGCGCGGCCGAATGGCCGCGCGGGGCTTGCACCCGGTGCTGGCCGCGCCAGATAGGACCAATCCGGCCCGCCTTTCCCTCGGGAGGCCAACAGCCCGGGCGGCGACAGGCGGATCGCGGCATGGACGCGCTTCCCGGGCGAAGCGATCGGAGGAACGAGGTGCAGGCGGGAAACGCTCACTACCGGCTCGGCAAGGATCTGCCGTCGACCATTCCGGTCTTTCCGCTCGAGGGCGCGCTTCTGCTGCCGGGCGGCCGCATGCCGCTCAACATCTTCGAGCCGCGCTACCTGCAGATGGTCGACGAGGCGATCGCCGGCTCCCGGCTGATCGGCGTCATCCAGCCCAGCCTCGACGGCGCCTTGCGCGACGATGGCGAGCCGGAGCTCTGCAATGTCGGCTGCGCCGGCCGCATCATAGCGCTTTCCGAGACCGGCGACGGCCGCTACCTGATTTCGCTGCAGGGCGTGTGCCGGTTCCGTGTCACCCATGAGCTGACGGTCAAGACGCCGTTCCGCCAAGGCAAGATCGCCCCCTTTCTCGCCGATCTCGACGAGGACCAGGCGGCCGCGGAGGTCGACCGGCCGGCGCTGCTGCGGGCGTTCCGCTCCTATCTTCAGGCCAACGATCTGGAGGCCGACTGGGAAAGCGTCAGCCGGGCCGAAAACGCCATGCTGGTCAACGCGCTGTCGATGATGGCGCCCTATGGGCCGGCCGAGAAACAGGCGCTGCTCGAAGCGGCCGATCTGAAAACCCGCGCCGAAACGCTGATCGCCATCACCGAAATGGCGCTGGCGCGCGAGAACGAGGATTTTGGCTCGAGCCTGCAGTAGGATGTTGAGAGAGGGCACGATGGCGGCGGATGGGCGTGACGGAAAGAGAGCGAATGTCGACCCCAGGATGCTGGAGCTACTGGCTTGCCCGCTGACCAAGGGGCCGCTGGCCTGGGATCCCGAGCGCGGCGAACTGATCTCGCGGGTCGCCAAGCTCGCCTATCCCGTGCGCGACGGCATCCCGATCATGCTGCCTTCGGAGGCGCGGAGCATCCCGGCGGAAGACGTGCTGTCGCCGCCCCGGCTGGGCGGGCCGGCCGGCTCGACGTGACTGGGTGGTCATTTGAGGCCGGCGTTCTACGGCGCCCCCCTCTGCCCTGCCGGACATCTCCCACGAGGGAGATCGGACGTCACAACGGCTTTCGCCAATTTTCAACGTCCAAAAAAGAGCGCTGCAGCCGAAGCTGCCAATCTCCCCCCAAGTGGGACCCAAGTGGGGGAGATGCCCGGCAGGACAAAGGGGGGTGCTGTCCCGCTGCCTTATCAGTATCGGACGATTTCTTGCCGCAGATCACGCCCTGGCCCTACTGAAAATTGCGCCCCCTGGGCATGACCTTTTCCGCCTTGTCCGCCAGCGTCGCGATATCCTGCCGGGCCGGCGCGTCCGGCTTCACCTCCTCCAGGAGCACCGTCAGCCAGGGCGTCAGATCCTCGATCTTCTCGGCGACGATGTGAATGACGTCCGATTCCGACTGCAATTTGCCGGTGACCTTGACGAAGCGCGCGCCCATGACGATGGGCCGGAAACGGTCGAAGGTCCGCTCCCAGAAGATGACGTTGGCGACGGCCTCGTCATCCTCCAGCGTCAGGAAGACCGCATTGCCCTTGCCGGGCCGCTGCCGCACCAGGACGAGCCCGGCGACCGAGACGCGCCGTCCGTCCCGCACGGAGCCCAACCTGGCATTGGGGATGACCCCGGCCCGGTCGAGCCGCTCGCGCAGGAAGGCGACCGGATGCGCCTTCAAGGACAGGCCGAGCGAGCGGTAATCATGGATGACATGCTCGCCGAGCGGCATTCTGGGCAGTTTCGTTTCGGGCTCCAGCTCGCGCAGGCCAAGGGCTGGCCGGTCGAACAGCGGCAGCTTCTCGGCGGCGCTCTTGCCGTCCAGCGCGCGCACGGCCCATAGTGCCGCGCGGCGGTCGAGGCCGATGGACCGAAAAGCGTCGGCCTGCGCCAACCTTTCGAGCTCGCCGACATCGAGGCCGGAGCGCAGCCAGACATCCCGGACGGATGCGTAGCTTGAACCGCGCCGCTCGACGAAGGCTTCCATACGCTCCTTGGAAAGTCCCTTGATCTGCCTGAAGCCGAGCCGCACCGCGTGCTGCGTCGCGATGACGCCGCGCATTTCGGCATGGCGCGGCAGGATGTGGGCCGGGTCGAAAGTCGCCTGTTCCAGCGTGCAGTCCCAGACGGAGAAATTGACGTCGACCTCGCGGATGTCGACGCCATGATCGCGCGCGTCGCGCACCAATTGCGCCGGCTGGTAGAAACCCATCGGCTGCGAATTCAGGATCGCGGCGCAGAACACGTCGGGATAGAAGGTCTTGAACCAGCACGAAGCATAGACCAGCAGCGCGAAGGAGGCGGCATGGCTTTCGGGAAAGCCGTATTCGCCAAAACCCTCGATCTGCTTGAAACAGCGTTCGGCGAAGTCCCGGGTGTAGCCCTTGCCGACCATGCCGTCGATCATCCGCCGGCGGTAATTGCCGATCGTGCCGGTGCGCTTGAAGGTGGCCATGGCGCGGCGCAACTCGTCGGCCTCGCCCGGCTTGAAGCCACCGGCCACGATGGCGATGTTCATCGCCTGTTCCTGGAACAGAGGGACGCCCAGCGTCTTGTGGAGGATCGCCTCCAGCTCCGGTTTCTGATACTCAGGCTGCTCCTTGCCTTGCCGGCGGCGCAGATAGGGGTGGACCATGTCGCCCTGGATCGGGCCGGGCCGCACGATCGCCACCTCGATGACAAGGTCATAGAATTTTTTTGGTTTGAGACGCGGCAGCATCGACATCTGCGCGCGCGATTCGATCTGGAAGACGCCGATCGTGTCGGCGCGACCGATCATTTTATAGACCGGCTCCGCCTCTTCCGGCAGGGTGGCAAGGACATAGGGCTGCCCGTAAGGGTCTCGCGCCTGCGGATAATGGTCCGTCAGCAGAGTGAAGGCGCGCTTCAGGCAGGTCAGCATGCCGAGCGCCAGCACGTCGACCTTGAGGATCTTCACCGCGTCGAGATCGTCCTTGTCCCATTCGACCATCTTGCGTTCCTCCATCGCCGTCTTGACGATGGGGACGATCTCGTCGAGTCGGTCCCTGGTGATGACGAAGCCGCCGACATGCTGGGAGAGATGGCGCGGAAAGCCCATGATCTCGTTGGCGCGCTCCATCACATGTCGCGATATGGGATCGGTGCGGTCGAGGCCGCCGGCCCGGGCTTCCTTCTCGCCAAGTTCGGAGGTCGACCAGCCCCAGATCGAGCCGGACAGCGACGCCCTGACATCCTCGGACAGGCCCATCGCCTTCGACACTTCGCGCAGCGCCGAGCGGCCGCGATAGCTGATGACGGCGGCGGCCAGCGCGGTGCGCTTGGAGCTGTATTTCTCGTAAATATATTGGATGACCGTCTCGCGCTTCTCATGCTCGAAATCGACGTCAATGTCGGGCGGCTCGTTCCTCTCCTCGGAGATGAAGCGTTCGAACAGCGTGTCGATCCGCTCCGGCCCGACCTCGGTGATGCCGATGCAAAAGCAGACGACCGAATTGGCGGCCGAACCGCGCCCCTGGCAGAGAATGTCCTGGCTGCGGGCGAATGTGACGATGTCGTGGACGGTCAGGAAATAACGGGCATAGTTCAGGCGCTCGATGAGGGCGAGCTCCTCCTCGATGCGCTTCGTCACCGATTGCGGCACGCCCGAGGGATAGCGCCTGGCCGCCCCCTCCCGCGCCAGCCTTTCCAGCTCCGCCTGCGGGCCGAGGCCCGATTGCGTCGGCTCGTCGGGGTAGTTGTACTGAAGGTCGCTGAGCGAGAAGGTCAGTTCCTGCGCAAAGCGCAGCGTTTCGGCCAGCGCCTCCGGATGCCTGCGGAACAGGCGCGCCATCTCCAGCGGCGGCTTCAGATGGCGCTCGGCATTCGCCGTGAGTTCCAGCCCGACCTCCGAAACGGGAATGTTGAGGCGGATCGCGGTCAGCACGTCCTGGAGGGGGCGCCGTTCGGCCGTGTGGTAGAGAACGTCGTTGGTCGCCATCAAGGGCAGGCCGGCCAGCTCCGCCATCGCCGCCGCCTGCTCGATCCTGAAGCGGTCGTTTCCCGCATAATCGGGCGAAACGCCAAGCCGCAGGCTTTTGCCGAAACGGTGCTTGAGCTCGCCAAGCAGGGCCAATGCTCCCTCGGCCCCCGCCGTGAGGTCGGGCAGGACCGCCAGCGACATCAGATCGCCCCATTCGAGAAGATCGTCGCGCCGCAGAAGGGTCGCCCCCTTTTCATTCTCCTCGCGCAGATTGGCTTGCGTGAGCATGCGGCACAGATGTCCCCAGCCCTTGCGGTTCCGCGGATAGGCGAGAATGTCCGGCGTGCCGTCGCAGAAGACCAGCCGGCAGCCGGGGTGGTAGGCAAGCGTCTCGACCTTGGCCTGCTGCCAGGCGCGCACCACGCCCGCCACCGTGTTGCGGTCGGCGAGCCCGATCGCGGAGAACCCCATGAGCTTGGCCGCGACGACCAGCTCTTCCGGCTTGGAAGCGCCGCGCAGGAAGGAGAAATTCGACTGGATACCGAATTCCGCATAGGGAATGGCGATCAGCGCGTTCATGCGAAGACCCCGTGCAGGAACCAGCGCGGCGGGATTTCAGAGCCGCCATAGAGACCTTGCCGGTAGAGCCAGTAGCGGCGGCCGTCGGCATCCTCGATACGGAAATAGTCGCGTGTCGACGCCGCCTCGTCGCTTGAAAATTCACGCCACCATTCCGGCGCGATGCGTTCGGGCCCTTCGGCCCGGGTGACCCGGTAGAGCGCGCGCCGCCAGCGGAAATTCAGCGGCGGTCCCTCGGGCATTTCGGTGGCCGGCACCTCGATCGGCTCGGGCGAGCGGAAAAGCCGGATCGGTCGCTCCGGAGGGAAGATGGTCATCGGCGCCTGCATCCTGTCCGGTTTCTTCGGCGGCGTGGTGCGGCGCGGGGTTTCCGTGAAGGGGATGGTGGCGACGGCACGCTCGGGCAGGTGGCTTTCCACGGCGACCGGCTTGAGAACCGCCCCCTCGCCAAGCCGGGCGCGGATGCGGTCGGCGAACAGCGCGATATCGGCGCCGTCGTCGGTCGCTTCGCCTGTCAGGTCGGCTTGCGGCATGTCGAAGGCGGCCGCCGCCAGCACCGAGAGCCGCACCAGGTCGAAGCCATAGCCGGCATCGATATGCTGCTCGAGGGCGGCCAGCCGCTCATGGAACAATTTCTGGATCAGCCGCGGTTCGCGCATCGGCCGCGACGTGCCGAGCGCGATGCGGCTGACGGCGCCGTCGACGCGGAACAAGAGCAGCGCCAGGCTTCTCGCGCCTTCGCCGCGCCGCTCGAGGTCGATCTTCAGGGTCGTCGCCAGCATGCCCACCAGCCGTTCTATGTCCTCTGTCAGCGTGACGGGCTCGGCCAAATGGCGTTCGACCGAAAGCGGCGCGACGGGCAGGCGCGGCGACACCGCCTCGTCGAGGCGGCCGAGCGCCTGGTCGAGGCGCAACAGCAGGGAGCCGCCGAAGCGGCGGGCGAGCGGCGCGCGCGGCGCGGCCATGACCGCGCCCGCCGTACGCAGGCCCACACTTTCCAGGCTGGCGCGGATTTCCGGCGCGATGCGCAGCGCCGCCAGCGGCAAGGGCGCCAGAAGCGCTTCCTCCTCGCCGCCGGCAACGATGCGGTCGCCGCAGAACCGCGCCGCCGCCCAGGCGGCGCCGGGCGTCGCGGCAAGACCGGCGCGGACGTCGAACCCTTGCTGGAAGAAGCGCGACAGGATCTCGTCCAGCATGGTGCGTTCGCCGCCGAAAAGATGGGTGCAGCCGGTGACGTCGAGGAACAGGCCGTCGGTCCCGTCGAGCGCCACCAGCGGAGTGTAGCGGTCGCACCAGTCGGCAAGGCCTTCGAGCAGGCGCCGGTCGGCTTCGGCATCGGCCTCCATTATGTCGATCGACGGATGCATGGCGCGCGCGTCGGCAATGCCCATGCCGGGCTTCAGATGCAGCGCCTCAGCCCGCTCGTCGAGGGCTAAGATGCGCTGCGCGTTGCTGTCGCGATGGCTGATCACCAGCGGCCGGTGATCCGACGGCCGGGAACGCCAGGACCGCCCCAGGCGCTGCCGCAGGATCCGTTCGGCCGCGAGATAGGGAAACCACAGGGACAGGATTCTTTGCTCGTTCTTCCCCGGCCCTTCTTTCCCCAATCCTTCTTTCCCCAATCTTTCTTTCATCGAATACGCGTTCATCGGGGTTCCACTCCAATATGAATTGTCCTGGCAGGGCCGTGCGGCTCTTGCCGATGTTGATGGTGAAGGCGGGGCGGCCGATCGAGCCGGCAAGCGGCCCGGCGACCGTGTCGCGCGGCCCTGCCGGCGCCGGCGAGACGATGAGGCGGACGGGCGCCGCCGTCGGTTCGGGTTCGGCCGCCTGCCGCAGCAGGAAGACCGGCCGGCCGGCGCTCTGCGCGCGGGCGTGCAGCCGGCGCGTCGCGGTCAGGTCCAGCCGCTGCGGATTGCCGCGGACTTCAAGGATGACGGCGGCGAGCGCCGTCATGCGGGCCGCCTCCTCGGCGACCCACAGCGCATCGGCGAGCCTTGGCGCCTCGGAAAACAGCAATTGCTCCGGCTCGATGCCGAAGGCGGCGTGGAGGCCCCTTGCATAGGGAAAGCCCGCCTCGCGAAAAACCTCCTGGGTGCCGATCCAAAGCACCGGCAATCGCGATCCTTGCTTGAGGATCAGGCTGGGCTTGAGGATCAGGCTGGCGAGCGACAGGGCGAAGCCGGCGACGGCTCCGGCATCGCGGGTCTCGACGCCATGGATTTCGTTCAAGGCCGCTTTCGGCAGGCCGCCGCCCAGATCGTCGCCCAAATGGCCCCCCAAGAGGGCATCGAGCCGGCCGACGCCGGTGCGCAGGAAAGCATCCGGCCTGGCCACGGCGATGCCGCGCCGGACCACGGTGCGGTCCGCGTCGGCCATGCCGTCGTCGGAAGCCGCGCCGGCCGGCGCCTGCAGGCGCTCGGGCAGCGTTCCCTCGATCTTCGCGATCTGGCGGCGCAGGGCAAAAACAGTCTCCCGCGCCACGGCGGTCATCGCCATGACGGTCAGCTTCCACTCACAATTGTTCCTGTTATGTTCCTATTGATTCCAGAGGCGACCCCAAGAGTCAAGCAGACTCACGGGGAATTTATTCCTCTCCGATAGGAGTGTCGCGTTTGGCCGGGAAAGCCGGCCGCGCCCCCAAGCCAGGCGAAACGGCCCCCGGCGCCATGCGCAATTCCCTGCTCCGGGTTTGAACCGGGGAAATCCCGCGTCATTTGCCGATTGTGGCGCGAAAGCCTATATGCCGGGATCAAAGGACAAAGCATGGCCCGCATCTACAAGACCCGCGTCTGGCATGACCAGCTTTCGCCGTCGATCGACGAGATGGAGTTCCTGGCGCTGGAGGCCTACGCCCATCTGCCCGAGGATTTTCGCAAGCTGACCGGCGAGATCATCATCCAGATCGCCGAATTCCCGACCGACGAGATCATGGACGACCTGTCGCTGGAAACGCCCTTCGACCTGCTCGGCCTATTCGAGGGACGCGGCATTGCCGAGCGCTGGAACCCACAGACCGGCGAAGGCCCGAACCGCGTCACGCTCTACCGCCGCGCCATTCTCGACTACTGGGCCGAGAACGAGGAGACCTTGGGCGACATCGTCACCCATGTGCTGATCCACGAGATCGGCCACCATTTCGGCCTGTCGGACGACGATATGGAGAAGATCGAAGAGGCGGCCGAGTGACGGTTCTACGTCAGACCGTCATTTCACAATGAGTGTGACGAAATGTTTTAATACGTTCTGCATAGTCTGCTCCCCGGTATGTCCTGCCACTGCCCATTGCGCAAAATGTCCATCAATGTACATGCGTGCGAGCCCGTAGACGAGCGCCCTCGCGGCTATCTGGGTCTCTGCCATGTCGTCCGACCGGAGCATGTTTCGTCGCTGTGCTTCTGCCATTGACGCTTCCATCAGCGAACGCACCGCTTCGTTATCGTGACGCAGCGACTCTGAAGCATCCCAATCAATAAGATTGCGTGTCGAGATGATCTGGAAGTGGGTGGGGTTTCGAATTGCCCAGCGCAAATAGGCGATTCCAACAGCGGCAAAGCGTTCGATCGGATCGTCCGTCGCAACCTTCTCGACCGCATCCGTGATCTCCGAGCGGAACCGGCTCATTGCCTGCTCCGCGACAGCCGTCATCAATGCGGTCTTGTTGCTGAAGTGGCGGAACGGCGCACCTGGGGAAACGCCGGCACGCTTTGCGGCTTCGCGCACGCTCACATTGTCGGGGCCGCCTTCCTCGACCAGTTGAACCGCGGCATCGATCAGGACCTCCCGCAAATTGCCATGGTGGTAACCAGTGCGATGAGGCGCCTTGGCTTTTGCCATCTCTTTCCCTTCGTCCCGCAGAGCTGCTCCCGCCTCTGTAGCATGATTCCGCGATTTATGTAATCGCCGTTTACAATTCCGGCCAGAGGATGTAAGCAGTGATTACCGATGAGATCGGAACAGGCCTGCGGTCTTCGCGGCTCCCGAACTCCCCGCTGAGGAGACGAACATGCTCGCCAGAACAGCCCCACCCCGCCCGCAATCGGGCATTTCGCATCAAAGTCCAGCCGAAGAACCTCAGCAGGAGAATTTCGCGATTGTTCAGTCGAGCGCTGCTGTGCCCTCCTTCACGCTTTATCGGCTTGCCGCCGTCGCCGGGATGGGAAGCGCGCTTATTCTTCTGGTCAACGCGGCTAAACGCAGCTCGCTCATCGCAACCACCGATCTGACGCAACTTCTCGCGCCGGTCGCCGAGATATTGGCGCTTGGCCTCGTCGTGGGCCTGTTTCTTGCATTTGGCCGGCGCGCGGGGCTGTTCGGCACTATCGCGTTTGTCGTCAACTTCGTTGCACTGGCAAGTTTGGTAGGCGTGGAAGCAGTGATCAATCTGGTATTTTCGAAGCTTCCGCTCACAACCATCATCGAGCTGCGGACCGGGCCGCTCGGTCTGGCTCTGGTCGCCAGTTCAGTTCTTTTTCTGGTTGGAACGCTCGCGTTTGTGATCTCTCTCGCCGTTGCAAGAGGCGTGCCGCGCATTCCTCTCGCCCTCTATCTCATTGGCGCGGTGCCGATCGCGCTTCGTGCGTTCGTTCCGGAGCTCGCTCTTGACCTGGGCTTGGCGACGCTTGCGGCATCGATCGCCTGGCTGGCGGCGTGGCTGTGGATGCGAGGGCCTACCAATCGCTGAGCTTGGTGTCCGGCCCGTATTCCTGGCCCTCCACATCCTTCACCACGGCCTGGCCGCAGCGCATGGTCTTGGTCTTCTTGTCGTAGGCATAGGTGGGCGAGCCGAACAGGTGCCAGCCCTTGTTCAGCGCCGCCGTCACCTTGTGGCAGAAGCTGGCGTCGTCCGGAGCGGTGAGAAAGCGGTAGAGTTTCATCATTCAATCCCTGTCGTCAGTCCCATCGCCCGCGATCGGCAATCCACACATGGCACATCATGCGCCGACGGCCGCGGCCTTCGCCAGCAGTTTTTCGGCCTGCGCCAGGTGCAGCCGTTCGACCATCCTTCCCTCCAGCGCAATCACGTTTCTGCCGGCATTCTCCGGAAGCGCAAAGGCCTCCTTCACCGCGCGCGCCTTGGCCACCGCCTCCGCGGACGGCGCAAAGGCGCGGTTCGCCGCGTCGATCTGTGCGGGATGGATGAGCGTCTTGCCGTCGAAGCCCATGGCGGCCGCCTCCGCGCATTCGCGGCTGAAAGCATCGAGCGCGCGAAAATCGTTGAAGACGCCGTCGAGGATATCGAGGTCGCCGGCACGCGCCGCCAGCACCATCTGCATCAGCCACGGCAGCAGGTAGCGCCGGTCCGGCGTCGCCAGAATGCCGGTGTCCTTGGTCAGGTCGTTCGTTCCGGCAACGAAACAATCGAGCCGCGAGGCGGGATCGCGGCCAAGTTCGGCAATGGCGCCGACATTGAGCACGGCCTTGGGCGTCTCGATCATCGCCCATAGTTTCACGCTGTCGGGAACGGAATTGTCGTCGAGCACGTCACCAGCCTCGAGCACTTCGCGGGGCGTGTCCACCTTGGCCAGCAGGATGCCGTCCGGCTCCGCCTTGGCCGCCGCCAGCAGGTCGGCGCCGCCCCATTCGCTGGAGAGCGCATTGATGCGTACAACCATCTCGCAGCGCCGGCCACTATGGTTGGTATCGGGACGATTGCTGAAGATGACGGCCAGCCTTTCGCGCGCCGCGACCTTGTCGGCCGGGGCTACGGCATCCTCCAGGTCGACGATGACGGTATCGCAGGCAAGCTGCGCCATCTTTGCCAGCGCCTTGTCGTTCGAGGCCGGGACATAGAGCACCGAGCGGCGCGGGCGGTAGGGATCGGTCGTCATGCCAAATCTATGCCGCCTGCCGCGGGTCGAGGCAAGGGAGCGGCATCGCGCGGCGCTCTACCGGCGCTACCTACAAGGGGCTCGGCATCGCGCTGGCCCTCCTGAAAGCGCACGATGGCACGATCCGGCTGGTTGACTCCGGGCGCGGCACGCGCTTCGACATTGTTTTGCCAACCGCGTGACTCCCATCCGCGGCTCTATTCGGAAAGGCCTGAAACGTGCGCTACGACATCGTCATCATCGGCGGAGCCATCGTCGGCTCCTCGATCGCCTATTATCTGCGCGAGGAAGGCTTTTCCGGCTCGATCGCCCTGGTCGAGCGCGACCCGCAATTTTCCCATGCGGCGACGACGCTATCCATGGCCTCGATCCGCCAGCAATTCTCGATTCCGCAAAACATCCGCCTGTCGCAATTCACGCTGAAACTGTTCCGCCGGCTGAAGGAAGAATTCGGCGCGGACGCCGACATCGGTTTTCGCGAGGGCGGCTATCTTATTCTCGCCGGCGAGGCCGGGCTGCCGATCCTGAAAGCCAATCACGAGGCGCAGGTCGCCGAAGGCGCCGACATTTTGCTGGAGGAAGCCGAACAATTGGTGCGTCGTTTCCCATGGCTGTCGGCCGAGGGCATCACCGCCGGCGCCTATGGCCGCAGCGGCGAGGGCTGGTTCGACGCCCATGCCATGCTGATGCTGTTCCGCAAGGCGTTGCGGGAGAAGAAGATCGACTTCATCAACGCTTCGGTCACCGGCATCGAGCGGCAAGGTGAGCGCGTTGCCGGCGTCAGCCTCGACAATGGCGAGCGGCTCGAGGCCGGCATCCTCGTCAATGCCGCGGGGCCGAACGCCGGCAAGGTCGCCGCGCTCGCCGGGCTGGCGCTGCCGGTCGAGCCGCGCAAGCGCAACGTCTTCGTCTTCGAGGCGCGCGAGAAATATGCCGACATGCCGCTGCTGGTCGATCCCTCCGGCATCTATGTCAGGCCGGAAGGCTCGGTCTATCTCACCGGCGGCGCCGAGCCGGAAGAGGGCGACGGTCCGGCCGACCCCGCCGATTTCGACGTCGACTGGCCGCTGTTCGAAGAGGTGATCTGGCCGGTGCTGGCGACCCGCATCCCGGCCTTCGAGGCGATCAAGCCGACGCGCGCCTGGGCCGGCCATTACGACTACAACACGCTTGACCAGAACGCGGTGATCGGCCCGCATCCCGAAGTCGGCAATTTCCTCTTCGCCAACGGCTTTTCCGGCCACGGTTTGCAGCAGGCGCCCGCCGTGGGCAAGGCGCTGGCCGAACTGATCGTCCATGGCGGCTACCGCACGGTGGACTGCTCCGCCTTTGGCTACGCACGCATTGCCGAAGGAAGGGCGTTCCGGGAATTGAATGTGATTTGAGGAGCGCCCTTTCCTTCTCCCCTTGTGGGAGAAGGTGGATCGGCGCGTCAGCGCCGAGACGGATGAGGGGTGTTCCAGCGGAGTGAGGCGTTGGCGTTCCCTGGAACACCCCTCATCCGTCGCCTTCGGCGACACCTTCTCCCACAAGGGGAGAAGGAAAGGGCGCTTCTAAGCCGCGGCTCTATTTCCGGCCTCGAAATAATCTTGCAGCCATGCCAGCACCCGTCCCCAGCCCTCGGCGTGCTCGGCCGCGGCCTCTTGCCGGCCGGCAAAACCGCCGTGGCAAACGGTAAGCCGCGTGCCGGAAGCGATCGGCTCCAGCAGCCAGGCGACCTTCGTCTCCCGCCGGCCGAGCGTCGGGTGGTCCCACCCATAGGCCCGCGTCTGGACGATCCGGCGCGGCGTCTCGATCTCCAGGAATTGGCCGCCGGCTGGCATGTCCTTGCCGTCAGCGGTTCTGACGACAACCGCCCAGCGGCCGCCAACGCAAAGATCGGCCGTCCACCCGACCATCCGGTAGGTGTCGGCGGATCCCCACCACAGTTCGGCTTCGTCCGTGCTCAGCGCCCGGAAGACACGCTCGGGCGGAGCACCGATATCGGCGGTGGCGAACACGGTCTCGCCATTGGTCATGGCGTGCGTGGCGGGCTCATGCGGCATGGCTGCCTCCCAAGAGATTGATACCGAAACGATCACCCTTTCGATGGCGGGCGCTCAAAGCCCTTGCCGGTCTCCAGCAGGCTCTTCAGGCTGGACAACACCAGCGGCCAGCCCTTGGCGACGTTTTCGATCAGCCTGTGCGGACCGTCGGCTTCGTGGGCGACGCTGAGCTTCATCAGGGCGCCCTCCTCCTCGATGGTGAAGGTGCAGCGCGTGTAGCCGTCCTCCTTCACCTCGGGCAGCCATTCGTTGCGCCACCTGATGACGAGACGCCGCGGCGGGTCGACCTCCAGGATCTCGCCTGAGTCGGCGATGCGGCCATCGGGGAAGACCAGCTTCCAGCTCGAGCCCACTTTCCAGTCGCTCTCCTGATGGGAGCAGAGGAAGAACTGCCGGTTGAATTCCGGATCGGTCAGCGCTTGCCAAAGCTTCTCGGGCGTGGTGCGGATATAGGTCACATAAACGAAGGCGTTGCTCATCGGTCGTCCCTTTCAAGACGTTTCTTCAGGTCGCTGAGGGCGGCGAGCCGCCCCCGCTCGAACTTGCCGATCCAGCGTTCGGCGATCTCGTTGATCGGAACCGGGTTGAGGTAATGCTCCTTCTCACGGCCCCTGCGCACAGTGGTGACGAGGTTTGCTTCCTCGAGGATCGCCAGGTGCTTGGTCACCGCCTGGCGCGTCATGGCCATCTGTTCGCACAGCCCGTTCAGCGTCTGCCCGTTCCTGGCATGGAGGCTGTCCAGCAATTGCCGGCGGGTCGGATCGGCCAGCGCCCTGAAAACAGCGTCCATGCTCATGGCATTAATATGCAACCATTTGGTTGCATGTCAAGACGACATGTCATGCCAACGGCTGCTGGATCCGGCCACAGGAGAAAAAATGTCAGCGCGTGCGGGAGAACCAGAAGGCGTCGGCCATGCGCGTCATGCCCATGCGCTCGTAGAAGCCGGCGGCGTCGGGCACGGAGACCAGGCTGATGGCGACGGACGGGCCGAGCTGCCGCCGCGCCTCGTCCATCAGTCCCTTGCCGATGCCGAGCCCCTGCGCCGATCCGCAAACGGCGAGATCGGAGATGTAGCAGACCCAGGAGAAGTCCGTCACGGCCCTGATGACGCCGACCAGCGGCTTGCCTTCGATATCCAGCCGCGCGCTCAGCACCAGATTGGCGCCCGACAGCATCGCCCGCAGCCTGTCGGCATCATCGACGGGACGGATCTCGCCTAGGCCGGAATCCACCAGCACGCGGCGGAATTCGGCGACGTCGAGTGCGGGTTCGCGTGCATAGAGGATTTTTTCAGCCATCGCAGCCAGACTGCACCATCGGGCCGCGAATCCGAAGCCCTTTGTGCCGTACCCCGTGCCGACGCGCGCGAACACCTGCCTTTTATTTGCCGCCGGCTTTGTGTAAACCGGGCGCCAGCAATCCCCAGCAATGCCAGGAAGACGGGCAAAGACCATGGAAAAATTCACCAAGCTTACCGGCGTCGCCGCGCCCATGCCGATCGTCAATGTCGACACCGACATGATCATCCCCAAGGATTATCTCAAGACGATCAAGCGCACGGGGCTCGGCAGCGGCCTGTTCGCCGAGATGCGCTACAAGGACGACGGTTCGGAGAATCCGGATTTCGTGCTCAACAAGCCGGCCTACCGCAAGGCGCAGATCCTCGTCGCCGGCGACAATTTCGGCTGCGGCTCCTCGCGCGAGCACGCGCCGTGGGCGCTGCTCGATTTCGGCATACGCTGCGTCATCTCGACCTCTTTCGCCGATATCTTCTACAACAACTGCTTCAAGAACGGCGTGCTGCCCATCACCGTCAGCCCCGAGGATCTCGACAAGCTGATGGACGACGCTTCGCGCGGCTCCAACGCCACTTTGTCGATCGACCTCGAGGCCAAGGAGATCCGCGGCCCCGACGGCGGCGTGGTCAAGTTCGATCTCGACGACTTCAAGCGTCATTGCCTGCTGAACGGCCTCGACGATATCGGCCTGACCATGGAGAAGGCCGGCGCCATCGCTTCGTTCGAGAAGAAGAACGCCGAGCTGCGCCCCTGGGCCTGAGTGGCGCGGACTGACGACATCGGCCCGGCCGTCGCTGGCCGGGTTTGCGGCGGCTGGAGGAGGAACAGTCATGACACGCCCGCTTCTTGCCAGCGCCTGCGCCCTGGCCGTGACCGTGGCGACGCTGGCCGGCGCGCATGCGCAGGCCGAGACGCCAGCGACGCAGCCACCGGCGGTAACCGAGACGCCGGCCACGGATCAGGGAGCCGCCGACGTTTCCGACGACGACAAACAGGCGCCGGTCCCGTTCGAGGGCGGTCAGTTCACCATCACGCAGCAGGAACAGTATGGCGAGAAGGTGCTTGCCTATGACGGCAAGCAACTGGCCAGCAATTACGACGTCTTCTTCGACAGGATAATCGAGGTCGGCGGCGTCAAGGTGGCGCTGTTCGATGTCGGCGACGGCGGCAACCAGTGCGGACCGGCGACAGTGATCGTCTGGAAACCGGAAGGCGGCGAGATCCAGAGCACCACCGTCGAGCAGGACGAGTGCGGCGCGCCGCCCACGGCCGTCTCCGACAACGCCATCTATTTCGTGCCTTATCTCCTGCCTGGCGATTCGAAACCGGCATTGCAGTGGTCGCCGACATCGGGGCTGACGATCTCCGGCAATCTGACCTACATGCCCGAACCCGGCACCGACTGGAAAGACATCGATCCGTCGAAATACGACAACATCATCGACGCCTTCCACAATGAGGCGGTCTACAAGGCCGCCGAAGCGTTGCTCGGCAAGGACATGCCCGACATGGCGACCAGCCTGCTGGTCGGCGGCGGCACCGAAAATACCGCGTCCGGCGCCTTCTATGCCAGCGGCTGCGTTCCGCACGATTGCGGCGGCAATGACGGCTTCATGGCGGTCGACCCGGCCCAGCATAAGCTCTATTTTGCTCGCCGCGGCGACAATGGCGAGCCGGACGCCAAGCCCCCGGTGAAGACCTGGCCGGCCGACGTGAAGGCCGCGCTCGACAAGGCGATGAGCGCGGCGAATTAGCGCAATTCCGGGAAACGGTTTTCAGTCCGGAATTGCGCACCGGTGGCGGGCCAGCACCCCCTCTGTCCTGCCGGACATCTCCCCCTCAAGGGGCGAGATCGGCCGTCACCTCTTCCTTCGCCAATTTCCCAACGTTGCCAAGTGAGCGGGGCGCCGAAACTGTCAATCTCCCCCTTGAGGGGGAGATGTCCGGTAGGGCAGAGGGGGCAGTGCCCCGCCAACATCACCTGTCGCGCCCTAAATATGCAGCGCGTGTCCAAGCGCCTTCAGCGCCGCTTCCTGGAAGCTTTCGCCCTGTGTCGGATGGGCATGGATGGTGCCGGCGATGTCCTCCAGCCGCGCGCCCATTTCGAGCGCCAGGCCGAAGGCCGTCGACAGTTCCGACACGCTTTGGCCGACCGCCTGGATGCCCAGCACCAGATGATTGTCCGCTCGCGCCACGACGCGGACAAAGCCATCCTCGCCAAGCCTGGTCATCGCCCGTCCATTGGCGGCGAAGGGAAACATCCCGATCTTGATTTCGCCGCCGAGCGCCTTGGCCTCTTCCGGCGACAGGCCGACGGTGACCAGCTCCGGATCGGTGAAGCAGACGGCGGGGATAGCCCGCTTGTCCCAGCTGCGCTTATGGCCGGCGACGATTTCGGCGACCATCTCGCCTTGCGCCATCGCCCGGTGCGCCAGCATCGGCTCGCCGGTGACGTCGCCAATGGCGAAGATGCCGCGCATGGAGGTGCGGCACTGCTCGTCGATGCGGATGAATCGTCCCGCCATGTCGAGGTCGATCTGGTCGAGTCCCCAGCCTTCCGTCACCGGCTTGCGGCCGACCGTGACTAGGATCTTGTCGGCGGCGATCCTCGCATCCTTGCCGTCCGAGGTCTCGACCAGCAGCGCATCGCCCTTCGCCGACAGGCCCTTGGCCTTTGCGCCCGGCATCACCTCGACGCCGAGTGCCGCGAGCCGCTTGATCACCGGCCGCGTCAGTTCGGCGTCATACTGCGCCAGCACGCGCGGCAAGGCCTCGACCACGGTCACCCCCGCGCCCATCTTGGCGAAGGCCATGCCGAGCTCCAGGCCGATATAGCCGCCGCCGACCACCGCGAGCTTTTTCGGCACCTCATTGAGCGCCAGCGCCTCGGTGGACGAAATCACCGGACCGCCGAACGGCAAGCCCGGCAGCTCGACCGGCGCCGAGCCGGTGGCGATCACCACCGTTTCGGCGCGGATCACCTGGCTTCCCGTCTCGGTTTCGACCGCGACCGTCTTGCCGTCTCGGAACGTCGCCCAGCCGTGCACGGTCTTCACCCCGGCCTTCTTGAGCAGTCCGGCTACGCCGCTGTTCAGCCGGCTAACGATACCGTCCTTCCAGGCCACCGTCTTGCCCAAATCCAGCGCCGGAGCGGCCAACGAAATGCCGAGCGGACTCTTGCCGCCCGCCATCTGCGCGACCTTCTCGAATTCCTCCGCCGCATGGATCAGCGCCTTGGAGGGAATGCAGCCGACATTGAGGCAGGTGCCGCCCGGCCTGCCGGCCTCGACGATGACGGTGTCGACGCCGAGCTGCCCGGCCCGGATGGCTGAGATATAACCGCCCGGCCCGGCGCCGATGACCAGCAGCTTGCAGGAGATTTCTTTCATGTTGCGACCCTTCGATCCGAGGGAATATTCCGTCGCGATCCTTCACGCCCCCCTCTGTCCTGCCGGACATCTCCCCCACGAGGGGGGAGATTGGCAGCTTCGTCGCTTCGCTCATTCCTGCAACGATGGAGATTGGCGAAACCCGAGGTGACGTCCAATCTCCCCCCTTGTGGGGGAGATGCCTGGCAAGGCAGAGGGGGGCGCTGGCCCGCCGTCATTCCCGTCATTCAGCGCCCCCTCTAATCCACGAAAATCAGCGCCGGCGTCTCCAGCAGCGTCTTGATACGCTGGATGAACACCGCGGCGTTCCAGCCGTCGATGACCCGGTGGTCGAAGCTCGACGACAGGTTCATCATCTTGCGCGGGATGAATTGCGTGCCGTCCCACACCGGCCGCACCATCATCTTGTTGACGCCGATGATCGCCACCTCAGGGTGGTTGATCACAGGCGTCGTCGCCACGCCGCCCATGGCGCCGAGCGAGGTGATGGTGATCGTCGAGCCGGAGAGCTCGTCGCGCGTCGCGGTTCCCGACTTGGCCGCCTCGGCCAGCCTAAGGACCTCGGCGCCGCACTCCCAGATATCCAGCGCTTCGGCGTGCTTGACGACGGGCACCACCAGTCCCGACGGCGTCTGCGCGGCGATGCCGATATGGATGCCGCCATGCTGGTGGATGATGCCGGCCTCGTCATCGAACAGCGAATTCAGATGCGGCTGGTCCGCGATCGCCTTGACCATCGCCCGCATCAGGAACGGCAGCAGCGTCAGCTTGGGCCTTTGCGCTCCCTTGGCCGCCCGCTTTTCCTTGTTGAGCGCGGCGCGCAATTCCTCGAGCGCGGTGACGTCGATCTCCTCGACATAGGTGATGTGCGGGATGCGCGACTTCGCCAGCGTCATCTTCTCGGCGATCTTGCGCCGCAAGCCCACTACCTTGATGTCCTCGACGGCATCGTTGCGGGCGAGGCCGGAGGCCTTGGCCATGTGCGGCCCGCGCGCCAGGAACGCCTCGATGTCCTCATGCCCGATGCGGCCCGCCGGGCCGGTTCCCGACACCTGGCGCAGATCGATGCCTGCCTCTTTTGCGCGCAGCCTGACCGCGGGCGATGCCAGCGGCTTTTCGCCCTCGGGGCGAGGCGCCCCCTTCGCGCGACCGTTATCCTCGGGCTTGTCCCGAGGATCTACCGTGCTGGGTGAGTGAGACGCGTTTGATCTTGAAGTGTCGGCAGATCCTCGGGACAAGCCCGAGGATGACGACGATGCGAGCTTTGGGGGCGCGAGATTTGGGGATGCCGGCACGAGGCTCGGGGGCGCGTGACCCGAGGAGGGCGTCGGCCCAGCGTTCGACGCCGCCGCCTCACCCGCCGCATTGCCCTCGCCGGCCACCTTCAGCCGCACGATGGGCGAGCCGATCGCCACAGTGTCGCCGATCTCGGCGCCCAGCCACAGGATCTCGCCATCGACGGGGGAAGGGATCTCAACCGTTGCCTTGTCGGTCATCACGGCGGCAAGCATCATGTCCTCGCGCACGATGTCGCCGACCTTGACATGCCATTCGACGAGCTCCGCCTCGGCGACGCCCTCGCCGACATCGGGCAGCTTGATGATGTGTTCGCCCATCTCAGACTCCCCTTCTAGGCTTCCAATGTTTCCACAAGCGCCCGGCCGACTCTGGCCGGACCCGGAAAATAGTCCCATTCCTGCGCATGCGGATAGGGCGTGTCCCAGCCGGCGACGCGCGCCACCGGGGCCTCCAGATGGTAGAAGCAGTTCTCCTGCACCAGCGCGACCAGCTCCGCGCCGAAGCCTGAGGTCAGCGTCGCCTCGTGCACGACGACGCAACGCCCGGTCTTCTTCACCGACGCCACGATGGTGTCGAGGTCGAGCGGCAACAGCGTCCTGAGATCGATGATCTCGGCATCGATGCCGGTCTCCTCGGCCGCCGCCTGCGCGACATAGACCATGGTGCCGTACGCCAGCACCGTGACGGCGGAGCCGGCCCGGCGGATCGCCGCCTTGCCGAGCGGCACGGTGTAGTGGCCGTCGGCGACCTCGCCCAACTCGTGCTTCGACCACGGCGTCACCGGCCGGTCATGATGGCCGTCGAAGGGACCGTTATAGAGCCGCTTCGGCTCGAGGAAGATGACCGGGTCGGGATCCTCGATCGCCGCGATCAGCAGCCCCTTGGCGTCATGCGGGTTCGAGGGCACGACAGTCTTCAGCCCCGACACATGGGTGAACAGCGCTTCCGGGCTCTGGCTGTGCGTCTGGCCGCCGAAAATGCCGCCGCCGGTCGGCATGCGCACCACGATCGGGCAGGTGAAATCGCCGTTGGAGCGGTAGCGCAGCCTTGCGGCTTCCTGGGTCAGCTGGTCGTAGGCCGGATACATGTAGTCGGCAAACTGGATCTCCACGCACGGCTTCAGCCCATAGGCGGCCATGCCGATGGCCGAGCCGACAATGCCGGATTCGTTGATCGGCGCGTCGAAGCAGCGGCTCTTGCCGTATTTCGCCTGCAGGCCTTGCGTGCAGCGGAACACGCCGCCGAAAAAGCCGACATCCTCGCCGAACACGACGACTTTGGCGTCGCGCCCCATCGACACGTCCATGGCGTCGCGAATGGCCTCGATCATGGTCCGCCTCGGCATGGCTCAGACCCCCGCCTGCTGGCGCTGGCGCCTCAGATGCGGCGGCATCTCGGCATAGAGGCCCTCGAACATGTCGCGCGTCGACGGCTTGCCGCCGGCATGCAGCGTGCCGTGGCTTTCGGCCTCCTTCTGCGCCGCGATCACCGTGTCGAGGATTTCGGCTTCGGCCTGCTTGTGCCGATCCTCCGACCAGACGCCGAGCCGGATGAGATGGTTCTTCAGCCGCACCACCGGGTCGCCGAGCGGCCAGGCGTCGGATTCGGTCTTCGGCCGGTAGGCCGAGGGATCGTCGGAGCTCGAATGCGCGCCGGCGCGGTAGGTGACATATTCGACCAGCGTCGGTCCGAGATTCTTGCGCGCCCGCTCCGCCGCCCATTTCGCCACCGCGTGGACGGCCAGATAGTCATTACCGTCGACGCGCAGCGCCGGGATGCCGAAGCCGAGGCCTCGAGCCGCGAAAGTGCCTGAACCGCCGCGCGCTATGCCTTGAAACGTCGAGATCGCCCACTGGTTGTTGACGACGTTGAGCACCACCGGCGCCTTGTAGGTGGAGGCGAACACCAGCGCCGAATGGAAGTCGGATTCGGCGGTCGAGCCGTCGCCGATCCAGGCGGCGGCGATCCTTGAGTCGTTCGAGATCGCCGAGGCCATCGCCCAGCCGACCGCCTGGATGTACTGCGTCGCCAGATTGCCCGAGATCGAGAAGAAACCGTGTTCCTTCGACGAATACATGATCGGCAGCTGCCGGCCTTTCAGCGGGTCGGCCTCGTTGGAGTAGATCTGGTTCATCATCGTGACCATCGGGTAGCCGTCGGCGATGAGCAGCCCGGCCTGCCGATAGGTCGGGAAGTTCATGTCGCCCGGGGCGAGTGCCTTACGGAAGGCGCAGCTCACCGCCTCTTCACCCAGATGCTGCATGTAGAAAGAGGTCTTGCCTTGCCGCTGCGCCATTTGCATCCGCGCGTCGAAGGTCCTCAGCGTCATCATGTGGCGCAGGCCTTCGAGTAGTTCCTCGTCCGAGAGCAGCCCCGCCCAAGGCCCGACGGCTTCGCCATTGCGGTTCAGCACGCGGATGATTGAGAAAGCCATGTCGCGGATGATGCGCGGATCGACATCGATTTCGGGGCGCGGCACCGAGCCGGCGGCGGCGATGGTCACGTTGGAGAAATCAGGCGTGCCGCCCGGCCGCACCTCGGGCTCCGGAACATGGAAGCGCAACATCCCAGCATCGGCCATGACCTTCGTCCTCCAATGGCGCCCGGCACCGATATTTGCATATCCGCGCCGCCAGACCAGTGCGAATTCGCCGGCCCTTTCGCTCGACGGGCCAGCCGCGCCGGCCGATCCAGCCTCCTGCACACCAAGATGAAGATATGTCCGCGTAATTTCTTGTCGATGTTGGGCAGCGGCGCGCAATTAGGGGCAAGGTTGTGCCGGGTTTGTCGGAAGATAAGAGAATTGTTGGTCGGCGCTTCGGTGAAGCGCCGATCTCCCCCTTGTGGGGGAGATCACGCGCTCCACCGTTCACTCCGTCCTCGTGCCATGCTAACCACCCCTCATGGCTCAGAAGAAAGCATACGAGGTGGATTCCTGGCTGGCGAAGCCAGATCCGCGCATCTTGATCGTCCTGCTTTACGGTCCGGATCGCGGGCTCGTCGCCGAACGTGCGAAAGCCTTCGCTGAAAAGACCGGCCTGCCGCTCGACGACCCCTTCTCGGTGGTCCGGCTCGACGGCTCCGAAGTCGAGCGCGACGAGGGCCGCCTGCTCGACGAGGCGCGCACCGTGCCGATGTTTTCCGACCGGCGCCTGCTGTGGGTGCGCAATGCCGGCGGCCAGAAGGCGCTGGCCGACGATGTCAAGGCGCTGACGGCGGAGCCCGTGCGGGACGCGATCATCCTCATCGAGGCCGGCGATCTGAAGAAGGGCGTCGGGCTGCGCGCCGTCGTCGAGGCAGCCGACAACGCCATGGCGCTACCCTGCTACGCCGACGAGGCCAGGGACATCGATGCCGTCATCGATGACGAGCTGCGCAAGATAGGCGCGACGATGACGCTGGAGGCAAGACAGGCCCTGCGCCGCAATCTCGGCGGCGACCGGCTGGCCTCGCGCGGCGAGATCGATAAGCTGCTGCTTTATGTCCATGGCCAGAAGGAAATCGGCCTCGAAGACGTCAGGGCGATGTCCGGCGACGTGTCCGGCGCGTCCTTCGATGATGCCGTCGACGCGCTTCTCGAAGGCAAGGTCGGCGAGTTCGACACCGCGTTCACCCGCCATTGCCAGGCAGGCGGCCAACCCTTCCTGGTGCTGTCCTCGGCGATGCGACAGTTTCATGCGATGCAGTCCATGCGCGGCCAGATGGAGGCCGGCGGCCGCAATGCCGCGTCGGTGGTGGCGGCGGCGCGCCCGCCGGTTTTCTTCTCGCGCCGCAAGCTGGTGGAGAAGGCACTGGAACGCTGGACCGTAGAGGCGCTCGGCCGCGCGCTGACCCGGCTGCAGACAGCCGTGCTCCAGACGCGGCGAAGGCCGGACCTGGCGGCGGCGCTGGCCAGGCAGGCGCTGCTCGGCATTGCGGTGGAAAGCGCGAGATTGGCGCAGCGTTAGGCCCTTTGGCGCCGGGCGCTGCCTCCGTTGGTCAATTCATTGTCATGGCGCCCACCGGCTCAAAAGGTCGGCAGCGCCTGGGGAAAGGCCAGCACCGCCGCGCCATAGAGCAGCAGAGCGATACCCGATAGCTTCGCGATCCCATTTCCAGACGGCAGGGTCTTTTCCGCGAATATCAGCAAGGTGACCACGGCCATTGCGGCAACGTTCATGATCCCGAGAGGAAAGAGGGCGAGGAACAAAAGCCAGCAGCAGCCCAGGCAGAAAAGTCCATGCTCCAGACCCATGCGAACCGCGCCCCAGTAACCATCGCGCCATGAGGTCAGGATGAACCCGATCGGCGTGCGGCATTTGGCCAGACACAGATCCTTCAGTGGGGAAAGTTGATAGGCGCCCCCAAGCATCAGCAGCGCGCCGCCGATACGCGCGGCCGTCACTGTGGACAATCCCACATGCCCGGCAAGCATTTCCGCACCCGCCGCGCCGGCAAAGGCCATAACGCCCATCACGCCCCAGACCAGCATGTACCCGGCCACGAACACCCAGCTCGAGACAAAGGTCTCGCCCCGGCCCTGTTTGCCGGCCTGGACCCGGTGAAATGTCAGGATCATGGGTGCGGCCGTCGGAAACATCATGGCAATCATCATGATCATCCAGACGGCAAGAAACAGCGGCGCCTTCATGCCCATGGTGAGTGAGTACATTTCCATGCGCATGTCCGCGTCCATGCCCGTCTGCTGCCAGATAAGCAAGGTCCACGCCGCCGCCGCGATGGCGATCAGCAGCGCGAGAATGACGTATCGCTGCAACGTCTGCACCATGGACGAAATACGTTCCGTACTCTGCGGCCAGCGCTACTGCTGCCCGGACCAATTGATCGGGGCGTAATGTCCGTTCCGGCGGGAATTGTCCCAGCTCATGCCATGGTCGCTGAATGTGCTGCCTTCCGCCCCCATCGCCAAGGCGAGCCAGTCGGGGTTGACGGGATGGCCGGTGGCCGCCCACATCTGCCCGTCCTCGCGCATCGTCGGCAGAGGCTCGACCGCCATCCGCATAACGCCGGCAATCTCCGCCGACCGCTTGTTGCCGTCCATCCGGTAGCTTATCGGCACCTTCTTGGCGCCGAGGTTCGTGCCGATCATGGGTGCCAGCACCGCCATGGGGCCGCCCGCGGCGCCAGTGAAGATGGCGCCCAGCGCCTCTGTCTGCCTGTCATCGGCCCGTTCGTCGATATAGGCGGCGGCCGTCCAATTGCCGTCTGCCATCGGACCCGGCGTGTGGGCAACCATCGCGACGCTGAGCCCGTCCAACCGAACATCGCCGTAGGTGCCCGTATCGATATGAAAAACCAGGCCGACGTCGCAAACGCCTTGCGTCGGCCTTGATGTCAGCTGCGCGTTGGTGGACAGCAGGCAAGGACACACGACATCGCAGCTACAGTTTTCGAAGTAACTTCCGGACAATTGCCAACGGACTGCCATTTGCACCTCCCCACTTGCGTCAGGCGCGTCGGCATATTGGTTTGGCGAGGCGGTGCCATTTCACGACTATTGCACGAATGGCAGATAGCCCTCGCCGCGACTGACCGGCACGCCAGGGCAATTAATTTAAGCCTTGTCTAATAGAGGTTACGCCGTTGCCGGGCACTGTCAAGCCGCGAGCGCCAGGGCTGGCGACAGGTGCTGATGGGCCGCTTTTTTGCCAATCGTCGGCGCCTCAAACGAAAGGGCTGACCGACGGCCAGCCCTCGTTGCGCTGAATCAAGCTCCCGCTTTTCCTAACTTCGCCGGCTAACTACCGCTCTTGTTTCAATCTCCGGCACAGCTCGTCAAGCTGCTCCAGTGTCCGGTACGCCACGCGAATCTCCCCGCCTCTGTTCGTGTGATCGATGGTCACGACCATGCCCAGTGTGCCGGTCATCAGCTTTTCCAGCGCCAGCGTATCGGCGTCTTTTTCCGGCGCGCTTTTCGCCTGCTTCGGCTTGGCCGGCGTCGGACCGGCCGGCATCTGCGCCAGCGCTTCGGCCTGGCGCACCGAGAGCCCTTCCTCGACGATGCGCTTGGCGAGCCCTGCCGGGTCCTCCGCCGTCACCAGGGTGCGGGCATGGCCTGCCGACAAGGCCCCGTCGACCAGCATGTCGCGGATCACGTCGGGCAGCTTCAACAGCCGCAGCGTGTTGGCGACATGGCTGCGGCTTTTGCCGATGACCTGGCCGAGATCGGCCTGGGTGTAGCCGTGATCGTCGATGAGCTGCTGGTAACCGAGCGCTTCCTCGACCGGGTTGAGGTCGGCGCGCTGGACGTTCTCGATGATGGCCAGTTCCAGCGCCGTGCGGTCGTTGACCTCGCGCACGATGACCGGAATCTCGGTCAATCCGGCGCGTTGCGCGGCACGCCAGCGTCGCTCGCCGGCGATGATCTCGTAGCGCCCGGCCTGGGCCGGCGAAGGCCGCGCCACCACCGGCTGCACCACGCCGTGCTCGCGGATCGATTGCGCCAGGTCGGTCAGCTCGGCGTCGCCGAAATGCCGGCGCGGGTTTTTCGGATTGGGCGTCAGGAACTCGATCGGCACCTTGCCGTCGGCACTTATGCCAGGCTTCTCCGGCGCGCTCGGACGGTCGATCTCGCCGATCAGCGCCGCCAGCCCGCGGCCCAGTCTTTTTCTCGAAAGGTCTTCGCTCATGTCGGTTCCAGATTGTTTCGGTATCGAATCGGCTTTTGCTCCATGCGCGGCCGCTTGTTAAGCGGCGCGCAATTTACGCTCGCGACGGATCACTTCCGACGCAAGCTGCAGATAGGCCTGGCTGCCGGAGCATTTGAGATCGTAGAGGATCGCCGGCTTGCCGTAGGACGGCGCCTCAGACACCCGCACATTGCGCGGAATGATGGTCTCGTAGACCTTGTCGCCCATATGCTCCCGCACGTCCTGCACCACCTGGTTGGCGAGGTTGTTACGGCCGTCATACATGGTCAGCACGATGCCCTGGATAGTGAGGTCCGGGTTGATCGAGCGGCGCACCTGCTCGACGGTCTCGAGCAACTGGCTGAGGCCTTCCAGCGCGAAGAACTCGCATTGGAGCGGCACCAGCACCGAATCGGCCGCGGCCATTGAATTCAACGTCAAAAGATTGAGCGACGGCGGGCAGTCGATCAGCACATAGCCGAAACCGGCCGAACGCGCCGACGCTGCGCGCAAGGCGTTACGCAGCCGCAGCACCCGGTCCGGCGCCGAGGCGATCTCCATCTCGATGCCGAGCAGATCGAGCGTCGACGGCACGATCGACAGGCCGGGCACCGCCGTCGGGATCGCCGCCTCCTCAAGCTCCAGCTCGCCGGTCAGCACGTCATAGGACGACACCGTACGGTCCTTGCGGTCAATGCCGAGGCCGGTGCTGGCATTGCCTTGCGGATCGAGGTCGACGATCAGCACCTTCTCGCCGATCGCCGCCAGCGCGGTGGCCAGATTGATGGCCGTGGTGGTCTTGCCGACACCACCCTTCTGGTTGGCTACGGTGATGATTCGAGGGCCGTTCTTCATCATGGGTCTATGCCAGGAATTCATTTTGGGTCGCCAACACGGATTCGGACAGGTCTTTGTTCAGACAGGTCGCACATTGGACAGTTCAAGGATGACGCCGCCAGGGTCGGTCATGCTTGGATGTTCTACCAGATCGAAGCTCCAGCGGTTAACGCTTTCTTGCACTTCGGCGCGGTAATCCCGGCCTTTGTGAAATAGCCCGCGCGCGCCTAATGTCAGCCACGGCCCCGCCAGCTCGAGCAAGGTCGAAAGCGGCGCCAGCGCCCGCGCCGTGACGATTTGCGGTGCCTCGACAAGCGCATGGCTCTCGTCGATGCGACGCGCCACGACACGCGCCGGCAGCCCGAACTGGCCGACGACGGCTTGCAGGAATCCCGCTTTCTTGCGATTGCTTTCGACCAGGTCGATGCTGGCGCCGTCACGCTCGGCAAGCAGGAACGCCAGCACCAGTCCCGGGAACCCGCCGCCCGAACCGATATCGACCCATCGCCGCGCTTTGTCCTCGATTCGCCAGAGCTGCGCGCTGTCCAGTATGTGCCGTTGCCAGACATCGGCCGCCGTCGACTGCGCGACGAGATTGATGCTGCGGTTCCATTTCTGGAACATCTCCTCGAATGCCACGAGGCGGTCGAATGTTTCACGTGAAACGGGACCGGCAGCGTCCTGCAGGCTCTTCCAAGTGGCAGCGCTCACGCGACATCCCTTTGGCCGGCCGCGCTTTCGGAATGCCTGATATGAGCGACGATGATCGCCAGCGCCGCCGGCGTCATGCCTTCCATGCGCTGCGCGTCGGCAACCGAACGCGGCCGCCTTGCACGCATCTTCTGCTTCAGCTCGTTCGACAGTCCCGGAACCTCGGCGAAGTCGAGCGTCTCGGGGATGAGCCGGCTTTCCTCGTGCCGGATTTGGGCGACGTCGCTCTTCTGGCGATCGAGATAAACGGAATATTTCGCTTCCGTTTCAAGACGTTCCGCGGTCCTGGCATCGATCGCACCGAAATTGGCATCGATTCGCGCCAGCCAGGCCACGTCGACGCCGGGATAGGCGAGCAGTTCATAGGCGGATCTGCGCACGCCG
Organism: Mesorhizobium sp. CA13; assembly: GCF_020165235.1. Lineage (NCBI taxonomy): Bacteria > Pseudomonadati > Pseudomonadota > Alphaproteobacteria > Hyphomicrobiales > Phyllobacteriaceae > Mesorhizobium > Mesorhizobium sp. CA13. The sequence continues at coordinate 163,522 of NZ_JAIUHS010000007.1, read as the reverse complement.
TCGCGATTGACCTCCAGCCCGTGGCGCGCCGCCTCGTTGGGGGTCAGCTTGACGCCGAGCGCCAGCCGGCGCGCTTCAGCTAGGCGCTGCTCCACCTCGCCAAATCGCAACAGGCGCTGCGCGGACGCGATTCCCAGCTTTGTCGCCAACGGCGTCAGCCGTTCGTCGGCATTGTCGGCGCGCAGCGAAAGCCGAAACTCGGCGCGCGAGGTGAACATGCGGTAGGGCTCGCTGATGCCGCGGCTGGTCAGATCGTCGACCATCACGCCGATATAGGCTTCGGTGCGGCTGAGCACGATCTGCTCTGCGCCCGACGCCCGCCTCGCCGCATTGAGCCCAGCGAGCAGGCCTTGCGCGGCCGCCTCCTCATAGCCGGTCGTGCCGTTGATCTGCCCGGCAAGAAACAGGCCGCCGACGCGCTTGGTCTCCAGTGTCGGGTTGAGCTCGCGCGGGTCGACATGATCATATTCGATGGCATAGCCGGGCTGCAGCATCACCGCGCGTTCCAGCCCTGGGATGGTCTTCAAGATTTCGAACTGGACCTCCTCGGGCAGCGAGGTCGAGATGCCGTTCGGGTAGACCGTATCGTCGTCCAGGCCTTCCGGCTCAAGAAAAATCTGGTGGCCTTCACGGTCGCCGAACTTGACGATCTTGTCTTCTATCGACGGACAGTAGCGCGGCCCCACGCCTTCGATAGAGCCCGAATACATGGCTGAGCGCCCGAGATTGGCGCGGATGAGCTCATGCGTGGCCGCGGTCGTGCGCGTGATGCCGCATTCGATCTGCGGCGTCTCGATGCGATTGGTCATCAGCGAGAATGGCACCGGATCGTCATCCGCCGCCTGGCTTTCCAGAGACGCCCAGTCGATGGTGCGCCCGTCGAGGCGCGGCGGCGTGCCGGTCTTCAGGCGGCCGAGCTTGAAGCCCGCGCGGCTCATCGTCCCCGACAGCCCAAGGCTCGCCTGTTCGTTCATGCGACCGGCGGCGATCTTCTTTTCACCGATATGGATCAGGCCGCGCAGGAAGGTTCCGGTGGTCAGGACCACCGCGCCGCAGGCAAGGCGCCGGCCGTCGGCCAGGATGACGGCGCGCAGGCACTCCGAATCGTCGATCTCGAAGTCGAGCACCTCGCCCTCGATCACATCGAGATCGTCCTGCTGCCGAATCGCTTCCTGCATGGCGAGCCGGTAAAGTTTCCGGTCGGCCTGGGTGCGCGGGCCGCGCACGGCCGGCCCCTTGCGCCGGTTGAGCAGGCGAAACTGGATGCCGGCGGCGTCCGCCACCCGGCCCATCAGTCCATCCATGGCGTCGATCTCGCGCACCAGATGGCCCTTGCCGAGCCCGCCAATGGCCGGATTGCAGGACATCACGCCGATCGTGTCGAAACGCAGCGTCACCAGCGCCGTCCTGGCGCCCGCACGCGCAGCCGCGCTGGCCGCCTCGCTCCCCGCATGGCCGCCACCCACCACAACCACATCATAGTGATCGGTCATTTCAAAAACGTCCTGGATTCGAAGTTGGTGGACAGATGTCCCCGCAGGGCGACAGTGTCAAGAAACTTCGCCGGAGTTTCACGTGAAACAGGCGGCGAACCTTGTTGCGTGTTTCACGTGAGTCAAGCAAGTCGGCGCCGCCCCTGTCGCCCTGTCGGGCACTTCTCTCTGTATAGAGGCGGGGAGAAGGGAACTGGCCGCAACCGCGGCGCCTCTCTTGCAGCGCTAGTGATTGGGGCGGCGCCGACGCTGGCGATTGGCCGGCGCGCAAAGCCGTTTCACGTGAAAACAAGGTCGCGCCGCAAATTCTGTTTCACGTGAATCCCCGCAGCGACAATCGCCGAAGTCAGCGCCGCGCTCATCCCCTGCCGGGCACTTCTCCCCGAATAGAGACGGGGGAGAAGGGGCTGTCCGCAGCGCTGGCGCCCTCTTTGCAACATCGGCGATGATGGCGTCCCTCTCCCCGTCGCTATACGGGGAGAGGATGCCGGCAGGCAGGCGAGGGGCGTCGCTGGCGCTGGCGATTGGCCGGCACAGCCGTTTCACGTGAAACCACCTTCCGCGCACCTCGACAATGTTCCACGTGAATCATTTCCCGATGCAGAACTGCGAAAAAATCACATCCAGCATGTCCTCGACATTCACCGCGCCGACAATACGGCCGAGCCGGTCGGCGGCCAGCCGAAGATCCTCGGCTCGCAGTTCCTGCCCCGCGTCCGGGCTCTCGGCCGCGCGCAGCAGGAAGCGGTTCGCCTCGCCAAGTAACTCGACGTGTCGGAGCCGGGAGGGCAGGATGTCACCCGCGTCGCCGACCTGTTGGGCCGCCAGCCTGCCGATGTCGGCTAGCAGCGCCGCTACGCCAGTCCCGTCCTTTGTCGAAATGACGCGATCGTAGCCGCCGGCGGCCGCTTGCCCCCGCACCAGATCGAGCTTGGTGCCCACGCGCAATGTCGCGATTCCCTCGCGTGGCAGAGCAACGGGATGCGGGTCGGCAATGTCCTCGAGCACGAGCAAGAGGTCGGCGCCATGCGCCTTGGCTCGCGCTTTCTCGATGCCGATCGCTTCCACCTTTCCGGCGGCATCGCGTAGGCCGGCGGTGTCGGTCAGCCTGACTCGCAGGCCATCGAGGTCAAGCACGATTTCGAGCAGGTCCCGCGTCGTGCCCGGCTCATCCGTTACAATAGCTGCATCGCGCCGCGCCAAAGCGTTGAACAGGCTCGACTTGCCGGCATTCGGGGCACCGAGGATGACGACCTCGAACCCCTCGCGGATGATTTCGCCGGCACGAAACCCCGCAATGTGGCGGTCGATCTCGCCGATCAATGTCCGGACATCGGACCAGACCGTATCCGAAACGGAACCGGGAATGTCGTCCTCGTCGGCGAAATCGATCTGGGCCTCGATCATGGCGCGTGCATGGGTCAGCCGCCGACGCCAGCTCAGGTAAAGCTCGGCTTGGACGCCTTCGGCATTCTGCACCGCGAAGCGCCGCTGTGCTTCGGTCTCGGCGTTGACCAGATCGGCCAGCGCTTCCGTTCTCACCAGATCGACCTTGCCGTTGAGGAAGGCCCGGCGCGTAAACTCGCCTGCTTCGGCATGCCTGATGCCTTCGAAGCCCGCGATCGTCTCCAACAGCCTCGCCACCACGGCGCGGCCGCCATGCACCTGGAATTCCGCCACGTCCTCGCCGGTGAAGCTGCCGGGCCCCGGGAAAAAGATCACAAGGCCGCTGTCGAGCACGCCGCCACCGGGCGCCCGCAGCTTGCGCAGGCTGGCCACACGGTTCTTAACCATGCCGCCGGCAATCGTTTCGATAACGAATCGAGTCTTTGGCCCCGAAACACGGATGACGGCCACGCCGGCGGGCAGGCGCCCGCTGGAAAGCGCGACGATTGTGTCGGCCGAAATCATTTGCCCGCCTTGTTGGACCGCCCTAGCTTCATTGTCCAACCCTGTTTCGCCGGATCGCCTCATCGTGACATTGCCTGCTCAAAATCTGCTTGCCGACGAAGCCAGCCCCTATTTGCAGCAGCACAGCGGCAATCCGGTGCATTGGCGGGCCTGGTCGCCGGCATCGCTTGACGAGGCGAGGGCGCTGGATCGGCCGATCCTGCTGTCGGTCGGCTATGCTGCCTGCCACTGGTGCCACGTCATGGCCCATGAAAGCTTCGAGAATGACGACGTCGCCGCCGTCATGAACCGTCTGTTCGTCAATATCAAGGTCGACCGCGAGGAGCGTCCCGACATCGACCAGATCTACATGGCGGCGCTGTCCTCCATGGGCGAGCAGGGTGGCTGGCCGCTGACCATGTTCCTGACGCCGGACGGCAAGCCGTTCTGGGGCGGCACCTATTTCCCTCGCGAACCGCGCTATGGCCGCCCGGGCTTCATCCAGGTGATGGAGGCGATCGACAAGGCCTGGCGGGAGAAAAGGGCAAGCCTGAACCAGAGCGCCGACGGGCTGACTGCCCATGTCGAGACCAGGCTCGCCGGCGCGCATGCCGGCACCGCGCTCGACCGCGACACGCTGGCCGCTCTCGCCAAAGGCATCGACGGCATGATCGACAAGGATCTCGGCGGCTTGCGCGGCGCGCCGAAATTCCCCAACGCGCCGTTCATGCAGACGCTGTGGCTGTCCTGGCTGCGCGACGGCAATGCCGGCCATCGCGACGCTGTCCTCTTGAGCCTCGAACGGATGCTGGCCGGCGGCATCTACGATCATGTCGGCGGAGGGCTCAGCCGCTATTCGACGGACGCGCAATGGCTGGTGCCGCATTTCGAAAAGATGCTCTACGACAACGCGCAGCTCATCCGTTTTTGCAACTGGGCCTACGCCGCGAGCGGAAAGGATTTGTTCCGGGTCCGAATCGAGGAGACCATCGACTGGCTGCTGCGTGAGATGCGCGTCGATGGCGGTGCCTTCGCCGCCAGCCTCGATGCCGACAGCGAGGGCGAGGAGGGCCTTTTCTACACATGGAGCCGGGAGCAGATCGAGGCTGCGCTAGGCGACGAATCCCCGTTATTTTTCAGGCACTTCACGCTCTCCAGCCCACCCGGTTGGGAAGGCAAGCCCGTCATCCACCAGACGCAGGCCCAGCAGACGCAGGGCATCGCCGAGCAGCCGCTTCTGGGCGCTCTCAAAGCAAGGCTGCTGGCCGTCCGTGAACGGCGCGTCAGGCCCGGCCGCGACGGCAAGGTCCTCGCAGACTGGAACGGCCAGATGATCGCGGCGCTTGCCGAAGCGGGGCGCTCTCTGGCGCGGCGAGACTGGATCGATGCGGCCAAGTCCGCATTCGCCCATATCGCCGGGTCCGCCGAAGGAGGACGGCTGCCCCATTCCATGCTCGGCGCCAAGAAACTGTTCCCGGCCCTGTCGAGCGACTATGCGGCGATGGCCAATGCGGCGATCGCCCTGTTCGAAGCCACCGGCGACTGGAACTACGCCGATCGGGCCCGGCAATTCGTCGAGCAGCTCGACCGCTGGCATGCCGATGCCGACGGCACCGGCTACTATCTCACCGCCTCCGACAGCACCGACGTGCCGATCCGCATCAGGGGCGATGTCGACGAGGCCATTGCGTCCGCCACCGGCCAGATCATCGAGGCGCTGGTCCGGCTCGCCGCGCTGACCGGCGATCTCGAGCTGCAGGAGAAAGCGACGAAAGTCGCCGAACACGCCGCCGGCCGCGCAGCGCACCAGGTCTATGGCCAGGCGGGCATCGTCAACGCTTCGGCGCTCGCCATCGAGCCGTTGAAGCTGGTGCTTGTGGAGGATCTGACGAATCCAGAGCTCGTTCCCGTAGCGAATCGCAATCCCGATCCGCGTCGGGTGGATGTTGTGCTGGCGGTCGGTACGCAGGCGGATCGAGCTTCCTTGCCGGGCGGAGTATTGCCGCCGACCGACAAGCCCGGTGCGTGGCTCTGTACGGGGCAGGTGTGTCTGCCCGCCGTGGCCGATCCAGGAGCTCTCGATAAACTGTTGCGTCGATCAGACTAAGCGCCGGCGGGACAGCGCTCCTCTGCGCTGCCGGGCATCTCCCCCACAAGGGGGAAATCGGATATCGCGGCGATTCCGCCGATTTTTCGACGTCTAAGAAGTCTAAGAAAAGGTGCCAGCGTGAAACTGCTAGTCTCCCCCCTCGTGGGGGAGATGTCCGGCAGGACAGAGGGGGCGCGAAGGAACTCGACGCCCATCCCAAAACCTTACGTATTCATCGAATCGAAGAAGTCGGCGTTGGTCTTGGTCTGCTTGAGCTTGTCGATGAGGAACTCGATCGCGTCGGTCGTTCCCATCGGCGCCAGGATGCGACGCAGCACGAAGATCTTCTGCAGGTCGGCGCGCGGCACCAGCAGGTCCTCCTTGCGGGTGCCCGACTTCAGGATGTCCATGGCCGGATAGATACGCTTGTCGGCGACCTTGCGGTCGAGCTGGATTTCGCAGTTGCCGGTGCCCTTGAACTCTTCGAAGATGACTTCGTCCATGCGGCTGCCGGTATCGATCAGCGCGGTGGCGATGATGGTCAGCGAACCGCCTTCTTCGATGTTGCGGGCGGCACCGAAGAAGCGCTTCGGCCTTTGCAGTGCGTTGGCGTCGACGCCGCCGGTCAGCACCTTGCCCGAGGACGGCACCACGGTGTTGTAGGCGCGGCCGAGGCGGGTGATCGAATCGAGCAGGATGACGACGTCGCGGCCATGCTCGACCAGGCGCTTGGCCTTCTCGATGACCATCTCGGCGACCTGGACGTGGCGCACGGCCGGCTCGTCGAAGGTCGAGGAGATCACCTCGCCCTTCACCGAGCGCTGCATGTCGGTCACTTCCTCCGGCCGCTCGTCGATCAGAAGCACGATCAGATAGCATTCCGGATGGTTGGCGGTGATCGAGTGGGCGATGTTCTGCATGAGAACCGTCTTGCCGGTACGCGGCTGCGCGTTAATCAACGCGCGTTGTCCCTTGCCGATCGGCGCCACCAGGTCGATCACGCGCGGCGAGATGTCCTTGGAGGTCGGGTTGTCTATCTCCATCTTCAGCCGCTTGGTCGGATAGAGCGGCGTCAGATTGTCGAAGTGGATCTTGTGACGGATCTTCTCGGGGTCATCGAAATTGATGGTGTTGACCTTGAGCAGCGCGAAATAGCGCTCGCCCTCTTTCGGGCTGCGGATCGGCCCTTCGACCGTATCGCCGGTCTTCAGTGAAAAGCGCCGGATCTGCGATGGCGAGATATAGATGTCGTCGGGACCCGGCAGATAATTGGCGTTGGCCGAGCGCAGGAAACCGAAACCGTCCTGCAAGACTTCGACCACGCCGTCGCCGATGATCTCGATGTCCTGCGCGGCCAGCTTCTTGAGGATTGCGAACATCAGCTCCTGCTTGCGCATGACGCTGGCGTTCTCCACCTCGAGTGATTCGGCATAGGCGATCAGCTCTGGCGGTTTCTTGTTCTTGAACTCGGTGAGTTTCATTTCTTGCATTAGGATAGACTCTGGGTAGGCTTTTGGGAGGAAATCGGCGGGATGCGATAAATGCCGGGCGCGGCCAAAAGCAATGAAGGGCGGCGCATGACGGGAAGGAAGACCCGTCTTTTATCGTCGGCCGGCTGAAAGAGCAAGCCGCCTTTTAGCAGGTCGTGAGAGAGGTCTGAGGGTTCAGAACGGCTTGACGACGACCAGGATCACGATAGCGATCATCAGCAATGTGGGGATTTCATTGACGATCCGCCAGTGCCTCGCGGGCTTTTCATTGCGGTCCTCGGCGAATTTCCGCACAGCGCCGGCCAGATAGCCGTGGATGCCCGACAGGATCAGCACCAGCATGATCTTGCCGTGCAGCCAGCCGCCCTGGAAACCAAAACCTTTCCAGGCCAGCCACAGGCCGAACACCCAGGTGACGATCATCGCCGGATTGATGATGCCGCGCAGCAGCCGGCGCTCCATCACCTTGAAGGTCTCCGACTGCACCGAACCCTTCTCGGCATCGGCGTGATAGACCAGCAGCCGCGGCAGATAGAGCATGCCCGCCATCCAGGATATGACGGCAAGAACATGGATCGCCTTGGCCCAGAGATAGAAGCCGTCGGGCGCCGCCAGAAAGAGCAGCGCCGTCAGCACGACCAAAGCGGCGATGCCGATCACCATGCGCATCATCGCCTGGGCCGTGCTGTTGGTGTTGCTCATCCCGGCCATCAGCGTGTCGCGCTCCTCACCAGTTTCACCATCGCCTCGACATGCGCCACCGGCGTTTCCGGCGTGATGCCGTGGCCGAGATTGAAGATCAGCGGGCCGCTTCCCAAGCTCTCCAGGATTGCGCTGACGCCGTCAGCCAGCGCCTTGCCGCCCGTCACCAGCCGCAGCGGATCGAGATTGCCCTGGATGGCCCCTTCCCGCTGCAACGCCTTGGCTGTCTCCAGCGGCACAGTCCAGTCGATCCCCAGCCCCGTGACGCCGGTCTTCTCGCGATAGCTCCGGTAGCGAGCGCCGGCGCCCTTGGGAAAACCGATGATCGGCACATCGGGATGGACCGCCCGAACCTGCCTGACGATCTCGGCCACCGGCTCGACGCAGAACAGCTCGAAACAGGCATCGTCGAGCACGCCTGACCAGGAATCGAATATCTGCACCACATCGGCGCCGGCCTCGATCTGCCTGATGAGATAGGCGGCCGAATGATCGGCCAGCACCTTGAGCAACTGACGAAACGCCGCCGGCTCGCGATAGGCAAACAGCCGCGCTGGCGCCTGGTCCGGCGTGCCGTGCCCGGCGATCATGTAGGTCGCCACTGTCCATGGCGCGCCGCAGAAGCCGATCAGGGTGGTTTCATCGGGCAGTTTCGCGCGCAATCGGCGAACCGTCTCGTAGACCGGTTCGAGATTCACGTGAAACACCGTGCTGTCCAGGGCCGCGATTTCAGCCGCCGTGATCGGCGTCAGCAGCGGCCCTCGCCCCTCTTCGAAGCGCACGTCGCGGCCGAGCGCATGCGGAACGACAAGGATGTCGGAGAACAGGATCGAGGCGTCGAAGCCGAAACGCTCGATCGGCTGCTTGGTCACCTCGAAGGCAAGGTCGGGATCATAGCAGAGGTCGAGGAACGAACCTGCGCGTCGGCGCGTCTCGCGGTATTCCGGCAGATAGCGCCCGGCCTGGCGCATCATCCAGAGCGGCGGCGGAAACACCGTCTCACCCTTCAGCACGTCCAGCATGATCCGTCTTGCAGGCATAGAGCGCTCGCCTCTCCCGGCTTTCCCTTAATCAAATATCTTATTTCTAGAGAATCTTCTGATTCTAAGAGTCTGTTGGTTGTGGTGGTTGTCACCTGTCCCGCTTTGGCCGTCAAAACACCAGCAAGCATATTGTCGCGCATTTCCAATCGCCCCTTGCAAGGTTCTGGGGACGATCCGGAATCTTCCATTGGACTCAACACGCTAGAGCAGCGATCCTGCAGGCTCGTCCTGTGGACGGACAAAAGGCAAAAATATTCGTCCACGGACTTGTCCCCAGCCGCCCGACGAAGCCTACAGCGCATCGAATTGTGGACAAACCGGCATCTGATACAGTCGCCCTGGCCGGCGGGTCTTCCGAACCCTGCTTTATCCACATCCGCCCACAGCCCTAGGTAAAACCCTGTGAACAAACCCCAGAGCTTCTTCCACCTGCACCTGATCTCCGACGCCACCGGCGAAACGCTGCTCGCGGCCGGCCGCGCGGCTTCGGCCCAATACAAGGATGCGCGCGCCATCGAGCACATCTACCCGCTCATCCGCACCGAAAAACAGGTGGCCAAAGTGTTCGAGGATATCGAGGAGGAGCCGGGCATCATCCTCTATACCGTCGTCGACCAGAAGCTGGCGCGCGGCATCGACGAGCGCTCGGCCGCCATGGGCCTGCCCTGCGTCTCCGTGCTGGAGCCGGTGCTCACCGTCTTCCAGTCCTATCTGGGCACGCCGGCCGGCCGCCGCGTCGGCGCCCAGCATGTCCTCGATGCCGAATATTTCCGCCGCATCGACGCGCTCAACTTCACCATGGAGCATGATGACGGCCAGCTGCCGGCCAATATGGACGATGCCGACATCGTGCTGGTCGGCATTTCGCGCACGTCCAAGACGCCGACCAGCATCTATCTCGCCAACAGAGGCATCAAGACCGCCAACATTCCGATCGTGCTCGGCGTGCCGGTACCTGAAAGCCTGGTCAACGCCAGGACGCCGCTGATCGTCGGCCTTGTCGCCACCGCCGAGCGCATCTCGCATGTCCGCCAGAACCGTATCCTCGGCAACTCGAGCGCCTATATGCCAGGCGACTATGTCGACCGCGCCGCTATCAATGAGGAACTCGCCTATGCCCGCCAGATCTGCACCCGCCACGGCTGGCCGATGATCGACGTCAGCCGCCGCTCGATCGAGGAAACGGCGGCGGCCATCGTTGCCCTGCGGGGAAAGACGCGGTAGGTGCAGATGAGTGAGTTTTTCCGAGTTTTTCTGGCGGAAATCGGCGCTGCCCCTCACCTGCCTGCCGGCATCCTCTCCCGTATAGTGACGGGGAAAGGGGCGCTGTCATCGATGGTTTCGCCAATCGCCAGCGCGGCCGGAAAGAACGCTTGCGCCGAAGCTGCCCTTTCCCCGTCTCTTTACGGGGAGAAATGTCCCGCAGGACAATGAGGGGCGGCGCCGACTCTACAGATCAAAGCGCCTCATACGCCAACCGCCCGTGTTTGCATCCGAGTGAAAAAATGACCGAAAAAATCATCCTCGCTTCCGGCAGCCCATTCCGCAAGGCGATGCTGCTCGCTGCCGGCATCGACGTCGAGGCGGTTGCGCCTGACGTCGACGAGCGCGCGCTCGAGGCGCCCCTGCAAGGCAGCGGCGCCTCGCCCGAGGATGTCGCGCTGGTGCTTGCCGAAGCCAAGGCCACCGAAGTAAGCGAGCGCAGGCCCGGCGCACTGGTGCTCGGTTGCGACCAGACGCTGTCGCTGGGCGACGAGGTGTTCCACAAGCCGGCCGACATGGAAGGCGCGCGCCGCCACCTGCTGGCGCTGTCGGGAAAGACCCATCAGCTCAACAGCGCCGCGGTCCTGGTCCGCGACGGCGAGGTGCTGTGGCGCCATGTCGGCATCGCCAGCCTCACCATGCGTAAGCTCAATCCGGCCTTCATCGGCCGCCACCTGGCGCGGGTCGGCGCCAAGGCGCTGTCAAGCGTCGGCGCCTACCAGATCGAAGGCGAAGGCATCCAGCTCTTCGAGAAGATCGAGGGCGACCATTTTACCATTGTCGGCCTGCCGCTGCTGCCGCTGCTGGCCGAACTGCGCACGCTGGGAGCGATCGATGGCTGAGGCGACCAAAAAGGCCTTCGTCACCGGTCACCCGATCAAGCATTCGCGCTCACCGAAGATCCACGGCCACTGGCTGGCCAGATACGGCATCGACGGCAGCTACCAGGCGATCGACGTGGCGCCGCAGGATTTCGCCGAATTCCTGCGGACATTGCACGCGAGCGGTTATCTCGGCGGTAACGTTACCATCCCGCACAAGGAGGCGGCGTTCGCCCTGGTCGAGCGCCGTGATGGGGCGGCCCAGCAGATCGGCGCCGTCAACACGCTGTGGCTGGAAGATGGTCGGCTCTGGGGCGGCAACACCGACAGCCATGGCTTCGCCGCCAATCTCGACGACCATGCGCCGGGCTGGGCGTCCATTGGCCCGGCGGTGGTGCTCGGCGCCGGCGGGGCCTCGCGCGCCGTCATCCACGCGCTGAAAGAGCGCGGCATCCGCGATATCCGCATCGTCAATCGCACGCTTGCCCGGGCGATGGAATTGCGGGACCGGTTCGGCGCCGGTGTCTCGGCGCATGGCACGGAGGCGACCGGTGAACTGCTTGCCGATGCCGGCCTGTTCGTCAACACCACGGCGCTCGGCATGCAAGGCAATGAGGGGCTCGCCGCCGACCCGGCCCTTTTGCCGGACCACGCCATCGTCACCGACATCGTCTATGTGCCGCTCGAGACGCCGCTGCTTGCCGCGGCGCGGGCAAGAGGGCTGAAGACCGTCGACGGCCTCGGCATGCTGCTCAACCAGGCGGTGCCGGGTTTCGAGCGCTGGTTCGGCATCAGGCCCAAGGTTACCCCCGAGTTGCGGGCGCTTGTCGTTGCCGATCTGGCGCCCAAATCATGATCGTGCTCGGGCTGACCGGGTCGATCGGTATGGGCAAGTCGACGACGGCGAAAATGTTTGCCGAGGCCGGCGTGCCGGTGCACGATTCCGACGAGACGGTGCATCGCCTCTATGCCGGCAAGGCAGCCCCCCTGGTCGAGGCCGCCTTTCCCGGGACCACCGGCGCAGGAGGCGTCGACCGGGCAAAGCTCGGCGCCCGCGTGCTTGGCGATGCGGCCGCGCTGAAAAGGCTGGAAGCGATCATCCACCCGCTGGTGCGCGCCGATGCCGACGCGTTCCTGGCGCGCAACCGTGCCGCCGGCGCGCCGCTGGCCGTCCTCGACATTCCGCTTCTGTTCGAAACCGGCGGCCGCGACCGCGTCGACAAGGTCGTCGTCGTCACCGCGCCGGCCGACGTCCAGCGTCAGCGCGTGCTGGCACGTCCCGGCATGAGCGAAGAGAAACTCGCCTCCATCCTGGCCAGCCAGGTGCCCGATGCGCAAAAGCGGCGGCAGGCCGATTTCGTCATCGACACCAGCCAGGGCCTGGACGCCGCGCGGGCCGCCGTCACGGCCATCATCGCGAAACTGACCGGGGTGTCTGGTCACTGACGCTTCCCTTCTCCCACAAGGGAAGAAGGGAAAAACGGCATTGCCCATTGCCATTTTGTTCTGGTGTATGATTCTGCTCTCTGGAGCGACTGATTCGATGCGTGAGATCATTTTCGACACGGAAACCACCGGCCTCGACATGCGCGACGACCGCATCATCGAGCTTGGCGGCGTCGAGCTGGTCAACCGCTTTCCGACCGGCAGGACCTTCCACCACTACATCAACCCGCAGGGCCGCTCGATCCACGCCGAGGCGCAGGCCGTGCACGGCATCAGCATGGCGGACCTGCAGGGCAAGCCGTCCTTCGCCGAGATCGTCGAGGAGTGGATCGCTTTCACCGACGGCGCCAAGCTGGTCGCACACAATGCCACCTTCGACATCGGCTTCCTCAATGTCGAGTTCGGCCGGCTCGGCCATCCGGCCGTCGACATCGGGCGCGTCGTCGACACGCTGGCGCTGGCGCGGCGCAGGCATCCGATGGGTCCCAATTCGCTCGACGCGCTCTGCCGGCGCTACGGCATCGACAATGCGCGGCGCACCAAGCATGGCGCCTTGCTGGATTCGGAGCTGCTGGCCGAAGTCTATATCGAGCTGATCGGCGGCAAGCAGACGGCTCTGATCCTCGATACCGTTGCCGTGCAGATGAACGGCGCGGGCGAAGTGGCCGACATCGACATCTCCGTCGGCGCGCGGCCGATCGCCCTGCCCCCGCGCCTGAGCGAAGCCGAGCGCGCAGCCCATGCCGGCATGGTCGCCACGCTGGGCGAGAAGGCGCTGTGGCTGAAGGTGATGGCCGCGGAGTGAACGGACAACTGCGCAGGCGCTGTCCCGCCGTCCCGTCCAAACAAAAACCCGGCGCGAGGCCGGGTTCTTCAATGCTGCGGAAGAGCCGCCGTCAGCTCACCTGAACCTTCGACGCCGCCTGGTCCTCGGCCAGCTTCTGCTGGAACATCTGCGCGAAATCGATCGGGTCGAGCATCAGCGGCGGGAAGCCGCCATTGCGCGTCGCCTCGGCGATGATCTGCCGGGCGAACGGGAACAGCAGGCGCGGGCATTCGATGAACAGGATCGGCAGCATGTGTTCCTGCGGGAAACCACTGATGGCGAAAACGCCGCCATAGACCAGCTCGACGTTGAACAGCACTTCCTGGTCGAAGGACGCCTTGGCGTTCAGCGTCAGATTGACGTCGAACTGCTTGTCGGAGAGCGGATTGGCGTTGACGTTGACGTTGATGGCGATGCCGGGCGCCTTGTCGCGGCCGCGCAGCGAGTTCGGCGCGCCGGGGCTCTCGAAGGAAAGATCCTTCACATACTGGGCAAGGACGTTGAGCGAGGGCTGCGCCGTATTGCCGTTTCCGTTGGCGCCGACCGGCGCGTCATCTTTGCTGGCCATGAGCCTTGTGTCCTTTTGCCTGGGCAGCATTGCTGACCGAATTGAAATCGGGCGTTCGCTACCATGGCCGGCATGACAAGACAAGGTTTGCCGCCCTGCGAACCGAGGGGCTAGACCGTGTCGAGATTCAGGTCAGGCCGGCATCACCGGAATATCGATACAGTCTCAATCGTCTTTCAGGCGGCGCCATGGCGAGTTGTGGTCCGGCCCGCGCTTGAAATCGTCTTCGCGCGAATAATCGCCGTCGTCGAGGTCGATGACCCTGTCGCGCGGCCGGCCGCGGAAGCCGCCGGCCGAGAAATTCGTTGCCACCACGATGCGGCGCTTGAGCCTGCGCCAGGCAAGGTCGCGCACCGGCGGCAGGAACAAGAGAATGCCGAAAATGTCCGATATGAAGCCCGGGATGATCAGCAGGATCGCCGCGAGCACGATCATGGCGCCGTGCGCGAGTTCGCGGCTCGGATCGCGGCCGGCGCCCATCTCGGTGCTGATGCGGCTCATGACGCCAAAACCCTGATGCCTGAGCAGCAGCGCCCCGGCGATGCTCGAGGCGAGCACCAGGCCGACCGTCGCCAGCGCGCCGATCTGGCGCCCGACTATGACGAAGCCGGCGATCTCCAGCAGCGGAAGCGCCAGAAGAAAAACGGGAAATAACGAAATGCGCAAGTCTTGCCGATCCTTCCGATCGTTCTGGCGTTGGTCTGTTTTGCCGGCCGCCGGCCGCCGGCCGCTGGCGCCGAGGCTGTTAGATAGGTATGGCTGCCTTTGATTTGAATGATTGCGCCTTGCGTTCTATATGGTTTGCATGTTGAACGCTATGCGACCGCTGCCCTGTTGGCCGGGCGGTCCGGCCGAGGGCAGGATTGATTGGCGGAAGATATGGGTTTCTTCGACTTCGGCACGATTTTCTTTCTGATTGCGGCAGTTGTGATCTTTTTCCAGCTGCGCAATGTGCTGGGCCGTCGTACCGGCAGCGAACGGCCGCCTTTCGACCCCTATACCGCCGCCCGCACCGGCGACAAGGATGCGCAGAAACCCGAGAATGTCGTGTCGCTGCCGCGCAAGCGCCAGCCCGGCGAGCCGGCCGGCGAGGTCTATGCGGCCATCGACGCCTTCGCCAAGCCCGGCACCGACCTCAACAAGGGCCTGCGCACGATCAAGGACAACGATCCGTCGTTCGACCCGAAGGGTTTCGTCGACGGCGCCAAGATGGCTTACGAGATGATCGTCATGGCCTATGCCGACGGCGATCGCAAAACGCTGAAGAACCTTCTGTCGCGCGATGTCTATGACGGTTTCGTCGCCGCCATCGGCGAGCGCGAGGCGCGGTCGGAAAAGATCCAGTCTTCCTTCGTCGGCATCGACAAGGCCGATATCGTCTCGGCCGAGATGAAGGGCGGCGAGGCGCATGTCACGCTGCGCATCATCAGCGAGCTGATTTCGGCGACGCGCGACAAGGCCGGTACGGTCATCGACGGCGACCCCGAAACCGTCGCCGAGGTCAAGGATGTCTGGACCTTCGCCCGCGACACGCGTTCGCGGGATCCGAATTGGAAGCTCGTCGCCACCGAAGAAGAAGACTGAATCCCCGACCGCGGCGGACCTGTCGTGTCCTTCCATCAGGCATTCAGCGAAAGATCCTTCGGCGATCTGCCCGGCTGGGATGACGACGACCATCTGGCAGCTTTCGAAGCCTTTCGCCGCTCTGCCTTCCATGTCCTGGCCAAGCCCTATCGCAGCGGCGCGCTCGGCGTCGACTTTGACGCCTTTGCCGGTGCCTATGCCGAGGCGCGCGCGGCCCCTGCTGCCAGCCGGTCGGAGGCGCGGAGCTTCTTCGAGCGTCATTTCGTCCCCATGCTGGTGCGTCCAGAGACCGGCGCCGGCCTCGTCACCGGATTCTATGAGCCGCAGGTCGAGGCCTCGCCGGTGCGCACGGAGCGTTTTGCCGTGCCGCTGCTGTCGCGTCCCGCCGATCTCGTCGACATCGACGACGCCAACCGGCCCGACGGAATGGACCCCTATCTCGCTTTCGCGCGCCGGACGCCCGACGGGCCGGCCGAATATTTCGACCGTGGCGCGATCGAACGCGGCGCGCTCGCCGGCAAGGGCCTGGAAATCGCCTGGCTGGCCGACAAGGTCGACGCCTTCTTCATCCATGTGCAGGGCGCGGCGCGGCTTCTCATGACCGATGGCCGGCTGTGCCGCGTCACCTATGCGGCCAAGTCCGGCCAGCGCTTCACCGGGCCCGGCAAGGTGTTGAGCGAGTTGGGCGAGATCCCGCTGGAAGAGGTGACGATGCAGTCGATCCGCGCCTGGTTCAGGGCGCATCCCGACCGCGTCGACGAGGTCCTGTGGCAGAACCGCTCCTATATCTTTTTCCGCGAGGCTGATGTGGAGGACGCGGCGCTCGGGCCGATCGCCGCCGCCAAGGTGCCGCTGACGCCCGGCCGCTCGATCGCCGTCGACCGGCTGCTGCACACATTCGGCACGCCCTTCTACATCGATGCGCCATCGCTGACGGCTTTCGAGGCAAAACCATTCCGCCGCCTGCTGATCGCGCAGGACACCGGCTCCGCCATCACCGGGCCGGCGCGCGGAGATCTCTTCGCCGGGTCCGGCGATGCCGCCGGCGAGATCGCCGGCGTGGTGCGCAATCCGGCCGATTTCTACGCGCTGGTGCCGCGCCCGCTCGTCTCGGGGTTGAAGCCATGACCCGCCGCACCGACAGGCTGAGCGAGGACGACCGGGTGCTGTGGAACCTGGTGGCGCGCACGGCCAAGCCGCTGAAGGGCAAGGCCGCCGTGCCCGTCCCGGATTTCGACCTCGAGGCGAAGCCGGCGCCGACGCAACAGGCCCGGCCCGTTGCCGGTCCGGCCAGCGCGGCGAAGCCGAAGGCCCAGCATGTCTCCCATGCGCTCGACGAGCCGACGCTGGACAAACTGTCGAAAGGCCGGCTGCCCATCGAAGGCCGGGTCGACCTGCACGGCATGACGCAGGACGAAGCCTATTCGCTGCTGTTCTCCTTCCTGCACCGCGCCCATGCCGGCGGCATCCGTTACGTCCTGGTCATCACCGGCAAGGGCTCGTCGTCGGGCGGCGACGGCGTACTGCGCCGCGCGGTGCCGGCCTGGCTGTCGACGCCGGCGTTCCGGCCGCTGGTCTCCAGCCACGACTATGCCGCGCGCAACCATGGCGGCTCGGGCGCGCTCTATGTCAGGCTGCGGCGGGTCCGGTCGTGAGGGTGGGGTCGTGACCCCGTTCGGCGAGAGGCTGCGGGCGCTGAGGGCCGAGCGCGGCGTCACCCAGAAGGACATGGCCGCCGCCATCGGCGTCAGCGCCGCCTATCTGTCCGCGCTCGAGCATGGAAGGCGCGGCGCGCCGACCTGGACGTTGATCCAGAAGATCATCGGCTATTTCAACATCATCTGGGACGACGCCGAGGAGCTGGCGCGACTGGCCGAAGCCTCGCATCCGCGCGTCAGGCTCGACACGTCCGGCCTGAGCCCGGCCGCGACCGAGCTTGCCAACCTCCTGGCCGAGAACATCGAAAAGCTCGAGGAGGAGGAACTGCGCCGCATCACCGCCTCGATCCGGGCGGCGCTGGGGCGGCGACGGTAGGTCGGGGTTGCCCGGCTCACGCGGCGGCTGAGCTCCCGATCGCGAAACGGTGCCCGCCAGCAGCAGCCGGCGGGCAGCCGTGACGAGATCAGTTCTTGCCGGCCGTGCTGCCGCCATTGCCGCCGCGGCCGTGATCACCATGGCCGCGGCCACCATTGCCGCCGCCCAGGCAGTCCGATGCGCCGGCAGCGCCGCAACAGCGGCCGCTCCACAGGTCGTTAAGATTGGTGTTGGCGCAGCTTGGAATGGTCTGATCGGCCAGAGCGGATCCGGCCATGCCCGACACCGCGACAGCGGCAAGAAGGGTGTTGCGCAGGAAAGCAGTCATTTGAAGTCTCCATGGTTGGTTTCGGTTCACGGCTGTGTGTCGCCGGCCGGGCCGAAATGGTTCACGGAGGGTGTGGGAATTTTTTGGGGAGTGAGCGAGGCGCGTCACTGCAACGTCGGCGCCGCTCCTCATCCGCCTGCCGGCACCTCTCCCCGTATCGTGACGGGGAGAAGGGAGACAGCCGCGCCCGCAGCGTACTTCTTGCGACGTCGGCAATTGGCGAAGTCATCGATGACAGCGTCTTTCTCCTCGTCACGATACGGGGAGAAATGTCCTGCAGGGGAATGAGGGGCGGAGCCGACATCCGGCGGTTGGCCGCGCCGCCCGCCGCAGTCCTACTGCACGGACCCCACCAACACCTGCTGGCCGCCGCGGATCGAGACCCAGCGGCCGGTGTTGTCGATCGCCTGGCGCTTGAGGAAGCGGTAGCCGGTCTCATCCCAGGCCTTGACCTTGTCGGTCAGATTGTCGAGCACATAGTCGCCCTTGTCGGTGCGAACCGTCAGCACCGAGTGTCCTTCGCCGTCGGGTTTGCGCACCACGGTGATGAGAAGATCGGCAAGCGATATGCCCATGCGGGACAGCAGGCGCCGCTTTTCCAGCACGTAGTCCTCGCAGTCGCCGACGCCCTTGGCGGGATAGGCCCAGACCTCGTCCTTGCCGTAGATGTCCATGTCGCTCATCGGCTTGACGGCGGCATTCACCCTGGCGGTGACCTTGGCCAGCTTGCGCCACAACCTGTCCGTCATCGCCGCCGGCGCAAGATTGCCGGGACGGATCGCGCATTCGCGGGCATTGAGCCTGCAGAAATCATAATGGCCGATGGGTTGCGACGCGACGCCGCCGGTCGTCATCGCTCCAGCCGCCAGGGCCGGCGCCACCCAGCCTCCCATCATTGTCGCCAGTCCGGCTACTGCGCACGCACGAAGCGTTCGCGCCATTGGTGAGGAATTCATTGTCCCCGCTCGCCCTTGTTATTAATGAAAGGTTAAGGGCGATCTACAGTCCGTGTCAATTACCACGATTGGGTGATTTGCGACATGGTTACCCGCGAGACGCATGGCAGCGGCGCCCGTGCGACAGGCCTGCCCGGCCTGTCCGGCGCGATCGGGCCGGCAATGCCGGCTGCCTATCTTTTGGCGGTGCGGACCAGCTTCGGTTTCACGGCGACCCGGTTCTGGCGGCCATAGCTGGTGATGAAGTCGACGATGCGCGGCACGATCTCGGAGCGGAAGCGCGAGCCGTTGAAGACGCCGTAATGCCCGACCGCGGGCTGCATGTAGTGCGCCTTCCTGTCGGCGGGAATGTTGACGCACAGATCGTGCGCCGCCCGCGTCTGGCCGAGGCCGGAAATGTCGTCGTTCTCGCCCTCCACCGTGAATAGCGCGACATTGCGGATGGCCGAGGGATCGATCGGCGTGCCGCGATGCGTCATCTCGCCCTTGGGCAAGGCATGCCGGACAAACACCGTGTCGACCGTCTGCAGGTAGAACTCCGCCGTCAAGTCCATCACCGCCAGATACTCGTCGTAGAAGTCGCGGTGCTTCTCGGCGCTGTCGCCGTCATGCTTCACAAGGTGCATGAAGAAGTCCTTGTGGGCGATGATGTGGCGGTCGAGGTTCATGCTCATGAAGCCCGAAAGCTGCAGGAAGCCTGGATAGACTTCGCGGCCGAAGCCCGGCACCGGCCAGGGCGCGCGCATCACGACATTGTCGCGGAACCAGTCTATGCCCTTCTCCTCGGCCAGAAGGTTGACCGCGGTCGGGTTGCGGCGCGTGTCGATCGGCCCGCCCATCAGGGTCATCGTCGCGGGAACGAAGGGGTCGCCGCGCGTTTCCATCAGCGCCACGGCCGCCAGCACCGGCACGGAAGGCTGGCAAACAGCCATCACATGCGTGTCGGGGCCCAGCACATGCAACATGTCGACGACATAGTCGATATAGTCGTCGAGATCGAATTGGCCGTCGGCCGTCGGCACCATGCGGGCGTCGATCCAGTCGGTGATGTGCACGTCGGCATGGGGCAGCATGGCTTCGACCGTGCCGCGCAGCAGCGTCGCATAGTGGCCCGACATCGGCGCCACGATCAGAAGCTTCGGATCGCGCCGCCGCCCGGCGGGCACGGCGCGCTCGAAACGCACCAGGTTGCAGAACGGCCGCGACCAGACGGTCTTCTCCGTCACTGCCACGCTCTTCCAGTCGACCACCGTCTTGTCGAGGCCGAATTGCGGCTTGCCGTAGCGGCGCGTGGTGCGCTCGAACAACTCGGCGCCCGCCGCGATCGAGCGGCCCCAGGACGTGTGCGACAACGGATTGAGCGGGTTGGAATAGAACAGCCGCACCGCATCGGCATAGAGACGGGCCGGCTGCAGGGCGGCGTGGTTCATTTCATAGAGCTGGTAGAACATCCGTTTACCCCGCTGCGGCCTGCGACCGAAGGGGCGGCGAGCAGCGCCTGGCCCTAACTGTCTCGCGGGGAAGTTAACAACTAATTGCTGCGATGCAATACGTCACGTGGCGTGATCTATACGCATTCTTGGTCCAAAGCTTTGGAAATCAGCCTTGGACGGTACAAGCCGGCTCATTGTGCAGGTGCGAAGGCGGCACGACGGCCCGGCCGCCAGGCCGGGCAACGTGGTCAGACGCGCGCCATGCAGACCGCGGTGTGGCCGGAACCGATGAAGCCGAGCTGGCCGGCGGCACCCTTCGACAGGTCGAGCACGCGTCCCCTGATGAACGGGCCGCGATCGTTGATGCGCACCACGACGCTGCGGCCATTGTGCTGGTTGGTGACCCGCAGCTTGGTGCCGAAAGGCAGCGTGCGGTGGGCGGCGGTCAAGGCCGAAGGGTTCATCCGTTCACCCGACGCGGTCCTGGAGTGAAGGGCGTACCAGGAAGCGCGGCCGCATTGGCCGGCGGCGGAGGCGGCTGGAGTGGCGGAGGCGCCGACCATCAGGCCAGCAGCGATCGTCACCGCGGCAAGCGCGGTCCGGTTGTTGTTATTCATATCTGGGGGAAGGCTCCGTTTTTGACAGACCCCAGCCGTTACGGAGACAATAAGGCACGAAATGCGGCAATCATCTGGCAGTTCCGTGGCATCGGCACACGTTTAGAGTCGCCCGGTAACAGTCTGTCAGTGATTTTCCGCTGATCCGCGATCAAGTCACGATGATGTTCCAGTCGACAGCCATGTCTTGTTTGACAAGATCGAGCGGCAACATCCAAGTAGAAGATGCTGCCCTTGACCCGATTCCTTTGCCTCTTTCATCGCGACGGCGGCGATGCAACCGATCAACTTCGGAAGGAGAATCCGGCAACGAGACTGACCAAAAATTTGCTGGCGTTGATCGTGGTGGCCGTCGGCGCGCTGTGGTCGCTGCAAGGCATCGGCGTGATCGGCGGCAGCTTCATGACCGGCCAGTCGCAATGGCTCACCATCGGCATCGTCGTCATGCTGGTTGGTCTCACCGGGCTGGTGTGGGCGAACCCTTCGCGCGGTTGAGCCGCTCTCACTGCGACCAGTACTGCCAGGCCCAGTAGAAGCTCTCATCTCGCGGCGGCAGGTGGTCACGCCCGGCCGGGAGTTGGACGGGCGCCGGCGAGCGCGGACCGTCCTCCCTTGTCGTGTTGTCCTCCTCTATCGCCTTGTCATCGGATGTCAGGCCCAGCAGCCAGGTGCCGAAATGGGCGAACAGCATGGCGGTGGAATGGGTCATCGTCATCTCCGTTTCCGATCATTCGCGTCCCGCCCACGGCACAAGCGCGCGCTCGGTCCTGCGGATGGCGAATTCGAGCACGAAGGCGATGGCCGCGATCACCAAAATGCCCATGACCACCACGTCGGTGACCAGGAACTGCGCCGCCGACTGGATCATGAAGCCAAGCCCGCGCGTCGCCGCCACCAGTTCGGCGGCGACCAGCGTCGACCACCCGGCGCCGAGCGCGATGCGCAGTCCGGTCAGGATCGACGGCAGCGCGCTGGGCAGGATCACGTGGCGGACCACCTGGCGCCTCGTCGCGCCAAGCGAACGCGCGGCGTTGACGCGCTCCTGCGAGACGCCGCGGACGCCGGACGCGGTCGACAAGGCCACCGGCGCCAGCATGGCGATGGCTATCACCAGGACCTTCGATGGCTCGCCGATGCCGAACCAGATGATAACCAGCGGCAGATAGGCGAGCGGCGGGATCGGCCGCAGGAATTCCAGCAGCGGATCGAAAATGCCGCGCCCTATGGTGCTGATGCCGATGGCGAGGCCAACCGGCACACCGACGAGGAGCGCCGCGATGAGCGCCGCGAACACCCGCCCCAGGCTGGCGGCGATATGCTGGACGAGCGTTGCGTCGACAAAGCCGTCGCGGGCGACGACGACGAATTTGTTCCACACCGCTAAAGGCGAGGGCAGGAACACCGGCGACACCAGCTGCAGGCGGGCCGACAGCGTCCAAAGCGCCAGCACCAGAAGAATGGTGGCCGCGCTGACCATGCGCGCCGAAACGCCCTTGCGCTTCGGGATCGGGCGCGACCACGGCACCGACAGGCCGTCGGCCTCTTCGATCCTGGAACTGGAGCGTTCGGTGTAGGATGAAACGGTCATGCCGCCTCTCCCTCGAAGATGGCGTCGGTCAGTTCGCCGCGCGCCGCGGCGAAGCCAGGATCGGCCTTGATGGCGCGGATGGCCTCGCCCGATGCGTAGCGCCTGGAGAAGCCCGGCTCCAAGGTCCGCACCACCCGGCCCGGGCCGGGCGCCAGGACGACGATGCGGGTGGCGAGCACCAGCGCCTCGTCAGTGCCGTGCGTGACCATCAGCACGCCGACCTTGCTTGCCGTCCACAGGTCGAGCAGCGTCGTCTGCATACGCTCGCGCGTCAGCGCGTCGAGCGCGCCGAGCGGCTCGTCGAGCAGCAGGAATTGCGGCTCGGCAGCCAGCGCCCGGGCAAGGCCGACGCGCTGGCGCATGCCGCCGGACAGCTCCCAGATGCGCTTGTCGCCGGCATCGGTGAGCTTGACCAGGCCGAGCAATTCGTCGGCGCGGCGTGCCCGCTCGGATGGCCCGACACCGCGTAGCCTGAGCGCGAAGGCGACGTTCTCGCGCGCGGTCAGCCAAGGAAACAGCGCGTCGTTCTGGAACACCACCGCCCGGTCCGAACCGGGTGCTGCGATCGGCCGGCCGTTGATCGTGGCCGTGCCGCGTGCCGGCGTGACAAAGCCGGCGGCGACATTGAGCAGCGAGGTCTTGCCGCAGCCGGAACGGCCGACAAGGATGACGAAATCATTCTTGGCGATATCGATCGACACCCGCTCGACGGCCGGTGCGGGCTGACCGTCATAGTGGACCGAGATTCTGTCGAGCACGAGATGCGACATGAGCCCTCGCAGGGAGTTCGTTGAAGTCCACCTGCCCGAAGCCGCGCCTCGTCAGCGGCTCCGGGACAGACGACACGCGGCGTCAAGAAAGACGTGCGCGTCTCATCGGGCGCCACCTGCCTGTCATGGCATGGGGCGCTCCAACAGTCGGATCAGTTCGAGGCCAGCGCCTCGGTGACGTATTTCGATGTCACATATTTCGAATAGTCCGGCAGCACGGCGTCGACCTTGCCCTGCTCCTTGAGGAACGCGGATGCCGCCGCGATCGCCTTGACCGTGCCGCCGCCGAGGAACTTGTCGGAGGCCTGTTCTTCGAGTGTCGGGAAGACATAGCCCTTGAGCAGTTCAGGCACTTCCTCGACCTTGGCGCCGGTCAGCTTGGCGATCTCAGCCGCCTGCGGCGACGCTGCCGACCAGGCATCGGGCTCGGCCAGGTACTCGGCATAGGCTGCACCCGTCATCTTGACGAAGTCGCGCACCGCTTCCGGGTTCTTTTCGGCAAAGTCGGTGCGCACGATCCAGGCGTCGAAGGTCGGCGCGCCCCAGGCGGCGACCTCAGAGGAATCCAGCACCACCTTGCCTGATGTCTTGACCTGGCCGAGCGCCGGATCCCAGACATAGGCCGCATCGATGTCGCCGCGTGCGAAGGCGGCGGCGATTTCCGGCGGCCTGAGATTGAGGATTTCGACCGACTTCGGGTCGACACTCTCATGCTTGAGCGCGGCAAGCAGGCTGTAATGCGTGGTCGAGACGAAGGGCACGGCCACCTTCTTGCCGGCGAGGTCGGCGACCTTCTCGATGCCGGCGCCGTTGCGTGCGACCAGGGCTTCGGATGGCCCGATCAGGCCGACGACGAAGATCGTCTGGACCGGCAACTCGCGGCTCGCCGCCGCCGCCAACGGGCTCGAACCGACATAGCCGATGTCGACCGAGCCGGATGCGACCGCGGCGATGACATCGGCGCCGGAATCGAATTTCCGCCAGTCAATGGCGGCCTTGGTAGCCTTTTCATAGGCACCATCGGCCTGCGGCACCTTGGAGGGTTCGACCACCGTCTGGTAGCCGATGGTGATCTTGAGATCGTCGGCAAAAGCCGGGCCCAGGAAGGCGGCGCCGGCAAGCGCCGCCGACAGGAGAAGGATGCGTCGCGAAATGGTGGTGGACATCAAGGGCTCCATGAAACAGGGGAAAACCGGATTGCTTCATGATAGTCCGCTAATTCTATCATTATTGTAGAGTTAAATTCTTCCAGTTGCGGCGGATTTGTTGGAAAAAAATCGTCGGTGACGGGGTGCCCGGACGGATTTGGCGGCCGCAACCGCCTTCATCGCCTTCGATGCCAATTCGCCGCATGAACAGGATGGTGCTCGGCAAAACCGCCAGGCCTCGTCATCCTCGGATCTGCGCCGCGTCGCTACGGTCCTTGTCGGCCTTGACGAGATCCGGAAAATCCGACGACACTGGGGGCAAGCGCCGGCACACTCATCCGCGAACAACGGTTCGCATTTCTGGCATGATATCGAGAAAATCATGCCTCAAATGACCAGGAAATTAAAAACATGTTCCGCCTATTCGGATTTAAGTATAGTAAGCTTATGGACATAGAGACTTGGAGGCGGCGATGAGAGGTCATACCCATCCGTATCGCGGCGATCACCTGTGGCACCAGTCTCAGGCCGTCGCGCCACGTTTTGTGTCCCCGGAGTCACAAGGCGGGTCCAAAATGACCGCAGCGGCTTGAAAACCAAGCAAGATCAATCGCGATTGGCTTGTATATCATGTCACTAGAATTTATGTGTCATGGGTGCTTGAGCGCGGCGGGAGGCACGCCAGGCGTTTCGCAACGGATGGCCTCGAGCCATCGCATGACAGAGAAACGTTCGGATCATGCTCACCAAGAAAGGCAAGTACGGGCTCAAGGCGCTCGTCCACCTGGCGCGGATGCCGGCCGGGCAACTTGCCTTCGTCAACGACATCGCGACCGGCAACAACATCCCGAAGAAGTTTCTCGACGCCATTCTGGGCGAACTGCGCAATGCCGGTTTCGTGCAGAGCCGCAAAGGCAAGGATGGCGGCTATCGCCTGGCGCGGCCGGCGGAGGAAATCAGGGTCGGCCATGTCGTGCGCGTGCTCGACGGCCCGCTGGCGCCGATCCCTTGCGCCAGCCGCACCCAGTATCAGCGTTGCGAAGACTGTAACGAGGCGACATGCCAGGTCCGACATCTGATGCTGGAAGTCCGGCAGGCGATCGCCGAGGTGCTCGACCAGCGCAGCCTCGCCGAGATGCGCGACATCGGCCTCGACGACCTTGCGACCGACGATCTGCCGGTTGCGGTGAAGGCCTGACGCCGGCGCTTCGCACGGGGCCGGCATGAGCGGCCGCGGCAGCTCGATCATCATTGTCGGCGGCGGCGCCAGCGGCGTCGTGCTCGCCGCGCATCTGCTGAGACAGCCCAATCCCGACCTTCGCGTCACGCTGATAGAGAAGCGCCCGCATTTCGGCCAGGGCATCGCCTATTCCACATTGCTCTCCGCGCATGTGCTGAACGTCAGCGCCGCCGGCATGAGCGCCTATGCCGACGATCCCGGCAATTTCTGGCGTTGGCTGCTGGAACGCCACCTGGCAACGCCGGCGCAGGCGCCGGTCTACGCGCCGCGCAGCATCTATGCCCGCTACCTCGGCGAATTGCTGGACGATCTCGAGGCGCGCGAGAGGGAGACTGGACGCCTCCGGCTGATCCATGAGGAAAGCCTGTCGATCTCGCCCACGGCCTCGGGGGTCGAAGTGGCGCTCGCTAACGGCACCAGCGTCGTCGCCCATCTGGCGGTACTCGCCACCGGCCATGACGAGGTGCCGGCCATGGGGCAAGGCCATGCAGTTCGGATGGGATCGGAGGCCGACACCGCGCTCGATCCCGACCGGAGCGTCATGGTGCTGGGCACCGGCCTCAGCATGGTCGATGCATTCCTGGCGCTCGAACAGCGCGGCCACCGCGCGGAGATCGTCGCGGTGTCGCGGCGCGGTCTGCTGCCCTCGCCGCACCGCAAGGGCAATCCGATCAAGCTTGACGTCGCCGACATCCCGCTCGGTACCCAGCTTTCCTATTTCGTCGGCTGGTTCCGCGATCTGATCCGGGAAAACCAGAAGGCCGGCATCGACTGGCGCGACGTCGTCGACGGCCTGCGCCCGTTCAATCAGAAGATCTGGCAGAACTGGCCGGCCTCCGCCAAGCGCCGTTTCGTCGAGCACACCAAGGCCTGGTGGGATATCCACCGCCACCGCATGGCGCCCGAGGTCCATTCCCGCGTCACGCAAGCCGTGCAGTCCGGCCGTATCCGCCTCGTTGCCGGCCGTGTCGTCGACATCGCGGCTGGCCAGGAGTTCACGGTCCAGGTTCAGTCGCGCCACACCAAGCGGCTGGAGAGGTTCGAGGTCGCCCGCATCTATGATTGCTCCGGCATCGTCAGGGATATCTCGGCCTCGTCGAACAGCGTCGTGCGCTCGCTGGTCGACCGCTCCCTGGCGCGGCCGGATCCGCTGCGCATCGGCCTCGACGTGACAGCCAATTGCGAGATCATCGCCGGCGACGGCACGGTGTCCAGGAAGATCCTCGCCGTCGGCCCGCTGACCAGAGGCACCTTCTTCGAGATCGACGCCATTCCGGATATTCGCGTCCAGTGTGCCAGGCTGAGCAAGCAGCTGCTGGGCTGAGGCACGGCAACAGGCGTGTGACTATCGAGCCTGGCGCTCTACGGCGCCCCCCTCTGGCCTGCCGGCCATCTCCCCCACAAGGGGGGAGATCGGCAGTTTCGCCGACCGCACCATTCTTTCAACGTTGGAGATTGGCGAAAGCCGTGGTGACAGCCAATCTCCCCACCCGTGGGGAGATGGCCGGCAGGCCAGAGGGGGGCGCTGTCCCGCCAACGTCCGAGTCCTGCACCACAGCGAAAACGCCGAACGGGAATTTCATTCTCCATCTAGCCGGTCGATTGGCACGATCTATCTTCTTTCCCACTGCAAAGGGCTGGAAAAGAGGATACGCTGCCGCCCTGCACGAGGCGGCCGCTTGATCATGGAGCATCGATATGAGCAGGCACAAGATCGCGCCCTCGGATAGCGCCCCTTTGGAAAGCGTCGCTTCGGAAAACGCAATGTCGCGCCTGCGGCCACCTTACGGATCGGTGCTCGACCTGATCGGCCAGACCCCCGTGGTCGAGCTGACCCAATTCGACACCGGCAAATGCCGGCTGTTCATCAAGCTCGAAAGCCAGAATCCCGGCGGCTCGATCAAGGACCGTATCGCTTTGTCGATGATCGCCGCCGCCGAGAAAGGGGGCAGGCTGAAGCCAGGCGGCACGATCGTCGAGGCGACGGCCGGCAATACCGGCCTGGGCCTCGCCCAGGTCGGTATCCCCAAGGGCTACCGCATCATCCTGGTCGTGCCCGACAAGATGTCGCGCGAGAAGATCCAGCACCTGCGCGCGCTGGGTGCGGAAGTGCGCATGACGCGCTCCGATGTCGGAAAGGGCCACCCCGAATATTACCAGGACATGGCCGAAAAGATCGCGGCCGAGCTGCCCGGCGCCTTCTACGCCAACCAGTTCGCCAATCCGGCCAATCCTGAGGCGCATGAAACCACCACCGGTCCGGAAATCTTTTCGCAGCTCGACGGCGATGTCGACGCGGTGGTGGTCGGCGTCGGCTCAGGCGGCACGCTGACCGGCCTTGGCCGGTTCTTCGCCAAGGCATCGCCGAAGACGGAAATGGTGCTGGCCGATCCGGTCGGCTCGGTGCTGGCGCCGCTGATCAAGACCGGCAAGATGGTGGAGGCCGGCAGCTGGACGGTGGAAGGCATCGGCGAGGACTTCGTGCCGCCCAATGCCGATCTTTCCCTGGTCAAGAAGGCCTATTCCATATCGGATAAGCAGAGCATGCTGGCGGTGCGCGATCTCCTGTCCCGGGAAGGCATCCTGGCCGGCTCGTCGTCGGGGACGCTGCTGTCGGCCGCCTTGCGCTATTGCCGCGAACAGACTTCGCCCAAGCGCGTCGTCACCTTCGTCTGCGACAGCGGCAACAAATATCTGTCGAAAGTCTTCGACGATTTCTGGCTGGCCGAACAGGGGCTGGCCGAGCACGAGCAGCATGGCGACCTGCGCGACCTGGTGATGCGCACGCACCGCACCGGCGACACCGTCTATGTCGGTCCGGACGAGAGCCTGCTCAACGCCTATGGCCGCATGCGCCGCTCCGATGTCTCGCAGCTGCCGGTGCTCGACGACGGCAAGCTGATCGGCATCGTCGACGAAAGCGACATTCTGGCCAAGGTCGACGGCCCCTATGAGGGCCGCTGGGAGCGCTTCAACGCGCCGGTGCGCTCGGCGATGACCTCCAATCTGCATACTTTGCAGGCCAGCCAGACGCTGGACGCGTTGCTGCCGGTATTCGACCGCAACGAGGTCGCCATCATCTTCGACGGCGACGAGTTCGTCGGCCTGATAACCCGCATCGACCTGATCAACCATCTGAGGCGCCGCGCACGATGACCGCATCCGGAAAGAACCGCCTGGCCTTCTCCACGCGCACCATCCATGGCGGCCAGAGCCACGATCCCCTGACCGGAGCGGTGATGGTGCCGATCTACGCCACCTCGACCTATGGCCAGCAGTCGCCCGGCGTGCACAAGGGCTTTGAATACGCCCGCAGCCAGAATCCGACGCGCTTTGCCTTCGAGCGCGCGGTGGCCGATCTCGAAAGCGGCTCGGCTGCTTTCGCCTTCGCCTCCGGGCTGGCGGCGATCGCCACCGTGCTGGAGCTGCTCGATTCCGGCGCCCACATCGTCGCCACCGACGACATCTATGGCGGCTCCTTCCGCCTGATGGAGCGGGTGCGCAGGCGCTCCGCCAATCTGGAGATCTCCTTCGTCGACTTTACCGACCTTGCCGCCGTCGAGGCTGCGATCCGCCCGGAGACGAAAATGCTCTGGGTCGAGACGCCGACCAACCCGCTACTGCGCATCGTCGATCTCGAAGGCGTCGCAGCCCTCGCCAGGCGCAAGGGCATCCTCTCGGTTGCCGACAACACTTTCTGCAGCCCCTATCTGCAGCGGCCGCTGGAGCTCGGCATCGACATCGTGGTGCATTCGACGACGAAGTACCTCAACGGCCATTCCGACATGGTCGGCGGCGTGGCTGTTGTCGGCGACAACAAGGATTTGGCCGATCGCCTGAAATTCCTGCAGAACGCCATCGGCGCCATTTCGAGTCCGTTCGACAGTTTTCTCGCCCTGCGCGGCCTCAAGACATTGGCACTGAGGATGGAGCGCCATTCGTCGAACGGCCTCAAGATCGCTCAGTGGCTGGAAGCCCGCAAGGATGTGCGCCGGGTCATCTATCCCGGCCTCGCCAGCCATCCGCAGCATGCCGTTGCCGTCCAGCAGATGCATGCGTTCGGCGGCATGATATCAGCCGTGCTCGACCGCGACCTCGCCGGCACAAAACGCTTCCTCGAACGCACGCAACTGTTCACGCTGGCCGAAAGCCTGGGCGGCGTGGAGAGCCTGATCGAGCATCCGGCGCTGATGACGCATGGATCGATCCCGGCGCAGAAGCGCGAAGAGATCGGCATATCGGATTCGCTGGTGCGGCTGTCGGCGGGCATCGAGGATGGCGACGATCTGATCGCGGATCTGGGGCAGGCGCTGGGGGGCTGAGCGGCGGCACTCCCGCTGAGACGAGCCAGTCTCCGAAGCCGGCGCCAACTTCGCAGAAAGCCAGCCACAACCCCGTTGACCCCAAATCCCATCTGCCCGAGATGTAGCGCTATGGGCACGCGCGACACATCTCCCGATACGCCCCTCACCTTCGCGGTGCTGGTGTTCCCCGGTTTTCCGATGATGGCGTTCTCGTCCGTCATCGAGCCGCTGCGCGCCGCCAACATATTGGCGAAGCGGGAATGCTATCGCTGGATCATCGTCGGGGCTACCCAGGGTGCGGTCGAGGCCTCGAACGGCGTCGTCATCCAACCGGGCTTCTATGCCGAGGATGCGCCCAAGGTCGACCGCATCGTCGTCTGCTCGGGCGGCGATGCCGATCATCTCGTCGCCGAGGATGCGGCAAGCTGGATCCGCCGCAGCTTGCGCAATGGCGCCCATATCGGCGCGGTGGCGGATGCCGCCTTCTTCCTCGCCCGCGCCGGCCTGCTCGACGGCCATGCCTGCACCTTGCACTGGACCAGCCAGGCGGCCTTCACCGAGGCCTTTCCCAACGTCGAGCTGAGGCGCGACCTCTATGTCATCGACCGCAAGCGTTTCACCTCGGCCGGCGGCGTCGGCAGCCTCGACATGATGCTGGAGATCATTACCCGCGACTACGGCGCCGAACTTGCGGCCGGCGTCGCCGAATGGTTCGTGCACAGCCAGCTGCGCTCCAGCGTCGACCGCAAGCTGATGCCGCTGCGCCTGCGCACCGGCGTGCGGAACGAGCTGGTGCTGTCGGCCATCGCCATCATGGAGGATGCTGTGGAGGAGCGGCTCGGCATGGCGGAGCTGACCGCGAGGCTCGGCGTGTCTTCGGACAAGCTCGAACGCTCCTTCCGCTCCGAACTCGCCATCTCGCCCAATGGCTATTACCGGCGGCTCAGGCTGAAGCGCGCCGCCGATCTGCTCGCGCACTCCACGCTCGCGGTGCGCGACGTGGCGCTGGCCTGCGGCTTTGCCTCGATGTCGAGCTTCGCCCGGGCGTTCAGGGAGGAGCATGGGCATCCGCCGAAACTGGCGAGACGGCATTAGGTACTTTCGAAGGTTGGCGGGGCGCCTGGCACCTGCATCTCTCGTTATTGTTAGCGGCATCCCGCACAACACACGCGGTTTTCCGCACAATGCATCCGCCCCTCCTGCGCCATGGTCAAGCCTTGCAACCCACCCAAGGTCAGCCCCCATGAGCATCGTCGTATTCGACCCCGACAGCACTGAAGACGTCGACTTCAAGGACCGCATGCGCCACCCCGCGGCGGCCGATCCGGCGGGCGGCATGTGGCTGTCCGACACCGAGCCGTCCTTCATCGATGCCGACGCCCTGCGTAAAGGCCGGCTTGCCAAGCTGCGCGGCTGGATGCGTGAGGCCGGCTATGGCGGCGTGGTGCTGTTCGATCCCTACAACCAGCGCTACGCCACCGGCTCGCGCAACATGTTCGGCTATTTCCTGCGCAATTCGACCCGCTATTTCTTCATCCCGACAGAAGGGCCGATCGTTCTGTTCGAATACCCGCAGAGCTACCATGTCTCGATGGTGCTCGACACGATCGACGAGGCGCGTCCGTCCAAGCTCGTCTGGTCGTCGGTGTCGGGCCGCGACGACGAGACCGCCGGTCCCTTCGCCGACGAGATCGCCGAACTCCTGAAGCAGTATGGCGGCGGCTCGATGAAGCTCGGGCTCGACCGCTGCAGCCACTTGCAGGCGCTGGCCCTGGAAAAGCGCGGCTGCGAGGTCCGGGATTGCCAGGGCGAGATCCTGGCGGTGCGCGCGGTCAAGACGCCGGAGGAAGTGAAATGCCTGCAGGTGTCGATGGCCGGCGCGGAAGCCGCTGTCTATGCGGTGCGCGAGGCGATCAAGCCCGGCGTTTCCGAGAACGAGCTGTTCGCCATCATGTATGGCGAGGTCATCCGCCAGGGCGGCGAGTTCATCGAGACGCGGCTGTTGACGTCTGGCCAGCGCACCAACCCCTGGTTCAACGAGGCCAGCGGGCGAAAAATCCGGCCGGGCGAATTGCTGGCGCTCGATACCGACACGATCGGCTGCTATGGCTATTACTCGGATTTCTCGCGCACCTTCCGCTGCGGGCCCGGCAAGCCGACCCCCTATCAGAAATCGCTCTACCGCATGGCGCACGACCAGGTTCAGCACAACATCTCGATCGTGAAGCCCGGCATGGCTTTCCGCGAGATCGCCGAAAAGGCATGGAAGATCCCTGACCGCTTCGTCGACCAGCGCTACACCTCGGTCATGCACGGCGTCGGCATGCATGGCGAGACGCCTTTCATCGCGCACGCCATGGACTACGAAACCTATGGCCGCGACGGCCATATCGTGCCAGGCATGGTGGTGAGCGTGGAAAGCTATATTGGCGAGAAGGGCGGCCGCGAGGGCGTCAAGCTGGAGGACGAGATCCTGATCACCGAGACCGGCACCGAGCTCCTGTCGCGTTTTCCTTATGAGGATGAATTTCTGGAGAAGCAGGTTTGATGTTCGCTGCTTGCCTCGGCGACGTATCGCAGCTGAAGAACGAGCGCCTCATTCCTTGGCGCCCCCCTCTGTCCTGCCGGACATCTCCCCCTCTAGGGGGGAGATCGGCAGCTTCGCTTGCGGCGCTTTTTCCTGCAACGCGGGTTATGGGCGAAAGCATTCGCGGCCGCCAATCTCCCCCCTTGAGGGGGAGATGCCCGGCAGGGCAGAGGGGGGCGCTTACCCTCCGGCATATGGAAGGATCGTGGACCGCCGCGCCCTTCCATGACGAGGGCTCACGCCCATGAAAACCCCCCTCTCCATCAAGTGCGGCACGGTTGCCGCTGTCTTCATCGACCTGCAGGAGGAGCACCGGCAGGACCCGCGCTACCTCGTCGAGGGCTTTGAGGCGATTCTCGCCAACGTCCAGCGCCTGCAGGCGGCGGCGCGGCAGAACCATGTGCCGCTTTACCACTGGGCCTATATTGTCGATCTCGACAAGCAGGACCGGCCCTTCCATCCCGTCGGAGAGGACGGCAAGTCCGCTTTCTCCGACAAGAGCGATCCGCTGACCGAAATCTGCCATGAGGTGGCGCCGGCCCAGGGGGAGACGCTGCTGATCAAGGCCGAGGCCAGCGCCTTCCGGTCGGGGCCGGCTACCGACCAGCTGAAGGCGCGCGGCATCGAATGGCTGGTCATAGCAGGCGTGTGGACCGAGGCCTGCATCGACGCCACAGTGAAGGACGCCGTGGCGCGCGGCTTTCGCGTGCTTCTGGTCAAGGATGCCTGCGGCAGCGGCAGTGCCGCCATGCACCAGACCGCCATCCTCAACCTCGCCAACCGGCTCTATGGCGGCGCCGTCACCGACACAGACGGCGCCTGCCGGCTGCTGGCCGGCGAGAGCGCCACCGTCTGGCAGGTCGAGGGCTCGGTACCGCTGCGCTTCAGCTTTGAAAACGCGGCCAGGCTTTACAGCGAGCTTTAAGGCAATGCCTTCCGTGGGCAGCAGTGAAACGACCAGGCGCGGCAAATACGCGACGCTGCTCGACCCTGCGCTGTGGGCCTATATAGACGGCATCAACGCCTGGTATCCGCCCGAGACGATCGACCTGCCGATCGCCAAGCAGCGGGCGATCTATGACAGGATGTGCCGAGCGCTTCGCCAGCCCTATCCGCCCGGGGTGACGGCCAGCGACGACCTCATCGCCGCCCCCGGCCGCGGCATAGCGGTGCGGCGTTACCGGATGCCAGGCACCGCGCCGGCCACGGTGCTTTATTACCATGGCGGCGGCTTCATCCTCGGCGGGCTCGACAGCCATGACGACATCTGCGCCGAGATCTGCGCCGGCACCGGATTTGCTGTGTTCTCGGTAGACTATCGGCTGGCGCCCGAACATCTTCATCCCGCCGCCTTCGACGACGCTCTGGCCGCCTTCGAATGGGCGGCGGCCACGGCGAGCGGGCCACTGCTGCTGTGCGGCGAGAGCGCCGGTGGCAATCTGGCGGCGGCGGTCAGTCATGCGACGCGCGCTCACGCGAAGAGGCCAACCGGCCAGGTGCTGATCTATCCCGGCCTCGGCGGCGACGAGACTGCCCGCTCCTATATCGAGCATGCCGAGGCGCCGCTTCTGTCGACCGGCGACGTCGCCTTCTATCGCCATGTCCGCTCGGCCAAGAGACAGGCGCCGAACGATCCGACCTTCTCGCCGCTGCGCGACGCCGACTTCTCCGGCCTACCGCCCACCGTCGTCTTTACCGCCGAATGCGACCCGCTGTCGTCCGACGGCGAGGCCTATCGCGACCGCATCCTGGCCGTCGGCGGCAAAGCGAGCTGGCGTGAGGAAAAGCGCCTCGTGCACAGTTTCCTGCGCGCCCGCACCACGGTGCCGGCCGCCGCCGAGGCGTTCCGGCGCATAATCGCGGCGATCGCCGCACTTGGCGCGGGCGAATGGCCCCTCGAACGCTGAACCCCGCGACGCAGCCCTCAATTGCGCCCGTAAAACGCGTTCTCGACATGCACCGGCCAGCGCCATGGCAGCACGGCAATCATGTCGAACCGCATCGACAGCCTGCCATAATCCGGCTGGCGCGACAGCCAGATGTCGGCGGCGCCTTCGATGCGGCGCTCCGATTCATGGGCGATAGCCTCCATCGCCTCGATCAGCGTGCGGCGCGCCTTGACCTCGACGAACAGCACCAGGTCGCCGCGCCTTGCGATCAGGTCGATCTCGCCGAAACGGGTGCGATGGCGGCGCGCCAGGATACGGTAGCCCTTCAGCATCAGCGCGGCCGCCGCCAGCCATTCGCCGCGATGGCCGCGCCGATAGGCCTTTTGGCGGCTGACGCTCGGGAGCCTAGCCACGGTCCTCTCCAGAGGCATCCCTGAGTTCCAGCAGCCGCCGATAGAGCGCCTGCTTCTGGCCGCCGGTCATCCTGGCCGCTTCCGCCGCCGCCTTCGAGGCCGGCATCTCGGCGGCGAGCGACAGCAGCAGGCGATCGATGTCCGCGGGCGTCTCCGCCCTGGCCTCGGCCGGACCGACACAGACGACGATCTCGCCCTTCGGCTTATCGGCCGCGGCATAGTGGTCGGCCAGCGCCCGCAGCGTGCCGGTGCGCATCTCCTCGAAGGTCTTGGTCAGTTCCCTGCCGACCGCTGCCTTGCGCTCACCGCCGAGCGCTTCGGCCATCGCGCCGAGCGATTCGGCCAGCCGGCGCGGCGATTCGAAGAAGATCAGCGTCGCCGGCACCGCTTTAAGCGCTTCCAGCCGCGCCAGCCGCTGCCCCGCCTTGACCGGCAGGAAACCGGCGAACAGGAAGGCATCCGAAGGCAGGCCGGATGCGGTGAGCGCGGCAAGCGGCGCCGACGGACCGGGGATAGGCACGACGCGAATGCCCTGGTCAAGCGCCTCGCCGACCAGCCGGTAGCCGGGATCGGAAACCAGCGGCGTGCCGGCATCCGAGATCAGGGCCACGCTCTGCCCCGACTGGAGCGCCGCTATCAATTTTGGCCCGGCCTCGCCGGCATTGTGCTCGTGATAGGCCGTGGTGCGGCGACGGATGCCGTAGCGGTCGAGCAGCACGCGCGACACGCGCGTGTCCTCGCAGGCGACGATGTCGGCGGCGGCCAGCGTCTCCAGCGCGCGCAGCGTGATGTCGGCGAGATTGCCGATCGGCGTCGCCACCAGATAAAGCGCCGGTTCGAGCGGCCGGGCCGCAATCTCGGTCTGCCCGATCACATAGCTGCGCTTGCCCGTCTCGCCAGTCACCGGTGCCTTCTCCGTCAGCGGCGCGCCCGCGTCCAGATGGAGCCGCGAAGGACGTTCCGAAATCATTCGCCTGTTTGGCACGGCCCGCGCCGGGTTGCAAAAGCGGCTGTAATGCAAGGCGAGCGCCATTCCTTCGCCACAGTAGGGAACGAAACCGGCTTTCGCAGATTTAGCCCCTGATTCCCCTGGGAGGACAGGATGGACAGACTGACGATACAGGACGCTTTCGAGCCCTACTATGCAGGCCGCAAGCGCTTTGCCGCGCAAGGAGACGGGAAGCCGCCCGCCACCACAGACGGCAAGCAGGGGCCCGCGCGCCGCCCGCCACCAGAGATCAAGCTACCCGACAACGAACCCGACAGCACGACGGAGCACTGACCGGACGATGCCCAATCGCTTCGATATTTTCATCACCCGTCTCGAAACCAAGAACGCCCGCCACGGCGCAGCACTACCCTCGATAAGCGACCAGCACCGCGCCCGCCGCGATAAGGGCGACGCCAAGCCAGTTCGCACTGGTGAGCCGCTCGCCGAGAAAGACCGCGCCAAACACCGCCACAAGCACGACGCTTAGCTTGTCGATGGGCGCCACCTGCGCTGCATTGCCGATTTTCAGCGCGCGAAAATAGCAGAGCCACGAGGCTCCGGTCGCCAGTCCCGACAGGCCGAGGAAAAGCCAGGTCTTTCCGGAGATCGAGGCCCATGATTGGAATTGGCCACTGGCGGCGAGGATGGCCGCAAGCACGACCAGGATGATAGCTGTCCGGATGAGGGTGGCGAAATCGGAATTGATCGTTTCGATGCCCACCTTGGCAAAGATCGCCGTCAGTGCCGCGAAAGCCGCTGACAGGAGCGCCCAGAATTGCCAGGAAAGCGTCAGGTTCATTTCGGGCCTCGCGATGTCCTGGGTCCAGATAACGTGAAACCCGCGCCTCCAGAAGCGCAATCTCCGGCTTCGGGATTGAGAGCGGTATCCCGCCTTCGTCCTCCTCGGATCTGCGCGCCGCTTCGCATTACTCCGCTGGTGGATGACTTCACTGGTGGATGTGGGAGCCTACCGCGCCAGATCGGCCACCACCGCGTCGAGCACGATCATGCCGGCGGGCGTGGCGCGCAGGCGGGCGTTGCCGATCGGCGCCACCAGGCCTTCGCCCTGCAGCACCGACAGCCGTGCGCTCGACAGGCCGCGCCCGGAAAACGCTTCGTAGCGCGACAGGTCGATGCCTTCCGCCAGCCTCAGCCCCATCAGCAGGAACTCGTCGGCCTCTTCCGAGCGCGTCAGGGTCTCGCCGCCGGTGACGCCATGGCCCTTGGCCTCGACAAGATTGGCCCAGGTCTCCGGCATCTTCTCCGCGATGGTCACGACGCGGTGGCCGTTCTCGACGAAACGGCCATGCGCGCCGGGGCCGACGCCGACATATTCGCCATAGCGCCAGTAGGTCAGATTGTGGCGGCTCTCGGCGCCCGGCTTGGCGTGGTTGGAAATCTCATAGGCCGGCAGGCCGTGCGCCGCCGTGATCTCCTGCGTCAGCGCATAAAGGTCGGCGGCGTGGTCGTTGTCGGGGATGATGAATTTCTTCGCCGCGTGCAGCGCGTGGAACGGCGTGCCTTCCTCGATGGTCAGCTGATAGAGCGACAGATGGTCGGCGGCGTGGCCGATCGCCTGTTCGAGCTCCGTTGCCCAAGCCTCCGGCGTCTGGCCTGGCCGTGCGTAGATCAGGTCGAAGGAGAGCCTTGGGAATATCTCCCGTGCGAGCCCGATCGCGTGCAGCGCCTCGTCCACATTGTGCAGCCGGCCAAGGAAGCGCAAATCCTTGTCGTTCAGCGCCTGCACGCCGAGCGAGACCCGGTTGACGCCCGCCGCGCGATAGCCGCGAAAGCGTTCGGCTTCGACCGAGGAGGGATTGGCCTCCAGCGTCACCTCGATGTCGTCGGGCACCGTCCAGTTCTTCGCCACGGCATCCAGGACCCTTGCTACCGTTTCCGGCTTCATCAGCGACGGCGTGCCGCCGCCGAGAAAGATGCTGGTCACCTCGCGCGGGCCGGTGCGCTGGCGCATCGTCGCCAATTCCGCCTCGAAGGCGGCGGCAAAGCGCTCCTGGTCGACCGGCTGGTGGCGGACATGGCTGTTGAAGTCGCAATAAGGGCACTTGGCCGCGCAGAACGGCCAATGCACATAGACGCCGAAACCGGGGCTGCGGTCGAGCGGCATGGTGGCGCCGGGCCTGATCATGCCGAGCCTAACCTGGCCAGACCCAATCGAGCTTGGGCGAATTTCTGGAAGGCGCGGGCGCGATGCGACAGCGCCGTGGCCTGGCCGGGCTTCCAGCCATGTTTCTCCTCGGCGCTCATCTCGCCGAAGGTTTTTTCGAAGCCGTCCGGCAGGAACACCGGGTCATAGCCGAATCCGAGCTCGCCGCGCGGCGGCCAGACCAACGTGCCTTCGGCCTCGCCGCGGTAATATTCTGCCTCGCCGTCGGGAAAGGCCAGGCAGATGACGGCGACGAAGCGTCCCGTGCGCTGTGCGGGCGTGGCCGCGCCGACTTCCTGCAGCGCCACTTCGGTGCGCTGCATGGCGATGCCGAAATCCCTGCTGCCATCAGGCGTTTCAGCCCAGTTGGCGGTGTAGACGCCGGGCGCGCCGTCGAGCGCGTCGACACACAGGCCCGAATCATCCGACAGCGCCGGCAGGCCCGTCGCCTTGGCCGCGGCGAACGCCTTGATATAGGCGTTCTCCTCGAAGGTGGTGCCGGTTTCGTCGGGTTCGGGCAAGCCATAGTCCTTCGCCGATTTCGCCTCGAATCCGAACGGCGCCATCAGATCGGCGAATTCGCGCAGCTTGCCTTCATTGTGGCTGGCGACGACGATCTTTTTTCCGTCGAGTGAATGCATCAAAGTCCCCAGATTCTCGGCTCGGCGAATTCGATCGAATTGCCGGAAGGATCGCGGATATAGAGCGAGCGGCCGCCTTGCGGCCATTCGAATTCGCTTTCGATGGCGATGCCCTTCGCCTCCAGATGGGATCTCCAGCGGCTGATTTCATCGGCGGTCGCCGCGAAGCAGAGATGGCCTTCGCCTGATGTGCCGTGCGGGGGTACTTTCAGCCTCGCGTCGGGCGCGGGCGGGACCTTGGTCGCCTCGGCGTTGAAGATCAGCAGCACGCCGGCTCCGCAACGGAAGAAGAGATGGCGGCCCTCGACCTTCCCGAGAGGAGTGAGGCCGAGGACATCGGTGTAGAACGCTTCCGCTGCGGCTAGGTCGGTGACGTAGAGGGCTGATTCAAGAATGGCGGAGGGTATCACGAGGCGCCCCCCTCTGCCCTGCCGGGCATCTCCCCCACAAGGGGGGAGATCAGCCGCCATCGCGGCTTTCGCCAATTACTTTCGTTGTAGAAGTGAACGGAGCGCCAAAGCTGCCAATCTCCCCCCTCGTGGGGGAGATGTCCGGCAGGACAGAGGGGGGCGCTCACGCTCGGCATCCAGGATTCAAACCACCGCCATCTGCTGCAGACTCACCAGCCTCTGGATGCCTTTCTTGGCCAGGCCCATCAGCTCGGCGAACTGCCCTTCCGAAAAGGGCTCGCCCTCGGCTGTGCCCTGGATCTCGACGATGCCGCCCTTGCCTGTCATGACGAAATTGGCGTCGGTGCCGGCGGAGGAATCTTCGAGATAGTCGAGGTCGATGACCGGCTGGCCTTCATGGATGCCGCAGGAAATCGCCGCGACATGGTCCTTCAGCACCTTGCCGACGCTCACCATCTGCCGCGCTTCCATCCAGCGCAGGCAATCGTAGAGCGCCACCCAGCCGCCGGTGATGGAGGCGGTCCGGGTGCCGCCATCGGCCTGGATGACGTCGCAGTCGACGGTGATCTGCTGCTCGCCCAGCGCCTGCAGGTCGACCACGGCGCGCAGCGAGCGGCCGATCAGCCGCTGGATCTCCAGCGTGCGCCCGCCCTGCTTGCCGGCGGAGGCCTCGCGGCGCATGCGCTCGCCGGTCGAGCGCGGCAGCATGCCGTATTCGGCCGTCACCCAGCCTTTTCCGGAATTGCGCATCCAGCCCGGCACCTTTTCCTCCAGGCTTGCCGTGCACAGGACATGCGTGTCGCCGAACTTCACCAGGCACGAGCCTTCGGCATGTTTGGAGACGCCGCGCTCGAAGGAGATGGCGCGCATTTCGTCGAACTGGCGTTTGGAGGGGCGCATTCGGCCTGCTTTCTTGTCAGCTTTTTTGAATCTTGGCCGGCTTTTAGACGCATGCGGGGCACGGCGTAAAGGAAAATGGACCGGCGACCGCAAACGCGGCGACACTGGGTGATCGCGCAACGCGACACCGGATGATCGCAAGTGCGACACCGGGATGATCGCAAGTGCGACACCGGGTTGCGCGCGGCGCCGCGAAGTCTATATCCTTGAACCGGAGGTTATGGCCGCAATGACCAAGGCAGTCGATCCCGCTTCGCAGTCGCTCGCTCTTCCCGCGCCGGCACTTCAGGCGCTCGATATGCGTTCGCGCGACATCTTCCGGCGTATCGTCGATTCCTATCTGAGGGACGGCGAGCCCGTGGGATCGCGCAGCCTGTCGCGCATCCTGCCGTCCTCGCTGTCGCCGGCCACCATCCGCAACGTGATGAGCGACCTCGAACATCTCGGCCTGATCTATGCGCCGCACGTCTCGGCCGGCCGCCTGCCGACGCAGGCCGGCCTGCGCTTCTTCGTCGACGCCTTCATGGAACTGGGCGACCTCTCCGACGAGGAGCGGCGCAGCATCGAGGCGCAGGTGCGCGCCTCCGGCTCGGGCGCCACGCTGGAACACATGCTGACCGAGGCCAGCCAGATGCTGTCTGGCATGTCGCGCGGCGCCGGCCTGGTGCTGGCCGCCAAGAACGAGGTGGCGCTCAAGCACATCGAGTTCATCCAGCTCGAGCCGACCAAGGCGCTGACCGTGATGGTGTCGCAGAACGGCGACGTCGAGAACCGGGTCATCGATCTGCCGGCCGGCATCACCGTCTCGCAATTGCACGAGGCCTCGAATTTCCTCAACGCCCATATTCGCGGCCGTACGCTGGCCGAGGCGCGGGCGGAGGTCGCGCGTATCAAGGAAGAGACAAGGGCGGCGCTCGACACGCTGTCGCAGGACCTGGTGGAGAAAGGGCTGGCGGTGTGGGCCGGCGCGGAAAGCGGCCTGCCGGCGCGCCTGATCGTGCGCGGTCGCGCCAATCTT
Organism: Mesorhizobium sp. CA13; assembly: GCF_020165235.1. Classification (NCBI taxonomy): domain Bacteria; kingdom Pseudomonadati; phylum Pseudomonadota; class Alphaproteobacteria; order Hyphomicrobiales; family Phyllobacteriaceae; genus Mesorhizobium; species Mesorhizobium sp. CA13. The sequence goes on along the minus strand of NZ_JAIUHS010000007.1, from coordinate 122,876 downwards.
CTCGAAAACGTCACCGCCCAGGCCGACATCGAACTCTTGCGCCATTTGTTCGAGGACATGGAGACGCAGGACGGGCTGATCCAGCTGCTAGACCTCGCCGAGGCCGGACCGGGCGTGCGCATCTTCATCGGCTCGGAAAACAAGCTTTTCTCGCTCTCCGGCTCGTCGCTGGTCGTGGCACCCTACCGCGACAAGGACGCCCGCGTCGTCGGCGCGCTCGGCGTCATCGGCCCGACCCGGCTCAACTATGCCCGCATTGTCCCGATGGTCGACTATACGGCGCAGCTGATATCGCGCATGCTGCGCTGAGGGCTGGGATCGATCCAGACGGCCGAGGAGAGAAAAGATGGCGCTGGAATCGTTCAAGGCCCAGATCAGCCTGCTGCTGGAGGAGATGGTCAACCAGCCTGAGGATGTGCGGGAAGTGCAGGAGCAATTGCGCGAGAAGCTGCGCGAAATGCGCGCCATGGGCATGCCGCTGCCGGCCGACCTCGTCGAACTGGAAAAGAACCTCGACGCCGATCTCGACGCGGATACCTGACCCGAATTCCCCGTGTCGTCCGGAACGACTGCCGAGCCCGCCCGTTCCCTTGATGCATGTGATCCTCGGTCTTGGGACAACGACATGCATAGCGAAGCGAGAAGCTGGAGACTGGGATGATCAGACTTGCCGGCGCCGTGGCGATCCCTGCAGCATTGCTTTTCGCCGCGACGGCATTGGCCCAGCAGACAGAGCCGGTGCTCAAGGGCGCGGCCGCATTCGGTGACTGGCGGGCCGACGAGCCGGGCGTGCGCCGGCTGATCAGCCCGCAAGACCAGCCCAGGCCCTATGTCACCAGATCCGCCTCGAACAGCGCCGGTCCGGTGCAAAGGCCGCAAGGCGCCGAGCCGCGGCTGCCGGCGGGTTTTTCGGCGGAACTGATCGCTTCGGGCATCGACAATCCGCGCGTCGTGCGCGTCGCGCCCAATGGCGACCTGTTCGTCGCCGACAGCGAGGCCAACCAGATCCGCGTCTACCGTCTGGGCGAGGGCAACGCGAAACCCGTCAGTGACGGCGTCTTCGCCCGCAATCTCAACCAGCCCTACGGCATCGCCTTCTATCCGCCCGGGGACAGTCCGCAATGGGTCTACGTCGCCAACAGCGACAGCATCGTGCGCTTTCCCTACCGCGATGGCGACCTGAAGGCCTCCGGCGAGCCGGAAACGATTGTCCGCGACATTCCGGCCACTCATCACTGGACCCGCGACATCGCCTTCTCGCCGGACGGTAAGACGCTCTATCTCTCGGTCGGCTCCGGCTCGAACGCCGCCCAGGACATGGCAAGGAAACCGCGGGGCGGGCTCGATGCCTGGGCCAAGTCGAAGCCGCTCGGCGCCGCCTGGGGCTCGGAGGAAGGCCGCGCCGACGTAAGGGCTTTCGACCCGGACGGCAAGAATGGCCGCATCGTTGCCACCGGCCTGCGCAATTGTTCGGGCATGGCCATCCAGCCGGCGACGGGCGCGCCGTGGTGCGTGGTCAACGAGCGCGACGCGCTCGGCGACAATGTGCCGTTCGAATATGCGACCGAAGTGAGGGAAGGCGCCTTCTACGGCTGGCCCTGGTACTATATCGGCGACAATGAGGATCCGCGCCACAAGGGCGCGCGTCCCGACCTTGCCGGCAAGGTCACCGTCCCCGACATTCTGATGCAGGCGCATTCGGCGCCGCTCAACATCGCCTTCTACGACGGCAGGAATGTCCGCGCGGGATCCGGTTTTCCGGCCGAATACAGGGGCGACGCCTTCGTCGCCCTGCACGGTTCGTGGAATCGCGGCAACAGGACCGGCTACAAGGTGGTGCGGCTCAAGTTCAAGGACGGCAAGCCGACCGGCGAATATGAGGATTTCATGACCGGCTTCGTCACCTCCGGCGGCGAGGTCTGGGGCCGGCCGGTCGGCGTGGCGGTGGCGAATGACGGCGCGCTGATCGTCACCGAGGACGGCAACGGCACCATCTGGCGCGTGACCTACGGCGACGGGCGGTCCTGATCCGCTTGGGAGGTCCCGAGCGCGGCGCATGCCTGGTGCAACCAAATCCGGATCCAGGCAATTCCCGCCTGCGAAACTCTGTGCGACAAGGCGTCCCAGCAGTTTCGCGGACGCAAGGCTCGATCCATGACCCTCACCGGCTTCCTCGCCTACAGCGCCGCCCTTGGCCTCGCCGCCGCCATTCCCGGCCCCGGCATCACCGCGCTTGTGGCGCGCGCGCTCGGCTCCGGCTTCCGCTCCTCGCTGGCCATGTCCTTCGGCCTGATGCTTGGCGACCTCCTTTATCTGACCGCCGTGGTGCTTGGGCTTGCCTTCGTCGCGCAGACCTTCGGCCTGGTGTTCCTCGCCGTCAAATGGGCCGGCGTCGCCTATCTCGCCTTCCTCGGCTGGCGCTTCTGGACCGCCGGCATCACGCCCGAGACGGTCGAGGCCAGGAAAGGCAAGAGCGGGCTGGCGTCGAGCTTCCTCGCCGGCCTGACGGTGACGCTCGGCAATCCGAAGACGATGATCTTCTATCTCGCCATCACGCCGACCATCGTCGACCTCAAGACCATCACGCTGGCCGATTACGGCATCCTCGCCGCACTCACCGTCCTCGTCCTGTTCGTGGTGCTGGTGCCTTATCTGGCGCTGGCGGCCAAGGCGCGCTGGTTCCTGCGCTCGCCGCGCGCCCTGAAGGCGCTGAACCGCACCGCGGCCGGTTTCATGGTCGGCGCGGCGGCGGCGATCGCCGCCCGCCAATAGGGCCATTTTTGCCAAAGCATTCCGCCGGCTCGGCTTTTGCGGGAATGCTTTTCCGAGGCCGATGCGTTTTAGACACGCGCCCCACTCGGATATTTTCGGGCGACGGTCTATCTTGCGTCCGTGGAAGGCCTATCCTGGCGGCCATCCGTCTGAGATCAGTTCCATCCGCCTGACATTCTGGGAGCCAAACCAATGAACAAGTCCGCCGCCTCCGCTCGTGTTCCCGGCCGTGGCCGCATCTACAATTCCATCACCGATACGATCGGCGACACGCCACTGGTGCGGCTCGACAAATTCGCCAAGGAGAAGGGCATCGTTGCCCATCTCATCGCCAAGCTCGAATTCTTCAACCCGATCGCCTCGGTCAAGGACCGTATCGGCGTGGCGATGATCGAGGCGCTCGAGGCAGCGGGCAAGATCGCCCCCGGCAAGACGACGCTGATCGAGCCGACTTCGGGCAATACCGGCATAGCGCTTGCCTTCGCCGCCGCCGCCAAGGGCTACAAGCTGATCCTCACCATGCCCGAAACCATGTCGGTGGAGCGCCGCAAGATGCTGGCGCTGCTCGGCGCCGAACTGGTGCTGACCGAAGGGCCGAAGGGCATGAAGGGCGCCATCGCCAAGGCCGACGAACTGGCGGCCACCATCCCCAACGCCATCATCCCGCAGCAGTTCGAGAACCCGGCCAATCCCGAGATCCATCGCACGACGACGGCCGAGGAGATCTGGAACGATACCCATGGCGAGGTCGACATCATCGTCTCCGGCATCGGCACCGGTGGCACTATCACCGGCGTCGGCCAGGTGCTGAAGAAGCGCAAGCCCTCGCTGCATGTCGTCGCGGTCGAGCCGGAAACCTCGCCGGTGCTCTCGGGCGGCCAGCCCGGCCCGCACAAGATCCAGGGCATCGGCGCCGGCTTCGCGCCGAAAATCCTCGACACCACCATCTATGACGAAATCGTCACGGTCTCGAACGAGGATTCGGTCGCCAATGCCCGCCTCGTCGCCCGGCTGGAAGGCGTGCCGGTCGGCATCTCTTCGGGTGCCGCTTTGCAGGCGGCGATCGTCGTCGGCTCGCGGCCGGAGAACAAGGGCAAGAACCTGGTGGTGGTCATCCCGTCCTTTGCCGAACGCTATCTGTCGACCATCCTGTTCGAGGGTTTGGGGGCGTAGCACGCAGCACGCAGCATAGATTCGCCGCGATCCTTCGCGCCGACGTCAAAAGGTCTTGCCGCTGCTCGCCTGGCCCGCTGAAAAACCAGCCGTGGCGGATGCCGCGGGCTTGAGCAGCGCCCTGCTTCCGGTTCATATCGCCCCGGGGCCCCGCAGGGCCGGCGGAGGACCTCATGTACAAGCTCTACACCCGTCCCGGCAGCGGCGGCTTCGTTGTCGAGGCGGCCCTGACGCTGGCCAAGGCGCCGTTCGAGCAGATCAACGTACCGAAATCCGACCGGCCCGATCCCGCTTTCCTGGCCATCAGCCCCCTGAACCAGGTGCCGGTGCTGACCTTGCCGGACGGAAGCTCGCTGACCGAATCGGCAGCCATCTGCATCCTGCTCGCCGAACGCCATCCGCGGGCCGGGCTGGCGCCGGCGGCCGACGCCCCGGCCCGCGCCGACTTCCTGCGCTGGATGGCGTTCATGTCGTCCGCCCTCTATCCGGCGGTGCTGCGTTTCTACTACGCGCCGCGCTACACGGTCGACGCCGACGGCGCCAAGGCCGTCAAGCAGGCGGCCGTGGCCGAGATGGACCGCGGCTTTGCCGTCGTCGATGCCGCCCTGCGCGGCCGCGACTGGCTGGCAGGCGAGGCGATGTCGGTGGCCGATATCTATCTGGCCATGCTGGTGGCCTGGCATCCCGACAGCGGTAAGGCACGCACCGCCTGGCCCGACATCGAACGCCTGTGGGCCAAGCTTCGCGAGCACCCGCTGATGAAGACGCTCAACGCATCGCACGAAATGTGGCCGGGCTGAACGGGCCGTCGGCAAAGCACCGCGCTCAAGCATTTCAATGCCTGAGCGTCGCGCGTTTTACCTGCAGGAAACGGCGTACCGCCGGATCGCTTTCGAGGCCGATCGCCCGGTCATAGGCTTCGACCGCCTGCGGCACCTGGCCGAGCCTGGCCAGAAGGCCGGCGCGCGCGGCCCAATAGGGCTGGTAATCATTGAGCCGGTTGTCGTCGCCAAGCACGTACAGCGCCGCCAGCCCCGCCACGGCGCCCTCAGCTTCGGCGATCGCCACCGCGCGGTTGATCGCCACCACGGGCGATCGTGCGATCGAAAGCAAGGCATCGTAGAATTCGCGGATCGCCACCCAGTCGGTCTCGCCGCTCAGCCGCCGCGCCGCGTGGACGGACTGCACGGCCGCTTCGAGCTGGTAGCGGCCGATGGCGTCCAGAGTGGCGGCGCGGCCGAGCAGGGCTTCCGCCTCGTCGATCAGCCCGTGATCCCACAGCGCATGGTCCTGCTCGGCGAGCGGCACATACTCTCCGGACCCATCGCGGCGCGCGGCGCGGCGCGCCTCGGCGAACAGCATCAGCGCAAGCAGGCCCAGCGCCTCCGGTTCGTCCGGCAGTAGCGAGGCCACCAGCCTGCCGAGCCAGATTCCTTCGGTGGCCAGGTTCCGGCGCCGCGTCTCGGTGCCCGCCGGGTCGGACCAGCCCTCGGCGAAGGTCGCGTATATGGCCTCCAGCACGGTATCCAGGCGCTCGCCGAGTTCGGCCCGCTCCGGTACGCGGAACGGAATGCCGGCTTCACGAATGCGGGCCTTGGCCCGCACCAGACGCTGGCCCATTGTCGCCGGCGGGACCAGGAAGGCGGAGGCGATCGTCGCTGCGTCGAAGCCAAGGACGGCCTGCAGGATCAATGGCGCGCGCACGCCAGGCTCGATCGCCGGATGCGCGCAGGCGAACATCAGCCGCAGCCGTTCGTCGGGCAGGTCCTGGTCGGTCATGCACGCCTCCGCCTCCTCGGCAATCAGCTTGAGATGGTCGCGGCCGGCTTCGCTGGTGAGCCGCCGCCGCACCGCGTCGACACGCCGCCGCCTTGCCACGGCAAGCAGCCAGGCCTCCGGCTTTTCCGGCACGCCGGTCTGCGGCCAGCGTTCGAGCGCCGCGGCAAAGGCGTCGGCCAGCGCGTCCTCGGCGGCGGCCACGTCGCGCGTGCGCGCCGCGAGCCAGGCGACCAGCTTGCCGTAGCTTTGCCGGGCGGCGGCCTCGGCGGCTGCCCGGGCAATCTGCTCGCTGCTGTCCATCACATCGTCATTTCTTGGGCATGTATTCGGCCATTTCCCAAATCGGCCGCAACTCGACCGTGCCGGTGCTGGCCGCCGGGCAGCGCGCCGCCCATTCGATGGCGGTATCGATGTCGGGCGCCTCGATCATGTAGAAGCCGGCAAGCTGTTCCTTGGTGTCGGCATAGGGGCCGTCGATCACGTTGGTCTTGCCGTCGGTGATCCGCACCGAGGTGGTTGCCTGGGTCGGGCGCAGCCTTTCTCCGGCCAGCCACGCGCCGGATTTCTTCAACGCTTCGGTATAGGCGCCATAGGCCGCGCTCATCTGTTGGGCCTTCTCGATCGGCGTGTTCGCCAGTGCGGCTTCGTCGTTGTTGATCAAAAGCATGTATCGCATGGGTCTTCTCCCGTGGTTTCATAGGCCGCGTCCTTGCGAGCCGGACATATGTCGCGCGGCAAGGGCCGATTTCGACAGGTGCCGGAAAAAATCTTTCGGCCAGGGTCGCGTCCCGCGCAAGCCGGGAGCTGTTTCCGCATCCATTCAACCGTTCGTCTAATGAATGCAATTGCGGGTTGGCATTTGCGGCCCGCCGTCTAAACTCGGCCGGTTCGCATCGAGGAGGTGGTGCGGCAGCCAATATTTTCAGGGAGGAAACCGGATGTTCCATTTCAGAACGAAGTTCGTTGCGGCCGGCGCAATGGCGCTTTCACTTGGGCTCGGCATTGCCTCGGCCAGGGCACAGGAATTCATCAACGTGCTGACCGGCGGCACGTCGGGCGTCTACTACCCGCTCGGCGTGGCGCTGTCGGAAATCTACAGCAAGGGCATCGCAGGCGCCCGCACCCAGGTGCAGGCCACCAAAGCTTCGGTCGAGAACCTCAATCTGCTGCAGCAGGGCAAGGGCGAGATCGCCTTCGCGCTCGGCGATTCCGTCAAGATGGCCGCCGAAGGCAATGCCGAAGCCGGCTTCCCCGGCAAGCTCGACAAATTGCGGGGCATCGCCGCCATCTACCCCAACTACATCCAGATCGTCGCCAGCCAGGAATCCGGCATCAAGACGCTGGCCGACCTCAAGGGCAAGAGCCTGTCCGTCGGCGCGCCGGCCTCCGGCACCGAGCTTAATGCGCGTGCCATCTTCGCCGCCGCCGGGCTGAAATACGAGGATCTCGGCCGGGTCGAATACCTGCCCTTCGCCGAATCGGTCGAGCTGATCAAGAACCGCCAGCTCGACGCCACGCTGCAGTCGGCCGGGCTTGGCGTCGCCTCGATCCGCGACCTCGCCACCTCGGTGCCGATCAATGTCGTCGCCGTGCCGGCCGAGGATGTCGCCAAGATCGGCGCCCCCTATCTGTCTGTCCTTATCCCCAAGGGCACCTATGAGGGCCAGGCCGAGGATGTCGCGACCGCGGCCGTCGGCAATTTCCTCGTCACCCGCGCCGACGTTTCCGACGAGACCGCCTACCAGATGACCAAGCTGATGTTCGAGCATCTCGACCAGCTCGCCGCCGCCCACGCCGCCGCCAAGGCGATCGACCCCGCCAAGGCGCTCGACGGCATGCCGGTGCCACTGCATCCGGGCGCGGAGCGGTACTACAAGGAGAAGGGGCTGTTGAAATAGGCGGGCAATCGGACATGTCTTCGCCAGGCGCCCCCCTCCGGCCTGCCGGCCATCTCCCCCGCAAGGGGGGAGATCGGCAGCGTCAATGTCGGCGTTTATCCTGCAATGTCGGCGTTTGGCGAAGAGCATTGCGACAGCCAATCTCCCCCCTTGTGGGGGAGATGCCCGGCAGGGCAGAGGGGCGCGCCTCGCACTACAATTCGCTCGCTTTGGAGTTGGCCGGATGAGCGAAACAACGCATGGAACGCCAGCCGACGGCAAATCCTCCACCTTCCATCTCCCTGTCGCCGAAGAGCAGGTCGAAGGCTTGCCGCCGGGCTTTGGCGACGGCATCGCCGGCAAGGCGGCCTTCGCAATTGCCGTCGCCTTTTCGGTCTTCCAGATCTACGTCGCCGCCTATGGCAGCATTCCGAGCCAGGTGGTGCGGGCCATGCATGTCGGCTTCCTGCTGCTGCTCGGCTTTGGCCTGATCGCCAATTTGCGCGCCCGAAGCCTGCCGGCCAAGGCCGTGTTCTGGGCGCTCGGCGTGCTCGGCTTCGGCACCGGCCTCTATAACTGGGTGTTCTACACCGACCTCATCCGCCGCTCCGGCTTCCTCACCGTGCCGGACCTGATCGTCGGCGCGGTGCTGGTGGTGCTGGTTTTCGAGGCGGCCCGGCGGCTGATGGGATTGCCGCTGGCAATCATCGCCTTCATTTTCCTCGCCTACTGCTTCGTCGGCAACCACCTGCCGCCGCCCTTCATCCATCGCGGCTACGATTTCGCCCAGCTCGTCGACACTTTCGCCTACGGCACCGAAGGCATATACGGCACGCCGGTCTATGTCTCGGCCGCCTATATCTTCATCTTCGTCGTCTTTGCCGCATTCCTCGAACGCGCCGGCATGATCGCGCTGTTCAACGATTTCGCGCTCGGCCTGGTCGGTTCGTGGCGCGGCGGCCCGGCGCAGGTCTGCGTTTTGTCTTCGGCGCTGATGGGCACCATCTCCGGCTCCGGCGTCGCCAATGTCGTGGCCAGCGGTCAGTTCACCATCCCGCTGATGAAGCGCTTCGGCTTCCGGTCGGCCTTCGCCGGCGCCGTCGAGGCGACCTCCTCGATGGGCGGCCAGATCATGCCGCCGGTGATGGGCGCGGTCGCCTTCATCATGGCCGAGACGCTGAACATCCCCTATGCCGAAGTGGTCAAGGCGGCGATCATCCCGGCGCTGCTCTATTTCGGCGCCTGTTTCTGGCAGGTGCATCTGGAAGCCGGCAAGGCCGGCCTGCACGGCATGGCCAAGGCCGAACTGCCCAATCCCTGGGATGCCGTGCGCCAGCACTGGCCGCTGGTGCTGCCGCTGGCGGCCCTCATCTATCTCCTGTTTGCCGGCTACACACCGATCTTCGCCGGCACGATGGGCCTGGCGCTGACCATCGTGCTCATCCTCGGCACGCCGCTGGCGGCCCTGATCGGCCCGCTCGCCTTCCGCGTCGTCTTCTGGCTGGCGCTCGGGCTCGCCGCCGCCTCGTTCATGCGCTTCGGCGTCAACATACTCGGCCTCGTCATCGCCGCGCTCGTCGTCGCCTGCTTCGCCTTCAAGGGCGGGCGCGAAACGCTGCGGATCTGCGTGGATTCACTCGCCGAAGGGGCCAAGAACGCGCTGCCGGTCGGCATCGCCTGCGCCATCGTCGGCATCGTCATCGGCACGCTGACGCTCACCGGCATAGCCTCGACCTTCATCGGCTGGATCATCTCCATCGGCGAGGACAATCTGTTCCTGTCGCTGGTGCTGACCATGCTCACCTGCCTGGTGCTCGGCATGGGCATCCCGACCATTCCCAATTACATCATCACCTCCTCGCTGGCCGGCCCGGCGCTGCTGTCGCTCGGCGTGCCGCTGGTGGTCAGCCATATGTTCGTCTTCTACTTCGGCATCATGGCCGATCTTACGCCACCGGTTGCGCTGGCCGCCTTCGCGGCCGCCCCGATGGCCAGGGAGAGCGGCCTCAAGATCGGCATCCAGGCGACCAAGCTCGCCATTGCCGGCTTCGTCGTGCCATTCATGGCGGTCTACACGCCGGCGCTAATGCTGCAGGATCCAGGCCCGATCGCCGCCCAGTTCGGCTACCCCGTCGAGGTCGCCTATATCGTCGTCAAGGCGTGCATGGGCATCGTGCTGTGGGGTGCCGCCGCCGTCGGCTTCCTTGCCAGGCGCATGGCGTGGTGGGAACGGCTCGTGGCCTTCTGTGCCGGCGTGCTGCTGGTCGCGGCGATCCCGCTCACCGACGAGACGGGCTGGGCACTGTCGTTCGCCTGGATCGGCTGGCATTTCTGGCGCGCGCGGCGGGCCACGGCCAAGGCATGAACCTGTGTATCCTTGCCGTGGGCAAGACGGTGACGCTGGCGGCCGCCGCCTTCACCCTGTCCTGGACGCATTCGGTGGAGCGCACGCGCTGGGAGGAAGACTGGAAGGTGATGCCTTCCGGCCTGCAAGTCACCGAGGCGCGCATAAAGGGCTCGGGCGCCGGCATGGAGCCGCCGGAGGGCGCGGTGCTGCGAGACGGCTGGTGGGCCTATGCTCCGAAGGTCGGGCCGCAGCGAAGCCTCGCGCTCGCCGCCTCCGGCGCGACCGGTGATGGTTGGACACTGTGCACAGGTCAGGGTTGCCGAGAGCTCGGCAAGGTGGCTGGCGGCACGATCGTGCTGGAGCCATGTGCGCCGGACGGCGCGAACCGGCCGCGGTAGCTCATCCCGGCTGGAGCAAACGCTGTCGAAGACGGTCAGCGGATGGCTTGCATCGAAGGGTATTCAGAAGGACGGCTTGGACTGGGCCGACTGGACTGGGGCCCGACTGGAGAAGGTCGCTCACGCAGGCCCCGCAGCCCCATGTCCTGAGACATTAAGCCAGCGAAGGCGGTCTCAAAGCCGCGGCGATGTCGCACGCCGCCGATCGGCGAAGACCGGGCGCTCGGCGCGATAGGTGGTGGCGCGCGACTCGGCGTCCGGCCTGCAGATGCGGCTGTTGTGTCGGCTCTCGAAAGTCATGGTCAGTGCGCGCCCAACGAGGTGCCGCGACGAGCGCAGGCCGGGCCTGGTCCGCGCATGTAGTAGCGCTCGGGCCGATAGGTTGGCGCGACGAATTCGCGGATCGCTGCGGCATAGCCGATTAGGTGCGTGAGGAAGTTCATTTTACCTGGTCCCTGTCCCGACTTTCGGGTGTCCCTTCCGAATTGCGGAAATCATAGCGTCGAGGCGTGAATAGTCGGTGAACGCGATGTTAATTTCTGGTCGAAAACCCGTCGCTTCATGGCCGGAATGCGGCTGATTCGGGGTCTTTCCACGCCTTTTGTCGCCATTTCGGCGTGTGTGACTTTTGCATCACATATGTTTCGTTTGAATGTCGCCTGGGTGCGGTTGCGTTTCAGCTTTCGTCCTGGCGGGAGAATTTCGTTGCTCGACGCCGCAAGTCCGGAACCCGGCCCGGGACGAGACGTTGACTCCTCGAGCCGGCATGGTCGGCCGATGGGGCCGCCGACCGGTGTCCCTCCAACCCGCAACCGCAGAGCAAAGGAAGGGTCACAATCATGGGCTTCTTTTCGAAGGACATCAAAACGCTGGACGATCTCTTCGTGCACACGCTGCGCGACATCTACTATGCCGAGAAACAGATCGAGAAGGCATTGCCGAAGATGGTCGACAAGGCGACCGATCCGCAGCTGAAGGCCGGCTTCGAGAAACATCTCGAGCAGACCAGGGGCCATATCGAACGCGTCGAGCAGGTGTTCGAACTGCACGGCGTCAAGGCCAAGGAGGTCAATTGCCCGGCCATAGACGGCATCCTCGAGGAAGCGGACGACGTCAGCGGCGACGTCGACGACAAGGAGGTGCTGGATGCGGCGCTGATCGCCTCGGCGCAAGCGGTCGAGCACTATGAGATGACCCGCTACGGCACCTTGATCGCCTGGGCCAAGCAGCTTGGCCGCAGCGATTGCGCCAACGTATTGGCCAAAAATCTCAAGGAAGAGCAGGCGACGGATCGCAAGCTGACCGAAATCGCGGAAAGCAAGATCAACCTGCAGGCCGCCGAATAGGGGCTGAAAGCCGGGGCCGGCGGCAATCGCGCCGGCCTTGGCTCGACCGGATTGGAACCGTTGGGGTCGTCGTCCGTTCCAGCCTGGTCTTTCTCTACAGGAAATCATCATGGCGCCGCGTCCCGCCTGGAAAGGCTATCTGAAGCTTTCGCTGGTCACCTGCGCCATCGAACTGACAAATGTCGTAACCCATGCCGAGAAGGTCTCGTTTCGCATCCTCAACCGCGAGACCGGCAACACGGTGAAACGGATTTATGTCGACGCCGAAACAGGCAAGCCGCTTGAGGACGGCGACGAGATCAAGGGCTACGAGGACGACGATGGCAATTTCATCCACATCGAAGAGGACGAGATCGAGGCCATCCAGATCGAGTCCTCGCATACGATGAGCCTCGACGGCTTCGTCGACAAATCCTCCATCGAGCAGATCTATCTCGATACGCCCTATTATGTCGCGCCGGCCGACAAGGTCTCGCAGGACGCTTTCGCCGTCATCCGCGACGCGATGGCCGGCAAGAAGATGGCGGGCCTGGCGCGCATCGTGCTCTATCGGCGCGAACGTCCCGTGGTCATCGAACCGCTCGGCAAGGGCATGGTGCTGACGACGCTGCGCTACGACAACACGGTGCGGCAGCCGGACACCGTCTTCGGCGACGTCGAATCGGTGAAGACGGATCAGGAGATGACCGATCTGGCCGAGCTCATCATCGACAAGAAGAAAGCGAAGTTCGATCCCTCGAAATTCGAGGACAAATACGAGGACGCGCTGCTCGAACTGATCCGCGCCAAGAAGGCGGGCCGCAAGGCACCCAAGGCCAAGGCCGCGCCCAAGCCGTCCAACGTCGTCAATCTTTTCGATGCCCTGAAGAAGAGCCTCTCGTCGGATGGTGGATCCGGCGAACGCCGCGGCAAGGCCTCCGTGAAAGCCAAACCGCCGGCCAAACGCGGCAAGTCGAAAGAAGCCGCGCCCAAGCGCAAATCGGCGTGAGGACACCAAGGGATGGCCAGCCTCGAACAATATCACGCCAAGCGCGATTTCAGGAAAACCGCCGAACCTCACGGCAAGGTCGCCCGCGGCAAGAAGAGCGAGGCCGGCGGCATCTTCGTCATCCACAAGCACGCGGCGACCAGGCTGCATTACGACCTGCGCCTCGAACATGCCGGCGTGCTGTGGAGCTGGGCGGTGACGCGCGGCCCGAGCCTCGATCCGCACGAGAAACGGCTGGCCGTGCATGTCGAGGACCATCCGATCGATTATGCGCCGTTCGAGGGCACCATTCCCAAGGGAGAATATGGCGCCGGCTCGGTCATCGTCTGGGACGAGGGCACATGGGTGCCGGAGGGCGATCCCGCCAAGGCGATGAAGAAGGGCCATATCAACTTCGAGCTCAACGGCCATAAGCTGCACGGCCGCTGGCACCTGGTGCGGCTGAGACCGCGCCCCGGCGAGAAGCGAGACAACTGGCTGCTGATCAAGTCGGACGATGGCGCGGCGCGCCCAGGCGAGGATATTCTGGAGGAAGCGCCGAAATCGGTGAAGTCGGGCCTGACCATCGAGGAGGTCGGGGCGGGCAAGGCCGCGAAAGGTGAGAAGGCGAAGGTCTGGCACTCCAACAAACCGGCCGCCGCCCAAGCCAAGGCCGGACACGCACAGCGCCTCGACTTCATCGAGCCACAACTGGCCACGCTCGAGCGGGAAGCGCCGCCGGGCGAGGACTGGCTGCATGAGGTCAAGTTCGACGGCTATCGCATGCAGGCGCAGATCGCCGGCACGGACGTGCGGCTGCTCACCCGCACCGGCCTCGACTGGACGAAGAAATTCGGCGACGCGATCGTCGCCGAGCTCGCCGGGCTGAAATGCAGCGACGCTATCATCGACGGCGAGATCGTGGTGTTGGCCGACAGCGGCGTCTCTTCCTTCGCACTTTTGCAGGCCGACCTGTCGGCGAAGCGCACGGACCGCTTCATCTACTACGTCTTTGACCTGATGCGGCTGAATGGGCGGGACCTGCGCCGCGAGCCGCTGGTCGAGCGCAAGCAGGCCTTGCAGGAATTGCTGGCCAGCCAGCCGGAGGATTCGGCGGTTCGCTTCAGCGACCACTTCGCCGAGCCCGGCAAGGTGATGCTCGAGCATGCCTGCCGCATGGGACTGGAAGGCGTCGTCTCCAAGCGCGCCGACGCGGTCTACCGCAGCGGGCGCGGGCTGTCCTGGGTGAAGTCGAAGTGCACGCTGCGACAGGAGTTCGTCATCGCAGGCTACCTGCCGTCCGACAAGACCGGGCGCGGGCTGCGTTCGCTGCTGCTCGGTTATTTCGAGGCCGGCAAGCTCCACTATGCCGGCCGCGTCGGCACCGGTTTCTCGACCGGCAGCGCCAATGCCCTGAAGAAGAAGCTCGATGCTCTGCAAACGAAGTCGTCGCCCTTCGACAAGGCCGTGCCGAGGGGCAAGGGCCTGGTCTGGGTGAAGCCGGAGCTTGTCGGCGAAGTGGAGTTCCGCAGTTGGACCTCCGACCGTATAGTACGCCACGCCTCGTTCCAGGGGCTGCGCGAAGACAAGCCGGCGGAGGAAGTCGTGCAGGAGAAACCGAAGGCACCGACAGGCAAGAGCACGGCCCGGGCCAAGCCGGCGTCAGGCGGCGCAACGCCGGCAAGGGCGGCAACCACCACGGTGAAGCTGTCCCATCCGGACAAGCTCCTGTGGCCCGACGAAAAGATATCCAAGCAGGGGCTGCTCGACCATTACGCGCTGGTGTGGCCGCGCATGAAACAATTCGTGGTCAACCGCCCGCTCAGCCTGGTCAGGGCCCCCGACGGTGTCGGCGGCCAACGCTTCTTCCAGAAGCACGCCTCACCCGGCATGCATGACAAGATCGAGAAGACGAGGGATCCCACGGACGGCGAGGAAATCCTGTTCATCCGCGATTTCGACGGCATCGCGGCACTTGTCCAGCTCGGCGTGGTCGAGATCCACATCTGGGGCTGCACCGTCGACGAGCTCGAGCGGCCCGACCAGATCGTCTTCGATCTCGATCCCGATGAGGGGGTGCATGTGAAGGCGGTCCGCGCGGCGGCACTCGATATACGGGGCAAGCTTGACGAGCTGTCGCTGCCCAATTTCGTCAAGACATCGGGTGGCAAGGGCTTTCATGTCGTCGTGCCGCTGAAACCATCGGCCAACTGGGAGGAGGTGAAAGGCTTCGCCCATGATTTCGCGCGCGCGCTGGAACAGGGCGCGCCCGACCGCTACACCGCGACACTGTCGAAGAAGGCGCGCACCGGCAAGATATTCGTCGACTATCTGCGCAATGGCAGCGGCGCCACCACGGTCGCGCCTTACTCGTCGCGGGCCAAGAAGGGTGCCACGGTGTCGATGCCGGTGACCTGGGACGAGATCGAGGCCGGCCTGCCGCCGAACGCCTTCCCCATCGGCGACAAGACGACGCTGAAGCGGCTGGCGGAAGCCGATCCGTGGAAGGATTTTTTCAAGAAGGGGAAGGTGTTGAAGCGGGGGTAATTCTGGCCGCATCTGAAGCGCAGCGATCCTTCGTGCCTGTCCCCGCCGACGGATCGATGCTGGCAACAGCGTCGATAACCTCAAGCCAAAAACACCTTCTCGAACGCCTGTTTGCCGGGCGGCGAAAAAATCACCGCGCGGCTGTCCTTCTCCCGGCGCGCCCATTTCTCGGCGAGAATCTTGTCGAGGATGGCGGCGCCCAGCGTGCCGGCGAGATGCGAGCGCCGTACGCTCCAGTCGAGGCAGTCGCGGCACACCGGCCGCCGGGCCTTCGCCTCCACATCGATGCCGATCGCCGCGAAATGCGAGGCGGCCGAAGGCGCCAACCGGATTTCGCCCTTGTCGCGCAGCAACAGCCTCCGGTCGATGAGACGGTCGAGCATCGCCACCGCCTGCTCGCCGGCAAGATGATCGTAGCAGACGCGCGCCACGCGCATCGCTCCGTCGCGCGGGCCCGGCCGCACCCGCCTGGGGCCGACGGTTTCGGCGACGCCGGCGATCGCTTCGATCATTTCAGCCACCTGCGGCCCGGCGAGCCCGTAATAGCGATGCCGGCCCTGGCTTGCCACGGTCAGCAGCCCGCCTTCCATCAGTTTCGACAGATGCGAGGAGGCGGTCGGCATCGACACGCCGGCCTCGAGCGCCAGTTCGCTCGCCGTCAGCGCCGTGCCGCCCATCAGTGCGTTGAGCATGTTGGCGCGGGCCGGGTCGCCGATCAGGCTGGCGATGCGGGCAATGTCGGGTCCTTCACGCATAGTTTCATCCCTATCGAAGCATTCTCGCCAGATAATCACTATCCTTCGCTCAGCTCAAGGAGCGCTGACGATGCTCCTGACAGGAAACTGGTAGCACAACGGCGTAGGCGACGTTTCGACAGAGATCGAATTATCTGTGCGCCAACTCAGGGAGACCGAAATGACCATCACCTGCTTCATCCGTTACGAGATCGATCCGTTCGGCAAGGCCGCGTTCGAGGAATATGCCCGTAACTGGGGCCAGGCCATTCCGCGCTGCGGCGCCGACCTGATCGGCTACTACGCGCCGCATGAAGGCTCGGCCACGACCGCCTATGCCGCCTACAACATAGAAAGCCTGGCCGCCTACGAAGCCTATAGGGCCCGGCTTGCCGCCGACCCGGCCGGCAAGGCAAACTACGAATTCGCCCGCCGTGAAAAATTCATCCTCAAGGAGGACCGCATGTTCCTGAAACTGGCGTCCGGCCCGCACGCGAAGTTGGTGCTGCCGTGATCGCCGTCATCTTCGAGGTCGAACCGGCCGCAGGCAGGCGCGATGCCTATCTGGGCATCGCCGCCGAGTTGCGGCCGCTGCTTGAAAGCATCGATGGCTTCATCTCGGTCGAGCGCTTCCAGAGCCTCGCCAATCCGGACCGCATCCTGTCACTGTCGTTCTGGCGCGACGAGGAAGCGGTGAAGGCATGGCGCAACACTGAGGAACACCGGCAGGCCCAGCAGGCCGGGCGCGGCGGCATCTTTGCCGGCTACCGTTTGCGGATTGCGCAGGTGGTGAGGGACTACGGGCTGACGGAAAGGGAAGAGGCGCCGGCGGACAGCCGGGCGGTGAACGGGTAAGGGAGTGGCGCGGCTCTTCCTTGGTGGCCTCGAGAAGCGAGGTCGGATGAGGGGTGCACCAGGGACCGCCAAGGTCTCATTCCGCTGGAACACCCCTCGTCCGTCTCGGCGCTACGCGCCGATCCACCTTCTCCCACAAGGGGAGAAGGAAGAACCGCCTAAGCGTTTCCGATCAGCACGCCCGCCGCGAACACCAGCGCGCCGCCGAGCACCACCTGGAAGGCGGCGCGCAGGAAGGGTGTCTGCATGTAGCGGTTCTGGACGAAGGCGATCGCCCAGAGTTCGAAGAACACCACCACGGCGGCAACCGCGGTCGCCGTCCAGAAATGCGGGATGAGGTAAGGCAGCGCATGGCCGAGGCCGCCGAGCGTCGTCATGATACCCACGGTCAGGCCGCGCTTGACCGGCGAACCCCGGCCCGACAGCTTGCCGTCGTCGGAGGCGACCTCGGTGAAGCCCATCGAGATGCCGGCGCCGATCGAGGCGGCGAGGCCGACGAGAAGCGTCTGCCAGGTGTCGTGCGTGGCAAAGGCGGCGGCGAAGATCGGCGCCAGCGTCGATACCGAGCCGTCCATCAGTCCGGCCAGTCCCGGCTGCACATAGGTGAGGATGAACTGGCGCTGCTCGGCCGTCGCCTCCTCGACCTTCACGGTGCCCGGCACGTGCTGCTGCTCCAGTCGCTGCGCCATGCTCTCATGGCTCTGTTCCGCCGCCGCCAGTTCGTCGAGCAGCTTTCTGGTCGAGGCATCGGTGGTGCGCCTGGCCGCCTCGACATAAAACAGATAGGCTTGCCGCTCCATCGCCTCGGCCTGGCGGCGTACCTGCTCGATGCCGAGCGGCTTGACCAGCCAGTCGGGCTTGCGCTCGTAATAGCCCTTCACATGCTCGCGCCGGATCAGCGGAATGCGCTCGCCGAAACGCCTGCGGAAAAGCTCGATCAGCGCGTCGCGATGACCGTCCTCCTCCTCGGCCATGTCCTCGAACATCTTGGCCGATTGCGGAAAATCCTCCGCCAGCCCATCCGCATAGGCGCGATAGATGCGACCGTCGTCTTCTTCCGACGAGATGGCAAGCGCCAGGATCTCCTGTTCGGAGAGCGAATCGAAGGAGCGGCGGCCGAAGCCGAAAACACGGGAAAGCATGAGGAAATCACCCTAGTTTAGAATTGTTCTAAACTAAAGTTTGCTGCCGCATCGGTCAATCGTGCGCCTGGGCGGCAGTCAAGATTTGTTGAAGCAGCTATCCGGGCGCCGGCCCTTCATTATCGGCAAATGTTCACTTATATGACGGAACTCAAGCCAACAACCGAGGAAGCCCGATGACAGCAAAGCCGCACGCCCATCACTTCGACCCGAAACCAGTCCTCGACCTCATCGCCAGCATCGAGGCAGATCTGCAGCGCCTGAAAGGCCTGGTCGAGCAGCAGATCGAGAAGTTCGACCCGGCCAACCCGCACAACAAGACCCTCGACGGCAAGCTGACCGAGGAAGGCGTCGAGTGCTGCTACCGCATGTTCGACGAAGGCAAGTCGCGCTATTCGGTCTCCCAGCAGATGAAGATTTCCTTCGCCGCCGCCACCCATCGCTTCAACGCCTGGCGCAAGGCCGGCGGCAACAAGCGGCAGCGGACGTTGTTGGGGTGAGGGTTGAACTGGACGGACCGGCAGGCAGGTGACGGCCAGCACTGCTGGCCGTCGTGACCCCAAACCTTGTGACGGTTACATTTTTTTGTTGGCCTCGCGCGGCCCTTTGCGTGCACCATGGCCGGACCACATCTACAGGACCCGCCATGACCACGCCTCCCGGCATCGCCGATATCCACGCCGCCGCTGCCCGGCTCTCCGGCCTTATTGTCGAGACGCCACTGATCGAATCGCCCGAGCTCAACAGCCGCTTCGGCGGTCGCATCCTGTTCAAGCCGGAAACGCTGCAGCGTACCGGCTCGTTCAAGTTCCGCGGCGCCTACAACAAGCTGTCCTCGCTATCGGCCGAGGAACGTGGCCGCGGCGTGGTCGCCTTTTCCTCGGGCAATCATGCGCAAGGCGTTGCCGCTTCCGCCGCCATGTTCGGCGTCAGGGCGGTCATCGCCATGCCGTCGGACGCACCGGCCATGAAGATCGGCAATGTCCGCAAGATGGGCGCCGAAGTGGTCCCCTTCGATCGCGTCCGCGAAGACCGCGTGGCCGTGGTTCGGCCTTACGTGGAGAAGGGCATGGTCCTGGTGCCGCCCTATGACGATCCCGCCATCATCGCTGGCCAGGGCACGATCGGCCTCGAACTGCTGCGTCAGGCCAAGGCGCTTGGCGTGAGCCTCGACGCCGTCGTCGTTCCCTGTGGCGGCGGCGGGCTGAGCAGCGGGATTTCGATCGCGGTCAAGGACGGTTCGCCCGCCACCGCCGTCTGGGCGGCAGAGCCGGAATTTTTCGACGACACCAGCCGGTCGCTGGCCAAGGGCGCCAGGGTAGCAAACGAGCCCGGCCACATCTCGATCTGCGACGCGCTTCTCGTTGCCGAGCCGGGCGCGCTCACCTTCGAGATCAACCGCAGGACGCTGGCCGGCGGCATTGCCGTCTCGGAGGAGGCGACGAAGCAGGCCATGCGTGATGCCATGGCCCATCTCAAGCTGGTCGTGGAGCCCGGCGGCTGCGTCGGGCTGGCGGCGCTCTCGTCGGGCAGGATCGACTTGGCCGGCAAATGCGTGGCCGTGGTGCTCTCTGGCGGCAATGTCGATTTCGACGCCTATGCCAAGATCATGGCTGCTGCCGCCTGACGCCCGCCCCGCGTGGCAGGGCGGGCAGCCTTGTTGTTTCGCAATTCCGGATGGAAACCGCTGCGCACTTTTCCTGGAATTGCCCCAGTGCCGTCAGTCGATGACCTTCACGATGCGACGGGTTCCGGGATCGACGAGGACGGTCTGACCGTTGACGACGACATAGCGGTACTGCACATCAGGGACATCGATCGCGTGCAGTTCCACTGTGTCCGGCAAGGTCGAGCCGATGGCCAGCTGGACGCCCAGCAGGTCGACCGAGGCGATCGGCTTCTTGTGCACATATTCGCGGATGACGGTCTCCTGCTGCGGCTCGATGATCACGTCCTGAGCGGCGGCCGCACCGATGCCGGCAAGCAGAAGCCCGGCCGCGGCGGCGGAAAGATACAGTCTCATCATTGCCTCCATTGCTGGTCGATAGAGCGCAATACACTTGCAAGTCTGTGCTCTAGGCTTCGCTTGCACTGAGGGGGCCATCTTGGCCCGCAAGTGGCAGCGGCGAGGCTGATCGACAACGCCGGGGCAGAAGCATGGTTCCAACCTTCCGGGGGCTGTTCAGTCCAGCGTGCGGCGGAAGCGGACAAGGGCGACGCCGGCAAACAGCGCCACGAACACCACCAGCCAGCCGATCTCTACGGCCACCGCCGGCAGCTGCGCGCCCTTCAGCATGACGGCACGGGTAATGCGCAGGAAATGCGTGAGGGGAAAGATCTCGCCAAAGATCTGCGCCCAGCCCGGCATGCCGCGATAGGGAAACATGAAACCGGAAAGCATGATCGACGGCAGGAAGAAGAAGAAGGTGAGCTGCAACGCCTGCATCTGCGTGCGCGCGACGGTCGAGATCGTGTAGCCGAGCAGCACCAGGGACAGCACGAACACCAGCACAGCCGACAAGAGCAGCGTCATCGACCCCGTGAAGGGGATGGCGAACAGAAGCTTCGACGCCGCCAGCACCACCACGACCTGAACCGCGCCGACCGCCAGATAGGGCAGCACCTTGCCCAGCATGATCTCGAGCGGGCTCGAGGGCATGGCGAGCAGGTTCTCCATCGTGCCGCGCTCTGTCTCGCGCGTCAGCGCGATCGAGGTCATCATCACCATCGTCATCTGCAGGATGACGCCGAGCAGGCCGGGGACGATGTTGTATTGCGAGATGCCCTCCGGATTGTAGCGCCGGTGCACGACCACATCGAGCTGGCCCCGGGCGGCCTCGGCGGCGGCCTCCTGCATGCCTTGCGCTCTGAGCAGCGCCTGGCCGGCGACGGTGCTGAGCGTCGAGATGGCGCCGCTGGCCACCGCCGGGTCGGTGGCGTCGGCCTCGATCAGGATCTGCGGATTGTCGCCGCGCTCCACCCGCCGCGCGAAATCGGCCGGAATGGTGACGACGAAGGCGACGTCGCCGCGCGCCATCAGGAATTCGGCCTCCTCGGCACTTTGCGCCACATGGTCGAAGCGGTAGTAGCCGGTGGTCTGCAGCGCCGAGACCATGGCGCGCGTATAGGGATCGCTGCTCGTCGCCACGAGTGCCGCCGGCAGGCTCTTCGGGTCGTTGTTGATGGCGTAGCCGAACAGCACCAGCTGGATCAGCGGCACGCCCAGCATCATGGCGAAGGTGATGCGGTCGCGGCGCATCTGGATGAACTCCTTGATCAGCAGCGCGCCGAGCCGGGCGAAGGAGAAGACCGCGTTCATGCCATGTTGTCCTTCGAGCCGGACATGAACTGGATGAAGACGTCCTCGAGGCTGGTTTCGCCCGGCGCCACCGTCACGCCCTTGTGCTCCTTCTCGACATCGGCCAGCGCCGCCTCCAGCTTCTTCCTGTCGGCCCCCACGACATGCAGCGTCGCGCCGAACGGCGCCACCTGGTCGACGCCCGGCCGGCCTTCGAGCGCTTGCGCCACCTGCTCGAGGCGCGGGCCCTGCAGGACGAAAGTGGTCAGGCCGGCATTCCGGACTACCTCGGCGACGGTGCCCGTCGCCAGCATCTTGCCGTAGGAGATATAGCTGATGCGATGGCAGCGCTCGGCCTCGTCCATATAGTGGGTGGAGACCAGCACGGTCAGCCCGCCGCTGGCCAGCCGGTGGATCTCGTCCCAGAACTCGCGCCGCGCCTTGGGGTCGACGCCGGCCGTCGGCTCGTCGAGCAGAAGCAGCTTCGGCTTGTGCATGATGCAAGCGGCCAGCGCCAGCCGCTGCTTCCAGCCGCCCGACAGCGTACCGGCGAGCTGGTTGCGGCGTGTCGCCAGGCCGAGTTCCTCCAGGGTCCTGGCGACATGCTCCTCGACCGGCTTCAGCCGGTAGAGCCGCGCCACGAATTCGAGGTTCTCGCCGATCGTCAGATCCTCGTAGAACGAGAACTTCTGCGTCATGTAGCCGACCTCGCGCTTGATGCGCAGGCTGTCGGTGAGGATGTCGAACCCCAGCACCGTGCCTTCGCCCTCGTCCGGGGTCAGCAGGCCGCACATGATGCGGATGGTGGTGGTCTTGCCCGAGCCGTTGGGGCCGAGGAAGCCGACGATCTCGCCTTCCGCCACCGTCATCGTGACATGGTCGACGACGGTCTTGTCGCCGAAGCGCTTGACCAGGCCGTGCACGTCGATGACGTTCATTTCCCTGAAACCGCCAGCTCGACATCGACGATCTGGCCCGGTTGCAGGGCGCTGGCGTCACCCTCCGGCCGCGCCTCGACGAGGTAGACCAGCTTCTGCCGGTTCTCCAGCGAATAGATCACCGGCGGGGTGAATTCCGGATCGGGCGAGACATAGCTGACGCGCGCCTTCACATCCGGGCCGCAGCCGTCGCAATGGACGCGGAGCAAGGTGCCGACCTTGACCGAGGAGAAGGCGGCTTCCGGTATATAGACGCTGAGCTTCACCGCGCCGTCGGGCAGCACGGAGATGACGGGCGCGGTCGGCCCTGCCGTGTCGCCCGGATTGCGGATGACGTCGCTGACGCGGCCCGGAGAAGGGGCCGCCAGGGTGCGCTTGGACAGCCGCCACGCCGCTTGGTCGAGCGCGGCCTGCGCCTGCTTGACCTGACTTTCGGCGGCCTTGATCGTCTCGGGACGCGCCGGCAGGCCGCCGGCGGCGAGATTGGCCTGCGCCTGTCCGACCTGCGCATTGGCCGTCTCCAGCGTGGCGGAGGCGGTGTCGTAGTCGGCCTGCGTGCCGGTGCCGCGCCTGAACAGGTCGGCGGCGCGGTCGTATTTGCGTCTGGCATCGTCAGCCTGTGCCTTGGCCATGTCGACCTGGGCCTTGAGGGCGGCGATTTCTTCCGGCCGCTTGCCCACTTGCAGATCGGCAAGCTGCGCCTGCGCCTGGGCGAGACTCGCCGTGGCCTGTGCGACCGCGATTTTCGCGTCGGCGTTTTCCAGCGTCACGATCGTCGTGCCCGACGTGACGCGATCGCCGCGCTTGACGGCGACGGTCTCGACCTGCGCCACCTCGATCGGCGCCAGCAGCACATAGTCGCCTTCGACATAGCCGACGGCCAGCGGCGAAGCCGGTGCGCAGGCGCCGAAGAGCTGAGCGGCAAGCGGCAGCGAACACAGAAAGCTCATCGTCTCGATCCCTTCCGGGCGGCCAGTATGGCGCCGAGGTTGTCCGATGTGACGGCCGCCACCTTGGCGGCCTCGGCGGCGCCGATCTCGCGCCAGCCCATGCGGCGCATGACCGCCTCGCGGCCGATGCGGAAATAGATGACCTGTCCGATCAGCGTGAACACGGTGAGCCGGGTCGCCTCGCTCTCGGCCGCCTCCCCGGTCGCTTCTTCCCAGAGCAGGCACAGGCGCCGATGCGTCGGCTCGAATACGCCCTCATAGATGCGGTCGAGCGCCGCGGTCGGGTGCGAGAGCTCACGCAGCACGAACTGCACGATCTCGCCGGCCTGCGGCTGCGCCACGACGAATGCCACCATCCGCTCCAGCGCCGCGAACAGCTGCGCGCGCGCCGTCTCGGGGTTCGCGATTGCCGGCGCCCGCGCCTCGCCGAGTGCCTGGCCGGCGACGGACTGTATGGTGTCCACGATATGGTCAGCGGCGGCGAGGCGCAGCCCTTCCTTGCTGCCGAAATGATAGGCGATGGAACCGATATTGGCCTTGGCCTCGGCCGCGATCTCGCGCGTGGAGGTGCCGTCGAAGCCTTGTCTTCCGAACAGCTTGAGCGCCGCGCGGACCAGGGCTTCACGCGTCATCTCCGCGGCGGGCGGCTCGCGGCGAAGGTTTCGGGCTTCGGGCGGCTTGATCATGCGGCACACTTTAATCAATCGATTGATTAAAGTCAAATCGGATCGCGGACATGGCTTGCCACGCCGGCCCGCGCGGGCTTTAGTGCGCGGCCATGGGCAAGGAAGTCGAGCGCAAGTTCCTGGTCTCCGGCACGGCATGGCGGGATCTGGTCGAGGTGGACATCCGCATCCTCCAGTTCTATCTCGCCGCCGCGCCGGGGCGCACGGTGCGCGTGCGCATCAGCAACGGCGCCTCGGCCAGGCTGACGCTGAAATTCGGCAGCAAGGCGCGCGAGCGCGACGAATTCGAATATCCCATTCCGCTGGCCGACGCCGTGGAGATGCTCGGCTTCGCCATCGGGCGTGTCATCGAGAAGACACGTCATCATGTTAGGCATGGCGGCTATCTCTATGAAGTCGATGTCTTTGGCGGCGCGCTGGCGGGGCTTGTGGTGGCCGAACTCGAGACGCCGGACGATGTCCCGGATGAAATGCTGCCAGACTGGCTCGGCCGTGAGGTGACTGGCGAACAGCAATTCTACAACGCGTCGCTCGCCCTCGGGGGGATTCCGGAGATCGCCGCATGAGCTTTCGCATCGATCCCCGCCTGCCGCTGACCGGCGAGGTCAGGCGTATCCTGGCCGAGGAAATCGGCAAGGCGCTTACTCATCTCGACACGGCGCGTGACAGGCCGGAGCAGGGACTGCACAAATCCCGCAAACGACTGAAGAGCGTGCGCGCCTTGTTGCGTCTAGTCCGTTCCGGTGACGAAACATTCTGTCGCGCGGAGAATGAGCGTTACAGGCAGGTCTCGGCATTGCTCGCCGGACCGCGCGAGGCGACCGCCTTGATCGAGACGATCGACCGTCTGGCCGACGCCTTTCCGGGGCAAAGCGGCGGTGACGGCCTCGGCCCCGCCCGCGATCGCCTGGTGATGCGCCAGCACGCGCTTCATGCCGGCGCCGGTCTCGACGCGGCCATAGAAGCTGCCATCGCCGCCTGCCAGGAGGGCCTCGAACGCGTCGACAGGCTGTCCTTGCCGGACCAGCCGGAGCGGGCCGCCGACATCCTGGCCGAGGGCGCCCGCGCCATATTGCGGCGCGCCCGCAAAGCGCTGGACAAGGCGGCCTCGAGCGGCGAGGCGGAGGATTTCCATGACCTGCGCAAGGCGGCCAAGACCCACAGCATGCATCTGTCGCTGCTCGGCCGCCTGTGGCCAACGCCAATCAAGGCTCGTCGCAAGGCGGTCGACAGGCTCGCAGAGCAACTCGGCGAACTGCACGACGTCTTCGTCATGCGCGCGATGCTGGATGCCGGCGGCGAGCCGCTTGGGCCGCCCGGGGATACGAAACTCCTCGGCAAACTCCTGAAGCATTCCGAAAAGAGCCTGAGGAAATCCTGCCTTGCCGAGGCGGCCGAACTGTTCGGCGACAGTCCCAGGCGCTCAACGAAGAAGCTGGCCCGCAAGGCGCGCGACGATCTTGCCGGCGCTCCGCCTGCGGAGGAATTGGCGGCGAGGTGACGCGACGGGATTCATCGCCGGTCATGCCGGCATTGGCCGTGGGTGGCTCGCCGGGAGGGGCTGGCCCTTCATTCGCGCACCGGCATCACGCGGGTGCGGGCCGATCGGCATGATTGCGGGAAACGGCGTCGCACCGAAGGCGAACGTCCATTTGTAGCCGACCAGTGCGTCCTCCGGCGTCGTATGCTGGTCATGATGGGCAAGCAACCGGGCTCGGTCGGCCAGTTCTTCCGCCTCGCGCCGCACCATCTCGGCCGTTTCCGGGCGCATGCGCCTGGAGAAGCTGACGAAGGTCGCCTCGTTCTCGATATGGGTTATGGCCCAGCCGATGAAATTCTTGTTGGTCATTTCGAATAGCGGCCTCAGCGGCCCTTCGAAATTCCACTGGATCGGCGTCTCCACCAGCAGCCTTGCCGACAGGCCGCGCCCAAGCGCCACCAGGCCCAGCTCCTCGAGGTCACGCAGATAAAGGAACATCGAGGCCTCGCTCAGTCCCTGCGAGCGCATGATGCCCTGTGGCGTGAACTTTTCCGACAGCATGACGAAGACGAACAGCAGCGCCGGCCGGCCGGCGAGCCTGCGCTCGATCTCCGGCGCGATGTGGTTGACCGGTCCCGGTCCCCTGTTCATCGAGCCGAGCACGTTCTCCAGCTCGACGCCGGCGGCCGCGCAGATCTCCATCAGCCTGTCGAGCTTGCAGTTGCGTTCGTGGAAGATGCGCTTCACCGTCGGCTCTGAGACACCCATCCGTTCGGCAAGCGCGCGATAGGTGAGGCCCTTGGCCTTCAATGTCCGCTTCAGCGCCTCGAAGATCGGACCGTTCATGGAATGAATCTCTTTTGCGAGGTTTCGTATCGACTTTCGATACTAGCAGCGATCAGTCTTCCCGGGAAGTATCGAAATCGCTAGCTCTACGCCGGCAATCACAGGAGACCAGTCATGAAGAGCCCCTCCATCCTTGTCGCCGTCGCGGTCGCCGCCATCGCGCTAGCCTTCCCGGCGCAGGCCGGCGAGACCTGGCGCGCCACCGGTTTCGAGCAACCGGAATCGGCGCTCTTCGACGCCGCCGACAACCGAATCATTGTCTCCAACATTGTCGGCAATCCCGGCGAGGCCGACGGCAACGGCTATCTGTCGCTGCTATCCTCCGACGGCAAGCTGATCACCCGTCACTGGGTCGGCGGCATGGACGCTCCGAAAGGCATGGCGATCTCGGGCGGCAGGCTCTACGTCGCCGACATCACGAGGATCCGCGTCGTCGATCTCGCCAGCGGCAAGCTCATCTCCAGCATCGATGTGCCGGACGCCGTCTTCCTGAACGACATGACATCGGATGTCTCCGGCAAGGTCTATGTCACGGATATGCTGGCCGACACCATCTACCGCATTGACGGCGACAAGCCGGTGCCGTTCGTCAAGGACGCACTGCTTGCTTCGCCCAACGGCATCTTCGCCCATGGCGGCAGGCTGATCGTGGCGTCCTGGGGCAAGGGCATCAAGCCGGATTTCAGTACGGGCGAGCCCGGCGGGCTGCTGGCGGTCGACCTCGCCGGCAAGACGGTGACGCCGCTGCCCGGCGCCCAGAACTTCGCCGATCTCGACGGCGTCGTGGCCATCGGCGACAGCATCTACGCCACGGCCTACATGACCGGCACGCTCTACCGGTACAGAGAGGGCGGCACGCCGGAAGCAGTGGCGCATTTCAGACCGGGCAGCGCCGACATCGGGACCGACGGCAAGTCGATCCTCTATGTCCCGCTGATGAACGACGGCGAAATCGTGGCGCTGAGGCTCGATTGAGAAGCCAGATTTTCGGAGCCGACCTTACGAGAGCCTTTGCCACATGGGCCGGGCGGATCTAAAACCAGCCGCCATGAGGATGGTCGTCCGCCGCCCGCTCGCCCGTTCGGAACTGCCGCACGATACGGCCGTTCTCGCGCGCTATCTCATCGGCAAGATCGTGGTGCGGGAACTGCCCGGAGGCATTGCCAGCGGCCGCATCGTCGAGACCGAGGCGTATGTCGCCGGTGACGCTGCCGGGCACGGCTACCGGGGAATGACCTCGCGCAACCGCTCGCTGTTTCTCGAGCGCGGGCATGCCTATGTCTATCTCGCCTACGGCATCTCATACATGCTGAATGTCTCGAGCGAGGTGCCCGGAATCGGAACCGGCGTCCTGATCAGGGCACTCGAGCCGCTCGACGGCATTCCGATCATGCGGCTCAATCGCGGCATCGAGCGCCTGCGTGACCTGGCGCGAGGACCGGGAAGGCTCGCCATGGCGTTGCGGATCGACCGTTCGCTCGACGGGCTCGATCTTTGCCGGGAAGGCCCTCTATGGCTTGCAAGCGATGGCCGCGACCCCGGCGAAATCGGGCAGGGCGTTCGGATCGGCATTTCGAAGGACGCGGACCGCCTGCTGCGATTTTATGTCCGGGGAAGTCCGTTCGTCAGCGGTTCGCGATCGCTCAACCCATGAGAGGTGCTTCCCGGCGCGCTGAAAGCAAGCAGAATGCAATTACTGCGCCGCCCTTTTTCCCTCCAGCTGCGCTCGCGCGGCCCGGATCGAGGCGGCGTAGGTCACCAGCGGGCGCCTGAGGCCGTGGTTGATCAGCGTGCGCCTTGTCTGCGGCGAAGCGCCCGATATGACAAAGCGCACGCCGGCGCGCCTGGCCTTGTGTGCGGCGCTCTCGATGACATTGGCCGCGGTCGAATCGAAGAACGGCACCGCCGAGCAGTCGAGGATGAAGTTCTTGCGCTGGTCGGCGATGCGGTCGAGCACTGCGCCGACGGTCGAAGCGGCGCCGAAGAAGAACGCGCCGGAAATGCGGTATACGACGGTGTCGGCGTCGGTCGCGTCCCTGGAATCATAGACGCTCTCGCGGTCGGCGACATCCTCCGGCACCAGGATCTGGTCGGCTTCGACGGCGATGGATTTCGCCATGCGGTCGATGAAAAGGATCGAGCCCAGCGCGAAGCCCACGACGATGCCTTCGGTCAAGTCGCGGAAGACCACGATCAGGAAGGTGGCCATCAGCACCAGGGCATCGCCGCGCGAGGCGCGCAGCAGCGTGGCGAAAGCCTGCTTCTCGAACATGTTCCAGCACACCACCGCCAGCACGCCGGCGAGGGCGGAGAGCGGGATGTAGCTGGCGAGCGGTGCTGCCACCAGCATCAGGACGAGCAGGATCATGGAGTGGACCATGCCAGAAACCGGCCCGTGCGCGCCGGCCCGCACATTGGTGGCGGTACGGGCAATGGTGCCGGTGGTGCAGATGCCGCCGAACAGGGCCGAGGCGATGTTGGCGAAGCCTTGCGCCACCAGTTCGCAGTTGGAACGGTGCCGGCGGCCGGTCATGCCGTCGGCGACGACGGCCGACAGCAAGGATTCGATGGCGCCCAGCAACGCGAAGGCGATGGCGTCCGGCAGCACGTCGATCATCCTGTCGAGGCTGACAGGGGGAAGCGCCGGCCATTGCAGGCTGCGCGGGATGCCGCCAAAGCGCGTGCCGATCGTCTCGGCCGGCAACGCAAACAGCGCCACCGCGAGCGACGCCAGCCCAATGGCGATCAACATCGCCGGCCATTTCGGCCGCCAGCGCTTCAGGAAAGCGATGGTTGCGATTGTCAGCACCGCCACGAAGGTCGCCGCGAGATTGATCGTGCCGGCCGCCTCGCCGATCGCCGTCAGCTTCGGCACCAGCGGGCCTGGCTCCTTGCCGGCGAGCTTCAGCCCGAACAGTTCGACGATCTGGCCCGAGAAGATGATGACGGCGATACCGGCGGTAAAGCCGACCGTCACCGGATAGGGAATGAACTTTATGTAGGTGCCGAGCCGCAGATACCCGATGGCGATGAGGAAGATGCCGGCCATCATCGTCGCCAGCAACAGCCCGTCCACGCCGACCCGCGCGACCGTCGCCGCCACGAGCACGATGAAGGCGCCCGCGGGGCCGCCGATCTGGAAACGGCTGCCGCCGAACGCCGAAATGATGAAGCCGCCGATGATCGATGTGTAGAGCCCGCGCTCCGGCGTCACCCCCGATGCGATGGCGATTGCCATTGACAGCGGCAAGGCGACGATGGCGACGGTCAGCCCGGCAATGGCATCGGCCCTGAGATGTTCGAGCCCGTAGCCTTCCCGCCAGACCGTCACCAGTTTCGGTGTGAACAGTTCGGAAAAAGTCGGCTTTGCCGGCCCATGGACCGGTTTGCGCGCGGTTTTGTGGAGTGTCTGCCCGATCTCGTCCATGGACTGCCTTCCGCACTTGAAAAGGCGGCGGGATCGTCGGCAGGACTGTCGGCGGTCGCCGTCGCGACTTATGCCGGCTCAGCTTTCGGATTGGGCGGCACGGCAGGCTTGAGGCGCACGCCCCGGCCGCCGCGCTCACTGGGTTGATTCTCGCCGATCAGCTCCACCCCGGCCTCGTCGAGGGCCTGGATGACCTTCATCAGCGTATCGACCACGCCCCTGACCACGCCATCGCTCGCTTCCATACGCTGGATGGTGGGAAGCGAAACGCCGGCGCGCTCGGCGAGCGTCTTCTGATCGATGCCGGCCAGCGCCCTCGCGGCGCGCATCTGCGCGGCAGTGATCATCGGCCGGGATCCCCGTCTGAGTCTGCGGATATGATGTATAATACGATCATTATGATGTTTCAAGCATCAGGATGCACGCCTGACCCTTGATCATCATAGCTGCCGAGCATTTTTTCGGATACTTCCCGAGCATTGAGAGCTATGGTGTTCCATCTGGGGCAGGGGATAACGCGGTTGACCATTTTCAAGACATTGACGACATCGGCATGCCTGATATCGGTGGTCCTTCTGCTAACGGGCTGCGGACACTTGATCAACCGGCTGATCTGACCGCTTCCCGCTCGGGCGTCGTCAGGCATCGTCACGCACCACCCTGCGCCGCTGCAGGACCCTTGCCGCCAACCAGCACAGCATGGCCCAGGCAAAGCCCGCGCACCAGCCGGCCAGCACGTCCGACGGCCAATGGACGCCGAGATAGATGCGGCTGATGCCGACCAGCACCGTCGTCAGCACGGCGAGCGCCAGAACATAGATCTTCGTCGTCCGGCCATGCAGGAAGCGCGCCGCAAGCGAGCCCAATGTGAGATAGGTTACCGCCGACAGCATCGCGTGGCCGCTCGGGAAGGAAAGCGAGGTCTCGTTGACCAGATGCGAGACGAGCTCGGGCCGCGGCCGGTCGACGCCGAGCTTCAGTAGGCTCGATAGCGTCTGGCCGCCCGCCACGGCGACGAAGATGAGAAGCGCGGTCCCGGGCCTGCGGATCAACAGCAGATAGATGATCGTCGCCGCCGTGATCAGCACCAGCACGCTGGTGCTGCCGAGGCTGGTGATGTCGCGCATCGCCCCTTCCATCCATGGCGGGCCGATCGGGATACCGGGTTGGCCCGCCTGGCGGAAGGCAAGCATGATTTCCGCGTCGAAGGCGTGCGGCGTGGTGGCCCGTGCCACCTCCATCAATTCCACGAAGCCCCAGAGGCCGGCGGCGACCACAAGGCCGGCCAGCAGCACCGGGAATTCGACTCGGCTCAGCAGAGCCTTTGCCGCAGTCTTCATCGGACCTCGTTTCGCAACCATGGTTTGCCGGTCATCGCCCTTGCACATAGGGTCCGAGCGTGATCAGCGCCACGGCGGCGATCGCCAGCACGATGCCGGCGGCCTGCAGCGTATTGATGCGCTCGCCGAAGAATATCAGCGCCACCAGATTGACCGATACCAGCTGGATGACGGCCGACAGGCTGAACGACACCGACATGCCGAACTCGCGAATCAGCCGCAGCATGATCAGGTTGCCCAGCGAATAGAGCGCAAGCGTCAGCACGATCTTGCCCAGGCTGGGCGCCATCCCCCATTGCTTGGCGGCCGCCGCCGCCAGCAGAAAGATCACGGTCGAAAGACCGAGCTGAAGTAACCCCGAAAAACTCACCCTGCCCCTCGATATTGATGCCGGTCGTCCGTGCCTTGTTTCGCAAGCGCGTCGGGACGTCAAGCAGCTGCCGTGGGACCAGGCTCTTGTGTCGGCAGGACCGAAGCGCCAAAGTCGCGGCACTGCCCTGCCCCTGCGGGTGGGGGCGAGGAGCGTGTCGTGCGATTTCTCGAAACCTTGTCGCGGCGCTGGAACGGACTTACGCTGGCTCTGCAGTTCATCATTGCCGGCGGCTTTGGGCTGCTTGCGGTGATGCTGGTGGTCGGCTTCTGGGTCACCGCGCAAATCCGCGAAAGCGTGCTCCATAATTCGGCGGCCACGACTGCCCTTTATGTCGACAGCGTGATCGCTCCGCTGCTCCCCGATCTGCGCACGAACCACCAGCTCGATGACACCGTCAAACGGGCGCTTGACGAGACCCTGGGCCAAGGCGCGCTCGGCAAACGGCTGTTTTCGTTCAAGCTGTGGCGTCGGGACGGCACGGTGCTGTATTCGAAGGACACGGCCTTGATCGGCCGGCAGTTCGGCCCGAGCGCCAACCTGCGTGCCGCCTTCGCCGGGAATGTCGTCGCCGAGTTCAACGAGCTAGGCGACGAGGACGACGAGGAGGAGAGGGCCGCGGGCGTGCCGCTGCTGGAAATCTACAATCCGGTCCGCGAACCCTGGTCGGGCGAGGTGGTCGCCGTCACCGAATTCTACGAGATCGCCGACGATTTCCAGGCGGCTCTGGCTTCCGCCTTGCTATCGAGCTGGCTGATCGTGGCCGGCGCCACGCTGGCGGCGCTGCTGCTGTTGTCGGGGATCGTCATACGTGGCAGCCGCACCATCGACAAGCAGCGCGGCGTTCTGCAGGGCCAGGTCTCCGAGCTGCAGGCGCTGGTCTCGCAGAACCGGGCGCTGCGCCTGCGCGTCCAGCAGGCGTCGCGCCGTGCCACGGCGCTCAATGAACGATATTTGCGTCGCATCGGTGCCGACCTTCATGACGGGCCGGCTCAGCTCGTCGCGCTGGCGGCGCTGCGTTTGGACAGCCCCGCCATTTCCGGCGAGGGTGCCTCCAGCGACAGCCGCAACGCCGAGATCGCCATGATCCGCATGGCGCTGGACGATGCGATGCGTGAAATCCGCGGCATCTGCAACGGCCTTGTCCTGCCGCAGATAGAAACGGCCGCGGCCGGCGACATTCTGCGTCTTGCCGTCGACGAGCATCAACGCAGGACCCGCAGTTCCGTGGCGCTGACCTTATCCAGGCAGTTGCCCGAACTGGGCGCTTCGGAGAAGATCAGCATCTATCGCTTCGTCCAGGAGGGGCTGAACAACGCCTACCGTCATGGGCAGGGCAAGGATCAGGAGGTGAAGGCCGGGATGACAGGCGGCAAGTTCTTCGTTGAAGTATCGGATGGCGGGCCCGGATTCGACCCGAGGCGGGCCGAGGGCCTGGGGCTCGCCGGCATCAGGGAGCGTATCGAAAGCATTGGTGGCCAGTTCGAGACCACGACCGGCCCGCAGGGAACACGATTGATGATTACGCTAGCCGTCGAGGATCAACCATGATCGGTACCATCCGTGTCGCCATTGTCGACGACCACCCCCTGTTTCGCGAAGGCGTTACCCGCAGCCTGTCGGAGATCGGCGGCTTCGAAATGGTGGCCCAGGGTGCCACGGCGCAGGATGCCGAACGCATCGCCTCGACTTTGCAGCCCGACATACTGCTGCTCGACATCAGCATGCCGGGTGACGGTCTTGCGTCGGTGGCCGGCATACTGGGTGCCAATCCCGGACAGAAGATCGTCATGCTGACGGTCTCGGAGGCCAATGCCGACGTGGCGCGGGCGCTGAACGCCGGTGTGCGCGGCTATGTGCTGAAGGGGGTCGGCTCGCGCATGCTGGCCGAAATCCTGCATGGTGTCGCGGCCGGCGAAACCTATGTGTCGCCGACCCTGTCGGCCCGCCTGCTTTCGGACCTGCAATCGCTGCAGCCGGCCAACGGCAGGACGGACCGCCTGCGTCAGCTCACCGGACGCGAGGCCGAGATCCTGCAGCTGGTGGCGGAAGGGCTGAGCAACAAGGAAGTGGCGCTGCGGCTGGCGCTGCAGGAAAAAACGGTCAAGCATCATATGACCGGTGTGCTGTCCAAGCTCAACGTGCGCAATCGCACCGAGGCGGCGCTGCTGATGCGCGAAGCGCGGGATCGGGCCGGCAGCTAATCCTGGTCGCCCGCAAGGGATCCCTGGTTTGGGATAGCGACACGCATAAATGAAAACCTGAAGCGCGGTGCAGCGGAACGCTCCAGGGCAAAAAAAGACGGCCCCTATACGGGGCCGGAGCGACAAGGTCACCTCCGCCGGGGGGCGGCGGAGGTGACACGTAAAGCGGGCGATGCCTATTGCCCGCTCTACAACCCCTTGAGGCGGCTTATATCCGCCGCCGTCGCAGGGCGCTCGACGATCGTGCGTCCCAGCGCGTCGGTCATTTTGAAGCGACCCTTCTCGATCTCTTCGCCGAAGCCGTTAGGGTGCTGCACCACGATCTTGTTGTCGTCTATTTCGACACGATCGCCGGTTGTTGCGTTCACATGCTTGCCGGAGCTGTTGGCACCGTTCCCCTTGCCACTGTTGCCGCCGCCATTGTTCACGTTACCGCCGGCGTTGCCATTGTTGCCACCGGCGTTGCCATTGTTGCCGCCGCCGCTATTCCCGCCCCCACCATTTCCGTTACCCCCATTCCCGCCATTGCCGCCGTTCCCACCAGGTGCGGCCTGGGCGCCGGACGCGGCAATGCCTGCGGTGGAACCGTGAAAATCGAGGTGATAGGGGGCTATGGTCAGCGCCAGTGCCGGCACTGCTCTCAGGGTCAGCCAGCAACAATGAGCCATGATCGAGCTGCGCATCAGTCCCTCACTTGATCGGACCGGCAAATTCAGAGGCCATCTCGTGCAGGTACGCGACCATCGGCGACATGGCGTGTTCGTGTAAGTGGCCCACGACCGATGCCGCGGCAATCCGGACCTTCGCCCCGATCGGTCTAGGACCTTAGTCCGAGCTTCAAACCGGATGTGGCGCGAGGTTCGCGGTCAAGCTGGCGGGTGCACGAATGTCACGAAAGTGTGACCGATCGTCTATAAGGGGTCGAAACGCGTGACACGCTCCAGCCATCCAGGAAGCCAGAGGCAGACCCATGACCGACCATCGCTCGCCCGACGCCAGATTCCGCACCAGCCTGCTTGAGGAAAATGAAGGTCCGGCGCCCAACCCCACCGACAACAGCACCATGGGCGAAATCATCGCCGAGCGGTTCTCCCGCCGTGCCTTCCTCAAAGGTTCGCTGGCCGTCTCGGCCATCGCCGCCACCGTCGGCCCGTTGGCGCTCGTGGCCGCCGACGATGCGCGTGCCGCCGAGGGTTCGGCCTTTTCGTTCGACGAACTCGAAGCCGGTATCGACGACAAGCACCATGTCGCGCCGGGCTACGATGCCGACGTGCTGTTGCGCTGGGGCGATCCGCTGTTTGCCGATTCGCCGGAGTTCGACCCGGCCAGACAGTCGGCTGAGGCCCAGGCAAGACAATTCGGCTACAACAACGACTATGTCGGCTATATCGGGATCGATGGCTCCGCCGAGCATGGCCTGCTGGTCGTCAACCACGAATACACCAATCCGCATCTGATGTTCCCGGGCATCGTCAAGATCGTCGAGAAGGACGGCAAGAAAGCGGCCGAACTCGCACCGCTCTCGAAGGAGCAGGTCGACGTCGAGATGGCGGCACATGGCGGCACCATCGTCGAGATCCGCAAGGAAGGCGGCAAGTGGCAGGTGGTGCGCGACGGCAAGTTGAACCGCCGCATCACCTCCAACACCGAAATGGCGCTGTCAGGCCCGGTCGCCGGTCATGACCGTGTCAAGACCAATGCCGACCCATCCGGCACCAAGGTCATCGGCACATTCAACAACTGCGCCGGCGGCGTCACACCCTGGGGCACCTATGTCATGGCCGAGGAGAACATCCACGGCTATTTCTCCGGCGAACTGCCGGAAGGCCATAAGGAAGCCGCCAATTACAAGCGCCTCGGCATTCCGGAAGGGGCCTATGAATGGGGCGCGCATTACGACCGCTTCGACCTCGCCAAGGAGCCGAATGAGCCCAACCGTTTCGGCTGGATCGTCGAGGTCGACGTCAACGATCCGGCATCCACGCCGAGGAAGCGCACCGCGATGGGCCGCTTCAAGCATGAAGGCGCCGAATCGATCGTCGCCAAGGATGGGCGCGTCGTCTTCTATCTCGGCGATGACGAGCGCTTCGACTATGTCTACAAATTCGTCACCGCGGGCCGTTTCAATCCGGACGACCGTGCCGCCAACATGAACCTGCTCGACGACGGCACGCTGCATGTCGCCAAATTCGCCGCCGACGGTACCGTGGAATGGCTGCCGATCGTCTTCGGCCACGGTCCGCTGACGGCGCAGAACGGCTTTGCCGGCCAGGCCGACGTGCTGATCGAGACGCGGCGTGCCGCCGACCTGCTCGGCGCTACCAAGATGGACCGTCCCGAGGACATCCAGCCCAATGGTGTCAACGGGAAGGTCTATGTCATGCTGACCAACAATTCCAAGCGCCAAGCCGACCAGGTCGACGCCGCCAACCCGCGCGCCGACAACGCCTTCGGCCACATCATCGAGATATCGGAGGATGGCGGCGATTTCGCCGGCACCAAGGGCAAATGGGAAGTGCTCCTGAAGTGCGGCGATCCGGCGGTTGCCGATGTCGGCGCCACCTTCTCCACCGCCACCACGGCCAATGGCTGGTTCGGCATGCCCGACAATTGCGCGGTCGATTCGGCCGGGCGCCTGTGGGTCGCCACCGACGGCCAGGGCCCGAAGGCCACAGGCCGCACCGACGGCCTGTGGGCGGTCGACACCGAAGGGCCGGCGCGCGCGACGTCAAAACTGTTCTTCCGCGTGCCGATCGGCGCCGAAATGTGCGGGCCGCTGTTTGCGCCCGACGATCAGACCGCCTTCGTCGCCGTCCAGCATCCGGGCGACGGCGGCGAGGATTGGGAGGCGTTCGGCCGCCCGTCCTATTATGAGGATCCGTCGACGCGCTGGCCCGATTTCAAGCCGGACATGCCGGTGCGGCCGGCGGTCGTCGCCATTACCAGGCAAGGCGGCGGCAAGATCGCGATTTAGAGGGCAATTCCGGGAAAGTGGGTTTCCGTCCGACGCATAAAACGAACCTCCAGCACGTTTCAGGGGCCGGAATTGGCGATCCGCCGGGCAATCCGCTCGGCGATCGCCTTGGCCTGGATGGCCGCGTTGGCGAAGCAGCCGCGGATGCTCGGCCGCATGCCGGTGAACCAGAGGCCAGGCAGTTTCGGATCGACATCGCCGCCGTTGAAGAGCGGAACGCCCTTGCCGTCGAGCACGCCGAGATCGCCGACCATCTGCTCAAGCCCGGTGCGGTAGCCCGTCGCGGCAATGACGATGTCGGGATCGATCAGGCTGCCATTGGCCAGGATGACGCCGTCGCGGGTGAATTCCCGCACTCCCGGCACGACGGTGATCCTGCCCGAGCGGATGGCGTCGATCGCGCCCTCGTCGGCGGCTATCGCGGTGTAGTCGGTGGTCAGGCGGCTGGCGCCGCCCACCGGTGCCGGCGGCACGCCGAATTTCGTCAGGTCGCCGAAAACAAGGCGCTGCGTCAAGGCGATCACCGCATCGGCGACCCGCAAAGGCAACCGCGCCATCAGCGGCGACAGCCGGTGCACGGCGATCTTGCCGATGCGCTTGGGCAGGACCGACGGACCATTGCGGGCCGACAGCCACAGCGAGGCGGCGCCTGCCTGAGCCAGGTGGTTGAGCGCGTCTATACCCGAGTTGCCGGCTCCGACGACCAGCACCTTCTTGCCGGCATAGTCCTTCGCGTCGCCGAAATCCGCCGAATGGATGATGTGGCCGGCGAAATCCCGCATTCCGTTCCATTCGGGGATGAACGGCTGTCTGTCGCGGCCGGTGGCGATCACGACGTGGCGCGCCAGGCGCATCCCGGCGCTGGTCGCTATCGCCCAGTGATCGCCCTTGAACAGGACCGTCTCGACGGCGACGCCGAGCTCCACCGGCAGCCGGTTCGCCTCGCTGAAATCGTTGAGATAGCGGATGACGGCGGCTCTGTGGGGGAAGGCGAGCGTGCCCTTCGGATAGGCAAGGCCGGGAAGTCCCGAAAGATCGCGGTGCGTATTGAGGCGCAGTTGCTGGTGACGCCGATGCCACGGCTCGGCCAACCGGCGCTCCTTTTCCAGGATCACCGTCGCCACGCCGGCCTTGATCAGCGCCTGCGCTGCCGCAAGACCGGCGGCGCCGGCCCCGATGACGATCGCCGGTTCGATGGTTACCGTCTGGTGCGCTGCCGGTCTGATTGTCGTATCTGCCATTCGATCACGAACCCCATTCCACCTTGTGGCGCTTCCGCCGACGCCGGCAGGACGCCCTCCCGCGCATGATCCATACAGCAGATCGGCCCCGGATTTCGAGGCCATGCGCCGCACCGCGGTTGCGTCCTATATGGCATATACGCGAGATCGGCGATAATCAGGTCGCGGCAATGTGATTGATTCGAGATCCGGGGGCTGGCGGATCTCTGTTACAGGTACAGGAATCCGAAGTCCTCGAAATGCTTTTTTCGGCTTCCTGTGCAAAATCAAGGCGCCACGGCGTATAGCGTACCCGGGTGCGCGCCGCAGATGCACGCGGAATCTCGACCCATGCCCTCCTTGCGGATCTATCTCGACAAAATCCTCGAGCGTGCCTCGCCCAAGGTCGAGCGCCAGGCGTTCACCCATGCCGAACGGCTGGCGCTGGTGCGCCGCCATGGCGACTTCTCGCTTGCCTACTCCTCCGCCGTGCAAGGCAGGCTCTCCTATTTCGGCGACGCCGACGGTTACATCGCCTTCGGCACCAAGATGAAGCATCATTTCGCGCTCGGCGACCCGGT
Organism: Mesorhizobium sp. CA13; assembly: GCF_020165235.1. Taxonomy (NCBI): domain Bacteria; kingdom Pseudomonadati; phylum Pseudomonadota; class Alphaproteobacteria; order Hyphomicrobiales; family Phyllobacteriaceae; genus Mesorhizobium; species Mesorhizobium sp. CA13. Next base: position 84,625 of record NZ_JAIUHS010000007.1, on the reverse strand, counting down.
CGCCGATCCGGCCCATCGGGCCGACTACATCAGGCGCTTCGTCGAGACCGCCGGCAGCCCCTGGTTCGTGCAGATCGGCGGACAGTCGGCGCGGGTGCTGGCCGGGCTCGGCTACAAGGTCAACCGGCTGGGCATCGACACCCGGCTGCCGCTGCCCGAACACGATTTTTCCGGCAAGCGCAACGAAACCGTGCGCTACTCCGAGCGCTGGCTGTTGAAAAAGGGCTTTTCCTTCGCCGAGGACAAGCGGACGATCTTTCTCGACGAGATCTCCCGGCTTTCGGCGAATTGGCGCGGTGACCGCATCGTCAAGCGTTGGGAGATGGGCTTCCTCAACCGGCACTTCGCCGACCATGTGGGCGTCGACATGCGCCGCTTCGTGCTGCACGGCCCCGATGGCGAACTGGTCGCCCTGCTCGACTTCGATCCGCTGTTTCGCGGCGGCAAGGTCATCGGCTACACCACCGCCTTCAAGCGCAAGCACATCGACGCCTCGCCCCATGCGGAGGTCGGCCTGACCAAATTCGCCGTCGACCGCTTTCGCGAGGAAGGCATTTCGGTCGTCACGCTCGGGCTGTCGCCGCTGGTCGACGTCGGCCCCAGTGGATTTGCCGAAAGCGATTTCTGGCGCAACGCCTTCCAGCGCGCCTATGATTCGCCCTGGGTCAACCGCCGCCGCTTCAACCTGCAGGGGCAGGCGGCGTTCAAGCGCCGTTTCCACGGCATCGAGGAGCCGGTCTACGTCGCCTTCCGCAAGGGAACATACATGGAGATGCTGGGCCTGCTGCGGCTGGTCAAGGCGATCTAGGGCAGTTCACCGTTCACGGAAACGGAGAACCGCTCTAACTCTTTGTTTTGACGCAACTCCCAAGGGAAAGCGCTACGCGCTTTTCCCGGGAAAACCGTATACACTTTTGCTGAAATTGCTCTAGATGCGGCCGCGACTTGGCAGGTCTTCGCCCGTCAGTTCCTCAGCCGATAGCCGGTCTTGAAGATCCAGGCGACGGTCGCCACGCAGATCAGCAGAAAAACCACGGTCATGCCGAGGCTGATGCCGACCGAAACGTCCGATTTTCCGAAAAAGCTCCAACGGAAGCCGCTGATCAGGTAGACGACCGGATTGAACAGCGTCACCGTGCGCCAGGCGCCCGGCAGCATGTTGATGGAATAGAAGCTGCCGCCGAGGAAGGTCAGCGGCGTGATGATCAGCAGCGGCACCAGTTGCAACTGCTCGAAGCTCCTGGCCCAGATGCCGATGATGAAGCCGAACAGGCTGAAGGTCACCGCCGTCAGCACCAGGAAGGCCAGCATCCAGAACGGATGCTGGATGGAGAGCGGCACGAACAGCGAGGCCGTCGCCAGGATGATCAGGCCGAGGATGATCGACTTGGTGGCGGCGCCCCCGACATAGGCGAGGACGATCTCGAGATAGGAGACCGGGGCCGACAACAGCTCGTAGATCGAGCCGACGAATTTCGGGAAGTAGATGGCGAAGGAGGCGTTGGAGATCGACTGCGTCAGAAGCGACAGCATGATCAGCCCCGGCACGATGAAGGCGCCGTAGCTGATGCCGTCGATCTCGGTGATGCGCGAACCGATGGCCGATCCGAAGACGACGAAATAGAGCGACGTCGACAGCACGGGCGAGACGATGCTCTGCAAAACAGTGCGCAGCGCGCGCGCCATCTCCACCCGGTAGATCGCCCATACCGCGCGCAGGTTCATGGCTCTTGCCTCAGAAGATTGACGAAGATCTCCTCCAGCGAGCTGTTCTGCGTGTCCAGGTCGCGGAACTGGATGCCGGCGGCCTCGAGATCGCGGATCAGCGATGCCACGCCCGGCCGGTCGCTCTGGTTGTCATAGGTGTAGGTGATCTGCCCGCCATCCGGCGACAGTTCCAGGGCGTAGTGCGAGAAGGCGTCCGGAATGGCGCCGAGCGGGCTGCGCAGTTCCATCACCAAGCGCTTGCGGCCGAGCTTGCGCATCAGTTCGGCCTTGCCCTCGACCAGGATGATCTCGCCGCGGTTGATGACGCCGACGCGGTCGGCCATCGCCTCGGCTTCCTCGATATAGTGAGTGGTGAGGATGATGGTGACGCCGTCCTCGCGCAGCCGCCGCACCATCGCCCACATGTCCTGGCGCAGCTCGACGTCGACGCCCGCCGTCGGCTCGTCGAGGAACAGCACGCGCGGTTCGTGCGACAGCGCCTTGGCGATCATCAGCCGCCGCTTCATGCCGCCCGAAAGCGTGATCGCCTTGGCGTCCTTCTTGTCCCATAGCGACAGATCCCGCAGCACCTTCTCGACAAAGGCATGGTTCGCCGGCTTGCCGAACAGGCCGCGGCTGTAGTTGACCGTCGCCCAGACGCTCTCGAAGGCATCGATGGTCAGCTCCTGCGGCACCAGCCCGATCAGGCCGCGCGCGGCGCGATAGTCTTTGGTGATGTCGTGGCCGTCCACCGTGACGCTGCCAGACGAACGGTTGACGATGCCGCAGACGATCGAAATCAGCGTCGTCTTGCCGGCGCCGTTGGGGCCAAGCAGCGCGAAGATCTCGCCGCGCTCGATGTCGAGATTGATTTCCTTCAGCGCCTTGAAGCCGGTGGCATAGGTCTTGGTGACCCCGGAAATGGATATGACAGGCTGCATGGCTGAAAACGGCTGCTTGAAAGAGGACCCCAGATATAGGCCGAATGTCGCCGCATGCAACCGGAAGTCAATGAAGTTGCTGACAATTCTCGACACTCGTTGCAGACAGGCCATTCCCGCGGATGAAGAGACAGGCCGAGATCGGGCGTGCCGCCCCTCCAAGGTAAACACGGTGCGGTCGTCCCGGGCCCATGCCTGTTCGACGTCCGACAGTGGGATGGGACTGCTCGCGAAGCGCGGCAGGCCCGGTGCTGCGTCATCTTGGCTTGGCGCTGCGGCGTTCCGCCTCGCGGCGGGACGCCGCTTTGACCGGCCGGCCCTACAAGCCTATTCTCCGCCCATTAGAAGCAGCCGGAGCCCGCCATGGACCCGCTCATCCTTTCTCGCATCCAGTTCGGTGCGAATATTTCGTTTCATATTCTGTTTCCAGCCATCACCATCGCACTCGGCTGGGTGCTGCTTTTCTTCAAGCTCCGCTACAACGCGACCAATGATTCGGCCTGGATGCGCGCCTATTTCACCTGGGTGAAGGTGTTCGCGCTGTCCTTCGCCATGGGCGTGGTTTCCGGCGTCACCATGAGCTTCCAGTTCGGCACCAACTGGCCGGGCTACATGGAAACGGTCGGCAACATCGCCGGGCCGCTGCTGGCCTACGAGATCCTCACCGCCTTTTTCCTCGAGGCGGCCTTCCTCGGCATCATGCTGTTCGGCTTCCGCCGCGTTTCCAACCGCATCCACACGCTGGCGACCGTGCTGGTCGCCGGCGGCACCACCGTGTCGGCCTTCTGGATCATCGCGCTGAACTCGTGGATGCAGACGCCGGTCGGCTTCGAGATGCGCGACGGCGTCGCCCATGCCGTCGACTGGTGGGCGATCCTCTTCAACCCCTCCATGCCCTACCGGCTCGTCCATATGCTGCTCGCCTCCGGCCTGACGGTGTCGTTCCTGATCGCCGGCCTGTCGGCGCTGCGCTACCTCAAGGGCGACCGCTCGGAATCGATGTGGAAGGCGCTGCGCACCGGCGTCTTCACCGCCGCTATCCTCATCCCCATCCAGATCCTTGCTGGCGACCAGCACGGCCTGAACACGCTCGAGCACCAGCCGCAGAAGATCGCCGCCATGGAGGCCAATTGGAACACCGGCCCCAACGTGCCGCTGGTGCTGTTTGCCATTCCCGATGAAGCGGCCAGGGAAAACAGGTTCGAGGTGACCATTCCCGACGGGGCAAGCTGGATCCTGCGGCACAGCGCCAGGGGCGTGGTACCCGGACTCAACGACTATCCCGGCAACCACCCGCCGGTCTTCCCGGTGTTCTGGGGTTTTCGCATCATGGTCGGCACCGGCCTGTTGATGCTCGCCGTCTCCTGGTCGGCCGCCTTCTTCCTCAAGCGCCGTCATAGCCTGCCGAGGCCGTTGGCGCTGCTCATGGTGCCGATGACCATTTCCGGCTGGGTGGCGACGCTCGCCGGCTGGTATACCACGGAGATCGGCCGTCAGCCTTGGCTGGTGACGGGCGTGCTGCGGACCGCCGACGCCGTCGGCCCGGTGGCCGGCAGCCATGTGGCGCTGACGCTGGCCGTCTATCTCGTTCTCTATGTGCTGTTGCTGATCGCCTATCTCGGCGTGCTGGTCCATCTGGCGCTGAAGGCGGCCAAGGACGGCGACACATCGCCGCTGCCGGGCGTGCTCAACAGGCCGATGTCGCAGCCGGCGGCTGGCGAGTAGGAGAGAGAAATGACCTATGACTGGCCGACCCTGCTCCCTCTCATCTTCGCCGGCCTGATGGGCCTCGCCATCCTGATCTATGTCATTCTCGACGGCTTCGATCTCGGCATCGGCATCCTGTTCGCGGCGGCCGAGGACGCCGAGCAGGACACGATGATCGCCGCCATCGGCCCGTTCTGGGATGCCAACGAGACCTGGCTGGTGCTGGCCGTCGGCCTTCTGCTGGTCGCCTTTCCGATGGCGCATGGCGTCATCCTCAGCGCGCTCTACATCCCGGTGTTCGTGCTTCTGGTCGGCCTCATCCTGCGCGGCGTCGCCTTCGACTTCCGCGCCAAGGTGGCGACCGAGCGCAAGCACCGCTGGAACCGTATCTTCTTCCTCGGCTCGCTCATCGCCTCGCTGGCGCAAGGCTATATGCTGGGCGTCTATGTGCTTGGCCTCGACTTCGGCCTGGGCGGCATGGCGTTCGGCGTGCTGGTGGCGTTCTGCCTGGCGGCGGCCTACGCCGCAATGGGGGCCGCCTGGGTCATCTACAAGGCCGAAGGCGACCTGCAGAAGAAGGCGGTGCGCTGGCTGCGCACCACCTTGGTGCTGACCGCGCTCGGCATGGCCGCCGTGTCGCTGGCCACGCCCTTCGCCAGCCCGCGCATCTTCGCCAAATGGTTCGTGCTGCCCGAAATGCTCTATCTGTCGCCGCTGCCGATCCTGTCGGCGCTGCTGTTCCTGTGGCTGTGGCGGCAGACCTTCCATCTGCCCAGGCCCGACGACCGCCATTCGCTGACGCCGTTCCTGACGCTGGCCGCCATCTTCGCGCTGGGTTTTGCCGGGCTCGCCTGGTCGTTCTATCCGTTCGTGGTGCCCGACAGGCTGACCATCTGGCAGGCGGCTTCCGCGCCCGAAAGCCTGGCCATCATCCTGGCCGGCACCGTCGTCGTGCTGCCGATCATCATCTTCTATTCCTTCTATGCCTACCGTGTGTTCGGCGGCAAGGCGACGGACCTGACCTACGACTGAGGGGCCAAGCGACGGGCGAAATCAGGGCCTCCGCCTGCCGCATGTCGCCGGCCGGAAAGACAATATTCATCTTCACGCGGAATAACCTTCCGCGACATGCTGCGGCCTGATGGCAGCGGTGCGAGAAGAAGGGCAATGCAATGCGCGGTGTCCCGGTTGCCTCGATACAACACGATCCGCAGGCGCGGCAGCGCTACGCACCTTTCCCGGGAAAATCCCTACGCCGCTTTCCTGGAGTTGCTCCCGCCCTGATCCGCCTGGTCACGCTGATCGCCGCGCTTGTGCTGGCCGGCCTGCTGCCCGCCGTCCAGCCCGCCCATGCCCAGCAGACGGCCAACTGGGCCGGTGTATGGGACACCAAATGGCGCGGCGGCGGCGCCCAGATCACCTTCAAGCAGGACGGCGCCGAGGTGAAGGGCGTCTATCCCCTGTATGGCGGCCGCATCGAAGCCAAGGCCGAAGGCGAAAAGCTGTTCGGCCGTTGGTTCGAGGGCAGTCGCCAGGGCGAGTTCAGCTTCGTCATGGCGCCGGACGGCGCGAGCTTCATGGGCCGTTTCGAATCCGCCACCGCCGAATGGTGGACGGGCGTGCGCGTCGACGCCGCCGAGACCCTCAAGGTCGACCAGACCAGCCCGATGACGACGATGCGCTCATTCCTTCAGACCATGAACGAGAGCGGCGCCGACAATGTGCCGCGCGCCACCGGCGGCGGCATGGGCCTTGCCGCGCAGGCGGCCGGCCTCGTCGACGTCACGGAGGCCGATCGCGGCGGCCTCAACATGCCCGATTACACCAAGCTCCTGTTTTCGGTGATCGACAACGCCACCTTGCGCCTGTGGAACCTGCCGCATGATGCGATCCCCGGCGACGAGGTGACAGCCAGGCTGCAGCAATATGGCAGCAAGGTTTTCTTCGACGTCACCTTCCGCCGCAAGGCCGGCGAATGGTTCATCGTCGGGCCGCAGCTTGCCGTGCTGGAGGCCAAGCTCGCCGAGTTCCAGGCGGCGCGTGGCGAAGCCCCCGACATGGTCGACGATCCGGCCAAGCTCGCCTCGCCGCGCGACACGTTCAAGATGCTGCTCGGCGGCATCGCCGACCAGAATGGCAGTTCGCCGCAAACGGCGCTCGACATGCGCGGTTACAATCCGGCGGTGCGGTCCGACGAGGCGGTTCTTCTCGAGAGCTATCTCAAGAAAGTCATCGACCGCATCGGCTACGTCTATTGGCAGGAAATTCCCGACGATCCCCAAAGCAACACGCCCTATGTGTATTTCGAGCACCCGGCCGGCAACATCGTCGTCGCTCCGGTGGGGACCGAAAAAGGCGGCAAGCTGTGGAAATTCACGCCGGAAACGCTGGCCAACATCCGCACGCTCTATGCCGATATCGAAGATGCGCCGGTGGCGCCGGAATTCACCGCCTTCGCCAGCAACGATCCGTTCTTCGCCACGAGAGGCCTTGCCCGCGAGATCAGCCCTGCCCTTTTGACCCGCGCCGGGCCGATCGAACGCTGGCAATGGCTGGGGCTCGGCATTGCGGTGCTTGCCGGCATCGCCTTCGGTTTCCTTGCCAACGCCGTCATCGTGTTCTTCGCCCGCAGCGGCAGGAGTTCGGGGCGGGCCGGCTTCTTCCGCGTCGTCGAGTGGGCGGTGCGCTCGATCTTCCTCGGCCTGTTCCTGCTGTTTGCGCTGCGGCCGCTCGGCTTGCCGCAGGTGATCGCGGCATCCGCCAAGGCGGCGGCCTGGAGCCTAATCCTGATCGGCGCGGTTCCCGTCGTCTGGCACCTGATCGGCAAGATCGCCGAGCGCTACCGCGCCACATTCAACGTGCCCGGCTACCACGAGACGCTGATCTCGCTGCTGACCGGCGTGGCGCGCATCGCCGCCCTGGTGGTCGCCTTCCTGCTCCTGGCCGAGGTGCTGGCGATCCCCTATCAGGGCGTGCTGGCCGGTCTCGGCATTGGCGGCTTGGCGGTGGCGCTGGCGGCGCAGCCGACGCTGCAGAATTTTCTCTCTGGCCTGACGCTCTATGCCGACCGGCCGGTCAGCGTCGGCGACTTCTGCAAGTTCGGCAACCAGTCCGGCACCATCGAGCATATCGGCATGCGCTCGACCCGCATCCGCTCGGTCGACCGCACGGTGATCTCGGTGCCGAACTCGGACTTCGCCGGCATGCAGATCGAGAACTATGCCCATCGCGACCGCACCCGCTTCGCCACGACGCTGCAATTGCGCTACGAGACGACGCCCGATCAGCTGCGCTACACGCTGGCGGCGCTGCGCAAGCTCCTGATCGCGCATCCGCGCGTCATCGACGATCCGTGCCGCGTGCGCTTCGTCGGCTTCGGCCCCTATTCGCTCGACATCGAGGTCTTCACCTACATCATGACCGCGGATGCCTCGGAGTTTCTCGCCATCCGCGAGGACATATTGCTGTCGATGATCGCGGTGATGGACGAGGCCGGCGCCCAGTTCGCCTTCCCGGCGCAGTTGGAATACAGCGCCGCCGACCTGCCGCTCGACCAGGAAAAGCGCATCGCCGCGGAAAAGCGGGTCAGCGCCTGGCGTGAAGAGGAAAAACTGCCTTTCCCCGATTTCAGCCAGCTCGACAGGCTGGAGCTCAAGGACAGCCTGCCCTATCCGCCGCAGGGCTCGGTGCAATACCGCGAAGCCCAGACCGCCCCCGCCACGGTCGAAGCCAAGGCCTCGCTGGAGAAGGCGCGCTGGAGCCTGCCGTGGCGCAAGAGGGTGTAACCTTCTTCGCAGGAGAGGCCGCGATCCCTCGCGCCCCCTCTGGCCGGCAGGCAGCAGGAGGCGCTTCCTGCCAGCGCCTCCAGTTCTGAACCTCAATTGCTGGCCGACAGCACCAGCACCGGCTTGTCGCTGTAGAGCTTCGGGAACAGCGTCTTCAAATTCGCCACCTTTGGCAGGTCGTTGTAGACGATGTAGGGATAGGTCGGGTTGAGCGTCAGGAAATCCTGGTGGTACTCCTCGGCCGGGTAGAAGGTCTTGCCGGTTTCGATCGTGGTGACGATGGGCTTGGAAAACAGCTTGGCCTTGTCGAGCTGGGCGATATAGCTCTGCGCGATCTTCTTCTGCGCGTCGTTCTCGGCGAAGATCGTCGAGCGGTACTGCGTGCCCTGGTCCGGCCCCTGATAGTTGAGCTGGGTCGGATTGTGGGCGACCGAGAAATACACCTGCAGCAGCTGGCCATAGGTGACTTTGGAGGGATCGTAGGTGATCTCGACGGATTCGGCATGGCCGGTGCGGCCGGTGCCCACCGTCTCGTAGACGGCGTCGTCCTTGGCACCGCCGGTGTAGCCCGAGACCGCCTTGGTGACGCCCTTGACGTGCTGGAACACGCCTTGTACGCCCCAGAAGCAGCCGCCGGCGAAGACTGCCGTCTCGCTGCCGCCCGCGGCCTTTTCATCCAGCGCCGGCGGCGGGATCACCACGGCGTCTTCCGCCGAGACGGCCGGCGTCAGCCAGAAGGCGGCGCTCGCGACGGCGAGCGCGAAAGCTGCGAGCGCGCCGCGGACGAAGCCGTTCGAACGCTTCTTGATGTCGGTCATGGTTGCACTCCTGATGGCTTCCATTGAGTTCAGTCTATTGAATTAGCGTCGCCGGCGCGATGCGCGAGTCGCGGCGGAGGCTCACATTCGCGTGCGGCCCCGGCGGGTGCGTAACTCTCCGCCGCGGTTGACCTAATTGGCAGGCTTCATCGCATCCGTCGCCGGCTTCATCGCGTCAGCCGCCGGCTTCATGGCGTCCGCCGGTTTCATCGCATCGGCGGCGGGCTTCATGGCATTGGTGGCCATCGGGTCGGCCGGCTTCATCGCATCGGTTGCCGGTTTCATCGCGTCGGCGGCGGGTTTCATGGCGTTGGTGGCCTCGTCGGCACGGGCGATGCCGCCGGCCAGCATTGCCGTCGAGCACAAAGCGAGCGCGAGCGCCGGTAGCGTCAGGCGGGAAAGAACGGTCATGATGGTCTCCTTGGTTGGTGGCGCGCCCTTGCGGCGGCCGGCTGTTGCGGTGCCGCAGGCGCGGCGTTGCGCAATTTCTGGTCGGGCATGGTCTCTCCCCGCAAACGGGAAGTTCCCGGAGGTAAGCTAATCGGCGGCAGCGGCCAGGATCGGCCCGCCGCCCGGCGACTGCACCAGCACGGCGGTGCTGAGGCCATCGGCGGCCGCCGGCACGTCGAGCGTCGTGGCCTCTCCGGTCCAGCTGCCGAGTTTTGTCAGCGCATGCACGACATTGCCGTGCGGCAAGGTGCGGCCGGTGTTCTCGCCGCGCGCCACGGGCACCTCGACGACGCCCCTGGCATAGCGCACCAGCCAGATGTCGGCCTTGCCGCCCGGCACGCTCCCCGCGCCGATGCTGGCCTTGCCGCCATCGAGCGACAGCGACGGTCCCTTGATGCGTCCGCTCGCCGCGATCAGCCGTTCGATCTCGCCGGGCGCGGCGCCGACCGCGTCGGCATGGCCGTTGACCACCACCTGCGGCGTGAACGGCCCGTCATGGCCGAGCAGCGGCTCGTAGCTGACCTGGCGCTGCGTGAATTCCTGCCGGCCGAAAATGTCCTTCCAGCCGAGATAGTCCCAGTAGGTGACGTTGAAGGACAGCGCCAGCACGCCGGGCTGGTCCTTGACCTTGATCAGATTGGCATTGGCCGGCGGGCAGGACGAACAGCCCTGGCTGGTGAACAGCTCGACAACGGTAAGCGGCTGCGCCGCGGCGGCACCGAGCGAGGCCGCAAGCGCAAGCGCGCCCAGGCTGGACATTGCGAGGAACCTGCGGCGTTTGGCTTGCGACATCGGCTTGCTCCGTGGGACGGCGCTGCGATGCACCGGTCATGCCCCCATTTCGCCGCCATTCGCCGCTTCGTTACAGAGCTCACCGGTTTGTGATTGCTGGACGTTCCGGAATTGGTGAAGGCGGACGCGACAGCCAATCTCCCCCCTCGTGGGGGAGATGTCCGGCAGGACAGAGGGGGGCGCCGTAGAGCGCCAACCTAGTCTAGGCGGGACTCGACAGGCATCGTTGCGCGACGGAGGAGAATAGGCAGGGGGCAGGAAGTGGGGGTTCCGTGGACCCCTGGCAAGGTCGGCGGGACAGCGCCCCCCTCTGGCCTGCCGGCCATCTCCCCCACGAGGGGGGAGATCGGCAGCGTCACTGCGTCAGCACGGTTTGCGAGGGGCGCTGGTTGAAGTCGCATTTGCCCATCACGGTGTAGAAGAAGTCGGCGTTGACGACGGGCGCCGGCACCGCCGAGCCGCCGTCTTCCCAGGCCTGGTAGCCGGTCTGGCCGCACGGCACGGCGGTGAAGATGTCCACGGTCTGGCCGGTTGCGATTTCGGGCATGTCGGTCGGGCTGGTGCCGATATAGAGCCGGTTCGAGGTTTTCGGGTCGTTCGACCTGAGCGTGGTCGGCTGGGCCGGTTTGGCCGTCGCGGCGGAGGGCACGTTCATCTCCAGATAGAGCTGGTCCATCTGGCTGACGTCGATGACCGCGCCGGCGCTGTTGGCCGGGCTGGTGGTGCAGACGGTCTGCCGCATCACGCCGTTGCCGTCGGTGCTGGTGATGGCGCCGGAGGGCGTGTTGTCGAAATTGGCGACCGTCGTGGTGTTGCACACCTGCTGCTGCACCTGGGTAAGCGTGGTGCCGCTGACGGTGGAGACGGTGGTGGTGCCATAGCCCTTTGGATCGCCGCCCTTGTTGTAGACATAGCTGATCTGCATCAGCTTCTGCTTCGTGGTCGAACCGAATTGCGTGCCGTAGAGATACATCGTCTTGTCCCACCAGCCCGATGCCTTCTCGATCTTGAAGGTGGTCTGCACCAGGGCCGGCGCCTTGTTGACCGCCGAGGTGACGCCGACCGGCACGGTGTTGATCCTGGCGATCTGCATGAAGTCGGTCGGCATGGCGAAGCTCGCCGAGGCCTGCGCCGTGGCGGTGCCGTTGGCCGCGATGGTGAAGCTCACCAGCGTGGCGGTGCCTTGCCCGCCATTGGCGGCAAATGTGTCCTGTAGCATTTGCCGGCGGGCCGCCAGCGCCGTCGTCTTCGGCAGCGTGGTGATGGCCAGCGTCGCCGCGTCGAGCGCCTGCTGCATGTTGGACCGGGTCTGGACCGCACTGGTATAATCGACCGAGAAGCCGACCACGGTGACCAGCGGCACCAGGCTGATGAAGAACAGCGGCATCATCGAGCCGCCGCGCGAGCGGGCGAACCTTCCTGCAAGCCCCGGCATGTTTTCTACCCCAAGAGACGATTTATCTGCGCAGGAACTAACATGCGCCGGCAAACCGGCGTCTAAGATGATCGTTCAAAGTTTAAGCATCCGGCCGCTCCCGCTCGCCGTTTCGGGCTTTTCCGCCCGGTTCACCGCTTTGTGATGACCGGGGCGCCCCTTGCGCCGCAAGCCTTGCCGCAGCAAGCCGCCCCTGCTAAAGCGCGCGGCATGAGCACGCCCCTCGACCACATCAGGAATTTCTCCATCGTCGCCCATATCGACCATGGCAAGTCCACCCTTGCCGACCGCCTGATCCAGCTCACCGGCGGGCTGGAGCTGCGCGACATGAAGGAGCAGGTGCTGGACTCGATGGACATCGAGCGCGAGCGCGGCATCACCATCAAGGCGCAGACGGTGCGGCTGAAATACCGTGCCAATAATGGCGAGGACTATATCCTCAACCTCATCGACACGCCCGGCCATGTCGATTTCGCCTATGAAGTGTCGCGCTCGCTCGCCGCCTGCGAGGGCTCGCTGCTGGTGGTCGACGCCTCCCAGGGCGTCGAGGCGCAGACGCTCGCCAATGTCTACCAGGCGATCGACAACAACCACGAGATCGTCGTGGTGCTGAACAAGGTCGACCTGCCGGCCGCCGAGCCCGAGCGCATCCGCGAGCAGGTCGAGGAGGTGATCGGCATCGACGCTTCCAACGCCGTGCTGATCTCGGCCAAGACGGGCCTCGGCATTCCCGACGTGTTGGAGGCCATCGTCCACCAATTGCCGCCGCCGCGCGAGGGCGATGCTGCCGCGCCGCTCAAGGCCATGCTGGTCGACAGCTGGTACGACGCCTATCTCGGCGTCATCGTTCTGGTGCGCGTCATCGACGGCGTGCTGAAGAAGGGCCAGACCATCCGCATGATGGGCACCGGGGCCAAATACCTGGTCGAGCGCACCGGCGTGTTCACGCCCGCCCGCATCAATGTCGATGAGCTCGGCCCCGGCGAGTTCGGCTTCTTCACCGGCTCGATCAAGGAAGTGGCCGACACACGCGTCGGCGACACCATTACCGAGGACAAGCGTCAGACCGCGCATGCCTTGCCCGGCTTCAAGCCGGCGCAGCCGGTGGTGTTCTGCGGCCTGTTCCCGGTCGACGCCGCCGATTTCGAGGATCTGCGCGCCGCTGTCGGCAAACTGCGCCTCAACGACGCCTCCTTCTCCTATGAAATGGAAACCAGCGCCGCGCTCGGCTTCGGCTATCGCTGCGGCTTCCTCGGCCTGCTGCACCTCGAAATCATCCAGGAGCGGCTGGAGCGCGAGTTCAACCTCGACCTGATCGCCACCGCGCCGAGCGTCGTCTACCGGCTGCTCCTCAATGACGGCTCGGTGAAGGAACTGCACAACCCGGCCGACATGCCCGACGTGGTCAAGATCTCGGCCATCGAGGAGCCGTGGATCCGCGCCACGATTCTCACCCCCGACGACTACCTCGGCGGCATATTGAAACTCTGCCAGGACCGGCGCGGCATCCAGGCCGATCTCTCCTATGTCGGCAAGCGCGCCATGCTGACCTACGACCTGCCGCTCAATGAAGTCGTCTTCGACTTTTATGATCGCCTAAAATCGATCTCCAAGGGCTACGCCTCGTTCGACTATCATCTCACCGACTACCGCGAGGGCGATCTGGTGAAGATGTCGATCCTGGTCAACGAGGAGCCGGTCGACGCGCTCTCCATGCTGGTCCACCGCACGGCGGCGGAGAAGCGCGGCCGCCAGATGTGCGAGAAGCTCAAGGAGCTGATCCCGCACCATTTGTTCAAGATCCCGATCCAGGCCGCGATCGGCGGCAAGGTCATCGCCCGCGAAACCATCTCGGCCCTGCGCAAGGACGTCACCGCGAAGTGCTATGGCGGCGACGTGAGCCGCAAGCGCAAGCTGCTGGACAAGCAGAAAGAAGGCAAGAAGCGGATGCGCCAGTTCGGCAAGGTGGATATCCCGCAGGAGGCGTTTATCCAGGCGCTGAAGATGGGGGATTGAGGTCCGGCCTCCGGCCGAACGCATCGCCCCGGCGGGCAGCGCTGGTCATGGTCGGTGTCCGAAGACCTTCGCTTTGTGGATGCGGCTCACCGCACTCGTTGCTGCATGGGGGCGGGGCGCTGACGCTGCTTCCCTTCTCCCCTTGTGGGAGAAGGTGGATCGGCGCGCAGCGCCGAGACGGTTGAGGGGTGTTCCAGGGAAGTGAGGCGGTGGGGTTTTCTGGTTCGGTTGGTTGTCGACGTCCGCGCCAAGCTGGAGCACCCCTCATCCGACCTCGCTTCGCGAGGCCACCTTCTCCCACAAGGGGAGAAGGAAGAACCAGCGTTGGCGCTGCCTCACCTGACGATCAGGCTGCTAGCACTGGCGATGCTGATGGGCGGCAGGATGGCACTGGTTCCTCGCCCCACGGAGTGGGGAGAGGTGGCCCGGCGAAGCCGGGACGGAGAGGGGGCAGCGCCGAGTCCAGAAGGTTTCGTGTCGGGGGCAGGCCAGCTCAACATGGTCGCGCCTTCTCCTGCCCCGGCTTTTGCTCGCAGAGGGCGTCCCCCGCTCCGTCCCGGCTTCGCCGGGCCACCTCTCCCCCACTTCCGCGGGGGCGAGGAAATCAGGCAGCGCGTGGCTCACCCCTCCAGCCAAACCTTCTCGAAATGCTGCTCCAGCGCCTGGTGCTGTTCGCAGCCTTCGACGCCTTTGCGATACGTCCGATAGACCGAGCGCCAGTAGGGCTGGATGATGATGCCTGAATCGCGCAAATTCTTTTCGATGCCGGCCATGATCTCCTTGCGCTGGGCGGCGTCGGGGGTGGCGAGCGCCTTGTCGAGCAGCTCGTCGAACTCCTTGTTGGCATAGGCGCTTTCGTTCCAGGCGGCGCCGGATTTGTAGGCCAGCGCCAGCACCTGGACGCCAAGCGGGCGGCCGAGCCATTCGGTGCAGGAGAAGGGATATTTGCTCCAGTCGTTCCAGAAGGTGGCGGCGGGCAGCACGGTGCGCTTGATCTTGAGGCCGGCCTCGCGCATCTGCGCCGATATGGCGTCGCCGGTGCTCTTTTGCCATTCGACGTCGACCGAGATGAGGTCGTATTCATGGTCCGCCTTGCCGGATTCCGCCAGCAGCTTCTTGGCCGCCTCGACGTCGCGCTTGGCCGGGCCGATATCGGCATATTCGGGGTGCATGGGGCCGACATGGTGGTTGTCGGCGGGCTTGCCCCTGCCGCCGAGGCCGAGCGCCAGCACGGCCGAATTGTCGACGGCGAGCTGGGCGGCGCGGCGCATCTTGACGTCGTCATAGGGCGCGTTGGCGACATTGAAGCGGGCGACGATGGTGGAGCCGGTGGCGATCTCGGAATTCTTCAGGCCCATCTGCTCGGTCTGCGAAACCGCATCGGAAGCGGTCTCGTGGTCGGTGTCGATCTCGCCGGATTCGAATGCCGACAGCATGGCGTTGGGGTCGGATCCGTAGTCGATCCACTGGATGCCGTCGAGCCAGAACTCGCCCTTCCACCAGGGCTTGTCCTTGCGCTTCACCTCGGCGCCGGTCTCGGCATCCCACTTCACCAGCTCGCAGGGGCCGGTTGTGATCGAAAGCGCCTTCAGGGGATCACCGTCGCCCTCATAGGAGCGGTGCATGATCAAAGCGGGATAGTCGGCCATGCCGGCGATCAGCGAAATGTCGGGCTTGGGCAAATTGAGCTTGATCGTATAGTCGTCGACCTTCTCGATGCCGCCGTCGACCACTTTCTTGGTATCGGCATTGACCAGCGCGCCCATGCGCGCGGCGACGGAATTGCCGGCAACGCCGGCCTCGCACCAGCGGGTGAGGTTGTGGACGACATCGTCGGCGTTGAAGGCGTCGCCGTTCGACCAGGAGATGCCCTTGCGCACGTGGAGTGTGAGCGTCCTGGCGTCGTCGCTCATCTCCCATTTTTCGAGCAGCCAGGGCTCGAAGGAAAAATCGGTGTTCCAGCGCACCAGATATTCGTTGCAGTGGCGCGCGACGTTGGACATTTCGACGCCGTCGAAGGTGCGCGGATCCTTGAAACCCTTGACGTTCATGGCGACGCGCAGCACGCCGCCCTTTCTGGGCTCCGCCGCGCGCGCCGGCGTGGGCGCCAGCCCGCCCAGGGCAAAAGCGCCGGCAGCGCTGACGCCGAGCCCGGCCATCAGCGCCAGATATTCGCGCCGGTTGATGGCGCCGCTCCTGAAATCCTCGGCGACGGGTTTGGCCCGCGGGTGCAGTTTCCTGTCGGTCAGCATGAATTTCATCGTCGTTCCCTCTTGTTGGGCGCCCGGCCGACCGCGTGCGCGGGGGCGGATGCGGCTCGCCGGACGCCATTGCCTGAGGGATGATAGGGCGAGCTTACGCAGCGGAGTGTTCTGGAATCCGCAGGACTTGTGCGCTGCTCCGCAGGGAGGGGGCGCCTTTCCTCTCTCCCCCGCTTCGCGAGGGAGGAGAAAGAGAAGCTGCTAGCCCCAGATCATCAGCGCAACGAGCCCGACGATGCCGACCACCAGCCGCCACCAGCCGAACAGCGCGTAGCCTTTGCGCGAGACGTAATCGAGCAGCAGGCGCACCACCAGCAGCGCGGTGACGAAGGCGGCGACGAAGCCGACGGCGATGATCGGCAGGTCGGCCGACGTCAGCACGTTGCGGTTCTTGAACAGGTCGAAGGCGAAGGCGCCGACCATGGTGGGGATGGCGAGGAAGAAGGAAAATTCCGCCGCCGCCCGCTTGTCGACGCCAAGCAGCAGCGCGCCGACGATGGTCGATCCCGAGCGCGAGGTGCCGGGGATCAGCGACAGGCACTGGAACAGCCCGATCTGCAGATAAAGCCGGGTCGGGAAGCGTTCGACGTCGCGGTACATCGGCTTGAGGTTCATGCGGTCGACGGCGAGCAGCACCACGCCGCCGATGATCAGCATGATGCAGATCAGCCGCGGCGATTCGAACAGGATGGTCTTGATGAAATCATGCGCCAGCGCGCCGATGATGGCCGCCGGCAGGAAGGCGATGAGGATGCCGATGACGAAATGCCGCGTCAGCCGGTCATGCGGCAGGTCGAGCAGCATCTGCCACAACCGCCGGAAATAGACGCTCAAGATAGCCAGGATGGCGCCGAGCTGGATCAGGATCTCGAAGGCCTTGCCGGTCGAGTGGAAGCCGAGAAAGTGGCCGGCGAGCAGGATATGGCCGGTCGAGGACACCGGAATGAACTCGGTCAATCCCTCCAGGAGACCGAGCAGCAGGGCTTCGACGATTGTCTGGCTTTCCATTGGCTACCTCGGCATTCGCGGGATGGACTGACAGGCTTGCTTGTCATGGCGCCGAACTCCCCCTATAGGTCGCAACACCCTGACGGCCCGCTTACCGGGCGGCCAAGACTTACCGGTGCGCCCGGCGATTCGCCAGTGTGGCAATCCGGAATTCGCCACAGCCGGGAGGAGCGCGATGCGCGAATTCCGGATTCTGAGCCACACTGCCAACTTCAAGTTCTGGTGTGGTTTGGATTTGAAGTTCCTGAACGCAGATGCCGTTGAGGGGACAGGAAGTTCAAATCCAAACCACCAGTGCGCTTTATCATAGCGGAACCATGCTGACGCTTTTCCATCATCCCATGTTCGCCTCCTGCCGGTTCGTGCGCCTCGCTTTCGGCGAGTATGGCGAGGAGCTGGCCCTGATCGAGGAGAAGCCGTGGACGCGGCGCAAGGAGTTCCTGGCGCTGAACCCGGCCGGCACGCTGCCGATCCTTTTGGCCGAGGGCGACGTGCCGATCGTCGGCGCCACGGTCATCTCGGAATATCTCGACGAGACGCGCGGCGTCCTGAAGCGCGACAAGCGCCTGTTCGCCGAGGACCCGATGCAGCGCGCCGAGATCCGCCGGCTGACCGACTGGTATCTCCACAAGGCCGAGAGCGAGGTCACCCGACATCTGGTGCGCGAGCGCGTACTGAAGCCGGTCATGCCGGAAACCGCCGGCGGCGGCTCGCCCGATTCGGCCGCCATCCGCGCGGCGCGGGCCAACATCCGCCAGCACATGAAATACACCAACTGGCTGGCTGGCACCCGCCACTGGCTGGCCGGATCGAGGGTCACCTATGCCGACCTTGCCGCCGCCGCGACGCTCTCGGTGCTCGACTATCTCGGCGAGATCGACTGGCGCGAGCACACAGCGGCGCGCGAATGGTACACGCGGGTGAAGTCGCGGCCTTCATTCCGGCCGCTCTTGACCGACCGGGTGCGCGGCCTGTCGCCGGTGTCGCATTATGCGGACCTCGATTTCTGACGCCGCGAAACTGCGCGCGCTGATCGACGCGCAGGCGCGTCGCGCCGGCTTCGAGGCGGTCGCCGTCACCACCCCCGATGCGATCCCGCTGGCGCCGGCCCGGCTCGCAGCCTTCGTGGCGGACGGGTTCCACGGCTCCATGGGCTGGATCGCCGAGACGCTGCAACGTCGTAGCGAGCCGTCGAGCCTGTGGCCGCAGGTGCGTTCGATCGTCGTGCTGGCGATGAATTACGGGCCGGACCACGATCCGCGCGACCTGTTGGCCAGGCGCGACCGGGGCGCGATCTCGGTCTACGCGCAAAACCGCGACTATCACGACGTGATGAAGGGCCGGCTGAAGGAAATCGCCGGCAAGATCGTGGCGCGGGCGGGAGGCGACGTGAAGGTCTTCGTCGATACCGCGCCCGTCATGGAAAAGCCTCTGGCCGAGGCCGCCGGGCTCGGCTGGCAAGGCAAGCACACCAATCTGGTCAGCCGGCAGCACGGTTCCTGGCTGTTCCTCGGCACCATTTTCACAACCGCCGAACTGGTCCCCGACATGCCGGAGGAGGACCATTGCGGCTCCTGCCGCGCCTGCCTCGACGCCTGCCCGACCGATGCCTTCCCGGCGCCCTACCGGCTCGATGCGCGGCGCTGCATCTCCTATCTCACCATCGAGAACAAGGACCCGATCCCGCATGAATTCCGGGAAAAAATCGGCAACCGCATCTATGGCTGCGACGACTGTCTCGCCGCCTGCCCGTGGAACAAGTTCGCCAAGGTGGCGTCCGAGGCCAAGCTCGCCGCGCGCGAGGATCTACGCGAGCCGGCGCTGGCCGATCTCCTGCGGCTGGACGACACGGCCTTTCGCGCCTTCTTTTCCGGCTCGCCGATCAAGCGCATCGGCCGCGACCGCTTTGTCCGCAACGTGCTGATCGCCGCCGGCAATTCCCGCGATGCAGCGCTCTCAGATGCTGTGCGTGCACTGCTCGCCGACGCCTCGTCGCTGGTGCGGGGCGCGGCAATATGGGCGCTGGCGCGGCTGGTGCCCGAGGCCGAATATGCCGAACGCGCCGCAGCCGGTCTGCAAACCGAAAGCGACGCGGCCGTGCGCGAGGAATGGGCGCGGCCGGTTCCAGCCAGGGCGACTGACATGAGCGAAAAGCGGATATTCATCTTCGGTGCCGGCTATTCGGGTCAGGCTTTTGCGCGCGCCAACCGGGATTCCGCCACGACGGTCCGCGGCACGACGCGCTCCGCGGAGAAATTCGAGGCGCTCCGCCAGGCCGGCATCGCGCCGCTGCTGTTCGATGGCGCGCTGACCGGCGAAATCGGCGATGCGCTGGCAACCACGACCCATCTGGTGATATCGATCGCGCCCGAGGAGGCCGGCGATCCCGTGCTGAACGCCGCCCGCGCGGCGATCGTCGGGATGCCCGCGCTCGAATGGATCGGCTATCTCTCCACCGTCGGCGTCTATGGCGACCATGGCGGCGCCTGGGTCGACGAGACGGCGCAATGCCGGCCGGTGTCGAAGCGTTCGGCGATGCGGGTGACGGCCGAGCAGGACTGGCTGCGGCTTGGCCGCGAGATCGGCAAGCCGGTGGCGGTGCTGCGGCTCTCCGGCATCTACGGCCCCGGCCGCAATGCCTTGGTCAATCTGGAAAACGGCACCGCGCGGCGGCTGGTCAAGCCCGGCCAGGTGTTCAACCGCATCCACTGCGACGACATAGCCGGCGCGCTGTGGTATCTGATCGGCAGCAACAAAGGCGGCATCTTCAACGTCACCGACGATGAGCCGGCGCCGCCGCAGGACGTCGTGGCCTATGCCGCCGCGCTGATGGGCGTCACACCGCCGCCCGAAATTCCCTTCGAGGCCGCCCAACTTTCGCCCATGGCGCGATCCTTCTATGGCGAGAACAAGCGCGTCGCCAATGCGGCGCTCAAGGCGGCGGGATATCGGTTCCGCTTCCCGGACTACCGCGCCGCCTTCGACCATATGCGGGCAAGCGGCGACTGGCGCGACGGTGCGCCGCGCAGCCCGATGAAACGCTGACGCATTCCAGGAAACACGTGACACGGTTTCGGTTTGGAATGCGTCGGAAAAGAAAACAGGGCGGTTGACCTGTTTGTGAAAAACGGAACCGCTCCGGTGATCGAAGCCACGTCCATTGCGTGCTATGATTCGGGCTTGGGTTTGCGGCGGGGTTCATGGAGACAGCGATGCGGCTCGGCAAGCGTTCACGGCTGGCGGCGGCTTTTGGCCTGCTCGCCCTCACAAGTCTCGCCGCGCGGCCAGCAATGGCCGAGGAACGGGCAAAGGACCTGTTCGGCGCCGAGAAACTGCCGGCGGCGACCGCCCCGCAATCCTTCGGCTTCTACTCCAAGGGCTGCTTTGCCGGCGGCGTCGCCATCCCCATGGACGGCCCGACCTGGCAGGTGATGCGGCCGTCGCGCAATCGCCGCTGGGGCCATCCGGCGATGATCGCGCTGGTCGAGAAACTGTCGCGCGATGCCGTCGCCGACGGTTGGCCGGGCCTCCTGATCGGCGATATCGCGCAGCCGCGCGGCGGCCCGATGCTGACCGGCCATGCCTCGCACCAGATCGGGCTCGACGCCGATATCTGGCTGACGCCGATGCCCCGCCGGCCGCTGTCGAGGGCGCAGCGCGAGACGATGAGCGCGACCTTGATGGTCGACGAAAAGACGCATCTGGTGAAGGACGCGCTGTGGACGCCGGCGCATACGCGGCTTTTGAAGCGCGCGGCGAGCTATCCCGAGGTCGAGCGCATCCTGGTCAATCCCGGCATCAAGAAGAAGCTCTGCGACACCGTCAGGGGCGACCGCTCCTGGCTGCGCAAGATCAGGCCGTTCTGGGGCCACGACTATCATTTCCACATGCGCATCGGCTGCCAGCCGGGCTCGCCCAACTGCAAGGCGCAGGAAGCGACCCCGGCCGACGATGGCTGCGGCAAGCCGCTGGCCTGGTGGTTTACCGAGGAGCCGTGGCGGCCCAACAAGAACCCGGATGCGCCCAAGGCGCGCGATCTGATGACGCTGGCGAACCTGCCCAGGGAATGCCGCGCCGTCCTCGACGCGCCCGGGCCGGCCTCGGTCGAGGCCGCCACCTACCATGGCGGCACCGTGCCGGTCGCGGTCGCCGCGCCCGAACCCGAAGCGCCGTCGCTGCCCGTCACCGCGGCCAGCGGGACGGCCGGCCTGCCAGGCGTGGTGAACGCCTTCACCGCGACGCCGGAGATCGGCGTGCCGTTGCCGCGGCCACGGCCGGGAAACTGACTGGTCATATCTGACAACCCGTCTCCCGCGAGCAGGAGGGCCGGTATTGCAAACGCAGGATATGGGCCTTCGCCGCGTCGTCCGGTGGGTGGTCCTTCTGAACCTGGGATACTTCATCGTCGAATTCGCCGTGGCATCTGCGATCGGCTCCGTGTCGCTGTTCGCGGACAGTGTCGATTTCCTGGAAGATGCCTCGGTCAATTTTCTTATTCTCGTTGCCCTGGGTTGGGGCGCACGCAGCCGCGCAAGGGTCGGCATGGCTCTGGCGGCGATTCTTCTGGTGCCTGCCTTGGCGACGCTCTGGACGGCTTGGGCCAAGTTCAACCTGCCGGTCGCGCCGGCGCCGTTGCCGCTGTCGCTTGCGGGCGTCGGCGCCTTGGCCGTGAACCTGTCCTGCGCGTTCATGCTGGCGCGCTTCCGCCATCACAGCGGCAGCCTGACAAAGGCGGCCTTTCTCTCCGCGCGGAACGACGCCTTTGCCAATGTCGCCATAATCGCCGCGGGCCTTCTCACCGCCGCGATCTGGCATTCTGCGTGGCCCGACCTGATTGTCGGCCTGGGAATTGCCGCCATGAATGCCGATGCAGCCCGCGAGGTCTGGTCCGCTGCCCGCGAGGAGCACAAGGCGGCAGCCTAGTCGCGGCCGCTCGACTTCATAAATCGGTCGTGCGCACCATCGGTTTCGAAAACCGTTTCCCTTTTTTAACTCATGCGCTAGTCAACAGGAGAACGGCAATGGGCCGTCGGGCGCCGGGGACGGACGACAAAGCATGCCAAACACAGGCGACGACGACACGGCGCTGCGGTTCCCGATCCTGATCGGCGACATCGGCGGCACCAATGCGCGCTTCTCGGTCGTGCTCGACGCCAATTCGGAAGCCGGCGAGCCGGCGATCGTCCAGACCGCCAGTTACAACACCATAGACGAGGCGATCCAGGCGGCGGTGCTCGACCGCTCCTCGGTTCGCCCCAATTCGGCGGTGCTGGCGGTGGCCGGCCCGGTCGACGGCGACGAGATCGAGCTCACCAATTGCCCGTGGATCGTCAAGCCCCGGCAGATGTTCGCCAGCCTCGGCCTCAGCGACATCGTCGTGCTCAACGATTTCGAGGCGCAGGCGCTGGCCGTCGTGGCGCTCGGCGAAGAGCACATGGAAAAGATCGGCGGCGGCGCGCCGGAACCCGATGCCGGCCGCGTGGTGCTCGGCCCCGGAACCGGGCTCGGCGTCGCCGGGCTGGTGCACGCGCTGCGCCATTGGATCCCGGTGCCCGGCGAGGGCGGCCATATGGACATCGGCCCGCGCAGTGTCAGAGATTTCGAGGTTTTCCCGCATATCGAGAAGCTCGAGGGCCGCATTTCGGGCGAGCAAATCCTGAGCGGACGCGGCCTGGTCAACGTCTACCGGGCGGTGGCCAAGGCGGACGGCAAACCATCGCCCTTCACCACGCCGGCCGAGATCACCGCAGCGGCGCTTGCCAAGACCGATCCGGTTGCGCAGGAGGCGCTGGAGATCTTCGTCACCTGCCTTGGGCGCACCGCCGGCGATCTCGCCTTGGTGTTCATGAGCCGCGGCGGCGTCTTTCTCACCGGCGGCATCGCGCAGAAGATCGTGCCGGCGCTGAAACAGGGCAATTTCCGCACCGCCTTCGAGGACAAGGCGCCGCACAGCGAATTGATGCGCACCTTGCCCGTCTATGTCATCACCCATCCGCTGGCGGCACTTCTGGGCCTCGCCGCCTACGCCAGAAACCCTTCGCTGTTCGGCGTCCAGACCGCAGGCCGCCGCTGGCAGGCTTAGCCCTGCGGTCGCATGACGGAAACAGGCGTCGGTCCGGTGCCCGCGACGAAGTTAATCAGCCGCGGGCATAGGCAAGCCGGCCGCTTGGCGCTAAGAGGGGCGCCAGAAGGGATGCTATGTGCAGCCCGGTCCCACCAAGCGGAAACCACGAAGCGCTCCCGATTTGACACTCCAAGCTACACATAAGCAGAAAGCCACCCCAGGCCAGGTCTGGGCGGTGCTGCGCCGTATCATCGCCGAGAACGGCCGCGACTACCTGTGGTCCTACGTCTTTGCCGGGGCCTGCCTGCTGGCGGTGTCCTCCACGACCGCGTTCACCGCCTGGATCATGAGCCCGGTCGTCAACCAGATATTCTACGAGCGGCGCGGCGATCTGATCGTGTGGATTTGCGCCGGTATCATGGGTGCCTTCCTCGTGCGCGGGTTCGCCGGCTACGGCCAGGCGGTGACGCTGGCCACGGTCGGCAACAACCTGGTTGCGCGCTACCAGCGCCGCATCTTCGATCACCTGATGAAGCTCGGCGTCGGTTTCTTCAACGACACGAGATCGGGCCGGCTGGCAGCGCAGGTCAACGAGAACGTCAACGGCATTCGCGACCTGCTGTCGATGACGCTGACGTCGATCGCGCGCGACGGGGTGACGCTGTTCGGGCTGCTCGGCGTCATGATCTACCAGGATCCGGTCCTGTCGCTCAGCTCGCTGGTGATCGGACCGCCGCTCATCTACACCGTTGTCTATCTGATGCGCCGGGTGCGTCGCATCACCCGCGAATCGGTGCAGATCAACTCGCGGCTGATCGGCGCCATGCAGGAAGCCACGCAAGGCATCGCCATCGTCAAGGCCTTCACCATGGAGGACGAGCTGTCGCGGCGCATCGGCCAGCTCGCCAACAGCGCCGAGCACCGCGGCAACAAGATCGCCCGGGTTTCGGAACGGCTGTCGCCGATTTCCGACATGCTGGCCGGTCTCGCCGTCACTGGCGTCATCGCTTATTCCGGCTATCGTGCGCTCGTCCTCGGGCAGCCGCCGGGCGCCGTCTTCTCCTTCATCACCGCGCTGATGCTGGCCTACGACCCGGCAAGGCGGCTGGCGCGCATGCAGGTCGGCATGGAGCGCGCGTTGGTCAATGCGCGCATGATCTACGAAATCCTCGATCTCGAACCGCAGCAGGGCGACGCGCCGGGAGCCGCCGAGGCGAATTTCACCACGGGCGAAGTGCGGTTCAACAATGTGAGCTTCCGCTATGTCGAGGAGGCGCCGGTCCTGCAGGACCTCAGCTTCGTCGCCGCCGCCGGCAAGATGACCGCCATCGTCGGCGCCTCCGGCGCCGGCAAGACGACGCTGGTGGCGCTGCTGCAGCGTTTCTACGACGTCGAGGCGGGTACGATCGAGATCGACGGCCAGGACATTTCGAAGATCACCAAGCAGTCGCTGCGCAGCTCCATCGCCTATGTTTCGCAGCAGCCCTATCTGTTCGAAGGCACCATCCGCGACAACATCCGCTATGGCCGGCTCTCCGCCACTGACGCCGAGATCGAGCAGGCGGCGCGACTGGCCCAGGCCGACGGCTTCATCCGCCAGCAGCCGCTGGGCTACGACACGCCCGTCGGCGAAAACGGCGCGTCGCTGTCGGGCGGCCAGCGCCAGCGTGTGTCGATCGCCCGCGCCATCGTCCGCCAGGCGCCGATCCTGCTGCTCGACGAGGCGACCTCGGCGCTCGACAACGAGGCGGAAGCCAAGGTCCAGGAAGCGCTGACCCACGTCATGGAGGGGCGCACCACCATCGTCATCGCCCACCGGCTGTCGACGGTGGTCAATGCCGACCACATCATCGTGCTGGAACAGGGTCATCTGGTCGAACAGGGCACCCATGCCTCGCTGATGGCCGATCCGCACAGCGTCTATTCCCGCTTCCACCGGGTGCAGGGCAGGAAGGGCCTGGGGCTTGTCGATGACGGCGCGCCGATCCAAACTCCGGCGCCAGGGCCGACGCAAACTATCGAGACGCAGGGCATCGCCGGGAGCGCGAGATGAGTGAAACGCCGACAGCCGACAGGCCCGCGGGCGATATGGGCCTGGTGGTGGTGGGCGCCGCCGGCCGCATGGGCCAGACGCTGATCCGCGCCATCCACGCAATGCCGGGTGCACGCGTCGCCGGCGCGATCGAGCGGCAGGGATCGCCCTATCTCGGCAAGGATGCGGGCGAGCTTGCTGGCATCGGCATCATCAATGTGGCGATATCGGACGATCCGCTGCCGGCCTTCGCCGGGGCGGACGGCGTGCTCGATTTCACCGCCCCGGCTGCAACCGTCGAATTCGCCGGCTATGCGGCGCAGGCGCGCATCGTCCATGTCATCGGCACGACCGGCTGCTCGTCCGACGACAATGCCAGGATCGCCGCCGCGGCGCGCCACGCGACGATCGTCAAGTCGGGCAATATGAGCCTCGGCGTCAACCTCCTGGCGGTGCTGGTCGAACAGGCCGCGCGCGCCCTCGACGCCGGCGATTTCGACATCGAGATCCTCGAAATGCATCACAGGCACAAGGTCGACGCGCCGTCCGGCACCGCTCTGCTGCTGGGCGAAGCCGCCGCCGCGGGGCGCGGCGTGCCGCTTGCCGGCAACGATGTGCGGGTTCGCGACGGCCACACCGGCGTGCGCAAGCCTGGCTCGATCGGCTTCGCAACGCTGCGCGGCGGCTCGGTGGTCGGCGACCACAGCGTCATCCTGGCCGGCACCGGCGAGCGCATCACGCTCGCCCACCATGCCGAGGACCGCGCCATCTTCGCCCGCGGCGCCGTCAAGGCAGCCCTTTGGGCGCATGGCAAGAAGCCCGGCCTTTACTCGATGCGGGACGTACTCGGGCTTGCCTGAACGACCCTGAACCGTCTTCGTCCCCATGCAATTCCGGACAGAAAACCGCTTCCCACTTCTGCTGGAATTGCTCAGATCCCAGAGGAGCAAAAATGTCGAGAACCCTCGTGCTCGTGCGCCATGGCCAGAGCGAATGGAATTTGAAGAACCTGTTCACCGGCTGGCGCGACGTCGACCTGACCGAACAGGGCCACGCCGAGGCCAAGGCGGCCGGCCAGAAGCTCAAGGCACGCGGCCTGAAGTTTGACATCGCCTTCACCTCGGCGCTGATCCGGGCGCAAAAAACCTGCCAGCACATCCTCGACGCCGTCGGCCAGAGCGAGCTGAAAACCATCCGCGACCAGGCGCTGAACGAGCGCGACTATGGCGACCTCTCCGGCCTCAACAAGGACGACGCGCGCAAGAAATGGGGCGAGGAGCAGGTGCACGTCTGGCGCCGCTCCTACGACGTGCCGCCCCCCGGCGGCGAGAGCCTGAAGGACACCGGCGCCCGCGTCTGGCCTTATTACCTGCACGACCTCCAGCCTCATGTGCTGCGCGGCGGCACGGTGCTGGTCGCCGCCCACGGAAATTCGCTGCGGGCGCTGATCATGGCGCTGGACGGCAAGTCGGGCGAGGAGATCGTCAAGCTGGAGCTCGGCACCGGCGTGCCGGTCATCTACACGCTCAACGCCGATTCCACCGTGGCCTCGAAGGAAGTGCTGGAAGGCTGACCGGTCCGGGGCCGGCAGTCAGAGGCTGCGGTTCTGGCCGGGCATGATCTTTTTGTGAAAGCCGGTCCCACCTTTCGGGATCATGTTCCAAAAACCGCGTTGACACACACCGCTTGCCCGCTTATTGAGCCCGCACCAGCCCAGATGGCGGAATTGGTAGACGCGCACGGTTCAGGTCCGTGTTCCGCAAGGAGTGGAGGTTCGAGTCCTCTTCTGGGCACCAAATTCCCGTTTCGAACCGTTCGAAGGTTCGGAGACCCAACAAAAAAGCCCGGCTCGTCCGGGCTTTTTTTGTTGGGTGCACGATCGCTCGCATGGTCATTCCCGCCGACGGAAAGCCGCTGGGACTTGCCCGACATCGTGCGCACGCCTCTTGGGAAACGTGCGCTGTCGACGACCGTGCCCTTATCGCACCGATCCCGTTACCGTCCGGTCCACGGCGGGAACGGATTTGCGGTCGTTGCCGGCAAGTGCGGCTATGATCAGCAGGCTGGCGACGACCGGGACGAAAAGAACCGCCACGCGGGCTTGCACGTAAAGAATGGCGCGCCATTCATTGCGCTTGTCAGGGCTGTCGCTCATCATACACTCTCTGTCATGCCCCTCCGGGCGCTGACATAGCGACGAACGGTTAAACAACCACTTCCGAAATCGTTAATCGACGGAAATTGCGCGGATTCAGTTCAATCCGATCCGCCTTGCGCCTTGCCGGAACAATGCCTCCGCATCTGCTTCGAAACGGAACGTGCCGATGAAATCGTCGGCACGGTAGTCCGGCAGCGCCTTGCGGATGGCGGCGGCGAAATTGCGTGCCTCGTCGAGCCGACCGGCCAGCGCCAGGCAGTGTGCAGCGATCGCCAGGATGATGGCGTGGGCATTGGGCCGCGCCGCCGCCTTCAGCGCCCATTCGGCCGCTTCCTCGAACTGGCCGAGCCGCACATGCGCCATGGCGCGCGCGCCCAGCATGCCGAACAACAACGGGTCGAAGGGGCTGAGATGGCGCGAATGGTCGGAAGAGCCGATCGCCGCCTGCGGATCGCCGGACTGCGAGTGGACGAAGGACAGCGCATAGTGGCCGAGCGCGAAATTGGGGCTGAGCTCCACTGCCCGTTCCAATTCGAAGAGCGACCCGTCCTGTTCGCCGCGCAACCACAGCGCCCGGCCCATTGCCCAGTGCGCGGCAGGGTTCTGTTCGTCGACCAGGAGACTGTGCCCCGCTGTCTCGTAGGCCAGCGCGCTTTCGTGGTCGCGGTCGCCCCAGCGCTGGAAAGCGCTTTGCCAATGGGTGAAGGACAGGCCGGCATGGGCGCGGGCGAAGGTCGGGTCGAGCGCCGTCGCCACGCCGAAGAAGTGCTGCGCCAACTCGTTTTCCGGCTGGGTGAAGCGGTACATGTGCCAGAGGCCGCGGTGATAGGCTTCCCAGGCGTTGAGCGAGTTGGGCGCCTTCAGCATCGCGCGGTTGCGTTCGACCGTCTCGATCTCGGCCGAGATAGACGAGACGATCGCGTTGCCGATATCGTCGAGCACGCCGAAGAGGTCGTCGGCCCGGCGCTCGAAGCTCTCGGCCCAGACGATCCTGGCCGTGCGAACCTCGATGAGCTCGACGGCGATGACGACGCGGCCGGCCACGGTGCGCACCGTGCCGGTGGCGACATAGTCCACATTCAGCTTGAGCCCCGCTTCCTGCGGCGCGATGTTTTTCTCGGCGAGCGCGAAGACCGAGCCGCGCGCGATGACGAAGAAATCCCTGAGCTTGGCCAGGCGCGTGATGATGTCATGGGTCAGGCCGTCGGCGATCCCGCCGCGCGTGCCGCAAGGGCCGGCGGCCTCGACGAACGGCATCACCGCCAGCGAGGCGTGGCTGGGCTCTACGCCCGCCGGAGCGGGCGACGGCGGCGATGCCGCGATGCCGACGGGCTGCGCCGAAAGCCGATCTACAGCGGGCCGATCTACCGACGGCTTGTCGCGTAGCGCCTGCCATGCCGCGCGCACCGGTCCGAAGTCCAGCCCTTCCGATTGAAACAATTGCGCCGTCGCCGTCAGATGCTGCTCGGCCGCGCCGATGGCGCCGCGCCCGGCCAGATGCGTGAGCAGCGCCAGATGCGCGCGGCCGTCGAACGGCGCCAGCTCCACCCACCGGTCGAGACCGGCGGCTGCTGCTTCCGAACCGGGCGGAAGCGCCGCGACCAGGTGCTCCAGCACGGCGGCGTGACACGATTGGAAGCGGCGTCGTTGCGCGATCAGCCAACTCTCGAAAAACGGACTGCGGTCGAGCTCCAGACCGTCGAGAAAGTCGCCGGCGAACAGCTCCGACAGTGACCGCAGGCGCTCGGCGTCGAGCGAGGCGATCCCTTGCGCGGCGGCGGCGCCAACCTCCAGCGCGTCGACGAAACAGCCGTCGAGGCGCAATGCGACCGTGTCGTCCTGTGTCTCGACCCGACGGTGCCCCGGCTCGTCGAGGACGGCGCGAAGCTTGCTGAGGCACCAACGCAACTCGCCCCTGGGATCGTTCGGAACATCCCACAAAAGCTCGCACAGCCGAGCGCGTCCCACCGGATGCGGCGCCAGCGCCAGATAGGCAAGCAGCGCGCGCAGCTTGCGCGATGCCGGCAATTCGGCCCGCACGCCATCGCGCACGACCGCAAACGGGCCGAGCAGGCGCACGGCAAGAGCGGGCTTGCCGCGATCCAGGCTCGGTCGAGCGGATTCCACGTGCATTTCCACGCTTGCTCCCACGCTTCCTCCCACGTTGGCCGGTCGGCCCTCGTTTTATCACCGAACACGGCATGAACGCACCCGGTTTGCGAGTTGCGCGCCGGGATGCGGGCAGCCGCATTGCCGGCACGTCGAGCGACCCTAGCGCGGCAAGGTCTCGAAACCTCGCCGCCCAAGCCGCCGGTTTGTAACCGGCCCGTGACCGCAAGGCACCAACACAGACGAGGAGACCAGATATGTTGCAGCAAGCAAGAATCAGAACCACGGCCGGCCGCGGCCGCCTGTTCGACAGCATTTTGGACACGGTCGGCGACACGCCGGTCATCCGCATCAACAATCTCGGCCCGGCCCACGCGACGATCTACGTCAAGGCCGAGTTCTTCAACCCGGCTGCCTCGGTGAAGGACCGGCTGGCGCTCAACATCATCGAGGAGGGCGAGCGCAGCGGCGCGTTGAAGCCGGGCCAGACCATCGTCGAGGCCACCAGCGGCAACACCGGCATCGGGCTCGCCATGGTCTGCGCGCAGAAAGCCTATCCGCTGGTCGTCACCATGGCCGACAGCTTTTCCGTCGAGCGCCGCAAGCTGATGCGCATGCTGGGCGCCAAGGTGGTGCTGACGCCGCGCGCCGAAAAGGGTTTCGGCATGTACAAGAAGGCCGTAGAGCTGGCCGAGGCCAATGGCTGGTTCCTGGCGCGACAGTTCGAAACCAGGGCCAACGCCGCCATCCACGAGGCGACGACGGCGCGCGAGATCATCAATGATTTCGCCGGCTCGCGGCTCGATTGCTTCGTCACCGGCTACGGCACTGGCGGCACCGTCGTCGGCGTGGCGCGCGTGCTGCGCCGTGAGCGGCCGGATGTCCGCATCATCCTTTCCGAGCCGGCCAACGCCCAGCTCATCGGCAGCGGCAAGGCGCAGCAGCGCGGTGCCGACGGGGCGCCCGCCGCCAGCCACCCGGCCTTCGAGCCGCATCCGATCCAGGGCTGGACGCCTGATTTCATCCCCAACGTGCTGCAGGAAGCGGTCGACGCCGGCCTCTATGACGAGGTGATGCCGATCGCCGGACCCGAAGGCATCAAATGGGCCAAGGCGCTGGCGCAGAAGGAAGGCATCTTCACCGGCATTTCCGGCGGCGCCACCTTCGCCGTGGCGCGGCAGGTCGCCGAGAAGGCGCCGGCCGGATCGGTGATCCTGTGCATGCTGCCCGACACCGGCGAACGCTACATGACGACGCCGCTGTTCGACGGCATCGATGCCGAGATGGACGCCGACGAGACGGCGCTGTCGCGCTCGACGCCCGGCTGCCAGTTCCCGGCGGCTTGACGGGAGGCTGTCATGGACGTCGCGCAGGAAACCCTTGCCACTGTGGCCGAGGAGACGCTTGACCCCTCGGACTGGGCCGATGTGCAGGCTTTGTCTCACCGGGTCATCGACGATGCCGTCGACTATCTGCGCGACGTGCGCGACCGTCCGGTCTGGCGGGAGGTGCCGGCTGACGTGAGGGAGGTCTTCGCTGCACCCCTGCCGCGAACCCCGGCGCGGCTGGCCGCCGTCTATGGCGAGGTTTCCCGCACCGTGATGTCATACCCGATGGGCAACATCCATCCTCGCTTCTGGGCCTGGTACATGGGCTCGAGCAACTTCACCGGCGCGCTCGGCGATTTCCTGGCGGCGATCCAGGGCTCCAATCTCGGCGGCGGCAACCATGCCGCCGGGCTGATGGACTGCCAAGTCGTCAACTGGTGCAAGCAAATGCTGGGGTTTCCTGTCTCGGCCAGCGGCACGCTGGTCAGCGGCGGTTCGATGGCCAACATGATCGGGCTGACGGTGGCGCGCAACGTCAAGGCCGGCGTCGACGTGCGCGAGCATGGCGTTGCCGCCATCGAGAAACCCCTGCGCTATTATGGCTCGGACCAGCTCCATTCCTGTCACCGCAAAGCCATGGAGGCGCTCGGCCTCGGCAACCGGGCCTTGCGGCGAATACCGACCGATGCCGGGCTGCGCATCGACATCACTGCCTTGCGGGCGGCAATTGCCGAGGATCGCCAGGCGGGCTTCAAACCGGCCTGCGTGATCGGCAATGCCGGCACCGTCAACACCGGAGCGATCGACGACCTGCGGGCGCTTGCCAAACTGGCGCATGAGGAAGAGCTCTGGTTCCATGTCGATGGCTGCATCGGCGCCCTGGTCGCCATCGCCCCGCAGAACGCCCATCGGGTCGCCGGCATCGAATGGGCCGATTCGATCGCGCTCGATCCGCACAAATGGCTGCACGCGCCGTTCGAGGCCGGCTGCGCCCTGGTCAGGGACGCCGTCGCCCATCGCCGTACCTTCGCCGTGACCCCCGAATATCTGGAATCGACGCCGCGCGGTCTCGCCTCCGGCGAATGGCTGCACGACTACGGTTTGCAGACGTCGCGCGGCTTTCGCGCGCTCAAAGTATGGATGGCGCTGAAGGAGCATGGCGTCGACAAATTCGGCCGCCTGATCGACCAGAACATCGCGCAAGCAGCCTATCTAGCCGGACTGATCGAGGCCGAGCCGTCGCTGGTGCTGATGGCGCCGACCACGATCAACATCGTCTGCTTCCGGCATCGGCTTGCCGGGGCGTCCGGCGAGGAGCTTAAGCGGTTCAACACGGAGATCATGCTGCGTTTGCAGGAACAAGGCATTGCGGCACTGTCGGACACGACGGTGCATGGCCAGCATTGCCTGCGCGTGGCGATCACCAACCACCGGACCCGGCGCGACGATCTTCACCTGCTGGTGCGGGAAACGCTGCGGCTGGGACGCCAGATCGCGGCGGCGGCGGCTTCCTAGTTCGCGGCGGCCATGCGATTCTGCCGGCATGATTCGAAAGGTCCAACCGTGACGCTCTTTCGCACGGCCGCTGTCGCGGCATTGATCTTCACCACCTCGGCCGGGGCGGCCGACATGGCTTTCTTCGTCAAGAACCAGCGCGGGCAGGCCGTTGCGGTCGAGCTGTTCAGCCGCGACCGCGAAACGGTCTGGCCGGGCGACGACAAGGTGTTCCTGATCGATCCCGGCTCACGCAAATCGGTGCCGATCTCGTGCAATGAGGGCGAACGCATCTGCTACGGCGCGTGGGTCAACGGCAACGACGCCATCTCGGCCGGCGTCGGGCCGGACAACGACCGGCCCTGCGACGATTGCTGTTTCATCTGCGTGGACCATTCGACCGAGACCGTCGACCTGGTCGAGTAGGCCAATCTCCCCAAAATTAGTCCGGGATTGTCGCGGTCGACCCCTTTAGCGATCGCTGGCCCCGTGCAATGCCCGCAGGGCGGCCGGGTGGGCCGTTTATTTTTTTGGGGGATATCATGTTCTACGCCTATGCGCGCCGTTCGCTGGCCGCGCTGTCTCTTGCCATGCTGCTGGTGCCGTCGGCCCGTGCCGGCGACGTCACCTTCGCCATCAAGAACAGCCATCCCAATGCCATGCGCCTCGAGCTCTACAGCCAGGACCGCGACTATGTGTGGCCGGGCAACGGCAAGGATTTCTACCTCGATGACGGCGAGACCAGGCAACTGCCGGTCTCCTGCGACGAGGGCGAATCGATCTGTTACGGCGCCTGGGTCGATGGCGACGAAGGCACCTATTGGGGCGTCGGCCCGGGCGACAAGGAAAAATGCGACGATTGCTGCTATACCTGCAGCGGCGGCGAGACCGAGGAGATCGAACTGGTTCCCTGACCGGCTTGCCAGCTTGACGCTTTTCCTGCCTGGGGCATAGCCTGCAAGAACAGCACCCAAAGCACGCCGCATGCAGGCGGCGTGCGTCAGGCAACAGGAGCAAGGCGATGGCGGGTCCGGTCGAGGGCGAGAAGATCGATGTCGGCTTTGCCGGCCGGCGCTGCATCCATTCGCGCAATTGCGTGCTGGGCGATCCGCATGTCTTCGTGCCGAACGCGCCGGGAGAGTGGATCCATCCCGACGCGGCCAGCGTCGAGAAGATCGTCGCCATTGCCGAAAGCTGCCCGTCAGGCGCCATCACCTATGTCAGGAAGGATGGCGGGCCGCAGGAAAGGCCGCCGCTGGTCAACACCGTGCGCATCAGGGAAAATGGCCCGCTGGCCGTCCACGCCGAGATTATGCTCGACGGCGAGACGTTCCACCGCGCCACGCTCTGCCGCTGCGGCGCGTCGCAGAACAAGCCGTTCTGCGACGGCAGCCACAACAAATCAGGTTTTGCCGCCACCGGCGAGCCGGCGCTGAAGGACACGCCGGCGCTGGACGCGCGGAATGGGGCGTTGAAAGTGACACCGACGAAAGACGGCCCGTTAAAACTCGAAGGCAATCTGGAAATCGTCACCGGCACCGGCCACACGGTCGAGCGCACGACACGCACGTTCCTGTGCCGCTGCGGCCACTCGGCCAACAAGCCGTTTTGCGACGGATCGCATAAGAAGGTGGGGTTTGTGGGGTAGCCAATCGCGGAGGTTGGTGCGAGGCACCCCCCTCTGCCCTGCCGGGCATCTCCCCCTCAAGGGGGGAGATTGGCAGCTTGAACGCCGGCGCTCCTTCTGCAACGTTGGCGATTGGCGAAAGCGGTTGCGACATCTGATCTCCCCCCTTGAGGGGGAGATGTCCGGCAGGACAGAGGGGGGCGCCTCGCTCCGGCCCTCAATAAATCCTCCGTCGCGCCAACGCTGCTTCCCTTGGCCCAGCGCTCGCGGCTTTATCGGCCGGCCGCTATCGGCTAAGGGCAGGTAGATAAATGCGGGCCATCATCAGAAATGACCAAGACCAAGCCAAAACCTCTTTTCCTCGGCATCGACACTGGCGGCACCTACACCGATGCCGTGCTGTGGTCCGAAACCGAAGGCCCGCAGAGCGGGCCGAACAAGGGAAAGGTGCTGGCCAAGGCCAAGGCTCTGACCACCAGGCACGATCTCGCCGTTGGCATTTCCGGCGCCGTCGACGCGGTTCTGGAAAAAGCGGTCACCGATCCTGCCGCCATCAAGCTTGTCTCCATGTCGACGACGCTTGCCACCAACGCGCTGGTCGAGGGCCAGGGCGGCCGCGTCGCGCTTGTCATGATCGGCTTTTCCGAGGCGGACCTTGCCCGCGACGGGCTGAAGGCGGCATTGGGCACCGATCCGGTCGTGTTCTGCCCTGGCGGCCACGATGTGCACGGCAATACCGCCAAGCTCGACCTGTCCGGCCTCGAGGCGGCGCTGCCCGAACTCGGCGGCTCGGTCTCGGGCTTTGCCGTCTGCGCCTATTTCGCCACCCGCAACCCGGCGCACGAGATCGCCGCCCGCGAGCTGATCCGGGAGAAAACCGGCCTGCCGGTCACCGCAAGCCATGAATTGTCGGCCAAGCTCGGCGGCCCGCGCCGGGCGCTGACGACGCTGCTCAACGCCCGGCTGATCTCGATGATCGACCGGCTGGTGGCGGCGACCGAAGGCTTTCTCGAGGCGCGCGGCATCGCGGCGCCCCTGATGGTGGTGCGCGGCGACGGCGCGCTGGTGTCGGCGGCTTTTGCCCGCCAGCGGCCGATCGAGACCATTCTCTCCGGCCCGGCCGCCAGCCTGGTCGGCGCGCACCACATGACCGGATTGGAAAACGCGGTGGTTTCCGACATCGGCGGCACCACCACCGACGTTGCCGTGCTCGACAGGGGCCGGCCGCGGCTCGATCCGGAAGGCGCCACCGTCGGCGGCTTCCGCACCATGGTCGAGGCCGTCGCCATGCGCACCTTCGGCCTCGGCGGCGATTCCGAAGTGGCGTTGGAAGACGGCGCTCTCAATCCCAGGCTCCTGCTCGGACCGCGCCGGCTGGTGCCGCTGGCGCTGGCCGGCATGGTGCATCGCGAGGCCGTTTTGGCGGAACTCGAGCGCCAGCTGCGCGCGCCGAACACCGGCCGCATGGACGGCCGTTTCGCGATGCGCACCGGCGTGCCCGACCGTCTTGCCGCCGGGCTGACCGCTCCGGAAGCAAGGCTCTACGAAGCGATCGGCGCAATGCCCTTGCCTCTCGACAGGCTTTTGACCTCGAATGCGCAGAACGCCACCTTGAACCGCCTGGTGTCGCGCGGGCTGGTGCACATTTCAGGCTTCACCCCGTCGGATGCGGCGCATGTGCTTGGCAAGCAGGCGAACTGGGATGCCGCCGCCGCCCGCCTCGGCGCAGAGCTGTTCGCGCGCAAGCGCGACGGCCGCGGCCAGGCGATCGCGGCCTCTCCCGAGGCGATCTCGGAGCGCGTGCTGGGGGCGCTGACGCGCTGGTCGGCCGAATATATCCTCGAAACCGCCTTCGCCGAGGACGGGCTCGACGGCGCGGCCACCGTTGCGCATGCGCTGGTGCAGCGCGCCGTCGACGCGCATCCCGGCATTGCGCGCCTGAGTGTCGCGCTCGACCGGCCGGTGATCGGCCTCGGCGCCTCGGCACCGCTGCACTATGCCGGACTGCCGCCATTGGTCGGCAATGACTGCGTGGTGCCTGATGACACCGATGTCGCCAACGCGCTCGGCGCCGTGGTCGGCCAGGTCCGGGTATCGGCGGAGGCGCGCGTCAGCCAGCCCAAGGAAGGTCTGTTCCGTCTTGCCTCGGGCGAAACCGTGCGCGACTTCCTCGACGAGGCGGCGGCGATCGCGGCCGCCGAGGCCGATGTACGCGCCATCGCGGCGCAGCGCGCCAGGGATGCCGGCACCGACAGCGCCGAAATCGATGTCGCGACCGAATTCCGCGTCTCCACCGTCGAAGCCCAGCGCATGTTCATCGAGGCGCATGTGGTGGCGGTGGCTTCGGGCAGGCCACGGATCGCGGTGTGATGGAGAGTGTAATCTCCCCTAGTTGGGGGAGATTGGCAGCGTCGCCGCCGGCACCAAGCCCAAAAACCGCGCCTAGCTGCCCTGCCTTCACCCTAAGCTGAATTGACCCTGCACTCCCAACATGCCAAAGGCGCGCGAAAGCCTTTCATCTGGAGCAGCCTGATGACCGATCGCGTCGAAATCGCCGGATTGCGGATCGCCCGCGAACTCCATGACTTCGTTGTCAACGAGGCCGCTCCGGGCACCGGCATCGATCCGGATAAGTTCTGGAACGGCTTTTCGGCCATCGTCCACGACCTCGCTCCGAAGAACCGGGCACTGCTGGCAAAGCGCGACGCTATACAGGAAAAGCTCGATGACTGGTATCGCGCCAATGGCGCGCCGGTCGACCTGGAAGCCTACAAAACCTTCCTGAAGGAGATCGGCTATCTCGTCCCCGAAGGCCCGGCCTTCTCGGTGACGACCGAAAAGGTCGATCCCGAGATCGCCGTCGTAGCCGGGCCGCAGCTTGTGGTGCCGGTGATGAATGCGCGCTATGCGCTCAACGCCGCCAATGCCCGCTGGGGCTCGCTCTATGATGCGCTTTACGGCACCGACGCGATTCCCGAGACGGACGGCGCCGGGAAGGGCAAGGGCTTCAACCCCGCGCGTGGTGCGAAAGTCGTCGCCTGGGCCAAGGACTTTCTCGACCAGTCGGTGCCGCTCACATCGGGCAAATGGGCCGGCGTCAACGGCCTTTCGCTGGCCAATGGCGCGCTGCGGCTCAGCGCCGGCGCCGGCTCGACTACGCTTGCCGACGTCAGGCAGTTCGTCGCCTATCGCGGCGACGCCGCCAACCCGCAAGCCGTGCTGCTGGTCAGCAACGGCCTGCATATCGAGATATTGATCGACCGCGACAACCAGATCGGCCGCACCGATCCGGCCGGCATCGCCGACATCATCCTGGAATCGGCGCTGACCACCATCCAGGACTGCGAGGATTCGGTCGCGGCGGTGGATGCGCAGGACAAGGTCGTCGTCTACCGCAACTGGCTCGGCCTGATGAAGGGCGACCTCGCCGAAGAGATCACCAAGGGCGGCCGGACCTTTGTCCGCAAGCTCAACCCCGATCGGTCCTACACCTCGCGCAATGGCGGCACGGTGACGCTGCCCGGCCGCTCGCTGATGCTGGTCAGGAATGTCGGCCACCTCATGACCAATCCGGCGATAACGGCCCGCGACGGCAACGAGGTGCCGGAAGGCATCATGGACACGGCGATGACCGCGCTGATCGCGCTGCACGATGTCGGGCCGAACGGCCGCCGCGCCAATTCCCGCGCGGGCTCGATGTATGTCGTGAAACCCAAGATGCATGGACCCGAGGAAGTTGCCTTCGCCGTCGAGATCTTCGATCGCGTCGAGGCCCTGCTCGGTATGGAAAAAAATACCATCAAGATGGGCATCATGGACGAGGAGCGGCGCACCACCGTCAACCTCAAGGAGGCGATCCGCGCCGCCAGGGAGCGCGTCGTGTTCATCAACACAGGCTTCCTCGACCGCACCGGCGACGAGATACACACCTCGATGGAAGCCGGCCCGATGATCCGCAAGGGCGACATGAAGCAGGCTGCCTGGATTTCCGCCTACGAGGCCTGGAATGTCGACACGGGGCTGGAATGCGGGCTTGCCGGCCACGCCCAGATCGGCAAGGGCATGTGGGCGATGCCCGATCTGATGGCGGCGATGCTCACCGAGAAGATCGCCCACCCCAAGGCCGGCGCCAACACCGCCTGGGTGCCCTCGCCGACCGCGGCGACGCTGCACGCCACCCATTACCACAAGGTCGATGTCCACGCCGTGCAGGCGGCGCTGAAGAGCCGGCCGAAGGCCAAGCTCGACGACATCCTGTCGGTGCCGGTCGCGGTGCGGCCGAACTGGTCGCCGGCCGATATCCAGGCGGAGCTCGACAACAACGCGCAAGGTATTCTGGGCTACGTCGTGCGCTGGATCGACCAGGGCGTCGGCTGCTCGAAAGTGCCCGACATCAACGATGTCGGCCTGATGGAGGACCGCGCCACGCTGCGCATCTCCTCGCAACACATCGCCAACTGGCTGCACCATGGCGTCTGTGCGGCCGACCAGGTGATGGAAACGATGAAGCGCATGGCGGCGATCGTCGACCAGCAGAACCAGGGCGACCCGCTCTACCGGCCGATGGCCGCCGATTTCGACGGCTCCGTCGCCTTCCAGGCCGCCTGCGACCTCGTCTTCAAGGGCCGCATCCAGCCCAACGGCTACACCGAGCCGGTGCTGCACGCGCGGCGGCTGGAACTGAAGGTGAAGGACCGGGCCTGAGCGTTTCAGCCGGCGGGCGTTCCGTTCCCCTCTTCTCGAGGCAGCGCGACTACGCCGCCTGCGCCACGCGCTCCGAGCTCATACGATAGGAGATCGCTTCGGCCAGATGAATGCGGCCGACGGTCTCGCTGGCGTCGAGATCGGCGAGCGTGCGCGCCACTTTCAGCACCCGGTGGTAGGCCCGCGCCGAGAAGGCAAGCTTTTCGCTGGCGTCCTTGAGCAGCGACAGGCCCGCTGCGTCGGGCATGGCGATCTCCTCGATCACCGCCGGCGCGCAATGCGCGTTTGTGGTGGCGCTGGTGACGCCGAGCCGTTCGAAGCGCTCGCGCTGGAGGGCGCGGGCACGCGCCACGCGCAGCGCCACGTCGGCGCTCTTCTCCGCCCGGTCGGGCCGGATCAGGTCGCTGGCTGAAACCGCGGGCACCTCGATCCTGAGATCGATGCGGTCGAGCAGCGGGCCCGAGATGCGGGCCTGGTAGTCGGTGCGACAGCGCTCGCCCCGCAGGCAGCGATAGCCGGGCTCGCCGGCCATGCCGCAGCGGCACGGGTTCATCGCCGCCACAAGCTGGATGCGCGCCGGATAGGTGACGCGATGGTTGGCGCGCGCGATCATGCAGTCGCCGGTCTCCAGCGGCTGGCGCAACGCGTCGAGCGTCTGCGGTGTGAATTCGGGAAATTCGTCGAGGAACAGCACGCCGTGGTGCGCAAGTGACACTTCGCCCGGCCGCGCCCGGATGCCGCCGCCGACCATCGCCGCCATCGAGGCCGAATGGTGCGGCGCGCGGAACGGCCGCCGGTCGGTCAGCTTGCCTTCGCCGAGCTCGCCGGCGACGGAGGCGATCATCGAGACTTCCAAAAGTTCCTTCGGTGCCAGCGGCGGCAGGATCGACGGCAGCCGCTGCGCCAGCATCGACTTGCCCGATCCCGGCGGCCCGACCATCAGCAGATTGTGCCCGCCGGCCGCCGCCACTTCCAACGCCCGCTTGGCGGTTTCCTGGCCCTTGATGTCGGCGAGATCGGGCAGGTCGCGCGCCGCGGCATGGATGCCGGCTTCGGGGCGCGACAGCACCTGCGTGCCGCGGAAATGATTGGCGATGGCGATCAGGCTGCGCGGCGCGAGTATGTCGAAATCCTTGCCGGCCCAGGCGGCCTCCGAGCCGCAGGCGAAGGGGCAGATCAGGCCCTTGCCTTCAGAATTAGCCCCAATCGCCGCCGGCAGGGCGCCGGCGACCGCCGCAATGGTGCCGTCGAGCGAGAGTTCGCCAAGCACGACATAGCCGGCCAGCATGTCGCCCGGAATGGCGCCAAGCGCCGCCATCAGGCCGAGCGCGATCGGCAAATCGTAATGACTGCCCTCCTTGGGCAGGTCGGCGGGCGCCAGATTGACCGTGACCTTCTTGGACGGCATCGACAGGCCGGAAGCATGGAGTGCCGCCTGCACCCGTTCGCGGCTTTCGGCCACCGCCTTGTCGGCCAGGCCGACAATGTGCATGTTGACCTTGCCGGGCGCGATCATCACCTGCACGTCGACCGGCACGGCCTCGATGCCCTGGAAAGCAACCGTGCGAACCCGCGCCACCATGTTTTGCCCCCGGATCTGGGCTTGCCCCAAGCCTTTTGCAATCAGGCCGCGAAGGGCCTGGGCCGGAGACAATCACAGTTCCTCGGCTAAATCAAGAACATTACAGGAACACGCAATCGCTTAAGTTGCGGCGCGATTGTCTCCGGTTGCAAAAACGGAACATGGTTAATACGAAGTGAAAACGGCTACTTCCGCTTGGCCTCCACCGCGTCCCAGAACAGGCTGGCGATGTCGGCGCCGCCGAAGCGTTTGACTTCGCGCACGCCGGTCGGCGAGGTCACGTTGATCTCGGTCATGTAGTCGCCGATGACGTCGATGCCGACGAGGATGAAGCCGCGTTCCCTCAGTGCCGGCCCGATGCGGGCGCAGATCTCGCGTTCGCGTTCGGTCAGCTCGGTCTTCTCGGCGCGGCCGCCGACATGCATGTTGGAGCGGGAGTCGTGCTCGGCCGGCACCCGGTTGATGGCCCCGACCGGCTCGCCGTCGATCAGGATGATGCGCTTGTCGCCCTTGCGCACATCCTTCAGGTAACGCTGCACGATGTAGGGCTCCCGGAACATCTGGCCGAACATTTCGAGCAGCGATGCGAGGTTGCGGTCGGCCTCCAGCAGGTGGAAGATGCCCGCACCACCATTGCCGTAGAGCGGCTTGACGATGATGTCGCCGAATTTCTTGCGGAAGGCGGCGACCTCCTGGGGATCCTTGGTGATCAGCGTTTTCGGCATCAGGTCGGAAAACTCGGTGACGAAGATCTTTTCCGGGCTGTTGCGCACCCACGCCGGGTCGTTGACCACCAGCGTCCTGGGGTGGATGCGCTCCAGTATGTGCGTGGTGGTGATGTAGTTCATGTCGAAGGGCGGGTCCTGTCTCAGCAGGATCACGTCCATCTCCGACAGGTCGGTTCGCACCTTCTCCCCCAGCGAATAGTGGCTGCCCTTCTCGTCGCGCACCTGCATCTCCTCGATGCGGGCAAACACCTTGCCGTCGCGCAGCGACAGCCGGTCGGGCGTGTAGTGGTAGAGCTGATGGCCGCGCCGCTGCGCCTCCAGCGACAGCGCGAAAGAAGTGTCTCCGGCGATCGACACGGTGGAGATGTGGTCCATCTGGACGGCGATTTTCAGCTTCATGTCAGGTCCCCAGCACGGTCGATGAGAGAGCGATATAAGGGTCCCGGCGCCTTCTGCCAATCGGGCCACGCCGCTAGCGGTCGAAGACCAGCCTGGAATAGCCGAGGAAGGACACCGCCATCGCGGTCAGCGAAGCGAAAGCAAGGGCGGTCAATGGCGGGGTTGTCGGCAGGACGACACGGATGGCGCAGTAGACCAGATAGTTGGCGATGCTGGTGGCGATGCCGACGCCGCCATAGCGCGCGCCTTCCCGCACCAAGCCGCGGCTCGACGGCGAGAAGGTCAGATGCCGGTTTATCTGCCAGGTGACGCAGAGTGCAAAGCCGATGGACAGCATGCGGGCGCTGAAAGGGCCGAGCGGCGTGACCGCAAGCAGCAGCCAGAGGGCGGCAGCGTCGGCGACGAAGCCGATGCCGCCGGCAAAGAGGAAGCGGATGAGACGGCTCACCGCTTCATGCGGCGCGAGGCGTCTTGCCTGGGCCGGCCTTCGCGGCAGTCGGCTCGCTGGCGCGCTCGCGCCGCTCGACGCTGCCCGAAGGCATCGATAGATAGAAGATGCGCTTCTGTTCGGCGCGGCCGCGCGACACCGAATCGAGGATCACGCCGGTCACACCAGCCAGCATCGAGAGCAAGAGCAGGCCGACCGACAGCACCCATGTCGGCATGCGCGGCACCAGCCCGGTCTCGGCGAATTCGACCAGCACCGGCGCCATCAGGAACAGGCTCGACGCCAGGAAGACTAGGGCGAAGGCGCCGAAGAAACGCAGCGGCTGCGTTTCCTTCATCAGCATGGCGAACATCCAAAGGATCCTGGCACCGTCGCGAACGGTCGAAAGCTTC
Source organism: Mesorhizobium sp. CA13 (assembly GCF_020165235.1). Classification (NCBI taxonomy): domain Bacteria; kingdom Pseudomonadati; phylum Pseudomonadota; class Alphaproteobacteria; order Hyphomicrobiales; family Phyllobacteriaceae; genus Mesorhizobium; species Mesorhizobium sp. CA13. The sequence continues at coordinate 42,640 of NZ_JAIUHS010000007.1, read as the reverse complement.
GACGACGAGCCGTCCGGCCGCTTGCCGTAATCGAGCGCGATCTCGCTGACGGGCAATTTGAGCTGCGAGGCATGCACCGACATTTCGGTCTCGATCTCGAAGCCGCCGGAGACGGCCGGGAAGCTCTTGACGAAGCGCCGGGTAAAGACGCGGTAGCCCGAGAATATGTCGGTGAAATCGCTGCCGAACAGCCCTTTATAGAGACTGTTGAAGGCGCGGTTGCCGAAGGCATGGCCGGTCCTGCCGGCATCGTTGGTGACGCCGCGCCGGGTGCCCACCACCATGTCGGAGCGCTCGGTCAGAAGCGTGTTGATCAATTGCGGCGCGTCTTCCGGCGCATAGGTGCCGTCGCCGTCGGCCATCAGGTAAATGTCGGCGTCGATGTCGGCGAACATGCGCCGCACCACATTGCCCTTGCCCTGGCGCGGTTCGCGCACCACGATGGCGCCGGCCGCGCGGGCGCGCAACGCGGTCAGGTCGCGCGAATTGTTGTCGTAGACATAGACCGTCGCCAAAGGCAGCGTCTCGCGGAAGCGCCGCACCACCTCGGCGACCGTCAATTCTTCATTGTAGCAAGGCAGGAGCACGGCAATGGTGGGTTCGTAGCGAAGCTCTTGCGGCATTTTCCTCTCCGGGTGCCTCGCCGCCACGCGCGGTTCGCGCCAAAGTCAGGCGCGTTCAGGCGGTTTTACTATTTATTGAAGCCGTTAAGGCTAGGTTTAAGGCCGGACTGTACGAGTGTCGATTGGCCGGAAAGGCCCGGCATTCCTGCCAGAGGCGATGGGGATGAGCACAGCCAGTAACGGCGCTTCCACCTGGAAGGCCGACATCGCGTTTGCGTTGCTTGCCACCTTGCTGCTGCTGGCGCTCGATCGCTATGCCGGATTCCCGCAACTGGCCAACCCGGCCGGCGACAATGACAGCCTGCTGCAACTGGTGGAGGTTCGCGACCTCCTGGCCGGCCAGGGCTGGTTCGACCTGCACCAGTACAGGATGGGGCTGGAGGGTGGCTTCGTCATGCACTGGTCGCGGCTGCTCGACGCCCCGCTGGCGCTCTGCATGCTTGCCCTGTCGGCCCTGACGGGCAGTGCCGCTTTGGGCGAGCAGGTCGTGCAGGTGCTTTGGCCTCTCCTGCAATTCTGGCTCGCGCTGTTCTCCATCATGCGCGCCGCGCGCGCTTTCGCCGGCGAGCACGCGGTCCTGCCCGCTGCGGTGGTCGGCGGAGCGGCTTTGTACTATCTCGGAATCTTCTCGCCCGGCGCACTCGATCACCACAATGTCCAGCTGATGCTGACCTTGGCCGGCCTGGCTTTGCTGCTTGAAGCACCTCGCCACCGGCCCGCCGCCCTGTTTGCCGGCGCGTGCGCCACCCTGGCATTAGCGATCGGCATGGAAAGCGCCCCCTATGCTGGAACCCTCGGCGCCGTCGTCGCCCTGCTGTTCCTCGTCAGCGGTGCCGGCGAAAGGCTGATCGCCAGGGATTTTGGCTTGGGCGTCACCGCCGTCTCGGCCCTTGTTTTCATCGCCACCATACCGGCTTCGGCATGGGGGCAGGCCCAATGCGACACCTTCTCGACCGTGCAGTTCGTGGTTGCCGCGCTTGCCGGCGCCGGCCTTGCGGTCATCGCCTCATGGCGGGCCGCCAATGCGACGTACGGCCGTCGCCTGGTCTCGCTCGGCCTGCTGGCATTCGTGCTTATCCTTGTCGTGATGTTTCTGTTCCCGCAATGCCTGGCTGCCCCCTATGCGGACCTCGACCCGCGCCTCCAGCAGATGTGGCTCGGTCATATCGACGAAGCGCAATCGATATTCCAGCTCGTCGCGGCCGATCCGGCCAGGGCGGTGGCGCGCTTCGCGACGCCGCTGGTGGCGATCATCCTGATGGCGCTGCGCCTCGGCAAGGGCGGCTGGCGGCGGCAGGACAGTCTCGTCGGGGCGCTGCTGCTGGTGGCTTTCCTGGTCAGTGCCTGGGAGGTCCGCGGCTCGACCTTCTCCATCGCCTTCGCGGTGATCCCGCTTTGCGCCTGGATCGCCAAATGGCGGCAGCGCGCCGAAAACAGTCCGTCCGGTGGCTCCGTGCTCCGTATGGCCGCAGCCTGGCTGATCTCGGTCAATGCAGTTTGGTCCAGCGCCGCCGAGGCGGCATCGAATGCCTTCCAGACCGGTACGGCCATCACGGACGCCGGCATCGATGCACCTTGCAACAGCAAGGCCTCGTTCGCCGCGCTCGCCCGCATGCCTCACACCACGGTGCTGGCCGTCTCCAATCTCGGCTCGCCGATCCTGGCCTTTACCCGCCATCGCGCGCTCGCTGGGCCCTACCACCGCAATGTTGCCGGAAACCTGCTCGTATTCGATGCCTTGCTGGGCTCGGCTACTGACGCGAAAGCCGTCGTGGCAAGCCATCGCGTCGGGATTGTCGCGCTCTGCCGCGGCAACCCCGAAACGAGGCTTCTCGCAGCCAAGGCGCCTGACGGCTTTCTGGCCGGGCTGATGCATGGCGGCGTGCCGGATTGGCTGGAACCGGTGGCGGAGACCCAGGGCGCGCCGCTGGAGCTCTATCGCGTTCGCCCCGCCGGTTGAGAATCCGCGTGAGCGACGACGCCCTTGAGCCTGGACGGCTTTGCGGAGAACAACGCGCTTTAGCGGCGAAAAATCGATTTTCCCGATACGTTTCCTAAAGGGTTTGCTGCCAGTCTCGGGCATAAATTCCGACTTCGAGAAACAGGGACACCGATGCAAACTTCGTTTGGCACCGGTCAGGCAAACAGGGAGAGCACGGATCTGGCATTCACCGATCCGTTGACCGGGCTTGGCAACCATCGCCGCTTCTTCGACAAGGTCGATCGCCTGATCAGCGACCGTGCCGACGATCCCGCGCCCTTCACCGTCGGCATTCTCGACCTTGATGGCTTCAAGCCGATCAACGATCTGTTCGGCCACAAGGCCGGCGACGACATCCTGATCCAGGTGGCGATGCGGCTGCGCGCCTCGATGGACGGCCATTCCACGGTCTGCCGCATCGGCGCCGATGAATTCGCCTTCCTCTACCCGCTGGTGTTCTCAGAGGAGGCGGCGGCCGAAAAGTCGCGCATGCTGATCGAGATCCTATCCGCCCCTTACGATGTCGGCGAGCGCACCGCCAGGCTGTCGGCCTCCGTTGGTTGTTCGCTGTTCTATTCCGGCGACGAGACCACCGAGATCCTCATCAACAAGGCCGAAACGGCGCTTTACCATGCCAAGCGGTCCGGCCGCGGGCGGGTCGTCGTTTATACCCGCGAAATGGAAGAGGCGGCCAAGCGCGTCACCCGCATCGAGCAGGCGCTGCGCCGCGCCGTCTCGGCCGGCGAGGTTGAGCCGCATTTCCAGCCGATCGTCGACCTCGCCACGCGCCGCACCATCGGCTTCGAGACGCTGGCGCGCTGGACCGACCGCGATCTCGGCTCGGTACCGCCGACCGTCTTCATTCCGATCGCCGAGGAGCGCGGCATCATCGGCCCGCTGTCGCAGCTGGTGCTGCGCAAGGCGACCGAGGCGGCGAGGAGCTGGCCGAAGGACCTGTTCCTGTCCTTCAACCTGTCGCCCTCGCAGCTCGTCGACCAGAACACCGGCCTGCACATACTGGCGATCCTCGACCGCACCGGCTTCGATCCGCGCCGTCTGGAGATAGAGATAACCGAGACCGGCCTGATGAACGATCCGGCCTCGGCCGCGCAGATCGTCGAGGACCTGCGCCGCGTCGGCATCCGCGTTTCGCTGGACGATTTCGGCACCGGCCAGTCCTCGCTCGGGCGGCTGCGCGAATTCCATTTCGACAAGCTCAAGATCGACCGCGCCTTCGTCTCCTCCATTCTGGATGACCGCCCGTCGGAGCACATCATCCGCGCCATTCTCGCAATGTGCGAAGGGCTTGGCATGGATGTCGTCGCCGAAGGCATCGAGGAAGAGGCGCAGGCCGACCGGCTCGTCCAGTTCGGCTGCGCCGGTGGGCAGGGCTATCTGTTCGGCAAGCCGGCCGACGCCGACGCCACGCTCGGCTATCTCCGCGACTCCTTCCGTGGCGCCCTGCGCGCCAAGGCGATCTGAACGGCGATCGTCCGTCCCGATCGAAGTCCAGGCGTGCCCGTGCGCGGCCTCCAGGCTTTTTGTCAGACATAAGCCGGAAAATCCGTCTTTTCGCCCTTGCCCGCCGGACCGGTCTGGCTAGGATGCGCGCCGGTCAACCCGGGAGACGAAAACCATGATGCCATCGGCACGTTTTGCCGACCTCGAAGGTGCTTCGGTGCTGATCACCGGCGGCGGCTCCGGCATCGGCGCGGCATTGACCGAGGGTTTCATGCGCCAGGGCGCCAAGGTCGCCTTCATCGATATCGCCGACAAGCCCAGCACCGCGCTTGCCGACCGCATCGAGAAAGAGCTCGGCCGCCGGCCGCTCTACCTCAAGACCGATCTGCGCGACATCGAATCGCTGCGGGCGTCTGCCGCGAAGGCGGCCGAAGCGCATGGCGACGTCACCGTGCTGGTCAACAATGCCGCCTGGGACGAACGCCACGCCGTCGAGGACGTGACGGTGGAGTTCTGGGACAACAACCAGGCGATCAACCTCAGACCGCATTTCTTCACCGCGCAGGCCGTGGCGCCTGGCATGAAGCGCGCCGGCGGCGGCTCGATCATCAACTTCACCTCGACCTCCTACCTGATCAACCACCCCGACATGCCGGCCTACACCGCCGCCAAGGCGGGCATACTCGGCCTTACCAAGGGTTTGGCCGGCAAGCTCGGCCCCGACCGTATCCGCGTCAACGCCGTCGCGCCCGGCTGGGTCATCACGGAACGGCAGCAGGAACGCTGGGTCACGGAACAGGCGCTTGCCTCTCATGTCGCCAAGCAGTGCATCAAGGATGTCATGCGGCCGGACGATTTGGTCGGCACCGTGCTTTTCCTGGCCTCGGATGCCTCGCGCATGCTGACCGCGCAAATGCTGATCGTCGATGGAGGTTTCCTGTGAGCCCCGGGTTTGCCGGCCCCCGATTTGCCGGCAATGTGCCGGCAGTCGCGGCGCTCGATTGGGGCACGACCCGGCTTCGTGCCTGGCTGATCGACGGCGGCGGCAAGGTGCTTGCCGAGCGTCGCGGCGACGACGGACTGATCACCGCGCGCGACAAGGGCTTTTCCCGGGTTCTCGAGGATCATCTCGCCGCCATGGGCGCGCCTGAAACGCTGCCCGTCATCATCTGCGGCATGGCAGGCTCGCGCCAAGGCTGGCTCGAAGCGCCCTATGTCAGCGTGCCGGCGCCGATCGGCGCCATCCTGGCCGGCGCGGCCCGGATCCCGGGGGAGTGCCGCGACATTCGCATCGTACCCGGCCTCGCCCAGCGCCTGGCCGATGCGCCCGACGTCATGCGTGGCGAGGAGACACAGCTTGCCGGCGCCGGTTTGCCGGCAAAGGGCCGTGAAATCGTCTGCATGCCGGGCACCCATTCGAAATGGGTTCTGGTCGAGGACGGCGCCGTTGCCGGTTTCGGCACCTGGCCGACCGGCGAGCTGTTCTCGGTGCTGGCCGCGCATTCGATCCTGCGCCATTCGCTCGGCGAGCATCCCAAGCCGGTTGAAGCCGACAACCCCTTCTTCAGCCGCTGGTGCGAGGCGGCGCTGGATGAAGGTGGCGACGTCAGCGCAAGGCTGTTTTCGATCCGCGCCGCCGGCCTGCTCCAGGATTTGAAGGCCGACGATGCCGCGGCCTGTCTGTCCGGCCTGCTGATCGGCGGCGAGATCGCTTCGGCGAGGCGCCGCCAGGCCGCCGGCGCCACATCGGTGGTGCTGATTGCCTCCGGCGCGCTTGCGGTGCTTTATCGGCAGGCGCTCGGCCTTGCCGGGCTTGGCGTGCGGACCGTCGACGCTGACGAGGCGGTGCGCGCCGGACTGATCGAGGCGGCGCGCGAGAACGGCATGATCGCCAGAACCGGAGTTGCCCGATGAGCCAGACCGCTGCCTTCCCGAAGCTCAAGCGCGGGCTGGTCGCCATCCTGCGCGGCCTCAAGGCAAGCGAGGCGATCGCCATCGGCCAGGCATTGTTCGATGCCGGCATCGAGGCTATCGAGGTGCCGCTCAATTCGCCTCAGCCGTTTTCGTCTATCGCCAGGATTGTCCAAGTGCTGCCGAAAACAGCCCTGGTCGGTGCCGGCACGGTGCTGACCGCGGTCGATGTCGATGGCCTGCACGAGGCCGGCGGCCGGCTGCTGGTCAGCCCCAACATCGATGCCGAGGTGATGGGGCGCGCCATGCATTACGGCATGGTGACCATGCCGGGTGTGTTCACGCCGACGGAAGCCTTCCAGGCGATCCGGCTTGGCGCCTCGGCGCTGAAATTCTTCCCGGCGAGCGTGCTGGGTGCATCGGGCATTTCGGCGATGCGTGCCGTGCTGCCGGCTTCGACGCTGGTCGGCGCGGTCGGCGGCGTCTCGGAAAAGGACTTTGCCGGCTACAAGGCCGCCGGCGTCTCCGTCTTCGGCCTCGGCTCCAGCCTGTTCAAGCCGGGCATGAGCGTCGACGACGTGGCCGCGCGGGCCCAGGCGGCGGTAACAGCCTGGGATGCGGTGTTCGGAGAGGCATGATGAGCGAAGCGATCGTTTCGGTTTTTTCCGACCATGTCTGCCAGCTCGGCGAGGGGCCGAGCTACGACCCCGCCACAGACACACTCTACTGGTTCGACATCGTCAAGGGCCATCTCCTGGAAAAGCGCCTGTCCGGCGGGGCGACCCAGGTGCACGAGCTCGGCCGGATGGCCAGCGCTATCGCCATCATCGACGACAAGCGCCAGCTGATCGCCACCGAAACCGGGCTTTTTGTCCGCGACGTCGCCACCGGCAGGATGACGCTGCACACGCCTGTCGAGGCCGACAATCCGGTCACCCGTTCCAACGATTCCCGCGTCCATCCCTGCGGCGCCCTGTGGACCGGCACGATGGGCAAGGGCGAGGAGAAGCGCGCCGGCGCGATTTACTGGTTCTTCAAGGGCGAATTGCGCAAGCTGTTCTCCGACATCACCGTGTCGAACTCGATCTGTTTTTCCGCGGACGGCGCGCTCGCCTATTACACCGACACGTCGACCGGGCTGTTGATGCGTGTTGCCTGCGATCCGGCGACCGGCCTGCCGGCGGGCGAGCCGAAGGTGTTCGTCGATCACCGGTCGGCCAAGGGCTTCGTCGACGGCTCTGTGCTCGACCGCGACGGCATCCTGTGGAATGCCGTCTGGGGCGGCAAGGTGGTCAAGGGCTACGCCCCGGACGGCAAGCTGGTGCGCACGATCGCCATGCCGGTGACGCAGCCTTCCTGCCCGGCCTTTGTCGGCAAGAACGCCAGCCGGCTGGCGGTTACCTCGGCCTGGCACGGCAAGGACGACAAGCAGCGCCAGCTCGACCCCCAGGCTGGCATGACCTTCCTCCTCGACATCGAGGTCAATGGCCGGTTCGAGCCGCGCGTACTGATCGCCTAGGGCACCTGGCACTCACGCTATGCCGGCCTGCAGGCGACGGGTTCCCACCGCACCTGACTGGATCATTCGGCCGGCTGTCACGCAGGCGTCCGGCCCGCGTCGGTTTCGCGAAAGCCTGACGTCTCTGCCATGCGATGGTGTGGAATTGCACCACTGGGAATCATGTCATGTCCAGCCCCAGGCTGATCCTCGTCCATGAGCCGGAAAAGGCCTGCCTCGAGCGGCTCCTAGCCGATGGCCACGCGCCGGAGCGTGCCGCCGAAATCGCTTCTTACCTGGCGCAATCGACCGATCTCGCGCACGAGTTCGGCGCGCTCGCTTCTGCCTTCGGGCGGCGCGGTCTCGGCTTTGCGGCGGTGGAGTTGGACGATGCCGCCGATATGCTCGCCAAGGCCGATCTGGCCGCCACGCTGGTCTGGACGCTGACCGACGGCATCGCCTATTTCCGAGGCGGCGCGGCGCCTGCGCTTGCCAGGCTGAACGGCCTGAAGACGATCGGCGCCGACGATTCGTTGTTCGCCCTCTGCCAGGACAAGTTTCGCTCCGGCGCCGTGCTCGGCGCGCTGGGCCTGCCGGTGCCGCAGGCCGGTCTGGCGCGCAACGGACAATGGCTGGTCGAACCGCCGGTTTCCGCCGCCGGCTGGTTCGTCAAGCCGAACCGGCTCGGCGCCAAGATCGGCATCTGGCCGGATTCGCGCTGCGGCGATCTCGGCCATGCGCTGGAGCTTAGCCGGCGTGTTTTCGCCGCCTATCGCGACGACGTCGTCGTCCAGCCCTATGTCGCCGGCCGCAACGCGCGCGCCAGTCTCCTGGGCCTGAGGCCGGACACCGGCGTCGAAGCGCTCGGCGTCGCCTTCGTCGAGTCCGGCGGCGATTTCCAGACCATGGAAGACAGCCTGGCGCTTTACGGCGAGACCGGCGAGGCGGCGAAGGCGGCGGGCAAATACGCCGAGCCGCTTCTGCTTCCGGTCGCCGAAAGCCAGCCGGTCGCCGATGCAAAAGTCCGCGCCATCGCCGAGCGGCTGATGAGCGGGCTCGGCCTGCGCGACGTGTTTTCCATCGATCTCAGGGTCGAGCCCGACGACACCGTTCACCTCATAGAATTCGAGGTTTGCCCCGGCCTGCCTTGCTTCGATTTCCGCGCCTATTGCAGGTCGCAATGGGGGCTGGGGCTTGCCGACGCCATGGCGGAAACCGCCGCGAACAGGATAACGGCCCGGACCGTCGCTTCTTAGCGGTGCGGCGGTAAGCGAACCCGCAGCATCGTAATGCTTCCACGTTCCGGTGTGTCTATCCCAAAGGCATTCGCTCGAATGTCTGCAGGGAGGGGTCGATCATGTCCCAGGCATGGCCGCGGATGGCATATGTGACCACCTGCGGATTGAACTGGCTCGGGTCGTCAAGGCTGGTCGCGTGCACCGCTATCAGCTCCGGTCTTGCGACCTGCGTCAGGTAGACCGGCGTTCCGCAGGTCGGGCAGAAGGCGTGGATCTTTTCGTTGCCGCTGTCGCCCGCCACCCGCCAGGTGCTCGCTTCGCCCGTTATCGTCACATCGGCTCGCCCAGGAAAGGTCAGATAGGAGCTGTGGCCCGTGCCGCTTCGCTTCTGGCACTCGTGGCATTGGCAGTGGTTTTCGAAGATGGGTTCGCTGCTCGTTTCATAGCGGATCGCACCGCATGCGCATCCGCCGGTGTAGCGTTTGGTCATTGTCGTTTTCCCGCAGACGGATTTGCTGGTCAGGCCGATTTCGGCTTGGCGAAAATGTCGATGCCGCTGCCGGTTTCCAAAAAGGATTTCATGCTGGACAGCACCGCCGGCCATCCCTGGCTGACGCCCTTCGCCATGCCGCTGCCGGCTTCGAGTTCGTCATGGCTGACGGTCAGCCGCACCATGGTGTCGTATTCCTCGATGGCGAACGTCACCCGGCTGTATTTCGATGGATCGTCGGCCTGCGAAGCGTTTGCCCAGGTCATCACGAGACGCGTCGGCGGTGAAATCTCGACGACCTTGCCGACCAGTTCGACGGTCCGCTCGTCATTGGCGCGGATATGTTCCCATTTCGATCCAACCTTCCAGTCCGAGACGTTCTCGTGGCCCCAGTAACGCCGTGCGATGTCGGGCCTGGTTATGGCCTCGAACACTTTTTGTGGCGTCGAGCGGATGTAGGTCACGTAGACAAAGCTGGTCATCTCTGCGGTCATTGGTCTTCTCCTTCGAGTTCCTGTTTCAGGTCGTGCAGCAGGCTGAGCCGCTGGCGTTCGAATTTGCGCACCCACCGCTCGTAGACCTCGTGCAGCGGTACGGGATTGATGAAATGCAGCTTCTCGCGGCCGCGTTTGACCGTGCTCACCAGGTTGGCCGCCTCCAGCAGGTCGATGTGCTGGGTGGCGGATTGCCTGGCCATATCGAGATGTTCGCAAAGCTGGCCCAGCGTCTGCCCGTTCTTCTCGCACAGAAGGTCAAGCAGCCTTCTGCGTGTCGGGTCGCCCAGCGCTTTGAAAACCTTGTCCGCATCCATCGGCTTCACTCTGTGTGAAGTCATAATATGCAGGTAAATACCTGCATGTCAATAGGCGACCAGCCGGCATCGCGATAACCGGGGCTAAGGCCTACTCGGGCGTCGATTGCTGAACGGGTTGTGAGCCGGCCATGTAGCGGCCGTTGTCGAACGGCTGCGCCGGTTGTCTCTCAAGGACAACCGGTCAGGGCATCGCCTGCTGGCCAGGCTGCGGGTTGTGAGCCGTGAGGACTTCCTGTGAAGGCCGCCGCCAGCACCGGGTGCTGGCCGGGATAGACTTCAGACGCCTTCGACCAGCACGATCTCGCCGTCGGCCACCTTCTGGCGAATGGCGGCGGCGCGCTGGTATTCCGGCGAATGGTAGCAGTCATGCGCGGCGGCAAGCGTCTCGAACTCGATGACGACGTTGCGCGCGCGCCCGGCCCCTTCGGCCTTTTCATGCTCGCCGCCGCGCGCAAGGAACTTCGCGCCGAAGCGCTCGAAGGCCGGTTTGGCGGCGGCGACATAATCCTTGTAGCCTTCCGCATCGCGCACATCGACGCGGGCGATCCAGTATCCCTTGGGCATTCTTCTTCTCCGAACCGTTCGTTGGAAATTATGCCGAGCGCATTTCGTCGAGGATGGCTTCAGCCGCCGCGCGTCTGTCCGCCGCGGCGACGATCGGGCGCCCGACGACCAGATGGCTGGAGCCGCTTCGGATGGCATCGGCCGGCGTCATCACGCGCTTCTGGTCGCCATGGTCGCTGCCGGCGGGGCGTATGCCTGGCGTCACCACCGCCATGTCGGGCCCGACGATGCGGCGCACCGCCTCTGTTTCCGCGGCCGAGCAGACGATGCCGCCCATGCCGGCATGCAGCGCCTGTTCCGCACGCCGCAGCACCAGCGTGTGCGGATCGTATTCATAGCCGGCGTCGATCACGTCCTGTTCGTCCATCGACGTCAGCACGGTGACGGCAAGCAGGCAAAGCTCGCTGCCTCTCGCCGCCTCCACCGCCGCCCGCATGGTCTTTGGGTAGGCATGCAGCGTCAGCATGGTCATACCCATCTTGACGATGTTCTCGACCCCCTTGGCCACCGTGTTGTCGATGTCGAGCAGCTTCATGTCGAGAAAGATCTTGCTGCCCCCGCTGGCGAGCTCCCTGGCGAAATCGAGCCCGCCAGCGAAGGCGAGCTGGTAGCCGATCTTGTAGAAGGAGACGACGCCGTCGAGTTCGCGCACCGCCTTCTCGGCCTCCTTCAAGCTCGGCACGTCGAGGCCGACGATCAGCCTTTCGCGCATTGTGTCGGCTTGCATCGCGCTGGCGATCACGGCTCGACCCGGGTCGACAGCATGCGCGAGGTTTCGATCAGCGTGCGGCATAGGTGCTCCATCGATTGGTGTAGTCGTTCGTCCCTGAAACGCCCGTCCTCGTCGAAGGCATTGCCGCCTTCCGGCACCGAGCATTCCGGCGTCACCACCTCCATCTGGCAACGCACCAGCACGGCGCGCAGATGATTGATGCAGCGTATCCCGGCGAAGTGTCCGCTGGAAGACGAACTGAGGCCGGCGACCTTGCCGGCAAACGGCCTCACCGCACGGCCGCCATCCTTGCGCACCCGGCTCACCCAGTCGATCGTGTTCTTGAGCAGCGGCGGAATGGAGCCGTTGTATTCGGGCGTGGCGATCAGCAGCCCGTCATGGGCAATGATCATCCGGGCGAGTTTCAGGGCGTTTTCGGGGACGCCTTTTTCCTTCTCGAGATCCTCGTCCAGGATCGGCAGGGGATAGTCGGCAAGCGAAATGCGGGTGACCTCGGCGCCTTGCACCGCAAGTTCCTTCTGCGCCACGTCGGCAGTCCTGCCACTGAAGGCCCCGATCCGGACCGAGCCGGCAAAGACCAAGATTCTTGGGATCACTGCCATTGGCTAACCTTGTTCCCGGACAGGTACAGCCAGAGCCCGCTCAAATCAATGCAGATCAGGCAAAGCGTCGACTTTCGAAGACATTCGCGGTCGACTTCGCAATCCCTAATGCGCCTCGCGCCGGTAGATCCACAGCTGCGTCGGCGGAATGTTGCGGATGATGAAGTCGAAATGCTTGACCGTGTAGTCGCCGCGGCCGGGCGGGATCGGCGACATCGGGCCGTAGGTCAGCTGCACGATCGGCCGGCCGGCCGGAATGCGGTCGAGCAGGCTTTCGATATAGGCGATACGCTGGGCGACCGGGAAGTTGAGCAGCGGCACGCCCGAGACCACCGAATCGAACATCATCCCGCTCTTGTCGCCAAGCGTGGCGTTGAGATTGAAGGCGTCGCCCTCGATGACGTTGACGCCGGGATAGAGCCGGCGCAGATGGCGCACGAAATCGGTAGAATATTCGACTGCGTAGAGGTTTTCAGGCCTCACGCCCTGGGCCAGTATGGCGCGGGTGATGACGCCGGTGCCGGGCCCGACCTCGAGCACCGGCAGGCCGGACTTCGGGTCGACGATCGAGGCCATCTTGCGGGCGGTGATGGAGCTGGTCGGCACGATCGACCCGACCGTCTTCGGCTTGTCGATCCAGCCCTTGAAGAACTTCAGCTCGTCGTCGAACTTTTCGGCAAGCGCCTTCCGCAGTCCCGGACCACGTGTCATGCAAGCTCTCCTCAGCGCTCCCCTGAGAGCTACTTAACACCTAAGCCGCCCAAGGCAAGGCAGGGTCATGCCAATGTCGTGGATAAGATAGTTTTCGTCGCGTCCAAAAATGCGCGCCTTCTGCGGTTGACGGTGTGTCTTGGTTGCCGGCAGGTGGGGAGGCCGCCGACGCCGGCAAGGCAAGCCACACGTGCACAGGCCGTCGATCAATGCTCGCCGAACGACTCGAAAAAGTCCTTCATGCGGGCGAAAAAGCCGCTCGACTGGGGGGAATTGTCCTGTGAGGAGAGCTGTTCGAACTCTTCAAGCAACTCGCGCTGGCGGCGCGACAGGTTCTGCGGTGTCTCGACCGCCGTCTGGATGTAGAGGTCGCCGACATTGGGCTGGCGCAGCACCGGCATGCCCTTGCCCTTGAGGCGGAACTGGCGTCCGTTCTGGGTGCCTTCCGGCACCTTCACCTTGGTCTGCGTTCCGTCCAGCGTCGTCACCTCGAACGAGCCGCCAAGGGCGGCCGTCGTCATCGAGATCGGCACCTTGCAGTAGAGGTCGGCGCCGTCGCGCTGGAAGAATTCGTGCGGTTTGACCGCCAGGAAAATGTAGAGGTCGCCCGACGGCCCGCCGCGCAGGCCGGCTTCGCCCTCATTGGCAAGCCGGATACGGGTGCCGTCCTCGATGCCGGCCGGAATGTTGACCGACAGCGAACGCTCCTCGGTGACGCGGCCCTGGCCGGCGCATTTCGGGCACGGATCCTTGATGGTCTGGCCGCGGCCCTGGCATTGCGGGCAGGTGCGCTCGATGGAGAAGAAGCCTTGCGTGGCGCGCACCTTGCCGTGGCCGTTGCACATCGAGCAGGTGACCGGCTGGGTTCCGGGCTTGGCGCCGGTTCCCGAGCATTCCGAGCACGAGATCGAGGCCGGCACGCGGATCTGCGCGGTCTTGCCGGCAAAGGCCTCTTCCAGCGAGATTTCCATGTTATAGCGCAGGTCGGCGCCGCGCTCGCGGCCGCCCGAAGAGCGGCGCTGGCGGCCGCCCATCATGTCGCCGAAAATATCCTCGAAGATGTCGGCGAAGCCGCCGGCGCCGAAGCCGTGTGCGCCGCCGTTCATGCCGCCCTGCTCGAAGGCCGCGTGCCCGAAACGGTCATAGGCCGCGCGCTTCTGGGGGTCCTTCAGCGTCTCGTAGGCTTCGTTGATTTCCTTGAACTTGTGCTCGCAGGCATGGTCGCCCGGATTGCGGTCGGGGTGGAACTGCATGGCGAGCTTGCGAAAAGCGCTCTTCAGTTCCTTGTCGTCGGCACCCTTGTGCACGCCCAGCGTTTCGTAGAAATCAGCTTTCATTTTTTCCCGCTGTCCGGATGCTCAACGTCTTCATGCAGTGTTGCGTCGTTTGCCGGCACGTTGCCACGATTTAGGATCGGCGCAGCCCGGATGCTAGGGCCGGTGCGGAGCTGTTCGTGCTTTTCGACGATTTTTTCCGCACTTTTTCTGCCAGGGTTGCAAAAAAGCCCGGCTTTGCGCCGGGCTTTCCGCTTTGTCTTGCCGTCAGCCGGTTCAGGCCGACTTCTTCTTGTCGTCGTCCTCGTCGATTTCCTCGAAATCGGCATCGACCACATCCGAGTCCTTGGCGGCGTCCGCCTTGGCGTCGGCTTCCGCCGCTTCCTTCTGCGAGGCTTCGTACATGGCCTGGCCGAGCTTCATCGAAGCCTCCGCGAGCGCTTGGCTCTTGGCTTCGATTTCCGCTGCGTCGTCACCCTCGGTGGCGGTCTTCAGAGCCGCGATCGCGTCCGATATCGCCGTGCGGTCGGCTTCCGAGACCTTGTCGCCATATTCCTTCAGCGACTTCTCCGAGGAATGCACCAGCGCCTCGGCCTGGTTGCGGGCCTCGACCAGCGCACGCCGCTTCTTGTCGGTCTCGGCATTGGCTTCGGCGTCCTTCACCATCTTCTCGATGTCGGCGTCCGAAAGGCCGCCCGAGGCCTGGATGCGGATCTGGTGCTCCTTGCCGGTGCCCTTGTCCTTGGCCGAAACGTTGACAATGCCGTTGGCGTCGATGTCGAAGGTGACCTCGATCTGCGGCACGCCGCGCGGAGCCGGCGGAATGCCGACCAGGTCGAACTGGCCGAGCGCCTTGTTGTCGGCGGCCATTTCGCGCTCGCCCTGGAAGACCCGGATGGTCACGGCCGACTGCGAATCCTCGGCCGTCGAGAACACCTGGCTCTTCTTGGTCGGGATCGTCGTGTTGCGCTCGATCAGCCGGGTGAACACGCCGCCCAGCGTCTCGATGCCGAGCGACAGCGGGGTCACGTCGAGCAGCAGCACATCCTTGACATCGCCCTGCAGCACGCCGGCCTGGATGGCGGCGCCGAGTGCGACGACCTCATCGGGGTTGACGCCCTTGTGCGGCTCCTTGCCGAAGAACTGCTTCACGATCTCCTGGATCTTGGGCATGCGGGTCATGCCGCCGACCAGGACGACTTCGTCGATCTCGCCAGCCTTCAGGCCGGCATCCTTGAGCGCCGCCTTGCACGGATCGATGGTGCGCTGGACGAGGTCTTCGACCAGGCTTTCGAACTTGGCGCGCGTCAGCTTCAGCGTCAGGTGCTTCGGGCCAGTCGCGTCGGCGGTGATGAACGGCAGGTTGATCTCGGTCTGCGTCGTCGACGACAGCTCGATCTTGGCCTTTTCGGCAGCCTCCTTGAGGCGCTGGAGGGCGAGCTTGTCGTTCTTCAGATCGATGCCCTGTTCCTTCTTGAACTCGGCCGCCAGATATTCGACCAGGCGCATGTCGAAATCCTCGCCGCCGAGGAAGGTGTCGCCATTGGTCGACTTCACCTCGAACACGCCATCGCCGATCTCGAGCACCGAAATGTCGAACGTGCCGCCGCCAAGGTCATAGACGGCGATGGTCTTGCCGTCCTTCTTGTCGAGGCCGTAGGCGAGGGCCGCCGCGGTCGGCTCGTTGATGATGCGCAGCACTTCGAGGCCGGCGATCTTGCCGGCGTCCTTGGTCGCCTGGCGCTGGGCGTCGTTGAAATAGGCCGGAACGGTGATGACCGCCTTCTCGACCTTCTCGCCGAGATAGGCTTCCGCCGTTTCCTTCATCTTCTGCAGGATCATGGCCGAGATCTGGCTGGGCGACTGCTTCTTGCCGCCGGCCTCGACCCAGGCATCGCCATTGTCACCCTTGACGATCTTGTAGGGGACAAGCTTCTTGTCCTTTTCCGTCACCGGATCGTCATAGCGGCGGCCGATCAGGCGCTTGACCGCGAAGATGGTGTTTTCAGGATTGGTGACCGCCTGGCGCTTGGCCGGCTGGCCGACGAGACGTTCTCCGTCGCCCGAAATGGCGACGATGGAAGGCGTCGTGCGCGCGCCTTCCGCATTCTCGATCACCTTCGGTTCCTTGCCATCCATGATGGCGATGCAGGAGTTGGTGGTGCCAAGATCGATACCGATTACTTTTGCCATTTTTCTAGTCTCTCCGCTAAGCAGGCTCTCAGGACCCGTAAGGCGTTCCGACGAAAGCCCCTGTTCACAAGAAATCCCGTTCGGCAACCGCTGTCGCGGCGCTGGACGGCTTGGCGCGTATATAAGAACAGGCGGCATCGGGCGCAAGCATTCTGCGCAACGCTTCCACCATCCTCGCCAGCGCATGGAAAAACGACCCGATCAGGCCTGCCTCGCTGTCGTTTGGAAGAATAGCCAGGCCCCTCTGTGAACCTTTCCGCCTTCGCGTCCGACTGACGCTCAGGCGCCGCATCATGCGGCCACGGGAAAGGGAGCCACCATGACCAGCACCCCAGGGACGCCATGGCCTCCCCGACCAACAGGAGCTCGGCGCGACCATCGTCTTCGAGACAAGGTCGATGCGCTTGGCTTTCCGCTGGTTCCGTTGACCCTGCACAGGGGCGGGCGTATCGTAATCATGAGGAAAGCAGACAATTCGATCGGGGACGAACGTGCCGGAACGCCGCGCCTTGCCTTGGTTTGCGCGGCAGGATCGGTTGGTTCTCCCTTAGACTTCGGGGGGAGTTCCATGTCTCGCGATCACGGCCGGTTCGTGCCCTTTCGTGCCGGCCGATTGCGCCGCGTGGCGAAGGCAACCAGCGCATTTCTTGTCCTAGCGCTGACCGCCGGCCTGTGGCTTGGCGGCCCCGCGCGGGCGCAGGAAACCCGGATCATCTATCCCGGCTCGATGGCGGTCACCGGCTTTTCCGGCACTGTCATTCCCGATTTCGACTCTTCTGATTCCGAAAAGGGGGGCCTGCCGCCCGGCGTCGATCCGGTCGACGAAACCTTCATCGACACGGCGCGCGCCACCTTGCGCGTTTTCGACGTTTCACGCCTGGGCGGGCCGGCTTCGGGCCAGCTCGTCTACACGCCGCCGCCTTTCGAGGTGACATCAGGCCAGATCGGCCAGGTGTTCGGCCTCACCTATGATGACGGCATGCGCGATGGCGTCCAGTCAGGCATCCCCAATCTCTATGCCGGCGCCACCTCGCTGCATGGCATCCGCATCGTCACGCCTGACGCCGACGATGACGGCCGTCCGGAGCGGCAGCGCCGCGGCATGGCAGGCGCTGCTTTCATGGAGGGCCAGTTCGGCACCGAGAACGGCGGCGGGCCGGGTACGATCTGGAAGATCGACGGCATCACCGGCCAGGTCGCCAAATTCGCCGATATCGATACCAACAGCGGGCCGGGCATCGGCAATCTCTCCTTCGACCCCATCCACCGTCAGGTCTTCGCCTCCGACCTCGATACCGGCCTGATCCATCGCATCGACGCCGGTGGCGCGCTGGTCGACACGTTCGACCATGGCGTCGCCGGGCGCCCGGCGCATGGCCTGGCTCCGGTCGCCGACGATGGCGCCGTCATGGACATAAAGGGGGCCGCCTTCGACACGGAAGACCCCGAGACCTGGGGCTACACCCAGGACGAGCGCCGTGTCTGGGCCGTCGCCTATCATGGCGGCCGGCTCTATTATTCCGTCGGCGAGAAGGCCGAGATCTGGTCGGTGGGCATTGCCCGCGACGGCCGCTTCGCCGGCGATCCCCGTTGGGAGCTGACGGTCAAGGCCGAAAAGGACTATGCCATCACCGACATCGCCTTCGACAATAGCGGCTTCATGTACCTGGCCCAGCGCGGCCCGGTCGAGAACCGCTACGACTACAGCCAGTTCGCCGATTCCGGCAAGGGCGAGGTCGTCCGCTACTGGCGCGAGTCTCCGGACGATCCGGCAACGGAATCGGCCTGGGTGGAAGCGCCGCAGGAATATGCGGTCGGTTTCCCGCAAGGTTTCCGGCAGTCGGCCGGCGGGCTGGACCTGCAATATGGCTATGATGCCGAGGGCAATCTCGATACCTCGGCCTGCACCCAGACGCTGGTCAAGTCAGGCGACAAATTGCGTGACAATCCGGCCCTTGCCGAGCGGCTCGCCGCTGGCGGGCCGCTAGCCGTCCACGGTGTGCAGATCACGCCCAGGGAACTGGTCAAGCCGGCCAATGTGCCGCCTTTCGGCTCCTGGTTCGTCGACTTCGACGGCTATTTCGAGGACCCGGAAGTGGAAGGCCATGTCGGCGACGTCGCCGTCTGGTATCCCTGCGAGGGCCGCGCCGGCTATTATGAGGAAATCCCGGGCGGCTACCTGCCACCGTTCTATCCGCCGGACTTCCCACCGCCCGGCAACCTGCCCCCCTGTCTCGATGTCGACGATGTCAGATATTTCTGCACGCCGCGCGGGCTCGAGGCGGACCTCTACCTTCATGACCATACCGGCTTCGGCGGCGATTCGATCAAAGCCCAGCCGTCGACCGAGACAAGGTCCAGGACGCCAGGCATCGGGGTGACCTCGCCCATGTCACATGCGCCTGATAAGCCCTACACGATCGGCATCACCGGCCACGATCCGGGCGACACGGTCGATGTCGGGCTCTGCTTCTACAGGAAGTCCGACAAGGACAAGGGCGGCTACTACCCTTGCTGCAAGATGACCTTGCCGCTCAGAATGCCAGCCGTCAGCTGCGAACGTTGAGGAGGGGACGATGAACAATCTCGCACGCTCCCTGCTTGGCGTCGCCGACAAATCAACCGTCATGAACACGAGGCGCCTGTCTTTTGCCCGGCGCGCTGCGCTCTGGCTGGTGGCGGCTGGTATCGCGGTCCCCATGCTGCCTGCGCTGCCGGCACTTGCCGAAGACACGGCTCCGGCCAAGACCGTCCAGGCCGCCGGCCCGGATATGGAATTCAGGCTCGACAATCCGCGCATCATCAATCCGGAGCCCGGACGGGCCGTGCCGGTCTTCACCAAGACCGGCGGCCAGCGAAGCTGCGATTATGTCTTCTACATGTTGAGCTTCGGCCTGCGCGGCGCCCCGCAAGGCTTCGCCAGCCCGGGCCTGGCGGCTTCGCTGAAGAGAGCCCGGCTCGACTTCAAGGACCAGCTGCCGCACGGCCTGCAAATCACCAATGTGCAGGTCTCCGGTGACGGCACCGATGCGTCGGGCGGATCTCTGCCCGGCGCCGTCCTCAGCAATTCGGCCGGCCCCAACGACACCGCAACGGTTTCCGATTTCCGGATTTCCGCTTCCGACCTCGACGGCTCGGGCGCACTGGGCGAACGCGTCATCACGTTCCGCATCACCGCCAGGATCGACCATGCGGCGTTCCCCGCGCCGGCGACGGTCGACAATCAGGGCCTGATCAAAGTCACCGTCGGCACCGGCACGGGAACTGTCATCCCGTCGCAGGATCCCGGTAAGCCGGACGACGGCAATTTTCTCACCGGCGAAAAAACCTCGATCCGGATCGACCTGACCAAGTGCAATCCGCCGCCACCGCCGCCACCCGGCAAGGAATGCTTCAAGGTGGAGCGCGGCACGGTCGACTGCGTGCCCGGCGGCGGCGCCTTCATCTACCATATGCCTGTCGGTCCCGAGATGGACGGCAAATGGGTGCAGCTTTCGACGACGACGCCCGGCATCACCATAGTCCCCGACACCCAGAAGGTGCCGGCCGGCGGCGGTGTGCTGAACTGGAAGATCGTCGGCGCCTCGCCCGGCGACGTCATCCACCTCGTCGTCACCGGCATCGAGACCTATGCCGGGCAGAAAGAGGGTTGGGGGCTCTGCTGCACGCAGACCATCGACATTGTCATCCCGCGTGACCAGAGATGTCCGCCCAGGGACAGGCAACCGGACCTGAAGGTCGAGAAACGCGCCGATGTCACGCGCTGTACCATGGGCGGCGGCTGCGACTTCACCATCCGGGTCAGCAATGTCGGCGACGCGCCCTATAACGGCAAGATCGTACTCGACGACGTGACACTGCCGGCCGGCTCGACGCTCGACTCAGGGCCCAATCCGCCCTGGGTCTGTGTGCCCGGCACCGCGCCGATGACGTGCACCCATCCGGTGACTACGCTCAATCCGGGAGCTTTCGTCGACCTCGAGCTCGGCTTCAAGCCGGCCGGGAGCTGGCAAGGCGCAAGCTTGCGCAACTGTGCCGCCTATAACTATGCCGCCAGCGGCAAGCCGCTGTTCGGCAGCCAGGCCAACGACCGTGGCTGCGCCTCGATCCCGATCTGCCGGCGTGGCGATCGCGACCGCGATTGCCGGCCGCCGGTCGAGAAGAAGACCGACCTGATCCTGAAAAAGCGTGCCCGTGCCGAAGCCTGCACCGCCGATGGCGTGTGCAGCTTCGTCATCGACATCATCAACAACGGCACCTCGACCTATAGCGGGCCGCTGACCGTGATCGACACCTATCTCGGGGGGGCGCCGGCTTCCTCGACTTTCGGCCCGAGCCCGCCCTGGACATGCGGTCCGAACGGTCCGGGCCAGTTCCGCTGCGACAATGCCGGCATCTCGCTGCCGCCGGGCGCCTCGACGGCGATCGTCGTCAAGGCGGTGGTGCCGGCCAGCTATCGGTCGGACGCGATCGAGAATTGCGCCGAGGTGAAACCGATCCCCGGCGAGACCGACCTCACCAACAACCGGGCCTGCGCCAAGCAACGCATGCCTCGTCCCAATGGCGGCCAGCCAGTCCTGCGCATCACCAAGACATGCGGCGGCTCGCTGGCGGGTGCCGCTTTCGTCTCCTGCCGCATCACCGTCAGCAATGCCGGCACGGCTGCCCCCACCGGTCCGGTGCGGGTCAACGACGCCGCCACTTTGGTGTCGGGCGGCGCGCCCGTCGAGATCCGGACCGTCACCCCTGACGGCGCGGAATGGGCGTGTGGACCGCTTCCGGCCGACACGCTGGCGTGCCAGATTCCCGGTGCCGTCATGACGCCGGGAACCAGCAGGCACTTCGACGTCACCGTTTCGGCCAACGGCGAGTTCGAGAACTGCGCGCGGGGCTCTTACGGCCCGGCGCAGGGCGACGATGTCGTCCATCTGATCGGCCGGGCCTGCGCCAAGGGCGGCGGGGCCTCGTCCATCCGCGTCGAGAAGACCGGCGACAGCGAGTGCCGACCCGGAAAACCTTGCTCGTTCGAGATCACCATCACCAATGACGGCCCGACGGAATTTGCCGGCGCGGTCCGCATCGGCGACGCGATCGGCGTCGAAGGCCTCGGCCGGCTGGAAGGCGTCGCGATCACCTCGATCGAGCCGCCCTTCGGCTGCTCGCCGGAACCGGCGGTCTTGCCTGCGTCCTGCATCGCCAACCTGACGCTTGGCGCTGGCGAAAGCCGCGCCCACAAGGTCACCGTGGTGATCCCCGGCGATGGCCGCCTGGCCAATCTGCAAGGCAGCCTCAACGGCCAGAACTGCGTCGGCGTGCTCTCTCCCGACACGCGGGTGCAGGGCGGCGGTGACGATGTGCTTTCCCGCGACCAGGCCCAGAGCGAACGCGGCAAGGCCTATGCCTGCCATCCCTTCACCATCAGGCATGAGACGAAGAAGGAATGCTCGGCGGGCTTCGTCATGAACGACGCCGGCCGGTGCGTCTGCCCGCAAGGCACCACCTATCGCAACGGCCAGTGCTCGTCCGGCGGCGTCATCATCCCGCCGAAGGAGCCAAAGCGTTGCGTGCTGCTCGAGGGCCAGATCCGCACAGGGGATGGACGCTGCGTCTGTCCGCGCGGCACCGAGCTGGAGAACGGCGCCTGCGTCAAGACCTCCAGGCCGGGCTGTGCGATACCGGGCTCGGTGCCGACATCGGACGGAGATCGCTGCACCTGTCCCAGGGGCACGCATCTCGACCGGGATGCCAACGCCTGCATACGCGACAGGCCGAAGCCTGAGCAGTGCACCATCCGCGGCCAGGTCCATGACGCTGACGGCGACTGCGTCTGCCCGAGGGGCACAGAGCTGCGAAACGGCGCCTGTCGTCAGGTCCGGCCGAAGCCTGAACAGTGCACCATCCGTGGTCAGGTCCACGGCGCGGACGGCGAATGCGTCTGCCCAAGGGGTACCGAGCTGCGCAATGGAGTGTGCCGGCGCAAGCGGCCCGATGTGGAGCAGTGCGACATACGCGGCCAGATCCACAACAAGCGCGGCGAGTGTGTCTGTCCGCGTGGCACCCAGGTGATCGACGGCGCATGCCGGCGGTCCAGGCAAGAGAGCGAATGCGCGCCGGGCTCGCAAATGGTCAACGGCCAGTGCCAGCCGATCTTCAGGCGGCGTTGTCCGGAAGGCACGATCGGTCGTTATCCAAACTGCAGGCCGGTGCGCGGGCAGCCCTCGCTGGAACTCAACCCGGGCATGCTGCTGCAGCAGGTTCTGCCACGGCGCAGGCCGCAGTCCGAACAGCGCCAGGATACGGCTCCAAACAGAATCCTGAATCTCCAGCAGCAGTAACCATCGCCTGAAAGGCACATCGGAAACCCCGCCGGAGCAATCCGGGGGGTTCTTCGTAGCCCAGGAGCAAGTCGAAACTGGCTGCAACACGACGAGGACGCCGCCACACTATCCCAGCCTGTGGAACCGCCACGCTCGCGCTCTCGACAAGTCATCCGCTGCGCTTTAGGCAGTGACCAGATGAAAAAGGCGCTCGGAAAGGCCCCATCATCATGACGAAAAAAACCTTGATCGCACCTTCGGTGCTGGCTTCGGACTTTTCGAAGCTGGGCGACGAGGTCGAAGCCGTCGCGGCAGCCGGCGCCGACTGGATCCATCTCGATGTGATGGACGGCCATTTCGTCCCCAACATCACCTTCGGTCCGCCGGTGATCAAGGCGATTCGCAATCGCACCAAGGCTTTCTTCGACTGCCATTTGATGATTGCGCCGGCCGATCCCTATCTGGCCGCCTTCGCCGAGGCCGGTTGCGACGGCATGACGGTGCATGCCGAGGCCGGTCCGCATCTCGACCGTTCGCTGCAGACGATCAGGAATCTCGGCAAGAAGGCCGGCGTTTCGCTCAATCCGGCAACGCCGGAAAGTGCGATCGAATACGTGCTCGACAGGCTCGACCTGATCCTGATCATGACCGTCAACCCGGGTTTCGGGGGCCAGGCCTTCATTCCGGCAATCCTCGATAAGGTGAGGCGGGTCAAGGCGCTGATCGGCGGGCGGCCGATCCGCATCGAGATCGACGGCGGCGTGTCGCCCGAAACCGCGCCGCTGGTGACCGCCGCCGGCGCCGATGTGCTGGTGGCCGGCGCCGCCATCTTCAAGGGCGGCAGCGTCGAAGCCTACCGGGCGAATATCGAGGCGATCAGGACGGCGGCCGACAAGGCAGCCGGCTAAAAGCACCGCACAAGGAGCCTATGGGCCGGAGGCCTGGATTTCCTACGTGGTCAATTCCGCGGACGTTAAATTTCTGGCGGTTGTAGCCGAACACGATTTCGTTCGACCAGATATAGGATCGTGCATATTTCTTTGTTCTAAAGTACAATGACGCGATCTCCCGCTTGAGCCCGTCGAGACGCGCGCGGTAGGGTAAGTGTACGGAAAGGGACCTGTTTCTCGGACTCGAATTGCCCAGGACCGGAATTGGGGACAAGGAGCCGATTTTGACATACGCAGCTGCCAACCTGAATGACGACGGCACCGGCTCGAAGAGTACGCTCGCCAGCACCGTCTACCATCAACTCCGTGCCGATCTTCTGCGGGGTGCCCTTGAAACCGAGAGCAAGCTGCGGGTCGAATGGGTTGTTTCCAAATACGGCGCCGGCGCTTCCCCGGTTCGTGAGGCTCTCAATCGCCTGGCCTCGGAAGGGCTTCTCGGTCGCCATGACCAGCGAGGCTTCTTCATCATGCCGGTCAGCGCGGCAGAGCTCGAGGAATTGACGCGCACCCGTTGCTGGCTCGAGGAACGGGCGCTTCGCGAATCCATCGCCCACCGCACCGCCGAGTGGGAAGAACAGCTGGTGCTGGCGCTGCATCGGTTGGGGCGCACCTCGCGCCTCATCCTACCGGACATGTCGCTCAATCCGGACTGGGAGAGACTGCATCGCACTTTCCACCGTGTGCTGATCTCGGCCTGCCGGTCGCAATGGCTGGTGGGCTTCTGCGACCAGCTTTCCGATCACGCCTACCGCTACCGGCGAATGGCCAGTAACGGCGAAGGCGTCCAGCGCGACGATTTCGCGGAGCACCGCCTGATCGCGGAAAATGCGCTGGACGGTAATGCCGACGCCGCGGTCGAAGCCCTGCTCAATCACTATCGCCTGACGGCAGCCATGTGCATGGAGCGCTTCAAGCAGGTCGAAGCATCAGAGCCGGCCAGCGCCGGGGCCGAGCGCACGCCACGTTAGCGCCGCATCGCGCCCCAAGTCTTTGCCACCTCACCGGCAAGGCCTTTCCGCTTTTCGCCCGGCGACATGATCATGGCGGCCGCGTGGAGCCGCCCTTGCGGGCTTGACGGGTCGGTAAGAACCACCAACAGTCTGGCGTCGTGCAAAGCGGCCGAACCGGAAGACAGGCCCGGCTCCGTCCGGATGCATGCCTTTCTCCGCCAGATGCAGGAAGACCTCATGAGCAATCATCTGTTCGACATTTTCCGGTCCCGGATGCCGAAGCCCGGACGCCTGTTGATGCGGACGGATGACGGCCGAGTGCTGACCTATGGCGACATGCTGGCGCGCTCGGCGCAATTGGCGCACGCGCTTTTGCAACTTGGTGTCGAGCCCGGCGACCGGGTCGCGGTGCAGGTCGAGAAGAGCCCGGAGGCTATGCTGCTGTATCTCGCCTGCCTGCGCGCCGGCGCCGTCTTCCTGCCGCTCAACACCGCCTATACGCTGGCCGAACTCGCCTATTTCTTCGGCGATGCCGAGCCCCGGCTCGTCGTCTGCGATCCGGCTCGGGCAGCCGAAATCGAAGCCCTGGCGCAAAAGGGCGGCGCCCTTGCCGTCACCCTCGGCGGCAAGGGCGAAGGATCGCTGACGGACCACGCGTCGCGGCAATCGCCCGACTTCCACGACGTGGCGCGCGGTCCTGACGATCTTGCGGCGATCCTCTACACGTCGGGAACGACTGGCCGCTCGAAGGGCGCCATGCTCAGCCACGAGAACCTCGCCTCGAATGCGCGCGTGCTGGTCGACTATTGGCGCTTCACATCAGACGATGTGCTGATCCACGCGTTGCCCATCTTCCACACGCATGGCCTGTTCGTCGCCACCAACGTCATCCTGATGGCCGGCGCCTCGATGCTGTTCGAGCAGAAGTTCGACGCAGGGCGCGTCGCCTCGCTCTTGCCGGACGCCACGGCGCTGATGGGCGTGCCGACCTTCTATGTCCGGCTCTTGCAGCAGGACGGGCTGACCCGCGAGGCGGCAAGAAACATCCGCCTGTTCGTTTCCGGCTCGGCGCCGCTGCTGGCCGAGACGCACAAGGCCTGGCGCGAGCGCACCGGCCACGCCATTCTCGAGCGCTACGGCATGACCGAGACCAACATGAACACCTCCAACCCCTATGATGGCGAACGCCGCCCCGGCACCGTCGGCTTTCCCTTGCCGGGCGTGTCGCTGCGCATCGCCGACCCCGACACTGGCAGGCCGCTTGCCCAGGGCGAGGTCGGCATGATCGAGGTCAAGGGGCCGAACGTCTTCTCCGGCTACTGGCGCATGCCGGAAAAGACCAGAGCGGAATTCCGCGCCGACGGTTTCTTCATCACAGGCGATCTCGGCATGATCGATGCCGACGGCTATGTCCACATCGTCGGCCGCGGCAAGGACCTGATCATCTCGGGCGGCTACAACATCTATCCCAAGGAGCTCGAAAGCGAGATCGACGCGCTTGACGGCGTCCTGGAAAGCGCCGTCATCGGCGTTGCCCATCCCGATTTCGGCGAAGGCGTCACGGCCGTGGTGGTTCGCTCGCCGGCGTCGACCGTCACCGCTGCCGCAATACTCGCCGCCATTGCCGGGCGCGTGGCCAAATACAAGCATCCCAAGCGCGTGGTCTTCGTCGACGAATTGCCGCGCAACACCATGGGCAAGGTGCAGAAGAACCTGCTGCGCGATGCCTACAAGGACCTTTTTTCTGGCAATACGCCGGCTAACTGAACCCATCCAGGCAAGATGCCCTCATCTCCCGGTCCTGCTGTTTGACGAGACACAGCGCGAACAGGTGTACGAGGACATGCGAACAGTTTCGCGCGGTCGCCTGGGCATCATCGGGGATACAGGAGACCGACGACATGCTCGGCCAGGGCCAGGCTTGCCGTCAGGCCGGGGCTCTCTATGCCGAACAGGTTGACGATCCGGCCGGCGCCGTGGTCGGCCGGCCCCTGCACCATGAAGTCGGCAGCCGACTGGTTCGGGCCGGATAGTTTCGGCCTGATCCCGGCATAGGCCGGCAGCAGGGCGCCGTCCCTCAGATCCGGCCAATAGCGCCGGATCTCGTCATAGAAGACCGCGCCTCGGCCGGGATCGACCGTATAGTCCGTCTGGTCGATCCATTCGACGTCGGGCCCGAAGCGGGCGCTGCCGCCGAGATCGATGGTCAGGTGCACGCCGAGGCCGCCATTGACCGGCACGGGATAGATCAGCCGTGAGAATGGCGAGCGGCCCGAAAGCGAAAAGTAGTTGCCGCGCGCCAGCCAGAGCGGCGGCACGAGCTCTGGGGGGAACCCTTCGATGCTACCGGCCAGCGCCTGCGCGTCGAGCCCTGCGGCGTTGACGAAAGCGCCGGCTTTCAACGTGAATGTCTCGCCGTCGGCGTCGTGCGTGCTGATACGGATCCCATCGGGGTCTATTGCCGCCCCGGCGATGGCGGTCAGGAAGGCCAACGACGCACCGGCCGCCTCCGCGTCGCCGCGCAGCGACAGCATCAGCGCCTGGCTGTCGACGATCCCCGTCGACGGCGACAGCAGCGCGCCGGCGCAGCTCAGCGCCGGTTCGAGGTTTTCGGCTTGCGCGGCGGTCAGCAGGTCGAGGTCGTCGACGCCGCATTGCTCCGCATTGGCCCGGATTGCATTCAGCCGGGGCAGCTGGCCAGGTTCGACGGCGACGATCAGCTTGCCGGTGCGTCGATGGCCGATGCCACGCTCGCGGCAATAGGCATAGAGCCGTTCGCGCCCTTCGACGCAGAAACGCGCCTTCAGGCTTCCGGGCGCGTAATAGAGCCCGGCATGGATCACTTCCGAATTGCGCGAACTGGTGACGGTGCCGATCGAGGCTGCCTTTTCGACCACCAGCACTTCGCGGCCCGACAAGGCGAGCGCCCTGGCAATGGCGAGCCCGACGACGCCGGCTCCGGCGACGACGCAATCGACGTCAGCCATGGCCGGCTTTCACCGTTGCCCGCCGACGCTGGTCGAAAAAACCCTGTCGCCGCCGATCCAGACGCTTTTGATGTCGAGATCGTCCGAAAGCGAAACGATGTCGGCGGCGGTACCCTTGGCGAAGCGCCCGAGCCGGTGCGACTGGCCGACCGCCTGCGCCGGGTAGAGAGACGCCATGCGCAAGGCCTCCGAAAGCTCCACGCCCACGCTGCGGTGGGTGAAACGCACGGCTGAGATCATGTCGAGATCGGCGCCGGCCAACGTTCCGTCGGCAAGCCGCAGGCTGCCGTCCTTGCGGTAGATGGTGCGGCCGTTGAGCGTGAAGGAGGTCATGTCGGTGCCGATCGTCGCCATGGCGTCGGTGACCAGCACGATCCTGCCCGGCCCCCTCTTGGCCCGCAGCGCTATTGCGATGGTGGCCGGATCGACATGGATGCCGTCGGCGATCAGGCCTGCGGACAGGCTGCCGATGTCGATTGCCGCACCCGCCAGGCCCGGCTCCCGGTTGCCGATCTGGCTCATGGCGTTGAACAGGTGGGTGACCACGCTGGCGCCGGCCTCGCTGAAGGCTTTGGCCGTGGCGTAGCCACTGTCGGAATGGCCGAGGCTGACGATGATGCCGGCCTTGGCCAAGGCCGCCACGCGGGTCGCCTCGACGGATTCGGGCGCGACCGTGGTGAGCAGCACCGGGAGCTTGCCTCGCGCGGCGATCAGCATCGCCTCGTCCTTGTCCGTCATCGGCCGGATCAGCGCCGGGTCATGCGCGCCCTTGCGGGCGACCGACAGATGTGGACCTTCCAGATGCAGCCCGAGAAACCCCGGTACTTTCCGCAGTGCCGACGCCTCGCCGGCGGCGATCGCCGCGGCGGTGATATCAGCTGTATCGGTGATCAGCGTCGGCAGCAGCGCCGTGGTGCCGAACGGCGCATGCGCCCGGCAGATGGCCTCGATCGAGGCGACATCGGGGTGGTCGTTGAGCATGACGCCGCCGCCGCCATTGACCTGGATGTCGACGAAGCCCGGCGCCAGCATGCCGCCGCCGGTGTCGAGGCGGCGCATATCCACGGCAAGCGCGCCGGTGGGCAGGATGGCCTCGACCAGGCCGTCGCGCACGACGAGGGCATGACCGTCATGCCAGTCGTCGCCGTCGAAGATAGTGGCGCCAGTCAGGGCAAAACGGTCGCTCATACGGTCTCCGTCACCTTGCGAAGGTTGCGCGGCGTGTCCGGATCGAGACCGCGGTGGCGCGCAAGAGCCTCGACGAAAACGTAGAAGGACACGATCAGCGCCAGCGGATCGGTCAGCGGATGGCCGGTGGCGACATGCGGCAGGCGCGTGGCCTTGGTGGCAAGCATCGAGGTGACGAAGACCGGCGCCCCCTTGGCCGCCAGGCTGTCGGCGGCTTCGGCCACGGACGGTTCGGACGCGTCGCGCGCGGCCAGCGCCAGCACCGGAAAATCGGGGCCGATCAGCGCCAGCGGGCCATGCATGACTTCGGCAGCACTGTAGGCCTCGGCATGCATGCCGCAGGTTTCCTTGAATTTCAGCGCCGCCTCGTTGGCCATCGCCGCGGACGGGCCGCGGCCGAGGATGAACAGCGACTTCTGCTTTTCGATCGTTTCGACGAGCACGCTCATCCAGTCGCAGGCGATCGCCTTGCCGAAATGCTCGGGCAAGCGGGCGAGCGCCTTGAGAAGCGCTTCGTCGCCGGTGGAATGCGCCATCAGAGCAAGGCCGGCGACGGCGGAATTGACGAAGGTCTTGGTCGCCGCGACGCTGCGCTCGGGCCCGGCCAGTATGTCGATCGCATGGTCCGAGGCACGCGCCAGCGGCGAATCGGCGGTGTTGGTGACGGCGATGGTCAGCGCGCCGCCGGCCCTTGCGGTCTCGGCCATCGCGACGATGTCGGGGCTCTTGCCCGACTGCGAGATGGCCAGGCACGCGGAGCCGCCGAGCCTGAGTTTGCGGCCATAGATCGAGGCGATCGAGGGGCCGACCGAAGCCACCGCCAGACCGGCGGTGAGTTCGACCGCGTACTTCATGAAAGTGGCGGCATGGTCGGACGAGCCGCGCGCCACGGTGACGACGAAATGCGGGTCGCGCTCGCGAATGCCGCGGCCGGCTTCGGAAAGCACGGCGCCGGAACCGTCGAGCAGACGGGCGACGGCTTGCGGGATCTCCTCGATCTCGCGCCGCATATGGGTCGGCTCAGTCGATTTGTTCGGCTCGGTTGTCATGGTCGGCCCTCTTCGCTTGGCCCTGTCAGCCGCAGCTCGGCGACGAAATCATAGGCGTCGCCCCTGTAGATGGAGCGGGTGAACTCGATCACCTTGCCGCTCGCCAGATAGGAGATACGCTCGATGTGCAGGCCGGCAATGCCCGGCGGCACTTCGAGCAGGCGCGCGTCGCCGTCACCGAGATTGGCGGCCGAGATGCGCTGCACCGCGCGCACCGGCCTGTTGCCGGTCAATTCCAGGGCTGCGTAGAGCGAGGAGCCAATTCCAGCGGGGTCCGGCAGCACGCTGGCCGACAGCGAGGCGCGTTCGATCGCCAGCGGCGTATCGTTGGCGATGCGCAGGCGCGCCACGCGCGCAACCAGTTCGTTCGACGACAGACCGAGCACCATCATCTCGTCGGGCGAGGGCGCGTAAAGGCCGCGGTCGAGCCAGGCCGAGCGCACCGCCATGCCGCGCCGCGCCATGTCCTCGGTGAAGGAGGTCAGCCGCGACAGCGACTGCTCGACCCGCTCCATGCGCGGCGCCACGAAGGTGCCGGAGCCGTGGCGCTGGACCAGGATGCCGCCCTTGACCAGGTCCTGCACCGCCTTGCGCACGGTGACACGCGAAATATCGGCCTTGATGGCGATGTCACGCTCGGAAGGCAGCGCGTCGCCGGGCCCGATCAGGCCGCGGTTGACGGCATCCTCGATGCTCTTCCTGAGCTGCAGGTAAAGCGGCGCACCGCTTTGCGAGGATTGCTTGAGCGTAGCGAAGATCTGGTCGGCGGCGTCGTTCATCGAGCCGCTCCCCTCGGCGCGAACAGGCGGACCGCCATCTGCACGGCGCCGCCGAGCGCATCGTCGAGCGGCTCCCGAAGCAGCGCCCGGTAGCGTGCCGACAGGCGCGGCGCGTAGAGCGGCGCCAGCCCGCCGAGCAGGCAGAGCGGCGCGTCGTCCGCCAACTCCAGCGCGCCGAGCGAGGCCTCGACATCGGCGACCGCCTTGTCGAGGATCCAGTTGGCGACCGCGTCGCCCCTTTCGGCATGTTCGAACACTTTGGGGGCGAAGCCGCCGAAGTCGCCGGGCTTGGCATTGGTGGTGAACTCGACAACGTCCTCCGGATTGTCGCGGAACACGGCCATCATGCTGTCGGTCAACGGCGTGCGCGCGCGCACGCCGTCATGAGCAAGCAGGGTCTGTTCGAGCAGGTCGCGGCCGATGCGGGCGCCGCTGCCCTGGTCGCCGACCTGGAAGCCCCAGCCGCCGATGGCGCGTGACTTGCCGTTCTTGCGCGCCATGTAGGCGGTGCCGGTGCCGAGGATCGCCATGGCGCCGTCACCGGAACCGACGGCGCCTTCGAGCGCGATCTCGGCGTCGGTCTCGACGCGGCTGGTGCTGAACGGCAGGATCGCCTCGAGCTGCTGCCGGTAGGTGCCGACATTGGCGCCGGCAAGGCCGAGAATGGCCGGCGTTCGCGGGATCAGCTCCGGATCCTGGCCAGCGGCGACAAAGGCTTGCCGCGCCGCCTCGACGATGTTCGCCCGGGCGCCGGTCAGGTCGGTGCGGATGTTGGCGGCGCCGCTTTTGGCGCGGCCGAGGACCGTGCCGTCCGCCATTGCCAGGGCCGCCCTGCAGCTGGTGCCGCCGCCATCGATGCCAAGCACGAATTTCACGTGATTTCTCCTCCGGGCCGATAATACCAATAAAATACCAATAGCCAAGGGTTAATTTCCGCTGCAAAAAGATTAGGGCATATTTTATTGAAAAACTTGGCCGTTTACCTGCGTCAGCGATTTCGGCACCGCGAATTCGTTAATGCGTGTGGACAAGTGGTATTTTTTTGGTATTGTTTTCCGAATTGGAGGAACTGGGATGGCCGAAACGCGCACTGAAGCGCTGCACAGGAACGCCGAGGGGCTGGATATCCAGGCACCCGAAGCCATCCTTGCTTCGCTGGCCGACGCGCAGGTCGAGGCCGCGAAGGCCGTGCGCGATGCCATCCCTTCCATAGCCAAAGCAGCCGAGGTCATCGCGAGCTGCCTGAGCAACGGCGGCAAGCTTGCCTACGCCGCGGCCGGCAGCTCCGGCCTGATGGCGCTTGCCGATGCGCTGGAACTGCCCGGCACTTTCGGCATCCGGCGCGACCGCATCGCCATTCTGGTCGCCGGTGGCGACGACGCCTTCAGGACGCTGGCCGGCGGCCCCGAAGACGACACCGAGGAGGCCGCTACAGCGGTCGCCAACGCCGGCATCGGCAAGGGCGACTGCCTGATCGCAATCTCGGCCAGTGGCACGACGCCCTATGCGCTGCGGGCGATCGAGGAAGCCGCCCGTCGCGGTGCGGCCACCATCGGCATCGCCAACAACCGGGACTCAGCTCTGCTGCGTCTGTCTGGAACCGCCATCCTGCTCGAAACACCGCCGGAAGTGATCGCCGGCTCGACGCGCATGGGCGCAGGCACCGCCCAGAAGATCGCCCTCAACATGCTGTCGACGCTCGCCGCCATCCATCTCGGCCATGTCCATGACGGTTACATGGTCAATCTCATGGCCGACAACAGCAAGCTGCGCGACCGCGCGGCGCGGATCGTAGCTGCCATCAGCGGCGGCAGCCGCGACGACGCGGCCCGCCTGCTCGAAAAGAGCGGCGGCGCGGTCAAGACCGCCATTCTGCTTGCCGCCGGCGCCGACAGCGCCGACACGGCGCAGAAGATACTGGAAGAGGCCGGCCAGAAGCTGCGGCCGGCCCTTTCCGCGCTGGGGCATGATCCCGAAAAGTGGAGACCGCTTTTCGGAAAAGATCATGCTCGAACGAAGTAATAGAGCCTGTTTCGTCCCGATTTCCATCGGGGGTGAAGCAGGCTTGCGAGGGGAGCAAGGGGCGCAACGCCCCTGTTCTCATCAAAACCGAACCTGAAAAAGGTCAACAGGGAGACTGAGCATGACAACGAAACTACTGACGGCACTGCTTTTGGGCACCAGCATTCTCGGCTCGGCCGGGTTGGCTCACGCCGAGGACGTAACGCTCAACATCGAAAGCTGGCGCGGCGACGACCTTGCCATCTGGAAGGACAAGCTGATCCCGGCCTTCGAAGCCAAGAATCCCGGTATCAAGGTGGTGTTCGCGCCGTCGGCGCCGACCGAATACGACGCGGCCCTCGGCGCCAAGCTCGCCGCCGGTTCGGCGGGCGACCTGATCACCTGCCGCCCGTTCGACAAGTCGCTCGAGCTGTTCAAGAAGGGCAACCTCGCCGACCTCTCCTCGCTGCCCGGCATGGACAATTTCTCGCCAGTGGCCAAGTCCGCCTGGCAGACCGACGACGGCAAGGCGACCTTCTGCGTGCCGATGGCGTCCGTCATCCATGGCTTCATCTACAACAAGGACGCCTTCGACAAGCTCGGCATCAAGGTGCCGGAGACCCGCGATGAGTTCTTCGCCGCGCTCGACAAGATCAAGGCCGACGGCACCTACATCCCGATGGCGATGGGCACCAAGGATCTCTGGGAAGCCGCGACCATGGGCTACCAGAACATCGGCCCCAACTACTGGAAGGGCGAGGAGGGCCGTGCGGCCCTCATCAAGGGCGAGCAGAAGCTGACCGACAAGGACTGGGTGGCGCCCTATGAGGAACTGGCCAAGTGGAAGCCCTATCTCGGTGACGGTTTCGAGGCGCAGACCTATCCGGACAGCCAGAACCTGTTCACGCTCGGCCGCGCCGCCATCTACCCGGCCGGCTCGTGGGAAATCGGCCTGTTCAACACCCAGGCCCAGTTCAAGATGGGCGCCTTCCCGCCGCCGGTCGAGAAGGCCGGCGATACCTGCTACATCTCCGACCATACCGATATCGGCATGGGCCTGAATGCGGGCTCCAAGCATGCGGACGCGGCCAAGACCTTCCTGTCCTGGGTGGCCTCGCCGGATTTCGCCACCATCTACGCCAACGCGCTGCCGGGCTTCTTCAGCCTGAACTCCTCGCCGGTGAAGATGGAAGACCCGCTGGCGCAGGAGTTCGTCTCCTGGCGCGGCAAGTGCAAGTCGACGATCCGCTCGACCTACCAGATCCTGTCGCGTGGCACGCCGAACCTCGAGAACGAGACCTGGGTCGAATCGGCCAATGTCATCAACGGCACCGATACGCCAGAAGCCGCTGCCAAGAAGCTGCAGGACGGCCTCGACAGCTGGTACAAGCCCGCCAAGTAACGCTCGGGCAAGAGCTGGGCCGTTCCAAGTGGACGGCCCGGCGTTTTTCGATAGCATCGACTGCGAAGGACGGCGCCGCTCCTTGTCCGCCTGCCGGCACTTTCTCCCCGTACAGTGACGGCGAGAAAGGAAGTTGCCGCAACGCTGGCGACCTCCTCTCTCCGTTCTTCACCAGGAGAGGGTAAGGATGAGGGGCAGCGCTGTTGTCGAAAGCATTTTCCCAGACCTGATCGGCGGGGACCGAACTCATGGCCGCAGATATCAGACCGAAAAGACCGTTCCGCTGGCATATCGCCGTCTTCCTGGCGCCGGCGGTGCTCGTCTACACGGCGATCATGATCCTGCCGCTCGCCGGCACTTTGCAGCTGTCGCTGTTCCGCAACATCGAGCAGTCGCAGGTCTTCGTCGGGCTGGACAATTTCCGCACCCTGTTCGGCGATCCCAACTGGTCGGTGAATTTCTGGAATGCGCTTCGCAACAATGTCTGGTTCTTCATCATCCACATGCTGGTGCAGAACCCGATCGGCGTGCTGCTGGCCGCTCTTCTGTCCAGTCCCAGGCTGCGCTTCTCGGCCTTCTACCGCACGGCGATTTTCGTGCCGACCATCCTGTCCTTCGTCATCGTCGGCTTCGCCTGGAAGCTGATCCTGTCGCCGCTATGGGGCGTGGCGCCGCATATGATGGATCTGGTCGGCCTCAAAAGCCTGTTCACGCCATGGCTAGGCAAGGAGCAGTATGCGCTGACCGCGCTTAGCCTGGTCTCGGTGTGGCAGTTCGTCGGCATTCCGATGATGCTCATCTACGCCGCGCTGCTGTCGATCCCCGACGAGGTGATCGAGGCGGCCGAATGCGATGGCATCACCGGCCTGTCGCAGTTCTGGAAGATCAAGCTGCCGCTGATCCTGCCCTCGATCGGCATCATCTCGATCCTCACCTTCGTCGGCAATTTCAACGCCTTCGACCTGATATACACCGCGCAGGGCGCACTCGCCGGGCCGAATTATTCGACCGACATTCTCGGCACCTTCCTCTATCGCGCCTTCTTCGGTTTCCAGCTGCAGGTCGGCGATCCCAACATGGGCGCCGCCATCGCCACGATCATGTTCCTGATCATCCTCGGCGGTGTCTGCGTCTACCTCTTCCTCATCCAGACGCGCCTGCGTCGCTACCAGTTCTAGAGGCGAGAGATGAGCACCGCCACACGTTCGCTGCCCCGCACCATCGGCGCCCATGCGGTCCTGCTGACCTACACGGCGATCGCGCTGTTCCCGGTGATCCTGGTCATCATGAATTCGTTCAAATCCCGCGCCGGCATTTTCGGCGCGCCTTTGACGCCGCCGACGCCAAAGACCTTCGACCTGATCGGCTACACCACGGTGATCGGCCAGGGCGACTTCATCCACTATTTCCAGAACAGCCTCGTGGTCACCGTCGCCTCGCTGTTCTTCGTGCTGCTGTTCGGCGCCATGGCTGCCTTTGCGCTGTCGGAATACCGCTTTCGCGGCAATACGCTGATGGGCCTATATCTGGCGCTGGGCATCATGATCCCGATCCGGCTGGCTACTGTTGCCATCCTGCAATTGATGGTGGCGGGCGGGCTGGTCAACACGCTGACGGCGCTGATCCTGGTCTACACCGCGCAAGGCCTGCCGCTGGCTGTCTTCATCCTTTCGGAATTCATGAAACAGGTGTCCGACGACCTGAAGAACGCCGGCCGCATCGACGGCCTGTCGGAATACACCATCTTCTTCCGGCTGGTGCTGCCGCTGGTGCGGCCATCGATGGCGACGGTCGCCGTCTTCACCATGATCCCCATCTGGAACGATCTGTGGTTCCCGCTGATCCTGGCGCCGTCGGAAGAGACCAAGACGGTGACGCTCGGCGCGCAGCTCTTCCTCGGCCAGTTCGTCACCAACTGGAACGCCATCCTGGCCGCGCTCTCGCTGGCGATCATGCCGGTGCTGATCCTCTACGTCATCTTCTCGCGGCAGCTGATCCGCGGCATCACGTCAGGAGCGGTGAAGTGATCGAGGGGCGGCAAATCCTCGTAGGGCCGCGCTGCACCCCACCCGGCGCTGCGCGCCGAAGCGCCGGGTGGGGTGACACCCTCTCAAGAGAAAGTGGAGTAGTCAGGTGAGCGACAAACCACCCCTTCGCGTCGTCGTCGCCGGCCTCGGCAATATGGGCCGCAGCCATGCGCTGGCCTACCACACCAATCCGGGCTTCGAGGTCGCGGCGCTCATCAACCGCTCCGACGTGCCCCTGCCGGACGGGCTGGCGAGCTACGGCATCAAGCGCTCCTTCGAGGATGCGCTGCGCGACGAAAAGCCCGATGTCGCCTGCATCGCCACCTATTCCGACAGCCATGCCGACTATGCGGTGAAGGCGTTCGAGGCCGGCTGCCATGTCTTCGTCGAGAAGCCCCTGGCAACGACGGTGGCCGATGCCAGGCGCGTCGTCGCGGCCGCCAGGGCCAATGGCAGGAAACTGGTGATCGGCTACATCCTTCGCCATCACCCGTCCTGGATCAGGCTCATCGCCGAGGCGCGCAAGCTTGGCGGCCCTTATGTTTTCCGCATGAACCTCAACCAGCAATCCTCCGGACACACCTGGGAGACGCACAAGCAGTTGATGCGCACGACCTCACCGATCGTCGACTGCGGCGTGCATTATCTCGACGTCATGCTGCAGATCACCGACGCCAGGCCGGTCGAGGTGCGCGGCATGGGCGTGCGGCTGACCGACGAGGTCGCACCCTCCATGTACAATTACGGTCATCTCCAGGTGCTGTTCGATGACGGCTCGGTCGGCTGGTACGAGGCCGGCTGGGGACCGATGATCTCGGAAACCGCCTTCTTCGTGAAGGATGTCATGTCGCCCAATGGCTGCGTGTCGATCGTCATGAAGGAGGGCGTGAAGTCCGACGACATCGACACCCACACCAAGACCTCGACCATCCGCCTGCACAGCGCGGCAACCGGCGCGGACGGCAAGTTCGCCAAGCCGGATGAGATGCTGTCGATGGAGGGCGAACCCGGCCACCAGGATCTCTGCGATCTCGAACAGGCTTTTGTCCTGAAGGCGATCCGGGAGGACCTGGACCTTACCAAACATATGGACGACGCAGTCAAGTCGCTCGCCGTCTGCCTTGCCGCCGACGAGAGCGTGCGCAGCGGGAAGGCGGTGCGGTTGTGACCAGCGAATTGTCGGCAGAGGTTGCGCCCTACGGCGCCCCCCTCTGGCCTGCCGGCGATCTCCCCCTCACGGGGGGAGATCGGATGTCACCACGGCTTTCGCCAATTATCAGCGCCGGAGAAAGGCGCGAGGCCTCGAAGCTGCCGATCTCCCCCCTTGAGGGGGAGATGGCCGGCAGGCCAGAGGGGGGTGCCCTGGCGCCCGCTTATCAATTTGGAGGACTGCCGTGGGCTCGCTGAAGATCGAAAACGTGAAAAAAGCCTTCGGGCCGGTGGAGGTGCTGAAGGGCATCGACCTCGAAGTGACGGATGGCGAATTCGTCGTCTTCGTCGGCCCTTCGGGCTGCGGCAAGTCGACTTTGCTCAGGGTGATCGCCGGGCTGGAGGATTCGACCTCGGGCCGGGTTGTCATCGATGGTGCGGATGTCTCGGCCACGCCGCCGGCGAAACGCGGCATCGCCATGGTGTTCCAGACCTATGCGCTCTATCCGCATCTGACGGTGAAGAACAATATGGGCCTTGGCCTCAAGCAGGCCGGCACGCCGGCGGCGGAGATCGACCGCCGCATCGGCATCGCCTCGTCCATGCTGTCGCTTGAGCCCTATCTGGAAAGGCGTCCCGCGGAACTCTCGGGCGGCCAGCGCCAGCGCGTCGCCATCGGCCGCGCCGTGGTGCGCGAGCCAAAGCTGTTCCTGTTCGACGAGCCGTTGTCCAATCTCGACGCGGCACTGCGCGTCAACACGCGGCTGGAAATCGCCCAGCTGCATCGCCGGCTCAAGGCGACGATGATCTACGTCACCCACGACCAGGTCGAGGCGATGACGCTGGCGGACAAGATCGTGGTGCTGAATGCCGGAAAAATCGAGCAGATCGGTGGACCGATGGAGCTCTACAATGCGCCGGCAAACGAGTTCGTGGCCGGCTTCATCGGCTCGCCGAAGATGAACTTCATCGACGGCGCTCGCCTCGGCGAAACCGCCAAAACCATCGGCGTGCGGCCCGAGCATCTGACCGTCGATCCGAAATCCGGCGCCTGGAAAGGCACCGTCGTGCATGCCGAGCACCTCGGCGCCGACACCAATCTCTACCTCGACTGCGAAAAGGCCGGGCTGATCACCGTGCGCATCTTCGGTGTTTATGACGCCGAGCCCGGTGCGACGCTCTACGCGACGCCGGATCCGGCGAAGACCTACCGGTTCGGGGAGGACGGAAAGGTGCTGAAGTAAGCTGGCGACTGGTCTTCCTTCTCCCCTTGTGGGAGAAGGTGTCGCCGAAGGCGACGGATGAGGGGTGTTCCAGGGAACGCCAGCGCCTCACTCCGCTGGAGCACCCCTCATCCGTCTCGGCGCTGCGCGCCGATCCACCTTCTCCCACAAGGGGAGAAGGAAGAAAGCACGTCGCGCTACTCGTCCGCCTTGAACGTCTGCTTCTGCTGGCCGAGCCCTTCGATGCCCAGCTCCACCACGTCGCCAGCCTTCAGGAACACCGGCGGCTTCATGCCCAAGCCGACACCGGGCGGCGTGCCTGTCGAAATAATGTCGCCGGGATGCAGCGACATGAACTGGCTCAGATAGGACACGAGATAGGCGACGCCGTAGACCATGGTCTTGGTCGAGCCGTTCTGCATGGTCTTGCCGTTGACGGTCAGCCACATCTTCAGGTTCTGCGGGTCTGCTACTTCGTCCTTGGTCACCAGCCACGGACCGGTCGGGCCGAACGTGTCGCAGCTCTTGCCCTTGGTCCACTGACCCTGCCGCTCGGCCTGGAAGGCGCGCTCGGACACATCGTGCGCGACGCAGTAGCCGGCGACATAATCGAGCGCATCGGCCTGGCTGACATATTTCGCTGTTTTGCCGATGACCACGCCGAGCTCGACCTCCCAGTCGGTCTTCTCCGAGCCGCGCGGGATCAGCACGTCATCGTCCGGTCCGACGATGGCCGAGCTGGCCTTCATGAAGATGATCGGCTCCGGCGGCACGGTGGCCCCGGTCTCGGCGGCGTGATCGGAATAGTTGAGGCCGATGCAGATGAACTTGCCGGTGCCGGCAACGCAGGCGCCGAGCCGCGGCTTGCCGGAAACCGCCGGCAGCGACTTTGCGTCGAGCCTGGACAGCATCTCCAGCGAGGCCGGATGAAGCGTGGTGCCGGCAATGTCGGCGACATGGGCGGAGAGATCGCGGATCGTTCCATCCGCATCGAGCAGGCCGGGACGTTCGCTCCCCACCTCGCCATAGCGCAGCAGTTTCATTTAAACCCTTCTCCTGGTTGCGGCCTCGCGGCCTTTTGCAAACGCTTCACCGAAATGAATGGCTCTTTTGAGGAAGCCGGCGGACCGTACCACCGGCCTGATCCAGGGCAAGCGCGGACATCCTATCGTGATAGCCGGTGAGCGGGATTTTCAGACTCCTCGATCCGGTCAGATCGACCAGCCACCATCGATGTTGTAGGCCTGCCCGGATGTGTAGGTGGCGCCGGCCAGGTAGACGGCCAGATCGGCGATTTCCTCCGGCGTGCCGAGCCGGCCCATCGGCTGGCGCGCGATGAAGGCCGCGCGAGCCGCTTCATAGTCACCCTGCGCATGCATGCGATCCTGCAGCGACGGGCTTTCCACCGTACCGGGGCAGATGGCGTTGCAGCGTACGCCCTTGCCGACATAATCGGCCGCGATTGCCTTGGTCAGGCCGATCACCGCAGCCTTGGTGACGCCATAGGCGAAACGGTTCGGCACGCCCTTCTGCGAGCTCGCCAGCGAGGCCATGTTGATGATTGACCCGTCGCCGCGCTCGAGCATGCCGGGCAGCACGGCGCGGATGGTGCGGATCATGGCGCGCACGTTGAGATTGAAGGCAAAATCCAGATCGCTGTCCTTCATCTCCAGGATCGATCCCGAGTGGACGAAGCCGGCGCAGTTGAACAGCACGTCGACGCGGCCGATCCCGGCGAAGGCGGTGGTGACCGCCTCGTCGTTGAGCACGTCGACCTTGCGGGTTTTAATTCCCGCCGTCTTGGCGAGTTCCGCCAGCAGCGTCTCGTTGATGTCGGTGGCGTGGACCACGGCACCTGCCTTGGCGAAGGCGAGCGCGCTTGCCTTGCCGATGCCTTGCGCCGCTGCCGTGATGACGACGACCTTGCCTGCCAGATCCGCCATGCTGTTCTCCTCCTGGGTCAACTGCCTTTATCGGCGGCCTGCGAAGGCGTCATGTGCCAGTCACAGGCCATGAAGTGGCCTGCTGTGTCAGTTCACAGATAAAGATGTTTTTTCTCGTTAAAGAACATAAGCCCGAGCGTCAAGCCCGAACCCGATCTCCATTGTGACAGCATGGAACGTCAGTCGCCGTAGGGCACCCAGACATTCTTCACCTCGACGGCGCGGCGCAGCAAGGCATCGCCCGCGGCCTCGTCGGAGGCCCAGTCCAAGCTGCGGCCATTGCCGGTCCAGACGCGCTTGAGGTTGCCGATGGACTCGGCCTCTGTCTTGGCGCAGGTCTCGGCGTCGGCAAACAGCCAGAGCCCGTCGACATCGTCATGCTTGGCCAGCACGCCGGCAAGTTCGGCCGTGCGCCCGGTGACGATGTTGATGGCGCCGGCCGGAACGTCGGAATATTCGATGACCTGATAGAGATCGGTGGCGAGCAGCGGATGGCGCTCCGAAGGCACCGCGACCACCGTGTTGCCCATCGCCAGCGCCGGCGCGACCAGTGAGATGAACCCGAGCAGCGGCTGATTGTCGGGCGCCACGATGCCGACGACACCAATCGGCTCATGCAATGCCAGCGTCACGGCCCGTGCCGGCGGCTGGTGCACGCGCCCCTCGAACTTGTCGGCAAGTCCGGCATAGAGGAACAAGCGCTCGATCGACTGGTCGACCTCCTCGCGTGCCGCCTTTGCGGTCGCGCCCGTGAGCTGGACGAGACGGGCGCCGAACTCCTCCGCCCGGCCGGAGAGGTTTTCCGCCAGATAGTAGAGCACCTGTGAGCGGTTGTAGGCGGTCGCCTCCGGCCAGCCCTTGCAGGCTCGCGCGGCCGCGACGGCGTCGCGTATATCCTTGCGGTTACCGAGCCCAACCTCGCCGGCGAGCTTGCCCTTGGCGGTAACAACCGCCAGCGAGTAGTTGCCGTCCGGCCGGACTTGCTTGCCGCCGATGAACAGTTTTGCCGTCCGGTCGATTGCCGCGCCATCGGCCTGCTCGACCGGTTGTGTCGAGGCTGCCGCCGGCTTGATGACCGGGCCAAGCGGGAGTTTTGCCGTGAGATATTCGAACATGCCTTCGCGCCCGCCCTCGCGGCCGAAACCGCTCTCGCGATAGCCGCCGAAGCCACAGGCGGCGTCGAACATATTGGTGCCGTTGACCCAGACGACACCCGCTTTCAATTGCGGCGCGACGTGCAAGGCAAGGTTGACGTTTTCGCTCCACACCGAAGCGGCAAGGCCATAACGAGTGTTGTTCGCGAGCTCGACCGCTTCCTCGGTGTTGCGGAACGTCATAGTCGCCAGAACGGGGCCGAACACTTCTTCCTGGGCGAGAATATTAGCCGGCGAAACGCCGGTAGCGAGGGTCGGCAGATGGTAATAGCCGGATGAGGGCAGCGCCGCATCCGGCTGCCAGCAGACCGCCCCCTGTTTTGCGCCCTCGGCGATCAAGCCCTTGACGCGATCGAGCTGCGTCAGATCGACCAGCGGGCCGATATCGGTGTTCTTGTCCAGCGGGCTGCCGACGCGCAGCCGGCTCATCCTGACCTTGACCTTAGCGATGAAGGCGTCGGCGATGCCTTCTTGCACCAGCAGCCGCGAACCGGCGCAGCAAACCTGTCCCTGGTTGAACCAGATGCCGTCGACCAGACCCTCGACGGCGCTGTCGAGATCGGCATCATCGAACACGATGAAGGCCGACTTGCCGCCAAGCTCCAGCGACAGCTTCTTGCCCGAGCCGGCGGTAGCCTTGCGGATGATCTTGCCGACTTCGGAAGAACCGGTGAAGGCGATCTTCTGGATACCGGGATGGTTGACGATGGCCGCACCCGCTTCCGGGCCGCCCTGCACGATG
This sequence comes from Mesorhizobium sp. CA13, assembly GCF_020165235.1. NCBI lineage: Bacteria > Pseudomonadati > Pseudomonadota > Alphaproteobacteria > Hyphomicrobiales > Phyllobacteriaceae > Mesorhizobium > Mesorhizobium sp. CA13. The sequence continues at coordinate 686 of NZ_JAIUHS010000007.1, read as the reverse complement.
TTGACGACGCCTTTCGGCACGCCGGCTCGTTCGCAGATCTCGGCGAACAGGATGGCTGTCAGCGGCGTGAACTCGGCCGGCTTCAGCACCACCGTGCAGCCGGCGGCCAGCGCCGGCGCGATCTTCCAGGCCAGCATCAGCAGCGGAAAGTTCCACGGGATGATCTGGCCGACGACGCCGACGCCCTTGTGGCCGGGGAAATCCCTGTCCAGCGCCTGCGCCCAGCCGGCATGATGGATGAAGTGGCGGATCGCCAGCGGCACGTCGATGTCGCGGCTCTCGCGGATCGGCTTGCCATTGTCGATTGTCTCAAGCACCGCGAACAGGCGCTGGTGGCGCTGCATGGCGCGGCCGATGGCGTAGAGCACTTTGGCCCTGGCATAGCCCGAGGAGGCCGACCATTTCGGCAGCGCCTTGCTGGCCGCCGCGACCGCCGCGTCTATGTCGGCGGCGCCGGCGTCCGAGACCTTGGCCAGCAGCTTGCCGGAAGAAGGCTCGCTGGTCTCGAAGGTCTTGCCGCCACCAGCCGCCTTCCAGGTGCCGTCGATGAACAATGCCTTGGAAAAATCGCGCCCGGCAAGCCACGCGTCCGCCTCGTTGCGGGCTTCCGGCGCCGGGCCGTAGTCCATGGCGTGATAGCGTTCGAGAATGTTCATGGAGTGCTCCAGATAATTGTCTCGGCAGGA
>NZ_JAIUHS010000006.1:0-333572 GCF_020165235.1 Mesorhizobium sp. CA13 | reverse complement strand
CTCCCCTACTCCCCCACTCCCTCTCGTATATCCCACATGAACCTGCTCTATGCCGTCTTCGCCTTCCTTCTGGCGCTCGTCTTTGGCTTTGTCGGCATCACCCGCGTCGGCTCCTGGCTGATCGAGCGTCGCAACCCGGCAGTCGGCGAATTCGTCGACATCGACGGCGCGCGCATCCACTACGTCCACGTTCCTGGCCCCGCCAAGGCCGACCTGCCGCCTGTTGTCTTCATCCACGGCGCCAGCGCCAATCTCAGGGATCAGATGCTGCCGCTCAGGCCGCAGCTCGAAGGGCGCGCCGAATTGCTGTTCTTCGACCGGCCGGGATTCGGCTGGTCAGGACGCGGGCCCGGCAACAACGAGGATCCCCGGTCGCAGGCCGGCACCGTCGCCGCGCTGATGGACCATCTCGGCATGAAGCAGGCCATTATCGTCGGCCATTCCTTCGGTGGCGCGGTGACGACCGCCTTCGGCCGCGAGCATGCCGACAAGACACTCGGGCTGGTATTCCTGGCACCCGCGACCCATCCGTGGCCTGGCGGCGCAACCGCCTGGTACTACGACCTGACCACCATTCCGGTGATCGGTCGGCTGTTCTCCGAAACGCTGAGCTATCCGGCAGGAATGCTGCGGATCGCCGCCGCCACGACCTGCGTCTTCTCGCCCAACAAAGTGCCGGAGAATTATGTCGCCAAAGCCTCGATCCCGCTGGTGCTGAGGCCGTCGGCCTTCCGCGCAAATGCCAGCGATGTCGCCGGCCTCTACCGTTATGCGCTTGGAGCCGCGCCGCGCTACGCCGAGATAAAGGCGCCGACAGTGATCATCTCGGGCGATCGCGACAAGGTCGTCTACGCCCATATCCACTCGGTCGGCCTGGAGCGCGACATTGCCGGCGCCGAACTCGTCTGGGTGCGCAATCTCGGCCACAAGCCGGACTGGATCGCGTCTGATCTGGTCGTTGGAGCCATCGAGAAGGTCGCCGGCAGGAGCGTGGATCTGGAGGCGATGGCAAGGGCGGTGGAAGCGCGGGTCGCCGGCGATGCCTATGCCGCCGGCAAATGCGCCGACCTCAAGGAACCCGAAGCGGAGTTGGCGCCGACCTGATGTGCCTCTTCCGAAAGCGGTCGTCGAAAAACGGTATTGGGGCCAGAGCGGCATGTACATCCTGAAACACGGCATAAAGAAAAATCCCGAAAAATTCTGGGCGCTGCCGGACCGCATCTTCTTCGGTTACGGCGCCTGCCCCATCCTTGCGGGCACTTTTCTCAGCTATCCTCCCCTGGAGGGATTCTACGGCGAGCGGATCGTTCCAAGCGGAAACTATCCTGGAAACCATGTCTATGTGACCAACGGCGTGATCGCGTTCGACTACCATGGCTATTCCAGCCGCGAACGGCTTCTGGAACACCACAAACGAGGATGGGCTTCACGCAGCGCCGACTGGCACTGCACGCTGGAAAAGGTTGATTTCGATCTGCTCGACACTGCCGAACTCAATCGGCGAAAGATGCGGGGGCCGGATCAGTATCTGCAAGATCCCATAGCCCGCGCGCGTCGCTTCCTTCAGCGCATAGACCACGCCGAAGCGGCAGCAAGAGCTCTCAATATCGCGACGCGTTGAGGTCCTCGGCGCTTAGCGGGTGCCCAAGTCCGATCCGACATAGGCGATGCGCAGCATATTGGTCGAACCCGGCGTCCTTAGCGGCACGCCGGCGGTGATGATGACGCGGTCGCCGGGCTTGCCGAATTCCTCTTCAAGCGCGATGCGGCAGGCGCGATCGACCATGTCGTCGAGATCGGTGGCATCGGGGGAGACGACGCAGTGCGTGCCCCACAGCAGCGATAGCCGCCGCGCCGTGTTGACGATCGGCGACAGGGCCACGATCGGCACCTGCGGGCGCTCGCGCGCGGCGCGCAGGCCCGTGGTGCCGGAGGCCGTGTAGGTGATGATCGCCGACAGTTTCAACGTCTCGGCGATTTCGCGGGCCGCCAGCGAGATCGCATCGGCGCCGGTTGCTTCAGGCTCGGAGCGCTGGGCGTTGATGATGCCGGCATAGGTCGGATCGGTTTCCACCTTGGTGGCGATGCGGTTCATCATCGCCACCGCTTCCACCGGATAGGCGCCCGCGGCCGATTCGGCCGAAAGCATGATGGCGTCGGCGCCTTCGAAGACGGCAATCGAAACGTCGGAGACTTCCGCGCGGGTCGGTACGGGCGCGGTGATCATCGATTCCAGCATCTGCGTGGCGACTACCACCGGCTTGCCGGCGCGGCGCGCGGCGCGCGTGATCTGCTTCTGGATGCCGGGCACGGCTTCCAGCGGCATCTCGACGCCGAGATCGCCGCGCGCGACCATCAGCGCGTCCGACAGTTCAATGATTTCGGCCAGACGGGCAACCGCCTGCGGCTTCTCGATCTTGGCCATGATCAGTGCCCGGCCGCGCGCGATCTTGCGCGCTTCGGCCAGGTCCTCCGGCCGCTGCACGAAGGACAGCGCTATCCAGTCGACGCCGGTGGCGAGCACCGCGTCGAGATCCCTACGGTCCTTCTCGGTCAGCGCGCCGACCGGCAGGTCGGTATCGGGCAGGCTGACGCCCTTTCTGTCGGAAATCGTCGTGCCGGCGACGACGGTGCAGACGATCGCCTTGCCATTGGCCTTGACCGCTTTCAGCTCCAGCTTCCCGTCGTCGATCAGCAGCCGGTGGCCGGCTTCGACCGAACTCAGGATTTCGGGATGCGGCAGATAGACCCTGGCCGCGGTGCCGGGCTCGGGATTGTCGTCGAGCGTGAAGGTCTGGCCGACGGTCAGCACCTCCTTGCCGTTGGCGAACTTGCCGACGCGCAGCTTGGGCCCTTGCAGGTCGGCAAGGATGCCGATCGGCCTGCCGACTGTCTCCTCGACGGCGCGGATGCGTCCGACCAGCATGCGCATCAACTCGTGATCCGTATGGCTCATGTTGATGCGGAACACATCGGCGCCCGCTTCGAACAGCTTCTTCAGCATTTCCTCGGAAGAGGAGGCCGGACCGATGGTGGCTAGGATCTTGACCTTGCGGCTGCGTCTCATTGACTGTTTGTTCCCGGGGCGGCTGGTGCGCCTCCCGTTGCGGGGTCGTCGGTCAGCTGGACCATCCAGCTTGCCTGCTCGCCCGTGTCGTATTCCTGGAATCCGGCGCGCTGGAAGCCCCGGGCGACGCAATCGGTGACGCCGGCGATCTTGAACTCTTTTTCAGCCACGCACATGTTGATCGGGCCGTCCCAGCGTCCGCCGCGTTCGGCGTCTTCTGCATAAAGATAGTAAAACCTTGATGACAGCGGCCCTTCGATCAGCGTCTTGCAGCTCGATCCTTCGATGTGCCACCAGCCCTCCGTGATCCAGCCGGCCTTGGCACGATAGCCGATGCCTACGCCGACCAGGTTTTGCGTCGCGTTGCAGACGCGGAAATCAGCGCGTGCGGGCGAGGCCGCAAACATCGCGGACAGGCCCACGGCGAGCGTCAGGAGCGGCATGGCGAAGGCGAAGCGCACGCGCCGCCCGCCGGCGGAACTCATCCTGAAACCCCTCAAGAACCACATCAGCATCTCTCTGCGCCCCTTTTCGGAAAAGTCCGGGCGCATGTCAACGCGCCGTTTTGTCCAATTCCAATCGATTTAAGAAGGCTCCCGGCGCGCGGTCCGTCGCCCCTTGCCAGATTTCAGCGGAAACCTTGGCCAAACAACGGCATTGCGCCCGCGTCGTCTTCGTGGAAAGACGATAGCATCCTCCCCGGAAGCCAGCGAACAGACCATTTCCCGCCAATGACCCGATCCACAGTTTTCGCGCCTTTCGATGTCGTCGAGGGCGATCGCAAGCGGGGCGTGGTGCTGCTTGCCGACCATGCCCGACGCGACCTGCCTGAAGACTATGGCAGCCTTGGCCTGCCGGCGGCCGCGTTCGACCGCCACATCGCCTATGACATCGGCGTCGAGGCGGTGACGCGCGAACTCGCTGCCTTGCTCGACGTGCCAGCGGTGCTCGCGAATTTTTCGCGGCTGCTGATCGATCCCAATCGCGGCGAGGATGATCCGACGCTGATCCGTCAACTCTATGACGGCACCGTCGTGACGGGCAACTATCCCCTCGCCCCGGAAGAGCGGGAAAGGCGGCTTGATCGCTTCTATCGACCCTATCACGACGCCGTCGGCGCCATGATCGCCTCGGTCGCGCAGGCTTCCGGCAAGGCACCGTTTATCTTCTCCGTGCATTCCTTCACGCCGGTCATGCAGGGCAGGCAGCGGCCGTGGCATGTCGGCGTACTGTGGGACCGCGACGACCGCGTGGCGCGGCCGCTGATCGACATGCTGGCCGCTGACAAAAACCTCGTTGTCGGCGACAACGAGCCCTATGACGGCGCGCTGCGGGGCGACACCATGTTCAGGCACGCCATCGTCAACGGCTATGCCCACGCGCTGATCGAAATCCGCCAGGACCTGATCGCGACCGGCGGGGATGCGCTTTCATGGGCTGAGCGTCTGGCGCCGATCGTTGACGCGATCGATCGCCGTCCCGATATACACCAAGTGAAGATGTTCGGCTCCCGCACCGGGCCGTTATGAGGAAGTTTCGATGACCGAACTCAGCGACGAACAGAAACGCGACTTCGAGGCCGCCGCCTTTCGCAGGCTGGTGGCGCATCTGCGTGAGCGCGGCGACGTGCAGAACATCGATTTGATGAACCTCGCCGGCTTCTGCCGCAACTGCCTGTCGAACTGGTATCGCGAGGCTGCGGAAGCCGAAGGCGTCGATCTGAGCAAGGACCAGTCGCGCGAGATCGTCTACGGCATGCCTTACGCGCAATGGCAGGCGCTGCACCAGACCGAAGCCTCCGACGCCAAGAAGGCTGAATTCGAAGCCAGGCGACCCCGAGACCACTAGGTGGTCTCTCACGTCCCCGATTACCTTAAGCGTTCGGTTTGGCCCAAATGCTTCCCGAGCGAGCGCTTGACTGAAAATTGAATCGATCTAATTTGCCGTGCAAAGCCATTTTCTGACCGGATTCGCCTATGAACGCGTCGAATGCAATGCAGACCGCCATTCGCGGGCGATGGGCCGTGGCGGCCATCTTCCTCGCCAATGGCTTCCTGACCGGCAGCTGGGCGCCGCAGATCCCGGTGTTCCTGACCCGGCTCGACATTTCCAAGTTCACTCTGGGGCTTTTGATCCTGCTGTTCGGCGCCGGCGCTGTCACCGCCATGACCTGGTGCGGGCACCTGATCTCGAGACACGGTTCGCGCACCGTGCTGCGCTGGTTTGGCCTCTGCGGTAGCCTTGGCCTGCTGGTCGTGGCGCTGGCGCCCAACGTGCCGCTGGCTGCCGTCGCCATGTTCATCTTTGGCGGCTCGATCGGCGGCATGGATGTCGCCATGAACGCCAATGCGGTGGTGGTCGAGCGGCGGCTGTCGCGCGCGATCATGTCCTCCTCGCATGGCTTCTGGAGCCTCGGCGGTTTCGCCGGCGGTGCCCTTGGCGGCTTTGCCATCCAGAATTACGGCCACCTCGCCCATGCCGCGGTGGTGACGGTACTTGCCTTCGCGGCGATCGCGGCGGCGGTGCCCTATATCGTCGCCGAGGGCAGGCCGCAGGCTGCCGAGCATCATAAATTCACCTTGCCGGCAAACCCGCTGGTCTACTTCGTCGGCCTGATGGCGCTGCTGACGATGGTCTCCGAAGGCGCCGTGCTCGACTGGGCAGCACTTTATCTCAGGCAGGAACTTGGCGCCGATCTCGCCATTGCCGGCCTCGCCTACGCCGCCTTTTCCGGCGTCATGGCGATCATGCGTTTCTTCGGCGATGGCGTGCGCAATCGTTTCGGCGCCGTGACGACGTTGCGCGGTTCGGCGATCGTCGCTGCCGCCGGCATGCTGATCGCAGGCCTGTCGCCCTCACCCTGGCTTGCCATCTCGGCCTTCGCGCTGTGCGGCTTCGGCATTGCCAATATGGTGCCGATCATCTTTTCGGCCGGCGGCAACCAGGAAGGCATGTCGTCGGGCACCGGCATGAGCGTGGTCACCACGATGGGCTATTCCGGCATCCTCGTGGCGCCCTCTGCGATCGGCTTTGTTGCCGAGCATTCCAGCTTCGGCCCGATCTTCATCGCCATGTCGGGCCTGCTGATCGTCGTCCTGCTGATGGCCGGATTGGCTCACCGCGCCGAATTCGCTCCCGACGCGGCGCCGGCCGAATAGAGTTTCAGTTCCTCGTGAAGGAAATCCGCCACGCGTCGGATGCGCACGCTGGTGCGCACGTCGCGATGCATGGCCAGCCACACCGGCAAGCTGGGCAGCGGCAGGCCCGGCAGCACCTTCTCCACGAGGGGGTCCCGCTCGGCCAGCGGCTCCTGGCCCAGGCCGATGCCGTTTCCCGCCCGCACCGCCTCCCAAAGCACGATCTGGTTGTCGGCCCGAAAGCGAAAACTGTTCCGGGTGACCGGTATGCCGAAATGCGTAAAGCCTCGGATCATCTCGTCGCTCCGGTCGAAGCCGATCAGCGCGTGGTCGAGCAGGTCGGCCGGTTGGCGCGGGCGGCCGCACCGGTCGAGATAGGCTAGGGCAGCACAGGCGCAGAGCGCGATATCGCAGACCTTGCGCGCCACCAACTCGTTCTGTGCCGGCTTGACCATGCGGATGGCGATGTCGGCATCCCGGCGCAGCAGGTTCTCGACCTGGTTGGAAGCGACGATCTCGACCTCGATGCCGGGCTCCTCGATGCCGAGCCGCGCCATCATGTCCGGCAGCACATAGGCCGCCACCACCTCGCTGGCGGCGATGCGCACCGTGCCTTCGATCGCTTCGACCGAACCCAACGCCAGGAGTGAAAAAGCGCTCGCCTGCTCGCTCACCGCCTTGCCGCGCTCGAACAGAGTGGCCCCGGCTTCAGTCAGCGCGTAGCCGCTTCGCCCGCGCCGGAACAGGATGACGCCGAGCGCCTGTTCCAGTTCCGAGATGTGACGGCCAAGCGTCGGCTGACTTGCCGATAGCTTTCTCGCCGCGGCCGACAGGCTGCCGGTCTCAGCGACCGTGACGAAGCTCTTGATCAGGTTCCAGTCGATATCTGCCATTCAAAAATGAATATCAAAACTGCACGCGTGGTCAATTTCAATTCATTGATGAGGAAATCATATTCGGCCTGCAGACACCGATACGCACTGCCACAAGCCAATCAGGAGTACCCCAAATGACCAAGATTGCACTCACCGCCGCTGCCCTCCTCATCGCCGCCAACGCCGCTTTCGCAAGCAGCGACAAGTTCGGCTCGAACAACGCCAGCCAGACGCCTGTCGCCAGCACCGACAAGACGATCACCACATCGATCGAGAAGTCGGATGCGATCGTCCGGAAGCCAGTCCTCCAGGGCAGCAACCGCGACCTCTTCGGCAACCGCTGAACAGACGTCGAGATATCCCGAGGCGGCGGGCTTGTCCCGTCGCTTCAAAGCAAACAGGAGACGAAGAATGACCAAGATTGCAATCCTCGGCGCCAACGGCCGGCTCGGCCGCGTGGTCGCCAAGGCCTTCATCGATGCGGGCTATGATGTCCGCGCCATCACCCGCAGCGGCAAGGTGCCGGCTGAGCTTGCAGGCGCGACGTTCGTCGCCGGCGATGCGCTGGATCGCGAGTCTCTGATCCGCGCCACGCAGGGCGTCGACATCATTTTCAACGGCCTGAACCCGATCTATACCGACTGGGGCAAGTGCCTGCCGATGGCCGAGAATGTCATGGCCGCCTGCCGGGCCAACGGCACGCTGCATCTCTTCCCCGGCACCGTCTACAATTATGGCTCGCCGATGCCGGCGGTGATCACGGAAGACACGCCGTTCCATCCGACAACCGAGAAAGGGCGGATCCGCTGCGCCATGGAGGAACTGTTCCGCCGTGAAGCGGAAGCCGGTCGGGTGCGCACGATCATTCTGCGCGCCGGCGATTTCTTCGGCGGCACCGGCAGCGGCTCCTGGTTCGACCTCGTCGTGGCCGCCAAGATGAGCAAGGGCATCTACACTGCGCCCGGCCCGGCCGATCTGGTGCATGAATGGGCCTATCTGCCGGATTTCGCTGTCGGTTTCGTCGCACTGGCGCGCAATCTCGACAAGCTCGGCTCTTACGAGGCGCTGAATTTTCCGGGCCATGCCGTCACCGACATCGAGATCAAGACGGCCGCCGAAAAGGCGCTGGGACGCAAGCTTAAACTAAGCTTCATGCCCTGGTGGGTGCTGCGCGCCGGCAGCCCGTTCGTGGCGATGTGGCGCGAGATCGTCTCGATGTCCTATCTGCGCTTCGAGGCGCACCGGCTGGTCTCGGCGCGACTGAAAGAAGTCATCGGTGAAATCCCGCACACCCCTCTGGACCAGGCGGTGCATGAAGCCTTGCAGGATATCGGCCTCGCCGTCGCGCCGGCCTGGCACCAAGCAGCGTGATTGCCGAGCGTACCGAAAAGATGAGAACGGCGGTCTCGGCTGCAAATCTTTGCCGGTCAGATCCGGCCCATCAGAAGCAGGATAAGCACCACGACGAGGACGACGCCGACAATGCCCGACGGCCCATAGCCCCAGGAGCGCGAATGCGGCCATGCCGGCACCGCGCCGATCAGGATCAGGATCAGGATGATGATGAGAATCGTGCTGATCGTCATTTTAGAGCCCTCGCCGTCTGGTTGAATCCGAGGGAACAATGCAAAAGGCCGCCCGGTAGTTCCCGGGCGGCCTTTTGGTCGGGCTTGCGAAACCGCTCTATTCCGCGGCCTTCGGGAAGGCGATTGCCGGCTCGGCGTTGCCATCGGCCGTTGGTTCCTGCGGCGGTATCTCTCCCTTGCCGCGTCGCAGCAGCCGGCTGAACCACCCTCGCCGCGCGCCGGGCTTGACCTTGGCGCGGGTGAACACCATCAGCATCGACGGCGTCACCACCAGCGTCAGCACGGTGGCGAAGGACAGGCCGAACACAATCGCCGAGGACAGCGAAATCCACCACTGCGTCGAAGGCGCATTGATCGTCGTCTCATGATGGAAGATCTCGAGGCCGAGGCCGAAGGCGATCGGCAACACGCCGAGGATGGCCGAAACCGCCGTCAGCACCACAGGGCGGGCACGCTCGCGGCAGGTCTGCAGCACCGCTTCCATCTTGTCCCAGCCCTCCTCGCGCAGCCGGTCATAGGTGTCGATCAGCACGATGTTGTTGTTGACCACCACACCGGCCAGCGCGATGACGCCGATGCCCGACATGACGATGCCGAACGCCTCGCCTGTCAGAAGCAGGCCCAGGAACACGCCGATCGTCGCCATGACCACGCAGGACAGCACCAGCCAGACGCTGGTGAACTTGTTGAACTGCGCCAGCAGCACCAGGAAGATCAGGAAGATCGCCGCGCCGAAAGCCTTGCTGAGAAAGGCGCTCGCTTCCGCGCTGTCCTCGTTGGAGCCGGCGAGCTTCCAGCGTATGCCGCTGCCGAGATCCATGTCCGAGACCGCCTTGGTCACCTGCTCCTGTACGGCGGCGACCTGCGCTCCGGCGGCGACGTTGGCCTGCACCACCACGGTGCGCGCGCCGTCGATGCGGTTGAGGATGCCGACCGTCGGCTCGGGCTTGCGCACGACGAAGTTCGAGATCGGCACCGACCCTTGCGAGGTCTGCACCCTGAGTTCGTCGAGCGTCGACAGCGTGCGCCGGTCTTCCGGAAGGCGCAGCCGGATGTCGACGGCATCGTCGGCGCCCGCCGGCCGGTATTCCGACAGCTTCAAGCCGTTGGTCACCAGCTGCACCACGGTGCCGACCGAGGTCGGGCTGATGCCGTATTGGGCGGCCTTGGCGCGGTCGACCTCGAGCGCCCAGTCGACGCCGGGCGGCGGCAGGCCGTCCGAAATGTCGATGACGTTGGGCACCTTGGCGATCCGCGCCGCCACCGCGCGCGCCTTGTCGTCGAGCCCCTTGGGATCGGCGGCCGAAAGCCTGATCTGGATCGGCTTGCCGGTCGGCGGGCCTGCCTCCGGCACGCGCACCTCGACATCGACGCCGGGAATGCCGGCCATGACGCCGCGAAGATCGCTGAGTATCTGGTTGGCGGATTTGCGCTCGCGCCAGTCGACGAATTCGTACTGGATCACGCCGACGACGTCCTCGGGAATGTCCTGGCCGCCGCCCTGGGTCTTGCCGACACGGGTATAGACCGATTTCACGCCCGGCCAGCCGAGCAGCCTGTTCTCCGCCGTCCTGGTGGCGGCATCCATCTCGGCCAGCGAAAGATTGCCGCGCGCATGCACGTAGAGCAGGCCGTAGTCCGGCTCGACGCTGGGGAAGAACTCGACGCCGGCGCCGTATTTCGAATAGGCGTAGCCGACGCCGAACAGCAGCGCCACGGTGAGCACCAGGACGGTGATCGGGAAGCGCACCGCCTGCTTGACGATGGCCATGTACCAGCCGTCGCGATTGTCGTCCTCGTGATGCTTCGGCGCCTTGGCGAAGATCGCGCCCAATGTCGGCGCGAACACCAGCGCATAGAGCATCGAGGCCGACAGCGTGACGATCAGCGTGATCGGCATGTATTTCATGAAGTCGCCGATGATGCCTGGCCAGAACAGGAGCGGCGAGAAGGCGGCGATGCGCGTCATCGTCGCCGCGATGACCGGGCCGGCCATGCGCTTGGCGGCGAGCGCGAAGGCATCCGCCTTCGGCATGCCTTCGCTCATGCGCCGCTCGGCGAACTCGGTGACGATGATGGCGTCGTCGACCAGCATGCCGACCGCCAGGATGAGGCTGAACAGCACGATCATGTTGATCGTGTAGCCCATCATGGCAAGCAGCAATATGCCGATCAGGAAGGACGATGGAATGGCCAGCCCGATGAGCAGCGAGGCGCGGCCCGACAGCGCGTAGAGTATGACGATGAACACCAGGATCACGGCGATCATGACGTGGTTCTGAAGGTCACCCAAGAGCTGGTTGACGAAGACCGACTTGTCCTGCGTGTAGGTGACATGCATGCCCTCGGGCATCGTCTTGATGAAGGTGTCCGACACCTCCCTGACATGGTTCAGCGTGTCGATCAGGTTGGCGCCGATGCGCTTCTTCACCTCGATGGCGATGGCTGGCTTGCCGTCGAGGCGAGTGACCGTCTCGGCGTCCTTGAAGGTCGAGCGTATGGTGGCGATGTCCTTGGCCTGCACCACGGCATTGGGTGTAGCGACGACCGGCAGGTTGGCGACGTCCTCGGGCGTCTCGATCAGCGACGGTACCTTGACCGCGTATTTGCCTTCCGAGCCTTCGAGATTGCCGGCCGCGACCAGGCTGTTGGAGGCGCCGACGCCTTGCATCACCTGGTCGAGCTGCAGCCCGTAGGAGGACAGCTTCACCGGATCGATAACCACTTCGACCAGATCGTCGCGCGCGCCCTGCAGCGAGCCTTCCAACACGCCCGGCACCTCTTCGATGCGATCGCGCAGTTCGCGCGCGGCCGCCGTCAGCACGCGCTCCGGCACGTCGCCCGACAGAGTGACGACGAGGACCGGAAACTCGGAGACGTTGACCTCGTTGACCGTCGGCTCCTCGGCCGCTTGCGGCAGGTCGGCCTTGGCGTCCTGCACCTTGCTGCGCGTGTCCTGGAGCGCCGTGGCCAGATTGGTCTGCGGCTGGAACTCGACCAGCACGTAGCCGCCGCCCTGGAAGGCGGCCGAGCGCATCTCCTTGAGGCCCTTCAGGCTCTTCAGCTTGCTTTCCATCGGCCGCAAGAGAAGGCGTTCCGAATCCTCCGGCGAAATGCCCTGGTAGATCAGGCTGATATACATCATCGGGATCGGAACGTCGGGTTCCGCTTCCTTGGGTGTCGACTGATAGGCGACCCAGCCCGCCGCCAGCAGGAACAGCAGGGCGGATATTGTGAGGCGGGCGTTGTGGATTGCGAGTCTGACGATATCCATGACTTGATGCCTGCTGTTTCTTGGGAAGCGGCGAACTGGCGGGTGGCGCCGGAGGTCCCGGCGCCGGGCTTTGCGCTACTGGGTACCGGCGCTGGCTTCGCCGATCAGCTTGTTGATGGTCGCCTGGTCGGCCTCGACGGGCTTGACGATGTCGCCTTCCTTCACCAGTTCCTGGCCGGCGACGATAATGCGCGCATCCTTCGGAATTCCGCCGAGCACGAGGCCGTTCGGCGTGTCGTCCACCAGGTCGATCGGGTAGAAGGCCACCTTGTCGTCGCCGCCGACGGCGCGAATGCCGAGATCGCCCTTGTCGCCCAGCGTCACCACCGAACGCGGCAGCAGAACCGCGTCGGTCGGTTCGGCGCTGAGTGTGATCTCGGCCGTCATGCCGGCGGGAATACTGCCATCGGCATTGGGGATCGCCACCTCGACACGGAAGGTGCGGGTCTGCGAGGAGGCATCGCGGCTGATGTAGCGCACGGTGCCGGTGACCTTCTGGTCGTTGACCAGGCGCACATTGGCCTCTTCGCCGATCTTGATATAGCGCAGGTCGCGTTCGCTGATTTCGCCGCGGGCGATCACCGGATCGAGCTTGAGGATGGTCGCCACCTCGCCGCCTTGCATGACCGAGCTGCCGAGTTCCACCGGCACCCTGTCAATGACGCCGTCGAACGGCGCCCTAACCTCGTTGCGATCGAGTTCGGCCTGCGCGGTCTCCAGCATCGATTGCGCCGAGGTCAAATTCGAGCGCGCCGTATCGAGCTGCAGCTTCGGCAGATTGCCGGTCTTGGCCAGCCGTTCGGCGGCGTCTAGCTCGGCCTTGCGTTGCGCCAGCAATTGCTTGGCGTTGTCGACATTCGAGATCTTCTCTTCCGCCGCCAGCATCAGCACCAGGTCACCCGTCTTGACGTGCTGGCCTTGGCTGACCGGCAGTTTGTCGATGATGCCGGCGACGCGCGTTGCCAGCACCGCGCGCTTGTCGGCCTCGGTCAGCCCCGAAATGCGGATAGCGCGCGCATAGGTCTTGCGCGGCGGCGTCACCACCGCGACGGTGCGCGGCGCGGCCTTCGACTCGGCTTGCGCCGTGTTCGGCTTGCCGGCCTCCGGCGTCTTGGCCTTGTCGGCCTCTGCTGCCTTCTGGGCGTCGGCGGCGGCACTGCCAACGGACGAAAATTCTCCCGTCGCCATCCAGGCGGCGAACCCGATGAGCACAACAATGGCAGCAAGCTTGTGAAACCTGATTTTCGGCATCGTCGTTTTTCCACTGCGGGGTTTGGCCGGGACTGCGTCCTCCTCGAGGAGCGCGTCGCCGATATGGGTGCGCGCCAGGCCGTGTTCAAATTGCCGTGATCGGCGAAGCGCGCTTCTACATCAAGTTTGCAACGCAATATAGTCGGAAAGTTGCAGCAGCATTGCGAAGCCGGGCAGAGTGTGACCGTCGCGAAACGTTTTTTCCAGAGATGCGGAGCGGCTTTGGCGCGGCTCGCCAGCGGCCCATGATCGGCCGTTGGGGACCCGGCGCCGCAGGGCCGCTTGTGCTCTCGCAGAGACGACGCCGGCGCGGAGCGATTTTCATCCCGGCGCGGGTTTCGAGCACGATGATGACCTCGGCCTGACGGATCATCCCGGCGCGCGGAATTTCACGCAACACATTGGAATTGCTTGAAGAACGGACCGTTAAACTCTGATCCAGATCTCCGATTCCTGATCGAGCCGGATGCTCCAAGAGCGGGGGCGGATCGCCTCGATGCGTCTGCTCCATGGCGTTCCGCCGTCTGGACTTGAGACGTGACATAGCCTCGAACAAACCGCCTGCTGGTGCTGTTCGTGACAGTATTCCTCGCCCGCCAGTCACCGTTCCGGATGCGGCCAAGGGATGGCAGCGAACAGCGGCGCCCGCACGACACTGGCAGCAGGCGTCAGCATGATTGTGTGCGCTTCACACGCGATGGTTGTTGCTGGCGCCGGAAGGAACTTGCCGGCGCCGCGAAGGCGGATCACGCCCGGGTGACGGATGCGGGCTCAGGCCCGGCGGCGCTCCGCTTCGGGGTTCTTGCGCGCCGCCAGGAATTCCTTCACCCGTCGGCCGGACGCCGGACCCCGCACCGGCTTGAAGCCGTCGTCGAGTTCGCCGGAGAGGTCGAGCGTCGGTCGCTTGCCCACGGCATCATAGTTCTCCTCCAGCCAGTCGCTGGCGGCGGTACGGCCAAGATCGCGCAGATATCCAAGGAATGCCCATTCGGCATTGACCTTGGAAGATGCCGACAGGTCCTTGAAAGCCTCGTCGGCGTCGATGCGGTGCATGCGGATGTCCCGGTACTCGCCCCGCGGCAGGCGGCCGGCGGCGATCAGTTCCTTGACAAAGGCGATCGAGCGGAATTCGCGCAGCAGCCCGGCATTGAAGGTGATCTCGTCAATGCGGTTCTGGATCTCGTTGGCGCTTTTGGGCGTTCCCTCGCGCACGACCGGATTGATCTGCACCAAAAGCACATCCTCGGTGGCAGCCGTCTTGAAGAACGGATAGAGCGCCGGATTGCCGCCATAACCACCATCCCAATAGGGCTCGCCCTTGATCTCGACGGCGCGGAACAGTTGCGGCAGGCAGGCCGAGGCCATCACTGTGTCGAGGTCGATCTCGCCATCGGAAAACACCCGCAACTGCCCTGTCTCGACATTGGTGGCGGAGATGAACAGTTCCATCGACTTGCAGGCGCGTACATTGTCGAAATCGATCTCCTGCGCGACCACGTCGCGCAAGGGATTGAGGCCGAGCGGGTTGGCGACATAGGGAGAGAACACGCGCGACATGGTGTCGAAGAAGACATAACCCGGCGTGTTCTCGATCGACCAATTGCCCCAGGCGACGTCCCACGGCATGCGCTGCACCGGGCTGAACCGGCCCTTCGCCGCCACCGCACGCCAGAAGTCGTCGAGCTTCTTGCGGGCGCCTTCGACGCCGCCGCGAACGAACCCGTCCGCCAGCGCCACCGCGTTCATCGCGCCCGCGCTTGTGCCGGACAACGCTGCGATCTCCAGCCGGCCATCCTCCAGAAGCTGGTCGAGCACGCCCCAGGAAAAAGCCCCGTGCGAACCGCCGCCCTGAAGCGCGATGTTGATCTTCTTCACTTCCTCCGCCTTGCCGTTCTTTGTCATGGCGTTCCTGCCGATCCCAGTGCCTGACTTATTGCGCGCCCGGGAATCGGGACGTCAGCGTCACGGCAGACCTATGTTGCAGTGCAGCATATAAGGACACACCAAGGCAAGGACACGAGCACGGTCGCGTGATCGCATGAAATTTCGATCATGCGGAAACGCCCTCCGCCTTGTGGCGGAGGGCGCCGTGTATCTTCCAAACAGATTTGATGCTCAGGCGACGAGGTCCGGCATCGGTCCGACATAGCGCGACTGCGGCCGGATCAGCCGCCCCGTCGTCTGCTGCTCGCGGGCATGCGCAACCCAGCCGGCGACGCGGCCGGCGGCAAAGACATTGCTGAAGGCCTCCGACGGAAACCCCGCCGCTTCGAGCACGAGCGCGGTGTAGAACTCGACATTGGTCTGCAGCGAGCGCTGCGGCTTGGCGATGCGAAGCGCCTCGAGCGCAGCCTGCTCGACTTTCTCCGCGAAGGCCAGCCGGCGGCCGGCTTCGCCCTCGTTGCCGAGCTGGCGCACAACCGCCTTCAGCACATCGGCGCGCGGATCGCGCACGCGGTAGATGCGATGGCCGAAGCCCATGATGCGTTCGCCACGCGCGATCTCGCCGCGCAGCCAGCCGGCGGCGTCGCCATGCGCCTGGATGGCGTCGAGCATCTCGATGACAGGGCCCGGCGCGCCGCCATGCAGCGGCCCCTTGAGCGCGCCGAGGCCAGCCAGCACCGACGATGTCAGCCCGGCCTGCGTCGAGGCGACGACGCGCGTGGCGAAGGTCGAAGCATTGAGACCGTGGTCGCAGACGGTCACCAGATAGGTGTCGAGCGCTTTTGCCAGGGCCGGCGTCGGCACGAAACCGTCGAGCATTCTCAGCATATCGGCAGCATGATCGGCCTTCCCATCCGGCGCGACCGGCTGCTCGCCGCGCTGCGGCCGCAAGAGGGCCGGCGTCAGCACGGCGGGCGCCGCGATCAGCCGAAGCGCGTCCGCCAGCGTCTCGCCGTCCGGCAGCAACGCCATGCCAGCGCGCATGGCACTGTAGACATCTAGCGGTGCCAGCAAAGGCAGCGAAGGCAAGAGCCGGTCGAACACCTCGACGCGCGCCTGGCCCAGTCTCGCGGCCAGCTCCGCGTCTCCGGGAAGGTCGTCGAAGAACCCGTCCAGCAGCAGGCGGGTGACCTGCGAATAGGTCCATCGTCCGGCCAGTTCCGGCAGGGAGTGACCGCGGATCGTCAGGCGACCGCCCAGGCCATCCACGTCCGAAAGAACGGTTTCGGCCGCCACCACATCGTCAAGCCCATTCGCCATGGCTGTCTCCTTGAAGCTTTTGCAGATGGGAGATAAGGGTGGGAGAGACGAGCATCAATCTTGATCAATAGAATCAATATTAGAGATCACGATGTCCGAATGGCTGGCACGGGAAGAGGCGCTGGAAAGACTTCGGGTGCGGCCGCAGACGCTCTACGCCTATGTCAGTCGCGGACGCATCGGCATGCGCCCGGACAGCGCGGATCCACGCCGCAGCCAGTATCGCGCCGACGATATCGCGGCCCTGGCGACGCGAAGAGCGCGCGGACGCAGCCCGTCGGCCATCGCCGAAAGCGCCATCGCCTGGGGCGAACCGTCGATCGTCACCTCGATCTCGACCGTTTCGCACGGCCACCTCGTCTATCGGGGCCGCGACGCCGTCGCGCTGTCCGAACATGCCACGCTCGAAGAGACCGCCGCCTTGCTGTGGGCCCTGCCTGAGCCGGTGAGTTTCGAGGCCCCGGCCTCGGATACATCCCAACAACTCGGCCGAGCCCCAGCCTTCATGCAACTTGCCATGCTCGCCGGCCAGGGGCGGCCTTCACTTGGACGCGGCGCCACCTCGCTGTGCGCCGACGCCGCGCGCGCGATCGGCGTGGTGGCAGGCGCTCTTGGCGCCTCGGCGGGATCCGATCCGGTGCACATGCGACTGGCGCGAGGCTGGTCGGTGAATGAAGGCGGTGCGCAGGCGATCCGGCGCGCCCTTGTGCTGCTCGCCGACCACGAACTCAACGCATCGACCTTCGCCGCGCGCGTCGCGGCCTCGACCGGAGCCTCGCCCGCCGCCAGCCTGCTGGCGGGCCTGGCAACCCTGTCCGGCCCGCGGCACGGTGGCGCCAGCGAAGCGGTGATGCAGCTGGCGGAGGATGCGGCGCGGCACAACGCCGATGCGGCGATCCGGCGCTGGCTCGGCCATGATCGACCACTGCCGGGGTTCGGCCATCCGCTCTATCCTGAGGGTGACCCCCGCGCCACGGCACTTTTGGCGGCCATCGACAACACCGACGAAACATTGCGATCGCTGGAAATCGCCGCCATCGCCGCGACCGGCGCCCGCCCGAACGTCGACTTTGCCCTGGCCGTTCTGACGCGCAGCCTCGGCCTGCCGCGCGATGCGCCGTTCCAGCTGTTCGCGCTTGGACGCAGCGTTGGCTGGGCCGCCCACATGGTCGAACAGGCAATGAGCGGCGGCAGCATCAGGCCGCGCGGTCGCTATGAGGGATTATTGCCGTAGGATCGGAAGAAAAGCGCTGCGCGCTCACGACATGGTGTCGAGCTTGCGCTGCATGGCCGCGATCTGGTCCTTCAGCTGCTGCAGATCGTCGGGTTTTTCCGGCGTTTCCTTCCTGGCCGGTTCGGCGGGGGCCGCCGCAGGTGCCGAGCCTGCCGGCGGGAAAGGCGTGAACAGCCGCATGGCATTCTGGAACATTTCCATGTTGCGGCGCGTCTGCTCCTCCAGCGCCTTGATCGGCGTGGCCATCTTCATCATGTCGAGCGGTGACTTGCCGATGGCGCCCTTCATCTGCTCGCGGAAGCGTTCCTGTTCCTTGGAGAAGGCGATCATCGACTGTTCGAGGAAGCTCGGCACGATCATCTGCATCTGGTCGCCGTAGAAGGCGATCAACTGGCGCAGGAACGGGATCGGCAGCATGTTCTGCCCGTCCTTATTCTCCAATTCGAAGATGATCTGGGTCAGAACCGGATGCGTGATGTCGTCGCCGGTCTTGGCGTCCTGCACCGTGAACTCTTCGCCCTTCTTGACCATTTCGGCCAGGTCCTCAAGCGTCACATAGGTGCTGGTGCCGGTGTTGTAGAGCCGGCGATTGGCATATTTCTTGATGACGATCGGATCGTCTTTCGCGGCCATCTGCATCCTCCCCGGACACCGGCGCGCTTGGGTAAGCCGCCGGTAACGATTGCGCCCGAGCAAAGGATATGCGCAAAAGCCTCACAATTCCAAGCAGTTTGTGCAGTGCGGGATTAATTATCGCTGCACGGCCGGTGAAACATGCTGCGCAGCAGCGGACAGCTTGATGCCGCGGCAACGCGCGGCTTGCTTGCGACGCATGGGTGCCCTGCCGATTTCCGGTTTGACTCGCGATTTGGAAAGGGCAAGAAAAGTCTTCAACCACAGAACATCAGCTTGAAGTTTGGAGAACAGAATGCCCGCTTCCAATGCCATCGTCGTCGCCAGCGCCGCGCGCACACCGGTCGGTTCCTTCAACGGCGCTTTCGCCGCCACCCCGGCGCACGAGCTTGGCGCCGTCGTCGTAAGGGAATTGTTGTCGCGCGCCGGCGTCGAGGCGGCCGAGGTCGACGAGGTCATTCTTGGCCAGGTTTTGACCGCGGCCCAAGGGCAGAACCCTGCCCGCCAGGCTTCGATCCTCGCCGGGCTGCCCAGGGAAACCACTGCCTGGGGCCTCAACCAGGTGTGCGGCTCAGGCCTGCGCGCCATCGCGCTCGGCATGCAGCAGATCGCCACCGGCGACGCCAAGGTGATCGTCGCCGGCGGCCAGGAATCGATGTCGCTGTCGCCGCACGCCCAGCACCTGCGCGCTGGCGTCAAGATGGGCGACTACAAGATGATCGACACCATGATCAAGGATGGCTTGTGGGATGCCTTCAACGGCTATCACATGGGCAACACCGCCGAGAACGTCGCCCGCCAGTTCCAGATCACCCGCGAAGACCAGGACCAGTTCGCGCTGGCCTCGCAGAACAAGGCCGAGGCCGCGCAGAAGGCCGGCCGGTTCAAGGACGAGATCGTCGCGTTCACCATCAAGGGCAAGAAGGGCGATACAATTGTCGACCAGGACGAATACATCCGCCATGGCGCGACGCTGGATGCCATGACCAAGCTGAAGCCGGCCTTCGACAAGGAGGGCACTGTGACCGCCGCCAATGCCTCCGGCATCAACGACGGCGCCGCCGGCGCGCTTTTGATGAGCGAAGCGGAAGCTGCCAGGCGGGGCATCACCCCGCTGGCGCGCATCGTCTCCTGGGCGACCGCGGGCGTCGACCCGGCGATCATGGGCACCGGCCCGATTCCCGCCTCGCGAAAGGCGCTGGAAAAGGCCGGCTGGTCAGTCGGTGATCTCGACCTGATCGAGGCCAACGAGGCCTTCGCCGCGCAGGCCTGTGCGGTGAACAAGGACATGGGCTGGGATCCCTCGATCGTCAACGTCAATGGCGGCGCCATCGCCATCGGCCACCCGATCGGCGCCTCTGGCGCGCGCATTTTCAACACGCTGGTCCACGAGATGCGCCGAAGAGGTGCCAAGAAGGGTCTCGCCACGCTGTGCATCGGCGGCGGCATGGGCGTCGCCATGTGCGTCGAAGCGCTCTAAAAGAGAAGAGCATGGGGAGTAGCGAATAGGGAAGAACGGCGTCAGCGCAACGGGCTATCTGATCCCTGCCGCTATTCGCTGCTCCCCATTCACTCTCCCGACCAAAGGGAGGGAACGCATGACCAAGGTTGCAATCGTCACGGGCGGATCGCGCGGCATCGGCGCGGCAATATCGATGGCGCTGAAGGACGCCGGCTATTCGGTTGCCGCCAACTACGCCGGCAATGACGAGGCGGCGAGCAAGTTCACGGCCTCGACCGGCATCAAGACCTATAAATGGTCGGTCGCCGACTACGACGCCTGCGCCGCGGGCATCAAGCAGGTCGAGGCCGATCTCGGCCCGGTCGCGGTGCTGGTCAACAATGCCGGCATCACGCGCGACGCCATGTTCCACAAGCTGACGCGTGAGCAGTGGAAGGAGGTCATCGACACCAATCTCTCCGGCGTTTTCAACATGACGCATCCGCTGTGGAGCGGCATGCGCGACCGCAAGTTCGGCCGTGTCATCACCATCTCCTCCATCAACGGCCAGAAGGGCCAGGCCGGCCAGGTCAACTATTCCGCGGCCAAGGCCGGCGACATCGGTTTCTCGAAGGCCCTGGCCCAGGAAGGGGCCCGCGCGGGCATCACCGTCAACATCATCTGCCCAGGCTATATCGCCACCGAAATGGTCCGGGCGATCGACGAGAAGGTGCTCAACGAACGCATCATCCCGCAAATCCCGGTCGGGCGCCTCGGCGAGCCGGAGGAGATCGCGCGTTGCGTCGTTTTCCTTGCCTCCGAGGACGCCGGCTTCATCACGGGATCGACCATCACCGCCAATGGCGGCCAGTACTTCGCCTGAGGCCGGACTGCCGGCTTCCCGGTACCGATTTGAAGGAGGGCTCGTTCGCCATCCGCTTCGCATGTCCGTGACACCGTCCGATGATGGCTGTCGGTCTGCTGTTCCAATCCGGCACGCAAAGGTTAATGGGCCAGCGAGTATTGTGCAAAACTGCATGGACAAGCTGTGCATTGTCGGTGGAAAACCTGTGCACAACACTACATCTTGTCGTGAACAAACAGGGAAAATCCCGACATCGCCGATTCGTAGCCCTTTCGTTCCATGTTTGGCCGCAATGTTAACGAGAGCAGCCGGAATCGCCTGTCAAACCGTTAATTCCTCTCAAGAAAGGTCAACAATTTCATAAGCTTGGATGAAGCAGGCGGGGCTGTGTAACGGCTTTGCCGGCAAAAGTTAACGGCGACTCTCCCTTAGCATGAAACGGGCCAATTCCGTGATTCAGCATGTGGTAAGGGTCATCAGCCAAAACTCCACATCTAGCCGTGAACAAAACCTGAATCCGGGCGAGTCAGCGATTCGTCGCCGATTCGTTCCAGACTCGTTCCAACCCTTAATCAGCAGCCGAACCGAAGTTTGACGGAGGCGGCTTCGAACCGACGGCGGAACATTCCGCTTTCGCTTCGCGTCTGAAATCCCTATGTGTCGCCTGTCATACGCGCCACCCGAGGCGTGCTCCCGACAATGAGAGGCCAGAAAGCCTTATTTCCGAGCCGATGAACATCAGTCCGAAACCCACCGAGCCGCTGATCCTGTCGGGTCGCGACGTGACTGCCGTGCTTGGGCCGACCAACACAGGCAAGACCCACCTCGCCATCGAGCGCATGGTGGCGCATGAAAGCGGCATCATCGGCCTGCCGCTCAGGCTGCTGGCGCGAGAGGTCTATACCCGCGTCTGCGAAAAGGTCGGTGCCCACAAGGTGGCGCTCATCACCGGCGAGGAGAAGATCCAGCCGCTAGGCGCCAAATATTCGGTCTGCACCGTCGAAGCCATGCCGCGCGAGACCGACGCCGCCTTCGTCGCCATCGATGAGGTTCAGCTTGCCGGAGACCTCGAGCGCGGCCACATCTTCACCGACCGCATCCTGCACCTGCGCGGCCGCCAGGAGACGCTGCTGCTCGGCGCCGCCACAATGCACGGCATCTTGCAGCGCCTGTTGAAGGGCGTCTCGGTGGTGACACGGCCGCGGCTGTCGCATCTGGCCTATGCCGGTTCGAAGAAGCTGACCCGCTTGCCCCGCCGCACAGCGATCGTCGCCTTCTCCGCCGACGAGGTTTATGCCATCGCCGAACTGATCCGTCGCCAGCAGGGCGGTGCGGCCGTCGTGCTTGGTGCGCTCTCGCCCCGCACCCGCAACGCCCAGGTGGCGCTGTTTCAGTCAGGCGACGTCGACTATCTCGTCGCCACCGATGCCATCGGCATGGGCCTTAACCTCGATCTCGACCATGTCGCCTTCGCCCAGAACCGCAAGTTCGACGGCTACCAGTATCGCAACCTGACGGCGGCCGAACTTGGCCAGATCGCCGGGCGCGCCGGCCGGCACCTGCGCGACGGCACCTTTGGCGTCACCGGCCAGGTCGACCCGCTGGACGAGGAGCTGGTCAAGAAGATCGAAAGCCACGACTTCGACCCGGTGAAGGTGCTGCAATGGCGCACAGCGCGTTTCAACTTCGCCAGCCTCGACGCGCTGAAGCGCTCGATCGAGACCAACGCCCCGGTGGAAGGCCTGACCCGTGCGCTGCCGGCAGTCGATGCGCAGGCGCTTGAGCATCTCTCTCGTGACGAAGACATCCGCGCGTTGGCTACCGATGCCAGGCGCGTCGCGCTGCTGTGGGAGGCCTGCGCGCTCCCCGACTACCGCAAGATTGCGCCGGCCCAGCACGCCGACCTCATTGCGTCGATCTACATGGATCTCGCCAGGCACGGCCATGTCGACGAGAATTACATGGCCGAGCAGGTGCGCCGCGCCGATACCACCGAGGGCGATATCGATACGCTGTCGCATCGCATCGCCCAGATCCGCACCTGGACATTCGTGTCGAACCGGCCCGGCTGGCTGGCCGATCAGGCACACTGGCAGGAAAAGACGCGCGAAATCGAAGACAGATTGTCGGATGCGCTGCATGAGCGGTTGACGAAACGCTTCGTAGACCGCAGGACTTCCGTCCTCATGCGGCGCCTTAGAGAAAATACCATGCCTGAAGCCGAAATAAGCCCAACCGGAACCGTCCTCGTCGAAGGCCACCATGTCGGCGAGTTGCAGGGATTCCGTTTCACCGCCGATCAGAGCGCTGGCGGCGAAGACGCCAAGGCCGTGCGCGCGGCCGCCCAGAAGGCGCTGGCGGCGGAGTTCGAGGCACGCGCCGAACGCTTCGGCGCCTGCGCCAATGGCGACATCGCGCTCGGTTCCGACGGCACGCTGCGCTGGATCGGCGCGCCGATCGGCACGCTGGTTGCCGGCGAAGACGCGCTGAAGCCGCGGCTGGTGCTTTTGGCCGATGAGCAACTGACCGGCCCGGCGCGCGACAAGGTCGCCGCGCGCGCCGAGCGCTTCGTCAATTTCCAGATCGAATCCCTGCTGAAGCCGCTGGCCGATTTGAAGAATGCCGAGCAGCTATCAGGCATCGGCCGCGGCATTGCCTTCCAGTTGGTCGAGAATTTCGGCCTTATCAACCGCCGCGACATCGCCGAGGAGATGAAGTCGCTCGACCAGGAAGGCCGCGCGGCATTGCGCCGGCTGGGCGTGCGCTTCGGCGCCTATCATGTCTTCGTGCCGGCGCTGATCAAGCCAGCGCCCGCCGGACTGGTGACGTTGCTGTGGGCGTTGAAAAACGACGGCAAGGATAAGCCCGGCTTCGGCGACGTCGTCCATGCGCTGGCATCGGGCCGCACCTCGGTGGTCATCGATCCGGCTTTCGACAAGGCCTTTTACAAGCTTGCCGGCTACCGCAATCTCGGCCGCCGCGCCGTGCGCATCGACATTCTGGAACGGCTGGCCGACCTGATCCGCCCGGCGACCAACTGGAAGCCCGGCCTCGGCCAGCGTCCGGATGGCGCCTATGACGGCCAGTCTTTCATGGTGACGCCGCCGATGATGTCGATCCTCGGCGCCACCGCCGATGACATGGAAGAAATCCTGAAAGGTCTTGGCTACCGCGCCGAACCGAAGCCGGCTGTCGAAGTCAAGGCACGGCTGGAAGCGCAGGACAATGCCGCCCGGGAAGCCGTGGCGGCCAAGCTGGCAGCGGAAGAGGCCGCGCGCGCCGAGCAGGCCAAGGCGGCGGAGGCGGCTGCGGCGGACACGCCTGCGGAGACATCAGCGGAAGATCCGGAAACTGCGACTGCCCAGACCGCCGTCGAAATTCCTGCTGAACCCATTGCGGAAGCGGCCGAGTCTGTTGCGGAAGAACAACCCGAAGCTCCAGCCGAAGCCACGGAAGAGGTTGCGCCTGTAACAGAAGCCGTCCTTGAGACTCCTGCCGAAAGCGCCGACGCTCTCACTTCCCCGTCGACGGGGGAGGTCGCGGAGCGAAGCGGCGGTGGTGGGGGTGACAACGCCGACGCTCCCCAACAGGGACAGGATGAAGCCGGCGTGCCCGCCGCGGAAGCCGAAGAGCCTAAGCCGATCCTGTTGTGGCGACAGGGCCGCTTCGACCAGCGGCCTCGTCACCGTCACCACGAGCACCGCGCCCGTCCGCGCAACGGCCAGGCGGCGCGCTCTGATGCCCCGGCGGATGCCGCTGGCGGCCAGCCCGACACCCGGCCCGTCCATGAAGGGCGCCGCGATGGCGCCGGCAAGCCGCGTTTCGATCGCTCGAAGTTCAAGCCCAGGCCGCAAGGCGAAGGCGGGGAACGGCGGGAGGGCAAGCCGCAGGGCGAGCGTTCTGACCGCCGTGAGGGCCGGCCGGGCGGCAGGCCGGAAGGCAAGGGCGGCCCGCAGGGCGGCAAGCCCTCGTTTCAGGCAAAACCGCGCGATGAGCGCCCGGCTCGCTTCGATCCCGACTCTCCCTTCGCCAAGCTCGCCGCTTTGCGCGACCAGCTGAAGAAATAGCCGCACAGGATCCGATGGTCGCCCCGATGGCCACCGACCGGCAGCGTATCGACAAATGGCTGTTCTTCTCGCGCGCGGTGAAATCGCGCTCGCTGGCCGCCAAACTGGTCGTGGCCGGCCGGGTGCGCATCAATCGCGACAAAGCAGCGCAGGCCTCCGACCTGGTCAAGCCTGGCGACGTCCTGACCATCACGCTGGAGCGGCGCATCTTCATCTGGAAGGTGCTCGATGCGGGAAGCCGGCGCGGCCCCGCCGTAGAGGCACGCACGCTCTACGAAGACATGTCGCCTGCCGCGCCGACGGGCGAGGCGCCTCCCGACGCGATCCCAGGGCTGCGCGAGGCCGGAAGCGGCCGCCCGACGAAGAAGGAGCGCCGCGAGACGGACCGCCTGCTTGGCGACGACTGACCGCCGGTGCACGGAGGGAGCATGTATGTTCTTCCACGCCGCCGACACAACGGTCCGGGCACATGACCGATGCCCGCCATTGCCGACCCGTTGGAATTCCATTCCGGCAATGCCGGCATGGCCGGAATGGCCGCCCTTGCAAGCGAGCGCCAAAGGCGTTACCTCACGGAAAAAGCCAACAAAAACGGGATGTCCCGGAGCAGATCGATGACCTATGTCGTGACCGACAACTGCATCAAATGCAAATATATGGACTGCATCGAGGTCTGTCCGGTCGACTGTTTCTACGAGGGCGAGAACATGCTCGTCATCCATCCCGACGAGTGCATCGACTGCGGTGTCTGCGAACCGGAATGCCCCGCCGACGCGATCAAGCCCGATACGGAGTCGGGCCTCGACAAATGGCTGCAGATAAACACCGAATACGCCGAGAAATGGCCTAATATCACCGCCAAGAAGGAGCCGCCGGCCGACGCCAAGGCCTTCGATGGCGAGGCCGGCAAGTTCGAGAAATATTTCTCGGCTGAACCTGGAGAAGGCGACTGACAACGCTGCCGTTTCAACCGGCATGACGCGGCGTAAGAGGTACGGCCTATTAACCGCCTTGACAGGCGGCGTGGACCTGTGGCCTTCGCTTATGCAGCAAAACCTTGATTCTTCCGACTTTTTGTGTTACATGAGCGAAACATGCCGGTGACACAACGTCGATTTATGGCGCTAACGCCCCAAATCACTGAAAGGTGAAAATCCCATATCGGACCAGAGCGATCTGGGCCAGGCGATCGCAATCGTGCGGTTTGCCGGTCCCGGCTTTTCCGGTGGGTTCATCTGTTGTGCGGCTAATGATCGGTAACCCGATCGCGCGAGTTCAGCCGGCACCGCCGCCGGCCCACAACAAGGAGTTCAGGGCGTAATGGCAACGATCACCCCGCAGAAGAAGTCCACCGCTGCACGTCACGGTTTCAAGACCGGCGAGTACATCGTCTATCCGGCGCATGGTGTCGGCCAGATCGTCTCGATCGACGAGCAGGAAGTGGCCGGGCACAAGCTGGAACTGTTCGTCATCGATTTCCAGAAGGACAAGATGCGCCTCAAGGTCCCGGTCGCCAAGGCAACCTCGATCGGCATGCGCAAGCTGTCGGAAGAGGATTACGTCGAGCGCGCACTGAAGGTCGTGCAAGGCCGCGCCCGCGTCAAGCGCACCATGTGGTCGCGTCGCGCGCAGGAATATGACGCCAAGATCAATTCCGGCGATCTGATCTCGATCTCGGAAGTTGTTCGCGACCTTTACCGCGCCGACAACCAGCCGGAGCAGTCTTATTCCGAACGCCAGCTCTACGAGGCCGCGCTCGACCGCATGGCCCGCGAGATCGCCGCCGTCAACCGCATGTCGGAGACCGAAGCCGTGCGCCTGATCGAGGTCAACCTCAACAAGGGCCCTAAGCGCGGCGCCAAGGCCGACAATGAGGAAGCCGAGCAGGAAGAAGCTGCCTGAGCCTTGCGCCTTATGAGTTTCTGAAAAACCCGGCCTCGCGCCGGGTTTTTTGTTGCAGGCAATATTTGGAAAGTTGGGCACGCCCCTCGGCGTGCAATCGTCACAGGAACGTTATGCGGGCCGCTTCCTGCTTGCCTTGGGCGAAGCCGGCACGGGCCGCGGGAATGCGGGTCGCCAGATCCATCTGGTTGGTGCCCATTGCGGCGCGGGAATCGACGTCAGGCGTGATCACCACCACCCGGCTGCCCTGCTGGCGCAGGGCTTCGACCTCGCTTGCAAGGTCCGCCCCCGGCGGTCTGCGCAGGCCCTCGAACTGCCCTTCCGGTAGCGGCCCGCTCCGTCCGCTGAACGGCGAGAGCACGATCACATTCGCATAGCCCGACGCAAGGTCGGCATTATCGGCGGAGCGCACGCCAACCGAGATGTAGCGAACGCCATTGATGCTGTGCGTAGGCCCCGCACCGGGCAGCGCGGTGCTCGCGGTGGCCGCGTCAACCAGATCGACGCCGGAATCACGGTCGAACGCAGCCAGTTCACCGGTAAGCGCGTCTACGGCCACCACGAGCATCGGCCCTTCTGGCCATTCATGGCGAGGCAATCTGGCGGCGACCAATGCGCGCCGCTGTTTGGCCACTTCAGGTCCGAATTTGGCATCGCTCTCCAATCCGAATGCGCCCATCGCCCGCTGCAGATCGGCTGCCGAGGTAGCGGAGGCGGAAATGGAACGCATCCGCTCGAACACACTATCCATCGACGGGAACGGCGGTTGACGGCTCTGTCCGGCCGGTTGAACCGGCAGCGGGGACAGCACCGCAGCCAGCAGTTCGCCCGGCGGAATGCCGCTGCGCACCTGCACTGCCGCATTGGCGCCTGCGGAGGTTCCGATCACCAGATCGGCGGCCTCCGTCAGATCGACACCAGCTTCGGCGAGGCCCGCGATGATGCCGATCAGCCAGGCATTTCCGGCGGCCCCGCCACCACCGAGAACAAGAGCAACGTTGCGAACCATCAGCCCACTATCGCAGCCCGTGAGCATTCCCGTCCATCGAAATAACAGACCGTGCCTTGCGGCGGGTTCACAAGGAGCAACGCTCGTAGAGTAAGGGGCAGCGCAGGCCTACGAAGGGATATTCCCGCCTTCTCCCCCACCCTCCTTCTCCGCCATTTCCTGCTTTAGCGTCGCGATGAATCGCCTTGTCCGTTCGCGCTCCGGATTGCCGAACAGCACCGCCGCGGGGCCTTTTTCGACGACGATGCCGGCGTCGAGGAACACCACCTCGCGAGCGATCTTTGAAGCAAGCCGCAGATCGTGCGTGGCCATCACCATCGTCGTCCCCTCGCTGGCGAGCCGGCCGAGCACGTCGACGACTTCCTGCGCCAGTTCCGGGTCGAGCGCGGAGGTCGGCTCGTCGCACAAAAGCACCTTTGGCGACGGCGCCAGCGCCCGGGCGATCGCTACCCGCTGCTGCTGGCCGCCCGACAGCGTTGCCGGCCAGGCATCGACCTTGTGCGCCATGCCGACTTTTTCCAGCAGCGCGAGTGCCCGTTCGCGCGCCCGTGCCTGCGGCCACTTCAGCACCGTCACCAGCCCTTCCATGACGTTCTCGATCGCGGTGCGATGCGGGAACAGCTGGAAATTCTGGAACACCATGCCGGTCTGCAGCCGCAGCCGCTGAATGTCCCGGGCCGCCACCTTCGCTCCCGGATGGAACTCCAGCGCCTGATCGCCGATACGCACTGTGCCCGAGGTTGGGATCTCAAGCAGGTTGATGCAGCGCAGCAGGGTACTTTTGCCACCACCCGAAGGACCGACCAGCGCAGTGACGCTGCCTTCGGCAATGGCAACCGTCACGCCCTTCAGCACGAGATTGTCGCCGAAGCGCTTTTCGATGTTGGCAAGGTCGATCACGAGCGCGCCTCCAGGAACCCGCCATAGCGGTTGAGCCGCGCCTCCAGCCGCGTCTGCAACGCCGACAGCACCGAACTCATCGCCAGATAGAGGATCGCCGCCTCGACATAGAGGATCAGCGGTTCATAGGTGGTGGCGACGATGCGCTGCGCGGCTTGGAACATTTCCGGCACGGTGATGGCGGCGGCCAGCGACGTGTCCTTGACCAGCGAGATGAAGGTGTTTGAGAGCGGCGGCACCGCCACGCGCCCGGCCTGCGGCAGGATGGTGCGGCGCATCGCCTGGCTCCAGGTCATGCCGATCGAATAGGCCGCCTCCCATTGCCCCTTTGGCACCGCGCCTATCGCCGCGCGAACGATTTCCGACGAGTAGGCGCCGATATTGAGCGTGAAGCCGATCAACGCCGCGGGAAACGCGTCAAGCAGGATGCCGACCGAGGGCAGGCCGTAGAAGATCAGGAACAGCTGCACCAGGAGCGGCGTGCCGCGGAATATCCAGACGTAGAAGCGCGCCACCGCGACCAGGGGCATTGGCCCGAAGAGCCGGATCAGCGCGGTTCCGAGACCGACGCTCAAGCCAAGCACAAAGGACAGGAGCGTCAGCGGTACGGTGAAGATCAACGCTGCCCATAGCAGCGAAGGCAACGATTCCAGCATGAGTTGCAGCCAGTGCGGCACGAAAGGCTCCTTCCTGCGACTGCCGTATATCACGCGAAAGGCGGCGGGCCGTCAAAACGGTCCGCCGCCGGGCGATGTCGCGCGGGCCGCCAACGGCCCGGCCGTAAATTACTTCGAAACGTCCTGGCCGAAATACTTGTCTGCGATCTTCTGATAGGTGCCGTCGGCCTTGATGTCGGCCAGCGCCTTGTTGATCGCGGCAACCAGTTCCGGGTCGCCCTTGCGCACGATGACGCCGGAATAGTCGGCGTTCTCTTCCTGCGCGGCAATTTTTACATTGGCATCCGGCTTGTGCTTCTTGAAATCGAGGAAGGACAGGCTGTCATTGATGGTTGCGTCCGCGCGGCCGGTCAGAAGCAGCTGGATCGACTGGTCGAACCCGTCGGTGCCGACCAGTTCGGCGCCGTTGGCCTCGGCAAGCTTGCCGAAATTCGAAGTGAGCGACTGCGCCGACTTCTTGCCCCTGAGATCGGCGAAGCTCTTGATGTCGGTGTTGTCGCCGCGCACGATCAGCACTGCCTTGGAGGCGATGTAGGGGTCGGAGAAATCGTATTTCGCCTTGCGGGCGTCGGTGATGCCGACTTCGTTGATGACCGCGTCATAGCGGTTGGCATCGAGGCCCGCGATCAGCCCGTCCCATTTGCCCTCGAGGAACTCGACCTTCACGCCGAGCTTGTCGCCGATCGCCTTGGCGATTTCGACATCGAAGCCGACCAGCGCTCCGCCGGCATCATGATAGGTAAAGGGTGCGTAGGTGCCCTCCGTGCCGACCTTGATGACGCCGGCCTGCTTGATCTGATCGAGATTGGCGCCGGCATAGCCTGCGGTGACAGCCAGAACCTGCAAGGTTCCGGCGACGATGAGCGACTTGAGCCATTTCATTTTTCTGTGATCCCGTCCTGGCCTGATATCCGGCATGGTGTGAGCGCTGGAAATTGACAGATGTGAGTTGAAAAAATAAGGAATGGAATTTCAAAAACATCCATTATTCGGAATTGGATTCTACAACTGACGTTTCTGGCGGCGCGTCGAACCCGCCTGGAGTTTTTTCGCGCAGCTTCCACGCCGCGCCGCAGGCGGCGGAACCTTTCCCGCGCATGGCACGTTTTGCGTTCGTTGTAGGGCAGGACGCCGTCATTTCAAGTCGAGGCGGCTGCCGGGCTTCGAAATGACATCCGTATCGCCTGAGCCAGGGAGCGCCTCATGATGGAAGACACGGCAGGACGGATCATGGTCCGCGCGGCAATGAGAGCTCCCTATCTCGAACGCGACGAGGAGCTGCGGCTGGCGCTGCGCTGGAAAAAGGACAACGACCAGAACGCGCTGCACAGCATCACCGTGGCCCATATGCGCCTGGTCATTTCCATGGCCTCCAAATTCCGCCATTACGGCCTGCCGCTTGGCGATCTGGTCCAGGAGGGCCATGTCGGCCTGCTCGAAGCCGCGGCTCGATTCGAGCCGGAGCGCGAGGTGCGGTTTTCGACCTATGCAACGTGGTGGATCCGGGCCTCTATGCAGGATTACATCCTGCGCAACTGGTCGATCGTGCGCGGCGGTACCAGCTCGGCGCAGAAGGCCCTGTTCTTCAACCTGCGACGCCTGCGCGCCCGGCTGGCGAACGGAGCGGCGGAACCGCTTTCGAACACGACGCTGTACCGGGAGGTTTCAGCGGCTCTCGGCGTCTCCGAAGCCGACGTAGCGCTGATGGATTCGCGGCTCTCGGCGCCCGACTCCTCCCTCAATGTCCCGCTTGCCGACGACGGGGGCGCGACCGAGCGGATGGACTTCCTGGTGTCGGACGATCCCTTGCCCGACGAGGTCGTCAGCGACACCATCGATATCGAACGCCGCTCGGTATGGCTGAAGGCGGCGCTTGCCGCGCTCAACGCGCGTGAGCTGCGCATCATCGAGGAGCGTCGGCTGAGCGACGAGGGCGCCACGCTCGAAGCGCTCGGCGAGACGCTCGGCATTTCCAAGGAACGCGTGCGCCAGATCGAGGCCCGCGCCATGGAAAAGCTGAAAGTGGCGCTGGTGAAGCAGAACCCGGAATTCCTCGCCAACGCCGCCTAATCAATTCCAGGAAAGCGTGTAACGGTTTTCCGTCGGGGGATTGCGAAAACGATAGAGCGGGTCAGGCCGACAATCGGCTATTTGTCGGTGACGATCTTGACCTTGTCGCCGGCCGACACCGCAGCGCCAGGCGACAGCGCGTTGAGCACCCGGAACAGGTCGAGCTTGCGGTCGACGCCGACCATCTGCGCCGAAAGCGAACCCATTGTCTGCCCCGGCTGGACGGTGACCACGCGGATATGCAGCGGCTTCAGCGCCGCCTTTTCGGCGGCACTCAGAATGCGGAACGAGCCGCTGACGGAACGCGCCACGGTGTCCAGCGAAGTGCTGGCGGACGGTGCCGCCGTCAGCAGCCGGTAGACCTGGCCGCCGGCCCGGATTACCGCGATGTCGAACTGCCAGCCTTCGGCGCCGGCATGCGCCGTCGCCGCCTCGTTGCCGTTGATCGTTTCCTGCCTGACGCTCGCGTCATCGAGGCCGGCCACCCAGCCGCTCCTGATATAGTCGGTCAGGGCTCGGTTCTTGTCGATCGACACGCCGTCGAAGCGGATCGCAATGTCGCCCGGCCCGGTCGCCGTCACCGCGGCGGCCGAATTGTCGATGATGAAGCCCTCCGGCACGGAGAAGGACACGCCCAGGCCCGGATGCAGAAAGGTCTCGCCGCGCACATAGCCTTCTTCCGGCGTGTCGCCGTAAAGCAGGCCGTCTATGCCGGCGAGGAAGGCGTCACGATCACGGGTGCCGACGCCGGGCGGACCGAACTGGCGGGCATGACGTTGTGCCAGGTCGATGCGCTGCGGGGTATTGGGATGCGTTGCCAGGAAGTCGAGGCTGGCGTCGGTGGCGCCGCTGATCGAGCGGAAATCGGTATAGGCCGACATGGATTGGAGAAAGCGGCCGGCGGCGTAAGGATCGTAGCCGGCTTCGCCGATCGACTTGATGCCGATCGCGTCGGCCTCCAGTTCCTGGTTGCGCGAAAACTGCGCCAGTCTCAGCTTGCCGCGGATCAGCGCCGCCTTGGCTGTCGGGCTGTCGCCGAGCACGTCGGAAACGACCTTGGTGGCGAGCCCCTCCTCGGCCTCGAGCTGCTGGCGCTGCAAGCCGTGGTTGGCGGTGACGTGGCCCATCTCATGCGCGATGACGGCGGCGAGCTCGGCCGAGTCGTTGGCCAACGCCAGCAGGCCGCGCGTGACGTAGAGATAGCCGCCCGGCAGCGCGAAGGCGTTGACGTTGGGCGAATTGAGGATGGTGATGCGATAGGTCTGGGTCGGATTGGCCGACACCACCGTCAGGCTGCCGACGACCTTGGCGACCATGCGCTCGAGCTTGGGATCGGAATATTCGCCGCCATAGGTCGCCAGGATGCGTGGATGCTGCGCCTTGGCCAGTTCGGCCAATTTGCTATTGGCCGCGACATTGTCGACCGTGATGGGTTTGTCGGAAGGCTGGAAGCCGGATTCCTGGACTTCCGGAGGCGTGAACATCTGGCAGCTTGCCAGTGCCACGGCAAAGCCGGCCAGCGCCAGAAAGCGCGCCAGCATTTTCCCTCTTGGTTTTTCCGTGCCGATCGGCAGAACGACTTCCTTTCGGGTCTGGCGCATGCCCGCGAAAATCGGGGCGATCCTCGCAAGGGCTTACGCGCAAATCAAAGCGTTACAGCACCCACGACATCCCAACGCGCGGCGGATGCTGCAGGTAAATCACGGCCTGCACCGGATCGGTACGGGGCGGACCTAGCCACACTACCTCTGTCATGGCAAGCAATCGCCCCGTCGCCAGGAGCCGGTTTGAGCGTAAATTATGTCCGCTTCCGGGCAATATCTCGTGATCCAGCCTCCCAGGCGCTTGTGCCAACATAGCGCTGGAAAACTTCAGGACCAGCCCCGGCAAAGAAATCATCCGCCTTGCCCTTGGCGGCAACCATGCCATTGTCGAGGAACACCACCTCCTCGCAGATACGGCGCGCGTCCTGTGGCTGGTGCGTGACGAACAGCAGCGTCATGCCGCGCTCGGCATGCAGGTCGGCGACAAGATCGAGCATGTCGTCGCGCAAGGCAGGTCCGAGTGAAGCGAAAGGCTCGTCCAGGAGAAGCACCGGGCGGTCGCGAACCAGCACGCGCGCCAATGCGACACGCTGGCGTTCGCCTCCCGAAAGTTCGCGCGGCAGACGTCTTTTCTTGCCCGCGAGGCCGGTGCGCGCGATCGCCTCCGCGATATCAGCGTGGTCGGCTTCGGTCAGCCGTAGCGAGGGCGAGCGGCCGAGCCCGACATTCTGTTCGACGGAAAGATGGGCAAAAAGGTTGTTTTCCTGGAACACCATCGACACCGGCCGCGCCGAAGGCGGGGAGGCGCCGACATCGGCGCCGCCGATCAACACGCGGCCGGCCTGCGGCGTCTCGAAGCCCGCCACCAGATTGAGCAGCGTCGACTTGCCCGAGCCGCTCGGCCCCATGATGGCGGTGATTTTCGACGTGGCGAAATCGACATCGAAGATGAGCGGCGCTTCGCCGTAGCTGAACGAGACCCTGTCCAGCCGCACCTCGGCTCCCCTTGCCGCACCATTGGTCGCGCCCGCAGCCATCAGGCTCGTTCTCCCCTTCCCAGCCAGCTCGCCGCCAGCACAAGCGCAAGGCAGACCAGACCGAGCAGCAGCGCCAGGCCGGCGGCGTCCTCGGTACGGTAGCTGCCCATGCGCGCGAGCAGAAGGTAGGGCAAGGTCTGCACGGAATCACTACCGAACAGTGCGATGACGCCGAGATCGCCAAGCGACAGCGCCATGGCAAAGGCAAAGGCGGTGGCCAGCGGCCGTCGCAGCGACGGCCAGTCCACCAACCGCAACCGGGCCCAGCCCGCAATGCCCAAAAGCGCACAGAGCCGCTCATGGCGTTCGCTCGCCGCATCATAGGCGGGGCGGATGGCGCGGATGGCGAAAGGCATCGCCATGACGGCGTTGACGGTGACGACCATGACTGGGGCTATGGCAAAGACGTCGCCGACATGGCGCAACAGCAGGAACCAGCCGGCGCCGATGACGATGGGCGGCACCACAAGGACGAAGCCGGCGCCGGTGTCGGTGGCGTGTTCGAGCAAGGTCCGTGGACCGGAGCGGCGCTTCAGGGCCAGCACGCGGCGCGCCATGGTGAGCGAAAGCGACAGCACGACCGACAGCAGCGCCGACAGGAACGCCAGCACCGCGCTGGTCAGCGTCGCCTGCCGCACCGCCGCCTCGCCGGCGAGACGGCCGAGATCGGCGCCGATGCCTGACATCGCCGTCGCCGCCATCGGCCCGGCGACAAACACCAGAGCCAGGACGACGAGCGCGCCATTCACCGCGGTCTCGGTCCTGCCGGCCGAGACGTAGCGGCGCGGCGCCACCGGCAGATTGGCGTCACCGGTGGTGCTGGCGCCGAGCCGTGTCAATGCCAGCACCACGACAAAGGTCAGCGCGATCTGCAGCAGCGTCAGCGCCACCGCCCGCGCGGGATCGAAATCGAAGCGCAGCGCCTGGTAGATGCCGACCTCCAGCGTGGTCGCGCCGGGGCCGCCGCCCAGCGTCAGTACGATGGTGAAGGATGTGACGCAGAGCATGAACACCAGTCCGGCGACGCCCGGCAAGGCGGCGCGCAATGTCGGCCATTCGATCAGCCGGAAAGCTGGTGCGGCACCCATGCCGAGCTGGCTCGCCAGCCGCCACTGGTCGGTTTGTATGGTTTGCAGCGCTTCGAGGAACAGCCGCGTGGCCAGCGGCAGGTTGAAGAAGACATGAGCAACGAGGATGCCGGACAGGCCATAAATGCCCGGCCAATTGTAGCCGCCGACCGCACCAAGGAAGCCGGCGAAATAGCCGGCACGGCCATAGAGCGCCAGGATGCCGAGCGCGGCGACGATCGCCGGCAACGCCAACGGCAGGGCGAAGAGCTGCAGCATGAAGCCGCGGCCGGGAAAGCGCGGGTGCCGCGACAGCGCGCGGGCCACGAACAGCGCGGGCGCCACCGACAGCAGCGTCGAAAGCGCCGCCTGCCACAACGTGAAGCGCACGACGCGCAGGAGATAAGGATCGAAGGCTGCCCAGGCTCCGGAGAAATCGTCTGCGCCTTCGAAAAGAAGCCCCGCCAACGCGCCGCCGATCAGCAGCGCGATCGCGGCAAGCGCAAGGATGCCGGCGGAGATGCGGGGGTCAGAGGATGCGCGTAGCACGCCGGACCGCCGATCTTCGGATCACGGCACCCATGAAGGGTTGCGTTCGCCGTAGAGCAATCATCGTTCGATCATATGGCTAAATTACTTGCTCATCACCGCCAGCCACTCATCCACCCAGGCCTTGCGGTTGGCCGCGACCTCCTCGGGACTGAACAGCAAGGTCTTGGTCGGCTTGACCAGCTTGCCGAAGGCCGGATTGAGCG
Organism: Mesorhizobium sp. CA13; assembly: GCF_020165235.1. NCBI lineage: Bacteria > Pseudomonadati > Pseudomonadota > Alphaproteobacteria > Hyphomicrobiales > Phyllobacteriaceae > Mesorhizobium > Mesorhizobium sp. CA13. Next base: position 297,977 of record NZ_JAIUHS010000006.1, on the reverse strand, counting down.
GCTTGTCGGTCTTGCCGGCCGGGAACATCCAGTTGGTCTCGGGGATTGCATCCTGGAATTTCGGGCCGGTCATGAAGGCGATGAACTTTTCCGCCAGCGGATTTTTGGCGCCCGTTCTGGTGATGCCGGCGACCTCGATCTGCAGATATTCGCCCTCCTCGAAGGAAGCGGCCTGGTAGCGCTCGGTGTTCTCGGCAACCATGTGGTAGGCGGGCGAGGTCGTGTAGGACAACACCATCGGCGCCTCGCCCTTGGTGAACAGGCCGTAGGCCTCGCTCCAGCCCGGCGTCACGGTCAAGACCTTCGCCTTGAGCTTGGCCCAGGCCTCCGGCGCCTTGTCGCCATAGACCGACTTCACCCACAACAGCAGGCCGAGGCCCGGCGTCGAGGTGCGCGGATCCTGGATGACGATCTTGTCGTCGGCGCTGCCCTCGACCAATTCCTTCAGGCTCTTGGGCGGCGTCTTCAGCTTCTGCGTGTCATAGACGACGGCGAAATAGCCATAGTCATACGGGACAAAGATGTTGTCGTTCCAGCCGCCCGGCACATTGAGCCCGGTCACGGCGCCATGCGGCGCAAACAGGCGGGTGGCCTTGGCATCGGCGGTGAGATTGGTGTCGAGGCCCAGCACGATGTCGGCCTTGGTCGCGACCCCTTCCAGCTTGACGCGGTTGAGCAGCGCGACGCCGTCGGCGACCGAGACGAAGTCGACATCGCAGCCGCATTCGGCCTCGAATTCCTTCTTCACCACCGGGCCGGGACCCCAGTCGGCGGTGAAGCTCTCATAAGTGTAGACGGTGAGCTTGTCCTTGGCCAAGGCTGGCCCGGACAGAACCACGACCATTGCAGAGACAAGGGCGGATAAAAGCGTGCGCATCGGCGCCTCCTTCGTTCGGGTTAAAGGAATTGAGGCGTCGGACTGTCCGAAACGTCTAATCCCTCCGCCGGTACAAACCGGATCAGGTTCAGCGGGTTGGCGAGACTGCCTCTCAGCCGGTCCGCGAAACATCGCGTCCGGCACCCCGTTAGAGCGCTTCGACACATAGGCCCGGCCGGTGAACCGCGCAAGTGGCAGTTTGCCGGCCTTCCGTTTCCGCTGCCGGGCTGGTAAGGGCCACACGATATGAGCACATTCACCATCCTGCTTGGCGGCGATCTCATCCGCACGCCACGGCTCGACCGTCAAGTCGAGGGAACCCGCGTCATCGCCGCCGATGCCGGCATCGGCCATGCGAGGACGCTCGGCCTTGTGCCGGAATTGTGGGTCGGCGATTTCGATTCCGTGCCCGCCGACCTGCCGGATGAGTTGGCTGCCGTGCCGCGCCGAACCTTTCCTGCAGAGAAGGACGCCACCGATGGCGAACTCGCGATATCGGCCGCCCTGGAGCGCGGCGCGACCGGCCTCGTGCTTGCCGGCGCCTTCGGCGGCAAGCGCGCCGACCATGCCTTCCTGCACATGGCGCTCGCCCTGCGGCTGGCCGGGGCCGGGACAAAGGTGCTGTTGACCAGCGGCGCGCAGGAAGGCGTTCCCCTGGCGCACGGCACGGCCGGCTTCGACTATGCCGACCGCACCCTGTTCTCGATCCTGGGTTTTTCCGAGCTTACCGGACTGACCGTCGCCGGTGCGAAATGGCCGCTTGACCGTGTCAAGGTCGCGTTCGGCTCGTCGCTGACCATCTCCAACGAGGTCAAGGGCAGGCTGGAGATCGCGCTGGGAGCGGGCCGCGCGCTGCTGCTCGCCCATCCCTATCCCTTGCCAGAAAGCTGACATGGCGCCGCCTCTTCTCAATCTCGACGGAATAAAACTGACCTTCGGCGGCACGCCCCTGCTCGACGGCGCCGACTTGGCAGCGTCGGCCGGCGACAAGATCGCGCTGGTCGGCCGCAACGGGTCCGGCAAGTCGACGCTGCTCAAGATTGCCGCCGGCCTAATCGAGCCGCAGGACGGCGAGGTGTTCCGCCAGCCATCGGCGACCGTCCGCTATCTGCCGCAAATGCCCGACATGGACGGCTTTGCAACCGTGCGCGCCTATGTCGAGGCCGGGCTCGGTCCCGCCGACGATCCTTATCGCGCCAGCTACCTGATGGAGCATCTCGGCCTCTCGGGCGAGGAGCGGCCAGGCGACCTGTCTGGCGGCGAAGCCAGGCGCGCCGCCCTTGCGCGCGTCATGGCGCCGGAGCCCGATATCCTGCTGCTTGATGAGCCGACCAACCATCTCGATCTGTCGGTGATCGAATGGCTGGAAGAAGAACTCGTCCGCACCTCCTCGGCTCTCATCGTCATCTCGCACGACCGCCGTTTCCTCGAGCGCGTCTCGCGCGCCACCGTGTGGCTCGACCGGGGTCAGACCCGCCGGCTGGATAAGGGCTTTGGCCATTTCGAGGAATGGCGCGACCAGGTGCTTGAGGAAGAAGAGCGCGAACAGCACAAGCTCGGCCGCCAGATCGTGCGCGAGGAACACTGGCTGCGCTATGGCGTGACGGCGCGGCGCAAGCGCAACATGCGCCGTTTGGGCGAATTGCAGACCATGCGCCAGCGTTTTCGCGGCCATCGCGGCGCTGAAGGCACGGCGACGATGGTGGCCAGCGACGCCGCCGAATCCGGCAAGCTGGTGATCGAGGCCAGGAACATCGAGAAGAGCTTTGGCGACCTCACCGTGGTCAAGGGGTTTTCGACCCGCATCCAGCGCGGCGACCGCGTCGGCCTCGTCGGGCCGAACGGCGCCGGCAAGACGACGCTTCTGAAGATGCTGACCGGAGAGTTGCAGCCGGATGCGGGTTCGGTGCGGCTCGGCACCAATCTGGAGATCGCCACGCTCGACCAGAAGCGCGAGGCGGTCGATCCGCAGGAAACGCTGGCGCAATATCTCACCGACGGGCGCGGCGAGAACCTCGTCATCAATGGCGAGCAGCGCCACGTCGTCTCCTACATGAAGGACTTCCTGTTCAAACCCGAGCAGGCGCGCACGCCGGTGCGCGAGCTTTCCGGCGGCGAGCGGGCGCGGCTGATCCTGGCACGCGTGCTGGCCCGGCCGGCCAACCTGCTGGTGCTCGACGAGCCGACCAACGATCTCGACATGGAGACGCTGGAGCTGCTGCAGGAACTGGTCGCCGGCTTTGCCGGCACTGTCATCCTGGTCAGCCACGACCGCGATTTCCTCGATCGCACAGTGACCAGCGTGATCGCGCCGGATGGCGATGGCCGCTGGGTCGAATATGCCGGCGGCTATTCCGACATGCTGGCGCAGCGCGGCGGCACCAGGCTCGATGACCGCAAGGCGCGGGCGAAGGCGAATGCAAGCGAGGCACCGACGGCCAAGGCGGACAGCGCCGCCGCCAAAGGCCCGGCAAAAAAGCTCTCGTTCAAGCAGAAATTCGCGTTGGAATCGCTGCCCAAGAAGATCGAGGCGGTCACAGCCTCGATCTCGCGGCTGGAGAACAACATCGCCGATCCCGCCTATTACGAGCGCGATCCGGCTTCGTTCCAGAAAACCATCGCCGCCCTAGACAAGGAACGCGCCACGCTGGCTGCGCTCGAGGAAGAGTGGTTGGAGCTGGAAATGCTGCGCGAGGAGATGGAAGGGTGAATGATTGCATGTGATCTTATGCGCATACGTTATGCGCATAAGAAGGTCATATCCATGATTCAATCGACTCCAAAAGCACCGAGGACGTCCGTCAACACGTCCATTGACTCTCAGTTGATCAAAGACGCCAAGGCATTGGGCATCAACATTTCCCGCGCAGCCGAGGCTGGTATCGCGAAAGCGATAGCGGCGGAAAAAACACGTCGATGGCAGGAAGAAAACAAGGAAACCATCGAAAGCTCCAATGAATATGTCAAGCGCAACGGACTGCCATTGGCCAAACACCGGCCGTTCTGATGGCGCGTTACGATTTCTATCGGAATGCTGAGGGCGATGGATATCTTCTCGATGTGCAATCAGACCTTCTTGAAGGGTTGAGCACGAGGGTCGTCATTCCTTTGATGCCGTCTAACATAGCGCCGGTTCCTGGCCGCCGACTAAACCCGAGCTTCGCTATAAACGGCAAAGATCATGTGATGGTCACCCAGTTCATGTCGGCCTTGACGGCCTCCGAATTGCCGGATGCCGAGGGGAATCTCTCCAGGCATCACGACGACATTGTCGCCGCGCTCGGCATGCTGTTCCAGGGTTTCTGACCGAAGTCGACTTTACCTCAGCCGGCCGTCTTAGCCTGCCAGGCCTTGATCGCCTCGTCGAACACCTTCTCGCCGGGAATGCCTTTTTCCATGGTCAGCAACGCCCGACGGCCGGTCTTGTAGACGACCGGCACGTCGATCCAGTCCTGTCCCCGAAGCAGGGTCAGGTTGGCGTCCTCGTCGGCCTTGGTGTCGTTGAGCGCGACGAGGAAGAAGCCGTCGGCGATCTTGGCCGGAATGCCGATCAGCGGGCTGCCGGCATCCTGCTCGGAACTCTTCATGGCCACGCGCAGGATGTTATCGACGCCGCCGCCTTCGAAACCGTCGGGCGTCAGGAAGATCATCTCGATGATGTGGCTGGCCGGCAGCGTCTGGTCGGTGTTGCGGCGGATGGTCATGCGCAACTGGATGTCCTTGCCGGGAATGGTCGCCTCGGCGCGGATCGCCGGCTCGGGCGGCAGGTCGCCGCCAGGCGATTCCTGCACCAGCGACCAGACGATGTTACCCGGCTCGGCCGAACCCTGCGCGGTGCTGGTGCGCTCCTCATAGAAGATCGCCTTCTGGCCAACCGGCAGAGAGGTTTGCGTCGGCGCGCCGGCCGGCGAGGGCGGCGTGGCGGCGCTAGCAGCCGGTGCCGCGGGTGCGGTTCCATTGGCGGGTGGCGCCACTGGCGCGGCGCCCGGCGCAGGGGGCGTGGCCCCTGCGGGCGCGCCTGCGGCCGGCGGGCCTCCTGCCGGAGCCGACAAGGCCGGGGTGGTCGTGGCTGAAGGCGGTGTTGTCAGCGCCGCGACGGACTCGCCCTCGCCCACGCCGCTCTGTCCGCCGGCCGGGCCAGGATCGACCTCGCTGCCTTGCGGCGTCAGTCTTTGGGTGAACTTCGGTGTCCCCTCGGGCTCGGCACCACCGGCCGCAGGTGCGGGGGGCGTTGCGGCCGCATCGCTCGTTGGCTTGGAGGGCGTCGATTTGACTGGCTCGGTCGTCGCGACCTTGCTGCCGCCGCCCAGGCCCAGCATCTTGCCGAAGGCGTCCTTGTTTAGCCAGATGCCATAGCCGCCGCCGGCAATGACCAGCAAAGCTATGGCGGCCGCGATCAGCCCGCCATAGCTGCGCTTGCGTTCAGCCGGACGCGCACGCTGGAAAGTATCGGCGGACGCAGGCTCTTCCTCGCCCCCAAAGACATCGGCCTGCTCGTCGTCCTGACCCTCATCCATGCCAGGCTGAGCCCTGTCCTCGAACTCCGGGGCCGGCTGCACCGCTGCGGGCTTTTGCCAGTTCGTCTCGGCCTCGGCGGCGGGCGATGCAGGCTCGGAGACGTCTGGCTTCGGAGCGGGTGGTGCCGGCGTGTAGGGTTTAGCGTTCGGGGCGGGCGCTGCCGGCCAGGCCGGCTCCGCCTTCACCGGCTGCTTGGTATGGTTCGGCTGGTTCTTGTTGCGGTCGATGGAGGAAAATATGTGCTCCAGTTCCGCAAGCGGATCGGTCTCCGGCACGCTTTTGGCATATTCGCGCTCGAGCCTCGATATGGCGTCTTCCAGGCCGCGCTTCTGCCTTTCGGCATCCGACGGCGAAAGCGGCGGATCGCGCTCGGCAATCTTCTTTGCAATCGTCGAGCGCGCTTTGTCGTAGACTTTGGCCCGCAGCTCAGGCGTGGGATCGCCAAAATTGTTTATCGTATCCCTCAGAGCAGAAACGAAATCTTTCGCCATGCGTCAGTCGACCTGTATTTGCTCCCGGACCGGCCTCCGCAAATCAGCCGCAACGCCCGGAAAGGCTTGAGAAACTAGTCTTGAAACGGATCGGTCACAAGTATCGTGTCGTCCCGTTCCGGGCTGGTGGAGAGGAGCGCGACCGGCGCGCCGATCAACTCCTCGATATGGCGGACATATTTGACGGCCTGGGCCGGGAGGTCGTTCCAGCTGCGGGCGCCGGCGGTGGTGCCTTTCCACCCCTCCAGCGTCTCGTAGATTGGCTCGACGCGGGCCTGCGCGCCCTGGCTGGCGGGCAGATAGTCGATCGTCTCGCCGTCGAGGCGGTACCCGGTGCAGACCTTGATCTCGTCCAGCCCGTCAAGCACGTCGAGCTTGGTCAGCGCGATGCCCTTGATGCCGTTGACGGCGACGGCCTGGCGCACCAGCACCGCGTCGAACCAGCCGCAGCGGCGCTTGCGGCCGGTGACGACGCCGAATTCATGGCCGCGCGTGCCGAGAAATTCACCGATCTCGTTCTGCTGCTCGGTCGGGAACGGACCTTCGCCGACGCGCGTCGTATAGGCCTTGGTGATGCCAAGCACATAGCCGATGGCGCCGGGGCCCACGCCGGCACCGGCTGCCGCCTGGCCCGCGACGGTGTTGGACGAGGTGACGAACGGATAAGTGCCATGATCGATGTCGAGCAGCGTGCCTTGCGCGCCCTCGAACAGGATGCGCTCGCCGGCCCGGCGCTTGTCGTCGAGCACTTTCCAGACCCGGTCCATGTAGGGCAGGATTTCGCCGGCGACCGAGGTCAACTCTTGCATAACCGCGTCATGCGTGGCTTCGGCATGGCCAAGTCCGCGACGCAGTGCATTGTGATGCGTCAACAGTCTGTCGACCTTCAAGGGCAGTGTTTCCAAATCCGCCAGATCCATCACCCGCACCGCGCGCCGGCCCACCTTGTCCTCATAGGCGGGGCCAATACCGCGGCGGGTCGTGCCAATCTTGGTTCCGGAATTTGAGGCGGCGTCCTCGCGGAAGCCGTCCAGTTCCCGGTGCAGGGACAGGATAAGCGCTGTGTTTTCGGCTATTTTCAGGCGCTCCGGCGTTACCTCGACGCCTTGCCCCTTGAGCTTCGCCACTTCGGCGACGAATGCGTGCGGATCGAAGACGACGCCATTGCCGATAATGGACAGCTTGCCCTGCCGCACGACGCCCGACGGCAGCAGCGACAGCTTGTAGACCTTGCCGTCGACGACCAGCGTATGGCCGGCATTGTGGCCGCCCTGGAAACGCACCACGACATCGGCGCGCTCCGACAGCCAGTCGACGATCTTGCCCTTGCCTTCGTCACCCCATTGCGAGCCGACGACCACCACATTGGCCATGTTTCTTTTCCTTCGAGGCGCCGCCGCGCGGCTTGGATACGGTTCGAAACGACAGGCCTCTATAACGTCAAGAGCAGGCCGATGCGACCTTTCTTTGCCGCCGAAAATGAACTGAGGCACAACAATTTTCAGCTTTGACATCATTTACTTGTCCATGCGGGGGCAATAGGCCGGCAGGCACGCCCCATTCACCTCTTCCCGCTGCGACCCGCCATGCACCGAAGCGCCTACATGTTCCTGCTGCTCACCACCTTGCTGTGGGGCGGCAACTCGGTGGCCGGCAAGCTGGCGGTCCATCACGTCTCGCCGATGACGCTGGTCTTCCTGCGCTGGGTGCTGGCGGTAGCGATCCTGCTGCCGATCGGCTGGAATGCGCTGAAAAGAGATTGGCCCGTCGTGCGCAGGCACTGGTTCGTGCTCGCCGCACTTGGCGCCAGCGGCTTCACCTTGTTCAACACGATCTTCTATACGGCGCTCAATTACACGACCGCGATCAACGTTTCGATCGAGCAGGCGGCGATGCCTATCCTGATCATCGTAGCCAATTTCATCTTCTTCCGCCTGCGCGTGAACTGGGCGCAGATCGCCGGCGTGGTGCTGACGATCTTCGGCGTCATCCTGACCGCCTGCCACGGCGATCCGCGCCGGCTGCTGACATTGGAGCTCAATTTCGGCGACGCCATCATGCTGGTCGCGGTCATTCTCTATAGCGGCTATTCGGTCGGGTTGCGGCTGAAGCCGGCCATGCAATGGCAGAGCCTGATGCTGGCCATGTCGCTCGCCGCGCTCGTCACCTCGCTGCCGTTCTTCCTATGGGAAATCGCGGCCGGCAAGGTCATCGTTCCCGACGCACGCGGCTGGGCGGTGATCGTCTATACCGCGATCGGCGCCTCGGTCGTCTCGCAGATATTCTACATCAGGGGCAATGAGCTGATCGGCGCCAACCGGGCCGGCCTGTTCATCAACCTGGTACCGATCTTCGGCACCCTGCTTTCGGTGCTGATCGTCGGCGAGACATTCCAGCTCTACCAGGCATTGGCGCTCGTCCTCGTGCTGGGCGGCATCGCGCTTGCCGAATATAGCGGCCGCAAGGCAGCCATGCCGAGGCTCCGGTAAACTCGCTTCGCGCCCCGTTCGTCGGCTTCGATGAGAGCGTCGGCTCGCCCGGCAATTCGCAGGACTACTGCAATTCCTTGCGTACCGCCGCGACGTCGTCGGACGAGACCGCCGGGGCGGCATTGCCCCAGCTGCCGCGCACGTAAGTGAGGACGTCGGCGATCTCCTGATCCTTCAGGCGCCACGCCAGCGAGGGCATTGCAGGCGTTGTCGGCGCGCGGGCCGGATGCACGACCTGGCTTCCCCCCAGCACGACCCGGGCAAGCGTTTCGGCGCGGGCGAGTCCGCTGGAGGTTGATCAAGATCATCCACGCTTGCCGTTCGGCAGCATCGCCATCAATCAGCGGACGGATTGATGGCGATGCCGAAAACGCTCTTGTCTGGCCGGTACGCGGAGCGTCGCGATCGTGCAGTTGCGGGACAAGCCTTACACCCCGCCGACGTCGAACTGCAGCCGCTTGGCCGAATCGATCGATTTGTGCGCCCGCACCTGCTCCAGCACGTTTTCCGGGAACGGCGCGTCGAGATAGAGCAGTGCGATGGCATCGCCCCCCGGCCGGTTGCGGCCGAGTTGGAAGTTGGCGATGTTGACGCCGTTCTCGCCGCACACCGTGCCGAGCAGGCCGATAATGCCCGGGGCGTCGGCATTGGTCGTGTAGAGCATGTGCTGGCCGACCTCGGCATCGAGATTGATGCCCTTGATCTGGATGAAGCGCGGCTTGCCGTCGGAGAAGCAAGTGCCGGCGATCGAGCGCGTCATATGCTCGGTCTTGACCGTCAGCTTGATATAGCCGTCGAACACGCCCGATTTGTCGCGCTTGACCTCGGCAACGATGATGCCGCGCTCCTTCACCATGATCGGCGCCGACACCATGTTGACGTCGGCGACCTGCGGCCGGATCAGCCCGGCAAGGGCCGCGCTGATCAGCGCGCGCGTATTCATCGTCGCGGTCGAGCCGTCGAACAGGATTTCCACCTCCTTGATCGGATCCTCGGTTACCTGGCCGACAAAGGCGCCAAGCACTTCGGCAAGCTTGACGAAGGGTTTGAGCCGCGGCGCTTCCTCCGCGGTGATCGACGGCATGTTGATGGCATTCGAGACGGCGCCCTTGATCAGGTAGTCGGCCATCTGTTCGGCGACCTGTAGCGCGACATTCTCCTGCGCCTCCGCCGTCGAGGCGCCGAGATGGGGTGTGGCCACCACATTCTCCATGCCGAACAATGCGTTCTGTTCGGCCGGCTCGGACTCGAACACGTCGATGCCGGCGCCGGCCACCCTGCCGCTCTTCAGCGCCGCCACCAGGTCGGCTTCGACGACCAGCCCGCCACGGGCGCAATTGATGATGCGCACGCCGTCCTTCATCTTGGCGATCGCGGCGGCATCGATGATGTTGCGCGTCTTGTCGGTCAGCGGCGTGTGCAGCGTGATGAAGTCCGCGCGCGCGAAGAGCTCGTCCAGTTCAACCTTGTCGACGCCGAGTTCCTCGGCGCGTTTGTCCGACAGGAATGGATCGAAAGCGACGACATGCATCTTCAGGCCGACGCCGCGCGTGGCGACGATCGAGCCGATATTGCCGCAGCCGATGACGCCGAGCGTCTTGCCGGTGATCTCGACGCCCATGAAGCGGTTCTTTTCCCATTTGCCTGCATGCGTCGAGGCGTTGGCTTCCGGGATCTGGCGGGCGAGCGCGAAGATCATCGCCACCGCATGCTCGGCCGTCGTGATCGAATTGCCGAACGGCGTGTTCATCACGATAATGCCCTTGCGGCTGGCCGCCGGTATGTCGACATTGTCGACGCCGATGCCGGCGCGGCCGACGACCTTGAGCCTGGTGGCGGCATTGATCAGCTTCTCGGTGACCTTGGTCGCCGAGCGGATGGCGAGGCCGTCATACTGGTCGATCACTTCAAGCAGCTTTTCCTTGTCCTTGCCGAGATCTGGAAGATAGTCGACCTCGACGCCGCGATCCCTGAAGATCTGAACGGCGGTGGTGGAAAGTTTATCCGAGACGAGAACGCGAGGCATGGGATTGGTCCTTGTTGCTTGCCCCACCCGCCTTCGCTTGGCTCAGGCACCTTCTCCACAAGGGGAGAATGTCAGGCGCCTGCCTTTCTCCCCTTGTGGGAGAAGGTGGCCACGAAGCGGCCGGATGAGGGCTGTTCCAGAAAATGATACCGTTCGAGTTTCAGGCCGCTGCTTTCAGCGACGCCTTCTGCGCGGCGAAGGCCCAGTCGAGCCAGGGCAGCAGCGCTTCGAGATCGGAGGTCTCGACCGTTGCGCCGCACCAGATGCGCAGGCCAGGCGGCGCGTCGCGATAGGAACCGATGTCATAGGCGACACCTTCCTTGTCGAGCGCTGAAACCAGACCCTTGGCGAAGACCGCCTGTGCGTCGGCATCGAGTGCAGCGACTTGCCCGTCGGTGAAGGACAGGCAGACGGACGTGTTCGACCGCGTCGCCGGCTCTACGGCGAGATGGCCAAGCCAGGAGGATTTCGCGACGAAACGGTCGAGCACGGCCGCGTTGGCGTCGGCCCTGGCAACCAGCGCATCGAGGCCGCCAATCGATTTCGCCCAGTTTAGCGCGTCGAGATAGTCCTCGACGCACAGCATCGACGGCGTGTTGATGGTTTCGCCCTTGAAGATGCCTTCGATCAATTTGCCGCCCGAGGTCAGGCGGAAGATCTTCGGCAGCGGCCATGCAGGCTTATAGCTCTCCAGCCGCTCGACGGCGCGGGGCGACAGGATCAGCATGCCATGCGCGCCTTCGCCGCCCAGCACCTTCTGCCAGGAGAAGGTCACGACATCGAGTTTCTCGAAATCGAGCTTCTGCGCGAAGGCGGCCGACGTCGCGTCGCATATGGTCAGACCCTTGCGGCCGGCCGGGATGAAATCGCCGTTCGGCACGCGCACGCCCGAAGTCGTGCCGTTCCAGGTGAAGACCACGTCGCGGTCGAAATCGATCCTGCCGAGATCCGGCAGTTCGCCGTAACCGGCCTCGAGCTTGCGCACATCGGCAAGCTTCAACTGCTTGACCACGTCGGTGATCCAGCCGGAGCCGAAACTCTCCCAGGCGACCATGTCGACGCCGCGCTCGCCCAGCAGCGACCAAAGCGCCATCTCGACGGCGCCTGTGTCGGACGCCGGCACGATGCCGATGCGGTAATCGGCAGGAACCTGGAGAATTTCGCGTGTCAGCGCGATCGCCTGTTCGAGCTTGGTCTTGCCGATCTTGGCGCGATGGGAACGGCCGAGCGCGGCAGCTTTCAGCGCCTCGACCGACCAGCCGGGACGTTTCGCACAGGGACCTGAGGAAAAGTTGGGGTTTGCCGGACGGAGTCCGGGCTTCGTATGCGTCGTCATCGTGGTCTATCCTTCCAGATAGTGGCCCCTCGTTGGGGAGGGGTGGCCCACGGACGGCGATATGCGCTCGGGCTTCAGGCGTCAAGGGGAAAGTTTTTGTCGCGGGCAGGATACTGGCGATCGCGATCAGGATCTCGTGAGCTTCAAACCCAAACGGCGGACCGAAGAGATTCGCCGCCAAGGTTCATGTATGCCAGCCTGCTACCAGAGATCGTAGCGTAGCCCGAGCTTGACCTGATGATTGCTGATTCCCTTGTGGACCGGAAACGAGGTCAGGCTCTCGGCCGTCACATATTCAGCGTCGGGCGCCGAGAAATACTGGTAGCCGAGATCGACGGAAACATTCTTCGACACCTGATAGGCAAGGCCGGCATTCAGCGTATATGCGAAGGAATACTTGGTCTTGTCGTCACTCAGGCCGAAGTCGTCGGTTGGATCGCCATTGTCGGTGAAATAGCTCGCCGAGAGCTTGTGCGTGCTCCTGACGATGCCGATGCCGGCGCCGAGATAGGGTGTTATGCCGACATAGGTACCAAGGTCGACATAGCCGTTGAGCATGCCTGAAAAGGCATAATTCTTCAGGGACGCCGACGCCAGGGTCGCCTCTGCCGCAGTCGCTGAATCGTCATAGCCAATGCCGATCTTGTTGCCGGGCAGATAACCCAGATTGAGATCGGCGCGCAGATAGTCGTTGAAGTGGTAGCCGAAGCCGATGCTGGCGAAGATCGGGTCTTCCTTGTTGTCGAAGCTCGCCGGCGTGAAGGCGAAATCCTCATTCTTGAAGCTCTTCTCTACCAGGTAGGAGACATCGCCGCGCAGATACCAGCCCGAGCCGACCTCGACCGGCACGTAGTCGGGCGCCTGGTCGACATAGACCGGCGGATCATAGTCGGCGGCCAGCGCAGGCGTCAGCGGCATGATGGCGAATGTGGCAAGCGCCGGCGCCATACGCGATATGAGTTTCATGATCCCCTGCTCCCGATTTCGGCGCCACCAGACGGCAGCCATCGTTTCAGGAAGCATTGTTAACCATAGTGGTTAAGTCGGGGTTAAGGCTAACAGAGCGTTAGCGAATTGATTTTCGGGCAGCCCGACAAACGAAAACCGCCCGGCTGATGCCGGGCGGTTTCGGACCGTTGGATGGTCGGATGTTACTTGGTGTAGATCGGCTCCGGTTCGGGCTGATAGGCCACCGTCGGCGCGGCGCAACCGTTGTTGCCGCCGAACTGGTAACGCAGGCCGCCGCGCACCTCATGCGTGTCGATGCCGCGGTCGAAGCCCGGCCCGGCGCTGCTGATATCCCACTCGAACATGCGGCCGCCCTGGATGTGGCTGTAGCGATAACCCGCGTCCAGGATCAGCTTGTCGGTCAGACAGTAGGAAGCGCCGGCCATGAGCGCGTAGGCAAAGCGCCAGCTTTTCGCACCGGGGTTGAACTCGGTGGTGTTCGGGTCCCTGACATCGTCCCATCTGACATGCGCGCCGCCGATGCCGGCGCCGACATAGGGCGTGATGCCGTGATAGGTGCCGAGATCGACATAGGCGTTGGCCAGCAGCAGCAAGGCGCTCATTTTCGACACTTCGGTCGACGTCGAGAAAGCGTCCGACGTTCCGCCGTCGAAGTTCGACTTGAACCAGTAATCGGCGGTCAAATCCGTACGAAAATGATCGTTGATCTTGTAGCCGACGCCGGCGCCGAGCGAGAAGCCGCCCTTGAGCTTGCCGAAATCGAAGCTCCTGTCGCCCGGAATGACGTTACAATTACAGGGATCGATGGTGTAGGTCGTGTAATCGATGCCGCGCACTTTCGACTTGCGGTAATCGAGATCGCCGCGAATGTACCAGCCGCCGACATCGACCGGCTGCTCGTATACCGGCGGCGGTGCCTCTTCGACCATCGGCTCCGGAAGGTCGGCCGCGAACACCGGCCATGCCAGGCCCGCGAACAGCGCGGCGAACAGGGCCTTTCTTGCTGTATTGAACATGCTTGTCACCCCTAGAAACCCTCGGAACAGCGGTCGCGTCCGAATGAGATTGGCTTTCAGGCGTGGATAATGAATAGCAAAGGTTAAAAGGCATTTAACCCTGTCTATTAACCAAGAATCTCCAGCATTTGAGGAATTCGGATGGTTCCACGCGTCTCGAGCCAGTTCCGCAGGCAAACAAAAGCCCGCCGGACCGGCGGGCTTCGAAGCAATCAGAGCGGCGTCGCGCCCTCCGGATGCGCCTGAGATCAGGCGGCGCTGCGTGTTTCCGAGATGACCTCGACGATGTCGTTGACGACGGCCTCGACCAGTTGCGGGTCGTCGCCCTCGGCCATGACACGGATCAGCGGCTCGGTGCCGGACGGCCGGATGACGAGCCGCCCCGCCTTGCCGAGGCGTTGACGGGCGTCCTCGATCGCAGCCTTGACCGGAGCTGCCTCGAGCGGCTTGCCGCCGGCGATGCGGACGTTCTTCAGGAGTTGCGGCACCGGCTCGAACTTCTTCGACAATTCGCTGACTGGCCGGCCCTGTCGCTTGATGCAGGCCAACACCTGCAGCGCCGAAACCAGGCCGTCGCCCGTGGTCGAGAAGTCCGACAGCACGATGTGGCCCGACTGCTCGCCGCCGACATTGAGCCCATGCGCGCGCATATGTTCCACGACATAGCGGTCGCCGACCTTGGTGCGGTGCAATTGCAGTTTCATGTCGCCGAGGAAGCGTTCGAGGCCGAGATTGGACATGACCGTCGAAACGACCCCACCGCCGGCAAGCCGCCCGCTCTGGTGCCAGGACTCGGCGATCATTGCCATGATCTGGTCGCCGTCGACGATCGCGCCGTTCTCGTCAACGATGACGACACGGTCGGCATCGCCGTCGAGCGCGATGCCGATGTCGGCGCGCACCTCGTGCACCTTCTTCTGCAGGCCCGCCGGATGGGTCGAGCCGCATTCCTTGTTGATGTTGAAGCCGTTGGGCTCGACATTGATGGCCACCACTTCGGCGCCCAGCTCCCAAAGCGCCTCGGGGGCAACCTTGTAGGCAGCGCCATTGGCGCAATCGACGACGATCCTCAAACCTGAAAGCGACATCGAACGCGGCAAGGTGCGCTTTGCAAACTCGATATAGCGGTCATGCACGCCATCGACGCGCTTGGCGCGACCAAGCCCGTCGGAATCGGCGAGGGCCAGTTCGATATCCTTGTCCAGCATGCTCTCGATGCGCTCTTCGATCTCGTCGGAGAGCTTGTAACCGTCCGGACCGAACAGCTTGATGCCATTGTCGTAATAAGGATTGTGCGAGGCCGAGATCATGACGCCGATATCGGCGCGCAGCGAACGCACCAGCATGGCTACCGCCGGCGTCGGGATGGGGCCGAGCAGGAACACATCCATGCCGGCGGCGCAGAGGCCCGCCACCATGGCGTTCTCGATCATGTAGCCGGAAAGTCTGGTGTCCTTGCCGAGCACCACACGGTGACGATGGCTGCCGCGCTGGAAGGACAGGCCGGCCGCCATGCCGACCCTCATCGCGATTTCCGCCGTCATCGGAAACTTGTTGGCGCGCCCGCGAATACCGTCCGTGCCGAAATAATTTCCTGCCATGCTAGTCAGTGTCCCCGGTGGTTCCTGCCCGGTACGTCATGCCATAATTGGCCGGCGCACTACGATCACATTTCGTAATTATCTGTTACCAATCCATTAGAAAACCCTTGTTGTGCATTGCACACAGACTGACGCAACCTAGCGTGATGGCGCTGCCTTGCCACAATATACCATGCCTCTGGACCATTCGACATGGATTTACCCGCAAATTCTTGTCTTCGAGCCGGCAACAGGCAACGATTTCATTACCTTGTCGGCAGAAGCGGGTTTCGGCGATGTATACGCCACTTAGCATCTGGCGCAACCGACCGTTGAGCGTTATTGATTTGCAGGGACGTATAATGGGCTGCTGCAACGGAGAAACGCCATGCTCATCCACCGACTTGCCACTTTGACCGGCCTTGCGGTCGCGACGTTATTCCTGGCCGCGCCAGCCAACGCGCTGACGATGGCCGAGTGCAGCACCAAGTATAACGCGGCCAAGGACGCGGGAACACTTGCCGGCCAGACCTGGAACCAGTTCCGCAAGGCGCAGTGCGGTACTGATGCCGCCGCGGCGGCCAAGCCCGACGCCAAGGCAGCGGACACCAAGGCGGCCGATACGAAGCCGGCCAAGGCGACCAAGGCTGCGGCCGCCGCCGCCGACGACGGAGCGAAAGGCCTGACCGCAAAGGAATGCAGCACCAAGTACCAGGCGGCCAAGGCTGCCGGCACGCTCAACGGCATGAAGTGGAACGACTTCCGCAAGAGCGAATGCGGCGCCGGCGCATCCGCTGCCGCCGCCACCAAGCCGGCGACCACCAAGGCGGCAACCACGGCTGCGGCGACCGACAGCGCGGGCAAGGGCCTGAGCATGGCCGAATGCAGCAGCAAGTACCAGGCGGCCAAGACCGCCAATACGCTCAACGGCATGAAGTGGAACGACTTCCGCAAGGCCGAATGCGGCGCCGGCGCCTCGGACGATGACACCGTCCCGGCTCCAACAGAGGCGACCTACACCAAGGAGCCGGCAAAACCGACTGTCGCTGCGCCGAAGGGCGTGAGTTTCCCGACCGCGATCTCGCCGAAATTCGCCACCGAAACCCCGGCCAAGGCCCGCATGCATACCTGCCTCCAGCAGTACTATGCCAACAAGGACGCCAACACGCTTGGCGGCTTGAAGTGGATCCAGAAGGGCGGCGGCTTCTACAGCCTGTGCAATGCCAAGCTGAAGAGCTGAGCGACAGCACTATTTGAGGAAAGTAAAGCCCGCGAGCCGCAAGGTTCGCGGGCTTTTTTGCCCGCGGCTTCAGCAGGATCCCAGTGTGCTGATGAGAGGCGCGCTGTCGGCGACGCGGCCATCTCCCCACGTGGAGGAGATGGCCGGCAGGCCAGGGGGGGCACGAGGGATCGTTGCCTGCTCCCGGCTAGGTTGCCTTGCATTCACGAAAAGCTGGGCGAGGTGGCTCGAGGAATCGAACGGCAAGAGAGACCCTCCCGCAGCCCGGAAGGCTTAACCTCGATTTGTCGGCGGACGCTGCCCCTCTGAGCTGCCGGGCACCTTCCACAAAGTGGGAAGATTGGCTGTCACGCCGGCTTCCGCCAATCACCCGACCAACCTTGCAGGCGCAGGCCACGGAGAAACTCGGCAGCCTGCCCCAAACAGAAACGCCGCGGTCGAACCGCGGCGTTTCTCAATTGTTGGCCGGGTTCAGCTCGACGGCTGCGGTTCCATGCCGCCTTCGGGCTCGGGGCCCTTTTTGCGGCGGCCCGACTTCGGCACGGCCGAACCACGGCTCGGCGGCGTGTCGTCGCCAAGGTCGCGCGCGGGCTTCTCGCCGGCGATCAGCTGCTTGATCTCGTCGCCCGACAGGGTCTCGTATTCGAGCAGGCCCTGTGCCAGCGCGATCCATTCCTTCTTCTTCTTGGTCAGCACCGACCTCGCGGTCGAATAGGCCTCGTCGATCAGGCGGCGCACTTCGGCGTCGATGATCTGCGCGGTCTCTTCCGAAATGTTCTGCGTGCGCGCCACCGAATGACCGAGGAACACTTCCTCCTGATTGTCGCCATAGGCGACATGGCCGAGCTTGTCGGAGAAGCCCCAGCGCGTGACCATGGCGCGCGCCAGCTTGGTCGCCTGCTCGATATCGGAGGAAGCGCCCGACGTGATGTTCTCCTTGCCGAACTTGAACTCCTCGGCGACGCGGCCGCCCATCATGATGGCAAGCCGTGAGATCATGTACTTGTAGCTCATCGAATAGCGGTCGCCTTCCGGCAGCTGCATGACCATGCCGAGCGCGCGGCCGCGCGGAATGATGGTCGCCTTGTGCAGCGGGTCGGCCGACGGCACGTTGAGCGCCAGTATGGCGTGACCGGCCTCGTGATAGGCGGTCAACTCCTTCTCGGCCTGGGTCATCGCCGAGGAGCGGCGCTCGGCGCCCATCATGATCTTGTCCTTGGCGTCCTCGAACTCGGCCATGGTGACGAGGCGCTTGTTGCGCCGCGCCGCCATCAGGGCGGCTTCGTTGACGAGGTTCATCAGATCGGCGCCGGAAAAGCCCGGCGTGCCGCGGGAGACGACCTTGAGGTCGACATTGGGCGCCAGCGGCACGTTGCGCACATGCACTTTCAGGATCTTCTCGCGTCCGACGATGTCGGGGTTCGGCACCACCACCTGGCGGTCGAAACGGCCGGGCCTCAGCAGTGCCGGGTCGAGCACGTCGGGCCGGTTGGTGGCGGCGATCAGGATGATGCTTTCGTTGGACTCGAAGCCGTCCATCTCGACCAGCAACTGGTTCAGCGTCTGCTCGCGCTCGTCATTGCCGCCGCCCAGGCCGGCGCCGCGATGGCGGCCGACCGCGTCGATTTCGTCGATGAAGATGATGCAGGGCGCGTTCTTCTTGGCCTGGTCGAACATGTCGCGCACACGGGATGCGCCGACGCCGACGAACATCTCGACGAAGTCCGAACCCGAAATGGTGAAGAACGGCACGTTGGCCTCGCCGGCGACCGAGCGGGCGAGCAGCGTCTTGCCGGTTCCCGGAGGGCCGACCAAGAGCACGCCGCGCGGGATCTTGCCGCCGAGCCGCTGGAATTTCTGCGGATCGCGCAGGAACTCGACGATCTCCTCCAGGTCTTCCTTGGCCTCGTCGACGCCGGCGACGTCCTGGAAGGTGACGCGGCCATGCGCCTCGGTCAGAAGCTTGGCCTTGGACTTGCCGAAGCCCATGGCGCGGCCGGAGCCGGACTGCATCTGGCGCATGAAGAATATCCAGACGCCGAGGATCAGGATCATCGGCAGCCACGAGATCAGGTATCCGAACAGCGAGTTGGAACCGTCGGTCTCTGGCCGCGCATTGATGGTGACGTTCTTGTCCTGCAGCCGCGAGACCAGCGACGGATCGCCGGGCGAATAGGTCTGGAAGCCGCTCGAATTGTCGGTGTAGGTGCCGGAGATGCGGGCGCCGGCGATGGTCACCGTCTTGACCCGGCCCGCCGCGACATCCTGCAGGAACTGCGAATAAGGCACATCGCTCGAAGCCCCACGCGTCTGCGGCGTCTGGAACAGATTGAAGAGGGCGATGAGCAGGACCGCTATGATCGCCCAGAGCGCGAGGTTGCGATAGTTCGGATTCATCAATTGTCCCGTTGGCGTCCGCGGGCGGACACGCGTCGTGAGAGGAAACTTGAGCCTAACATAGGGAGAGCGCCCCCCCTTGCCAAGCAGAACAGCACGTCTGGGTTAAGCTTTCGCCCATGGCCGACCGGCGCTATGGCCGGTTGAAAGGCGGGGCGGGAAGCAACGGCGCGCCGATCAATTCGGCGACGGCCCGCGCCGGCGCCAGGTCGAAGGACGGCAGGAAGCGGGCAAAGGGCGCAACGACGGCCTGTGCCGTGAACCCCGGCGACGCCTGCCCACCCCGAGGCAGGCCAGGGTTTTCAACAGCTTGCCGCGATGCCGGCTCGCAGGCCAGCGCGGCGCGCACGAGGCTGCACGGCGTCTCGCCTTCCGCGATCGCCAGACGCTTCGCCGCCGCTGCCCCGAACGGCGCGATCAACAATGCACTGCCGCCGTCAACCAACGTGATGTGCCGGCGGCCGTCCCAGAGCAGTCCACCGGTGGCCGCGACCGCGGGCGGCAAGCCTCGCGCCTCGCGGCGCAGAAAGATGCCGGCGCGCCTGGAATCGACCACCGTCCGCGACAATGTGGCGCAAAGAAATCCAGCCTTCAGCCTACCGAACAGCGCCTCGCATCGCGCCTGGTCCGGCAGAAACTCGACGCCCCCGCTTGTGGCAAGGAGGATGCGCAGCGCATAGACGGCCGCCGGATCGTCGCCGGCCGAAAGCAGGGTCGGATCGAGGCGGACAAGACCCGGCGCCGGCCGACTGGCGAGGCGCGCGATCAAATCCGCGGCGCGGACGCCAAGCCGGCTGCGCGCCTCGCTCTCGCGCGCCGCCAGCGTCAATGCGTCATCGATGCGCTGCGCGCCGTCCGCGCCGGCCAGTGCCGCGCGCATGCGCGGTCGCTCGAAGGCCGCGTCGGCATTGGTCGGGTCCTCGGCCCAGCCGACATGCTCGCGCCGCAGGAAGTCGCGCAGGGCCGCGCGCCGAATGCCAAGGAGCGGCCGCACGATCCATTCGTGCCAGTCGTGCAAGGTGGCCGGTGCCATGCCGGCAAGGCCGCGCCCTTCCTCGCTGGCGCCCTTGCCTCGGACTTGCCGCATCAGCACCGTCTCGGCCTGGTCGTCCGCTGTATGACCGGTCACGATCAGGCCGAGGCCCTCCGCCCGCGCCGCCTCGGCCAGCAGCCGGTAGCGCGCCTCCCGCGCGGCGGCCGGCAGCCCGGTCGAGGGCTTGCGTCCGGACCAGGCGACGATGCGGTGCGCGATGGCGTGCGCGGCGCACAGCCTGGCCACCGCTTCCGCTTCGGCCGCCGCGCCCTGCCGCAAGCCGTGGTCGATCGTCACCGCCAGCAGCTTCGCGGACGGCGCGGTTCGGTCGAGATGTCGTTTGAGAAGGAGAAGCAAGGCGGTCGAGTCGCTGCCGCCTGATACGGCCGCAACGGCGCCGCTGGTAAAGTCGATGTGCGAAAAAAGGTCTTTCGAAAGATCAGGCTCGGTGTCGAGCATCAATGCATGTCACCCGAACACGGCTCCGGGGGCAGGGCAACGGCAGGCAGGAGAAGGGCTAGCACGCCGCCAGGGCCTTTTCCTGCTTCACGCGTTCCTTGAGCGTGTTGGAAATGTCGGGGTAGCGCTTGCCGACCTCGCTGAAGGTGGCGCAGGCCACGTCGTGCTGCTTGAGGCCGACCAGCGACACGCCGAGCTTCAGCAGCATGTCGGGGGCCTTCTTGGCCTTGGGATAGTCCTTGCTGGCGGCGAGGAAGACCTCCGCGGCATCGCGGTATTTCTGCTGGCCAAGCAGCGATTCGCCCAGCCAGTAGTGCGCATCCGCCGTTTTGGCGTCACGGGGAAAACGCGCGATGTGGTCGCGAAAACCCTGTTCGGCGGTGCCGTAATCGCCCGACAGGATGAATTGGTAGGAGTTGCGGTAGAGCTCCTCGGGATCGTTCGTGGAAGGCAGCGCCGCAACCACCGTGCCGTCGGACCTGCCGCTCTTGGCCGGAGCGCCGGTGGCTGGAGCGACATTCTGCGCCGGGGCTGTCGCCTGCGTGCTGCCGCCGGCATCGACCACATTGCCGTTCTTGTCGACGGTGATGCTGCCGAAGGTCTTTTCGGGCGCTCCCGTTCCGGGGATCACCTTGCCCGGTCCGCCGTCGGAGGATTCGACGATGACGTCCTCGACGCTCTGGCCGCCGCCAGCCGACTGGCTGGCCGCTGCCCGATTGCCGGCCCCGGCAGGCGGTTGCGTCGCCGGCGCCTCGGCCACGCTGCCGTCGCTGTCGGGCGCGGCCTGCGACTTCTTCTGTCCGGCCGGCTGCTGTACGCCTTGCGTGCCGCCCTCGAGCTGCTGGAAGCGAAATTCGTTGTCTTCCTGCTGTTTGCGGATCTGCTCCTGCATCTGCAGTATCTGGAAGTTGAGCTCCTCGATCTTGCCGTTCATCTGGCGCAGCTGGTCCTCGAGCCCGGTGGCGCCTGTGCCGGTCGACTGCTGCGCGAACTGAACCTGGTCCGGCTTCTTCTTCTCGCCGAAGATGCCAGGCAGCTCGATGCTGGGCAGATGGAACGAAAAGCCGCTGTCGGCTGGCCGTCCCGTGCCATCACTCCCTAAGCCACCCGCCATCGCGGTGACGCCTGAAAGGAGCAGCAGCGCAAGCGTGCCGCTCAGAACCGATCTCAAATGCATATGCCTCTCGCCGTATGTTAGCTTGTTCGCGCCTTCCAATCGGTATGGGACCAGCCAAGCGCCCTCGGCTCATAGCAGGACGCGAGACTTCGGCCAAATTTTGTTTGAAGGGACCAAACATGAAAAAGGCGGCCTTTCAGCCGCCTTTCGCAAACCTGTGTTGCATTTTTGCCGGTCGTGTTTTTCGCGCGTCCCTTGAGGCGCGAAAATGTCAGGAACCGGCGCCGCTGAGCGTGGTGACCGCCCGGCGGTTCTGCGACCAGCAGGAGATGTCGTCGCACACCGCGACCGGCCGTTCCTTGCCGTAGGAAATGGTCTTCAGGCGGTTGGCTGAGACGCCCTTGGAGACCAGGAAGTCGCGCGTGGCGGCGGCGCGGCGGGCACCGAGCGCCAGATTGTATTCGCGTGTGCCGCGCTCATCGGCATGACCTTCTATGACGATCGCATACTGCTTGTACTGGTTAAGCCACTGCGCCTGGCGCGACAGCGTCGTCTGGGCGTCGGCGCGGATCGAGGAGGAGTCCGTGTCGAAGAAGATGCGGTCGCCGATATTGACGGTGAAGTCCTGCGCCGATCCGGGCGTTGCGGCACCGGCGCCGCTGAGGCCGAGATCCGCGGCGCTGTTGGGGGTCTTCTTCGAAGCGCAACCGGCGATGGCGAGCATCGCCACCAGCGCGATCATGACGGGGTTTCTGGTAAGTGCTGCGATACGGCTCATGCCGCCTCTCCTTCGCATTCGAGTGATTTCGTTGATCACCCAGTAACCACGTTTGGGTTAACCGGCTTTCAAGAAACACGGTTAAAATTTGGTTAGGCTGCCGTCCGCAGCCATTGCGCCCAACGCTTGACCAGGGGCGACATTGAGCGCGGACCGTAGGCGGAAATGCGGCTAAAACGCGACAAAGGGTGGAAATAGGAATTGAAGAACTGAAGAATTGAAGAAACGGGTCATTTCAACTTCTCCCTCAGATTCACCAGCATTCCGTAGATATGGACATAGGATTGCAGCCATTCATCGCGTTGTGCTTGCGTGATGTAGCCAAGGTCGGACGCGTACGAAATCCATGTCTCTACTTCACTGCATGATCCCATGGCCATAGAAATGAACCGTGCAAACTCGGGCCTGGAATGGGTCTGTTTTGGCAAATCCCTCGGCCAGATTGGCACAAATCGCCTTGCTGGATCGCCGCATTTGGTCAGCCAACGCGTATTGTTCCATTTTCGGAAAAACAAGCGTGGCTTTGTGGACGTCGAGGGAAACCGCATAAGCGCGCCTATAAACGTCCAAATCCCTCGCCCGCTTGATGTAGCCCGCTTCTCTCCCCATTCTTCAATTCTTCAATTCTTCAATTCTCTCTCACTCCAGCAGCGGTGACCAAGCCGGGTCGGAGGCAAAGTTCGCGGTCGGGATCGACTGCTCGTTGCGGCCGGTGAGATCGACGGAAACCAGTTTCGGGCCGCCGGCGGAATCGCGGAAGAACATCAGCACGCGCCCGTTCGGCGCCCAGGTCGGCCCTTCCTGCTGGAAGCCGGAAGACAGGATGCGCTCGCCCGAACCGTCGGTCTTCATGACGCCGATCTGGAATTCGCCGCCGGTCTGCTTGGTGAAGGCGATGAGGTCGCCGCGCGGCGACCACACCGGCGTCGAATAGACGCCGTCGCCGAAGGAGATGCGGGTCTGGCCGGAACCGTCGGCGCCCATCACGTAGATCTGCGCGCGGCCGCCGCGGTCGGAGGTGAACACCACCTTGCTGCCGTCGGGCGAATAAGATGGCGAGGTGTCGATGGCGGTCGAGTTGGTGAGCCGGGTCGTCGAGCGGCTCCTGAGGTCCATCGCGAAGATGTTGGAATTGCCGTCGTCGCGCAGCAGGCTCATGATCACCTTCTGGCCATCGGGCGAAAAGCGCGGCGCAAACGTCATGCCCGGAAAATTGCCGACGAGTTCGCGCTGGCCGGTCTCGATCTGCAGGAGATACACCCGCGGCTGGCCGCTCTCATAGGACATGTAGGTGATCTCCTGCCGGTTCGGCGAGAAGCGCGGCGTCAAGACGATCGCCCGGCCGTCCGAGAGATAGCGCACATTGGCGCCGTCCTGGTCCATGATGGCAAGGCGCTTCTTGCGCGCGTTCTTGGCGCCGGACTCGTCGATGAACACGACGCGCGTGTCGAAATAGCCCTTCTCGCCGGTCAGCCGCTCGTAGATGGCATCGGCGATGATGTGAGCGACACGTCGCTGATTGGCGTCGTTGGCGAAGAATTGTTCGCCCGACATCTGCTGGCCCGCGAACGTGTCCCACAGCCGATACTGCGCGCGGATGCGCCCGTCGGCCTCCTTGCTGACGCTGCCGGTGACCAGCGCCTGGGCATTGATCACCTTCCAGTCGTCGAAGCGAGGCGCTGCGTCAGGATTGGCGATCTTCTCGATGAAGGCGCTTTTGTCGATCGGTGCGAACAGGCCCGAGCGCTTCAGGTCGGCGGTGACGATGCCGGAAATCTGCGCGCCAAGCCCGTCGCCCGACTGGAAATCGGTGATGGCGATCGGCAGCGGCTCGACATTGCCCTTGTTGACGTTGATCTCGACGAGCGCCCATGCAGGCATAACGGCGCCAGCCATCGAGCCCAGCGCTATTGTCGCGACCATCAGGAGCGGCTTGAGGATGAATTTCATGTCTTCTCGCTTCTCTTCGCTGATTCTGCGGAGGGCAGGCCTCAAAGGCCAAGCATTTCCCTCGGATCGAAAGTGACACGGACCTGGGCCCAGATGTCCTGTTTGCCCGCCGGAACTTGAAGGCCGGCCATGTTGCATTTCTGAACCGCACGCACGGCGCTTTCATCGAACTGCCGGTTTCCGCTCGATTTCTCGACGGTGGGCCGGCCATCCAGCTTGCCCGAGGGGTCGAGATTGAACATGACCACGGCGACGAAATTCTCCGAGCCCTCCAGCCCCGCCGGCAACGTCCAGCAACCGCCAAGCTGATCCGACAAGGCGCCCAGTTCTGATCTCGACAGCTTCTGGCCCTGGTCCTTCTCGCCGCCGAGCGAAGCCTGCTGTGTCGAACGCTTGGCGCCGCCGCCGGACGGCTTCTGCTTGTCCAGCAGGGCCGAGATCTCGTCGGAATTGAACTGCTTGTCATCCGACTTCGGCTTGGACGAAGCCTCCTTGACCGGCTTGTCGGCGTCCTTGCGCTCCGGCGCCTTGGCGCTTTCGGCCTGTGCCGGCTGCGGCTTCGGCCGCGCCTGCGGCGCGGGCGCGGAGTCCGGCAGCTGGGCATCGTCAGGCTGGTCCTTGGCGATCGCCTGGGCGACCGCGTCCGGCTTCACCTCGGGCGTCGGCTCGATGGCCGCGGTCTTGTCCTGTGGCGGCGCCGGTGTCGGCTCCTTGGCCGGCGTCGGCTTGGGCTCGGTCTGCTTGACCGGCTCGGGCTTGACCTCTTCCTTGGGCTGCGGCGCGGGAGCCACTTCCGTGGCCGGCGTCGGCTTCGGCTTTTCCTGCGGCTTCGGCACGTCCTCGGTCTTCGGCTTTTCGATCGGCGTTGGCGCCGGCGGCGGGGCCGACGTCATGTCGACCGGCTTCGGCTTGGCCTCGGGCGTTATGGGCTTGTCGGTATCGACGCTGTTCTCGCCGACTTTCTGCGCATCCGGCACCACATCGGGACGCTGCGTGGGCAAGGGCGCCGGCTTTTCATGCACCACCGATTTCTTGTCGCCCTGCAGCACCTGGGCAGTGGCTTCGATGGGAACGATGTCGACAGCGACCGATTCGACATCGGCCGACGGAAGCGCGGCCGGTGCCGACAGCGTGAACAGGCCGAAGCCAATCAGCGCCGCATGCATGATCACCGATGTGGTGAGGCCGGTCCTCATGGTGGCTCTATTGATCCTGTTCCTGCAGTGAAACCAGGCCGATATTCTTGTAGCCGGCGGCCGAAATGCGGGCCATCACCTTCATCGCCGTGCCGTAGTCGGTGGACTTGTCGCCGCGAATGAAAATGCGCTCGTCATAGCCGGTCTTCGAGATCGCCTGCAGCTTCGCCACCAATTCCTCGATCGGGATTTCGGTTTCCTGGAGATAGATCTGGCCGGCGGCATTGATCGAGACGGTGATCGGCTGCGTGTCGGCATTCATCGCCTTGGCCTGCGTGTCCGGCAGATCGATCGGCACGCCGACCGTCAAAAGCGGGGCGGCGACCATGAAGATGATCAACAGGACCAGCATCACGTCGACCATCGGCGTGACGTTGATTTCGGCGATAAGGCCATGATGGCGGCCGCGCCGCCTGTGGCCGCGCCCGCCGCGTCCAGCCATGCCTACGGACATTCCCATCGGCTTACTCCTCAGGCCTTCGGCGCTACTTTTTCATCGATTTGGCGCGAGAGTATGGCGGAGAACTCGTCGGAGAACCCTTCCATGCGCACCGCGATCTTGCTCGCGTCCGATGACAGCTTGTTGTAGGCGATGACCGCCGGAATGGCGGCGAGCAGGCCGATAGCGGTGGCCAGCAGCGCCTCGGCGATGCCGGGCGCGACCACCGACAGGCTGGTGTTCTTGGAGCCGGCGATCGCCTGGAACGACGTCATGATGCCGATGACGGTGCCGAACAGGCCGATGAACGGGGCCGCCGAGCCCGTCGTGGCGAGGAAGCCGAGGCGTCCTTCGAGCTTCTCCATCTCGCGGGTCAGCGCCAGGTCCATCGCCTTGTCGATGCGGGTTTGCAAGCCGAGCGGCGACTTGGCGCCTTTCTCGAAACTCTTCTTCCACTCGCGCATGGCGGCGACGAAGATGGCGCCCATGCCCGATGTCTTGCGGTCGGCAAGCGTGCGGTAAAGCTCCTCCAGCGACTGCCCCGACCAGAACACCTGCTCGAACCGGTTAAGCGCCAACCGCATGCGGGCATAGGATACGAGCTTGTCGACGATGATCGCCCAGGTCCAGACCGAGGCGCAGAGCAGCCCGATCATGACCAGCTTGACCACCCAGCTGGCCTGCATGAACAGCGCCCAAATCGACAATTGCGCGCCCGGTTCGGCGAGTGCGATATTTTCCATCGTAACGTCCTTAAGATTTTCCGGGCGAAGCTGGCGGCTGGCCCCTGGCATCCCTTGTGGTCGGTTCGCACGAAGCTACCGGAACAACCCCAACCATGCCTTTCGCGGCCTTTTCGGGGCAAATATTGGTAAAAGGAAGGCGCTGGATAGCGCCAATCTTCACCAATCTCTTCATGAACCGTTATGGTTAAGGATGGGTTAGTCCATCAGGCGCGGCGCATTGCCGCGCTTCAAGGCCGGCGCTGGCGATACCAAGGGAGCCGACCCTTTAATCCGCCTTGGGCATGAACGCTGCGATCCATTCCCTGGGGAAGCGGCGTGGCCGGCCATTCTCGCCGATGATCGCCGCCTCGACCCTGGCCTCGACCAGCACCTCGTCGCCGCGCTTGAGCTGCTGCGCCATGAAGATGCGCGCGCCGGAGATTTCCTCGGTCCGGGTGTCGATCGTCAGGATGTCGTCCATGCGGGCCGGGACGCGAAAGTCGATCTCCATGCGGCGCACCACCCAGACTATTCTTTCGCCATGCTTGCCATCGGCAAGTTCGGTGTGGTGCACGCCGCTCAGCCTCAGATAGTCGGAGCGGCCGCGCTCAAGGAATTCGAGATAGCGGGCGTGGTAGACGACGCCGGAGAAGTCGGTGTCGGCATAGTAGACCCGTGCCATCAGCCGGTGGCCGAACGCCGTCAGCGCACCGGAAATCCCCGCCAGCAAGGTCGCGGATTCACCATGATCGTCCATTGCGCTTCCTTTTTCAGTCGCGGCAAGGCACCTGTGCCGCGCGTGACATGGCATCGGATGGCACTGTTGACGACGATGATCAAGACCTTGGTGACGGCGCTGTTCGTGCTAATGGCTCTGGTCGGGCTTGGCCAGGCCGCGACCTTCTCCATGAAGCGCGGGCTCAATCTCGACCAGTGGGTGACCTGGCCGGGCGAAGACCGGTGGGGCGACGCCAAGGCCATCCTGCCCTACCCGGAATGGCGCAAATTTCTCAAGGACGACGATCTGGAGGCCTTGAAGGATGCAGGCTTCGATTTCCTGCGCATGCCGGTCGATCCTTCGCCCTTCCTCTCCGGAAAGACTATGGCGTTGCGCGACGATCTCTATGCCAGCGTGCTGGACTCTGTCCGCATGATCAACCGCGCCGGCTTGAAGGTTGTCGTCGACATGCACCTGATCCCCGCCGGCGGCGGGCGCAAGATCGGTATGGCCGAGGTGATGGACAACCCGGCGACATTCGCTGCCTATGTCGAGGTGGTGCGCAAGATGGCGCGCATGCTCGCCGGGGAAGATCCGGCGCAAGTCGCCTTCGAGCCGATGAACGAACCGATCGTCGACTGCGACGCCGACGGCACCAGCCTGTGGCCGCAACGCCAGCAGAGATTGTTCGCCGCTGCGCGCTCTTCGGCGACGAGATTGACGCTTGTGCTGACCGGGGCCTGCTATTCCGCGGCGTCGTCGCTAGAAAAAATCGATCCGAAGGCGATTCCGGACGACAACGTCATCTGGACCTTCCACTCCTACGACCCGTTCCTGCTTACCCATCAGGGCGCGACCTGGGCCGGCGATTTCATTCCCTATGTGACCGGCCTGCCCTACCCGCTGACCGCGGTGCCGCGGGCTGAGCTCGACGTCACGCTCGACACCATCCGCGCCAGGATCAAGGCCGAGGCGCCATGGGCACGGCAGGGCGGCCTGCTTGCCTATCTCGACGAGCAGGTCGCCAGCATGGACACCGACGCCAAGCTGCTTGGCCTCATGGATACGCCATTCAAGGCCGTCGATGCCTGGGCGAAGGCCAACGGCATCAAGCCGGAAAACGTCACGTTGGGCGAGTTCGGCATGATCCGCCAGGAATACGGCAATCCCCATGTGATGCCGGCCGGGTACCGCGCCGCCTATGTCCGGGACATGATCGCACGCGCCGAGGCGCACGGCTTCTCCTGGTCGGCGTGGAGTTACGGCGGCGCCTTCGGCATCGTCGACGCCTTCAATAGCGACAAGGCCGAGCCCGACGTGATGAACGTGATCCGGTCGCTTCACTGAGCGCCGTTGCTCCGCGCCGCCCGAACCGATCAGCAAGATCTCCGGTCGCACGCCGCAAAGCTGTCGCGGACGCTCGATGGCCGGTCCGAACGCCGCCGCGGGGGCCGCTATTCTTCCTGAAACAAGTTGATCTGCTGTTGCGCCAGGTCCTTCGGCGCGTCGAGGCCAAGATGGCGCCAGGCATTGGCCGTCAGCACCCGGCCGCGCGGCGTGCGCTGGATGAAACCCTGCTGGATGAGATAAGGCTCGATGATGTCCTCGATGGCGTCGCGCGGCTCGGACAGGCCGGCGGCGATCGTCTCGATGCCGACCGGCCCGCCGCCGAAATTGCGCGCGATCATCGAAAGATAGCGGCGGTCGAGCGCATCGAGGCCGAGCGCGTCGACCTCCAGCCGGGTCAAGGCTTCGTCAGCGATCAAGCGGTTCACATGACCATCGCCGGCAACCGAAGCGAAATCGCGCACGCGGCGCAACAGCCGGCCGGCGATGCGCGGCGTGCCACGCGCGCGCCGCGCGATCTCCAGCGCGCCGTCATCGCCGAGCGGCATTTGCAGGATGCGTGCGCCGCGCCGCACGATCTGCTCCAGTTCCTCGACCGTGTAGAAGTTGAGCCGCACCGGGATGCCGAAGCGGTCGCGCAGCGGATTGGTGAGCAGGCCGAGCCGCGTGGTGGCGGCCACCAGCGTGAAACGGGCAAGGTCGATCTTGACCGAGCGCGCCGCCGGGCCCTCGCCGATGATCAGGTCGAGCTGGAAATCCTCCATCGCCGGATAGAGGATCTCTTCCACCGCCGGGTTCAGCCTGTGGATCTCATCGATGAACAGGACGTCGCCTTCCTCGAGATTGGTCAAGAGTGCGGCGAGATCGCCGGCCTTGGCGATGACCGGTCCGGAGGTCGAGCGGAAGTTGACGCCGAGCTCGCGCGCCATGATCTGCGCCAGCGTCGTCTTGCCGAGCCCGGGAGGACCGACGAACAGCACATGGTCGAGCGCTTCCTTGCGGCCCTTGGCGGCCTCGATGAACACTTTGAGGTTGGCCCGCACCGCCGCCTGGCCGACGAAATCGTCAAGCGTCTGCGGCCGCAAACTCTGATCGGCATCCTCGCCGCGTTTTTCCGGAGCGATGAGACGGGGGGAAAGGCTCATGCCGCCTTCCTTGCATATGGCCGGGAACCGGACAAGCGTGCGCTCACCGCGCCAGTTCCTTGAGCCCGAAGCGAATCAGCTTCGACGCGTCCGCCTCCTCGCCCGCCGTCTTCAGTGCCGCCGCCACCGCATTGGCGGCGGTGTCGCGGGAATAACCGAGATTGACCAGGGCCGAGACCGCGTCTGTGATCGGCGCGGCTGCCGCGCCTTCGCCGAGCTCCTGCTTCAAGCCGATCGTGCCCGAGGCGGCACCGGCATAGGCCGGCGCCTTGTTCTTCAATTCGGTAACGATGCGCTCGGCCACTTTCTTGCCGACGCCGGGCGCGCGGGACACCATGGCGATGTCGCGCAGCGCGATCGCGTTGGCAAGGTCGGCCGGCGCCAGCGTCGACAGGATGGCCAGCGCCACCTTGGCGCCGACGCCCTGCACATTGCTCATCAACAGCCGGAACCATTCACGCTCCAGAACCGACTGGAAGCCGTAGAGCCGGATCATGTCCTCGCGCACATAGGTTTCGACGAACAGCACCACCGCTTCGCCGGGCGAAGGCAGCGCGGCAAGCGTGCGCGCCGAGCAGTAGGCGACGTAGCCGACGCCATGCACGTCGACGAGGCAGTGGTCCTCCTCGATCTCGTCGAGCGTACCCTTGAGCTTGCCGATCATGCCAGATCTTTCATGGAAGATAGGCCCTCATGGGTGCGTTTCAGGAGATAGGCGACGCTTTGCCGGTGATGCGCGTGGCAAATGGCTATGGCGAGCGCGTCGGCGGCATGTTCGGTGTCGAAGGTCGCTTTCGGCAGCAGCACCTTCACCATCATGTGGATCTGCTTCTTGTCGCCATGGCCGACGCCGATCACCGCCTTCTTGACGGCATTGGGTGCATATTCGGCAACGACCAAGCCGGCGCGCGCCGGCACCAGCATGGCGATGCCGCGCGCCTGGCCAAGCTTCAGCGTCGCGACCGCATCCTTGTTGACGAAGGTCTGTTCGACGGCCGCCTCATGCGGCATGGCCGCATGCAGGATTCCAGCCAACCCGTCATGCAGCTGGCACAGCCGCGTTGCCAGCGCCGCCTTGTCTTCGGAACGCACGGTGCCGGACGCGACGAAGCGCAGCGAATTGCCGAGGCTTTCGACAATGCCCCAGCCGGTGCGCCTGAGCCCCGGATCGATACCGATGATGCGAATCGCGTCCCCCATCCGGTTACTCTACCTCCCGGAGACAGCGATGCCAGCGAAATGTGAACAAACCGGAAACAGCAGCCCGCTGGGCCAGAAATGCTCCGACACCCTTAGTTGCGGGCGAAAGCCGTATTGAGCAGGCTGATCTGGTCCGAGACCGGATTGGGCCGGCGGCTCATGGGCTGCATATCGACCACCGCGCCGGCGCCGTAGATCTCCTCGTCCATGCGGCGCACCAGTGCCTGCAGGCGCAGCGACCGGTTGACGAGATCGAGGAAATCCTTGGGCAGTTCGGCCCAGCCAGCCGCCTCGTCATGGGCGGAGGCGGTGTCGAGGCGCACCTTGGACTTTTCCGACGCGACCTGGTCACGGGTCATCTCGCCGGAATTCGCGGCGCGCTGCAGAAGCAGCCACGAGGCGACCTGCATCAGCCTCGTGGTTAGCCGCATCGATTCAGCCGCATAAAGCGTAGCCGCCAGCCGCGACAGCTTCTTGGCTTCGGCCCGGCCCTTGCCGTCGAGATACTCCGCCGCCTGTTCGACCAGCCCCATGCCTTCCTGGTAGAGCGGTTTGAAGGAGTGCGAAAAGACCCGACGTTCCGCCAGCTTGACGGTTTTCGCGCTGCCCTTCGAAGGCTCGTTCATTGATACGCCCCTGCACTTGCAACCGGCCGATTCGACTTACTGCCGATACACCCGGAACCCTACATAACTGAAGCTTGAAAATGCGCTTCGTCCGGGGTGAAGGCAAGCACATGTTTAACAGAAGGTTAACGCGATCCGGTGCGGACCGTATCGCTGGAAAGCGGACAAAAAAAGAGCCGCGGATAAGGCGGCTCTCAGGAGTTTAACAGGGAGGCGTCAAACAAAGTGGCTCCAACCACTCGGTAAGAATCCAGATCACTGGATGCGCATAGTAAACGCCTGTAAAGCTTAATGAACTCTTAACGGCGCCGATGTTTTTTGAGCGAACCCCGTGCCACTGTGCCGTAACAGCACAGTTCCTGAAGGATGTGCCGAGCCTCGACTCAGGCCGTTTTCCAGACCGCCGGCAAGGCAATGAAGGCAAACAGCAGCAAGGCCGCGTAGAAACCCATCGAAGACGCCGCCACCAGCGGTTCGATCGCGGCATTGCCGCCAAGCAGGAAGTAGAGCCCGATCAAAAGGCCCATGCCGCTGATTGCGGTCAGCCAGAAGTGAACGACGGCAACCGTCTTCTGTCCGACCGCCGGAAACAGATGATAGAAGAAGGCGAAGACCGCCGACATCAGCCATCCAGCGACCATCGTATGGGCGTGGGTCGGCATCTGGCCATGGTCCTGGCTGATCGCCATGTACAGGCCGAGCGCCATGCCGCACAGCGCATAGATAACGGCCAGCGTGAAGAAATTCCGTGCTACCCCTTGCATATCTTTCCCCCGAGTTGCCTTTCCCGTGTTCGGGAAAGGGTTGATCGTCAGGCGATTGCTCTCGCCACCGGGCTCCCGGCGCGGGCGCACTAGCATCGGCACTGTTTCTGGACGATGTCGCGCCCCCGGACGCCACTCACAATAGCAGAAAACCGGAAGGCGCGCTCGCAATATCAGCGGCTCCTTACGTTAGCCGGCATTTGAAACAGAACTGGTTTTTTCACGACATCGTTCCGAAACAGGCGCGGCGATAAACGCTTGGCCATCGAAGCGGTGGGCGGGCGACGGCTCGCTTCCTTCGCTACATCGGGCACCGGGGAGACAGCCATGGATTGGTATTCGATCGTCAAATTGCTGCACATACTTTCGGCGACCCTGTGGGTCGGCGGCGGCTTCGCGCTGATGGTGCTGGCGACGCTTGCCGACCGCTCGGGAAACATCCAGGGAACGCTGCAGGCAATGCGGGCCACGGGCGAATTGGGAAACCGCTTCTTCGCGCCGATGTCGATGCTGACGCTGGCCTTCGGGCTGATCATGTGCTGGTTCTGGGTCGGCTTCTCGCAATTGTGGATCCTGATCGGTCTTGCCGGCTACGCCACCACCTTCTCGATCGGCATGTTTGTCTTCAAGCCGAGCGCCGACCGTATGGGCGCGATGATCGCCAGGGATGGCGTGACGCCGGCCGCCCTAGCCTATGGCCAGCGCACCCTTTGGGCGGCGCGCTTCGACTATTCGGTGATGCTGGTCATCATCGCCGACATGGTGCTGAAGCCGACCATCGACGACTTCACGGTCCTTGCCGCCATGGTGCTTGTGTTGGCGGCTGGCGCCACCCTGGCGCTCGGCCGGCCAAGACGCATGGTGCCGGGCGTCGCCTGAGGCAGGCGAAAAAGGTCCCGGCTACATCAGGCCGGCGATCCCGTCCCACAGAAGCTTCACCGCGACGACGGCCACCGTCGCATAGGTGAAGGGATAGAATATCTCCGGACGCATGCGGCGCACCAGCCAGGCGCCGGCGATGGTGGATAGCGGCGCCAGCGGCATCAGCACCGCCGACGCGGTCAGATTGGTGCTGTCGAACTGGCCGAGCGCGAAATAGGGAACGAGCTTCAGCGCGTTGGTGGCGGCAAAGAAGATCGTCGCCGTGCCGGACAACACCTTCGGGTCGAGCCGGATCGGCAGTGCGTAGACCTGAAAGGGCGGGCCGCCGACATGGGCGACGAAGCTGGTGAAGCCGGCGACCGTGCCCCAGAGGGCCGCGGCGACGCGGTTGGGCTGCGCCGCATGGTCGGCGCCGTGGCGGTACTTCAGATAGAGCCAGCGCAGCACGAAAATGATGGCGACGGCGCCGACGATCAACCGCACCGCCTCCTCGGTGACCAGTGCGGCCGTCAGCCAACCGAGACCGATGCCGATCACCGCGCCGGGCATCATGTCGACCAGCATCTTTCTGTTATAGACGCCCCACCACGTCCATACCGAAACGATGTCCATCAGGCACAGGATGGGCAGCAGGATGGCCGCCGCTTGCACCGGCGGCATGGTCAGCGCCATCAGCGGCACGCCGACGAAACCGACCGCGCCGCCAAATCCGCCCTTGGACAGGCCTACCAGAATGACCGCCGGGACGGCGGCCGCATAGAACCACGGATCGGAAAGCAGGCCTGACATGAAGGAGGGACTGGTCTGGAGGGAAAGCGCGTCAACGCCTGAATAGCCCAGATTCCCGAGCGGAGCGACAGCAAATGTGGGCCTCGCCACGGCAAGGCCGGCCCATTCTGCTCTGATCTATCGCCGGGCCGAGACCAGCAGGAACATCGGCCGCTCGAGCTCTTCCGCCAGTTCGGGCTTGGCCGCGATCTGCGCGTCCGTCGGACGGAATTCCTCGACATGCTCGATGGTGAAGCCGCACCGGATCAGCGTGTTGAGCGTGGTGCCGATCGTGCGGTGATGTTTCACAACTCCCTTGGCCAGCCAGTCCGTCTTGCGCGGTCCCTCCACCAAATACCGGTCGACAGGCCATGTCTTGCGGCCTTCGGCATCGACAGACCAGCCGGGATGGGTCGGCGCCATATAGATCGGATGCTCCGTCGAGAATACGAAATGCCCGCCGGGGACCAGGGACTGGTGCACGGTCTGGAACAGCCGCGCGGCATCGCTGATATAGTGCAGGGCAAGCGAGCTGTAGGCGAGATCGAAAGCCGTCCGCGGCAGGCTGAGTTCATCTAGATCGGCGCGCTCGTAGACGATGCCTGCGTCCGGGCCGGCGGCACGCGCCCGGGCGAGCATCTTTTCCGACAGGTCGAGACCCAGAACCTCCTTGGCCCCGTGTTCAAGAGCCCAGCGGCAGAACCAGCCGAAACCACAACCAAGATCGACGATTCGCAAGCCGCCGACGTCAGGAAGCATCGCGCGCAGCGCCGGCCACTCGGCGGCGCCCTCCAGCCCTTCGACGGACCGGCCGAGCTGGCTGTAGCCTGCGAAGAAATCCGGCTGATCATAGACATTCTGCGCCATGTTCTTCCTCGTTGTTCATATGCCTGACTGGCGGAGCCGCCACGCATTTCCACCACCGCCAGGCAGAGTCAAGAAACGCGGACCGGTCATGCGCCGAGCGGTGGCGGCCGCCGCCGGATCGGCTGCGCCTTGATGATGGCGGTGCTGGTCTCGGCCTTGTCGGCGATGCGATCGAGGATACCGTCAAGGTCGCCGATCGAACGCACGAACAGCCTGGCGACGAAGCAGTCGTCCCCCGTCACCTTGTCGCATTCGCCGAATTCGGCGATCTCCTCGATCAGCTTCTGGACGATGTGCAGCTTGCCCGGCAGCGGCTTGATGCGCACGATCGCCTGCAATGTATAGCCGAGCGCCAGCGGGTCGATCTCGACGGTGAAAGCCCTGATCACGCCGCGCTCCTCGAGCCGCCTCAGCCGCTCCGAAACGCTCGGCGACGACAGCCCGACCTGGCCGGCCAGCTCCTTCAGCGAAGTCCGCGCATCCCTCACCAGGATTTCGAGGAGGCGTCGGTCGAGCTCGTCAAGCATTTTACATTCTCAGGATTTCTACAACGACGCCTATTTAAATTAGGAGAAAACAGCTTATCGCCTTTCTAGTTTCATGGAAACCCCTTGAGCCGCATGAGATTATGCCCGCAACGCTTCGGAGGTTTGCCGTGAACGATACAGTCCGTGGGACGATCGAAATGTCCGCCGCAATGGCGATCCTAGGAACGATCGGATGGTTCGTCGTCCTGTCCGGCCAGCCTATCATGGATGTGGTGTTCTGGCGCTGCGCTTTCGGCGCGGTGACGCTGCTCTTCATCTGCGCCGGCCTCGGCCTTTTGCGCAACAGGCTGTCGCTTCGTGTTTTCGCCATCGCGGCCCTCGGTGGCGCAGCCATCGTCGTCAACTGGCTGCTGCTGTTCAGCGCATTCTCGCGCGCGTCGATCTCGATCGCCACGGCCGTCTACAATACCCAGCCTTTCATGCTGGTCGGCTTCGGCGCGCTCTTCTTCGGCGAGCGGCTGACCCTGACGAAATTGACCTGGCTGGCAATCGCCTTCGCCGGCATGGTGCTGATCGTCGAGGCTGCCCCCGATGCCGGCGATGTCGGCACCAACTATTTCGCCGGCATCGTCATGGCGCTGGCCGCTGCCTTCTTCTGGGCCGTCGCTGCCATCCTCACCAAGAAGCTCAAGGGCACGCCGCCGCATCTCATCGCGTTCGTCCAGGTCTGTGTCGGCGTATTGATGCTGGCGCCCTTCGCCAATCTCTCGCATCTTCCGACCGACGCCTGGAGTTGGGCCATGCTGGCAACGCTCGGCATCGTCCACACCGGCCTGATGTACATCCTGATGTATGGCGCCATCCAGAAGCTGCCGACGCATCTGCAGGGATCGCTGTCCTTCATCTACCCGATCGTTGCGATCCTGGTCGACGTCACGGCATTCGGCCATCGCCTGCATCTCAGCCAGCTCGTCGGCGCCGTCGCCATCCTGATCGCGGCCGCCGGCATGAATCTCGGCTGGACATTGTGGAAGCCGAGGCCTGCCGCGGCAGGTCCGCAACCGATCGAGTAACGCCAATCGCCGGCGCCTCGGCGGTCAAGATAGCGATCCCGCCTGCCCGCCTGTTCAAAGCGGGCACTTTGCTCTATGCCGCAATCCAACCATCTTCGCCCGGCATAGGCGAAACCCGGGATCGAGTACCATGAACGAAGCAACGCCCCCCAATCGCTGCCGCATCGTGCTGATCGCGCCATCCGGCGTGCCGGCCGCCCATATTGTCTCGGCCTTCGACGGTGGCGACGTCGCCTCGCTGATCCTGCCGCAGAACGGCATGGACGAAGCCTCCTTCCAGGCCTTCGCCGCCGAAATCGTGCCGGCGGCACAGGCAGCCGGCATCGCGGTCGTCATTGCCGGCGATACGCGCATCGCCGGGCGTGTCCAGGCCGACGGCATCCACGTCGAGGTCTCCAAGGCCGAGCTTGCCGAGACGGTCGAGCATTTCCAGGCAAAAATGATGGTCGGCGCCGGCGGCGCCAAGACGCGTGATGACGCGCTCGAACTCGGCGAAGTCAGGCCCGACTACATTTTCTTCGGCCGCTTCGGTTACGACAACAAGCCCGATCCGCATCCGCGCAACCTGGCGCTGGGGCGATGGTGGGCGCAGATGATCCAGATCCCCTGCATCGTCATGGCCGGGTCGGAGCTCGCTTCGATCGAAACCGTCGCAGATACAGGCGCCGAGTTCGTCGCCCTGTCGAGCGCGGTGTTCGCCGACGGCGTCGATCCCAAAGCGGCGATCGCACAGGCCAATGCGCTGCTCGACGAAACCGCACCGCGCTTCGAGGACTGACATGTCTTCGGCAAGGCTTCCCCTTCAGGCCCTGCTTGCCGCGGTCATGATTCAGGCCGCTGCCGCCGAAACGATTCCTTCGCCGCACCCTAAGCCGGATGCCGGCGTGCATACCGACAAGCCGATCGAAAAGCAGTTGCCGCAGCCCGCCACCACCGCCGAGCCAGCGCCATTGCCTTCGGCCGACGCGATCAATCCCGACCGCTTCGGCGCCAAGCCGGCGGATGCGGCCTACGGCGCTTTCCAGCGCGGGCTCTACAAGACCGCCTACAACCTCGCGCTGGTGCGCGCGCAAAACGGCGACCCGGCGGCGCAGACGCTGGTGGCCGAGATCCTGTCGCGCGGACTGGGTGTGCCCCTCAACGCGGCCGAAGCGGCCAAATGGTACGCCGCCGCCGCCGAGCAAGGGGTGCCGGAATCGCAGTTCCAATATGCGCTGATGCTGCTCGACGGCCGCTACGTCAAAAAGGACGAAAAGGAAGCCTATGCACTGATGCAGGCCGCCGCCGAAGCCGGCAACCGGCTGGCGCAATTCAATTTCGCGCAGATGCTGGTCCAACAGGACCCCGGCGACGTCGGCATCGCCAAGGCCGTGACCTATTACGAGCGCGCCGCGGCGACCGGCCTCGCCGACGCCCAGTATGCGATGTCGCAGATCTATGCCAACGGCGTAGGCGGCAAATCGCGCGACGACGCCCAGGCCCGGCGCCTGCTGGCTCAGGCCGCGCGGCAAAACTATGACACCGCGCAGCTCGACCTCGCCACCTGGATGATCGAGGGCCGCGGCGGCGGGCGTGATTTGAAATCCGCCTTCGGCTGGATGAAGCAGGCCGCCGAAGGCGGCAATGTCGCCGCACAGAACCGCCTGGCGAAACTCTATATGCAAGGCATCGGCACCGAGCCGGACCTCGTGCTTGCCGGCGCCTGGTACATCGTCGCCCGCCGCGCCGGCCTAATCGACCCCGAGATGGACGATTTCCTGCAAGGGCTGAGCGACGACCAGACCAAGCAGGCTTTGCAGAAGGCAAACCGCCTGCCTTGATGGCGGTTGACGAATCGGCCGGCGCGTCGCCCCGTAACT
The DNA here is from genome assembly GCF_020165235.1 of Mesorhizobium sp. CA13. Classification (NCBI taxonomy): domain Bacteria; kingdom Pseudomonadati; phylum Pseudomonadota; class Alphaproteobacteria; order Hyphomicrobiales; family Phyllobacteriaceae; genus Mesorhizobium; species Mesorhizobium sp. CA13. Next base: position 259,604 of record NZ_JAIUHS010000006.1, on the reverse strand, counting down.
CGGCCCATCCTGCCCACTCCCTTGCCTCTTTGGGTGTTTTGTGGTCTTGGGGGCCCGAAATCGCTTGTCCCGCGAAAAATCTCATTCCCGGATCACATCATCATGGCCAAGATCAACGGCAACGAAATCCGTCCCGGCTACGTCATCGAGCACGATGGCGGCCTGTGGGTGGCCGTCAAGACCAACACCGTCAAGCCGGGCAAGGGCGGCGCCTATAACCAGGTCGAATTGAAGAACCTCATCAACGGCACAAAGCTGAACGAGCGCTTCCGTTCGGCCGAGACGGTCGAGCAGATCCGGCTCGATCTCAAGGATTTTTCCTTCCTCTACGAGCAGGGCGACGCCCTGGTGTTCATGGACACCGAGAGCTACGAGCAGCTCGAGCTGGCGAAGGATTTCGTCGGCGACCGCGCCGCTTTCCTGCAGGATGGCATGATGGTGACGGTCCAGCTCTACGAGGAAAGGCCGATCGGCATTTCGCTCCCCGACCAGGTGACGCTGACCATCACCGAGGCGGACCCGGTGGTAAGGGGCCAGACGGCGGCCTCTTCCTACAAGCCCGCGGTGCTGGAAAACGGCATCCGCGTGTTGGTGCCCCCCTTCATCGGCGCGGGGGAGCGTGTCGTCGTCGATACCAATGAAATCACTTATATGCGCCGCGCCGACTGATGCAGGTCGCCCAAAAGTAGCCCCGGTTTTGGGTCACCGACACGCATCAGGACAAAGGTTAAAGCGCGGCAGCAGGAAGAGTTACAATGGCACGCTCAGCCCTTCTCAACGTCATGGTCCAGGCCGCAATGAAGGCCGGCCGCTCGCTGTCGCGCGATTTCGGCGAGGTCCAGAACCTGCAGGTCTCGATGAAGGGGCCGGGCGACTATGTCAGCCAGGCCGACCGCAAGGCCGAGGACATTGTCTTTGCCGAGCTGTCGAAGGCGCGGCCCGGTTACGGCTTCCTGATGGAAGAGCGCGGCACGATCGCCGGCGATGACAGCCAGCACCGCTGGATCGTCGATCCGCTCGACGGCACCACCAATTTCCTGCACGGCATTCCCCTTTTCGCCGTCTCGATCGCGCTGGAGCGCCAGGGCCAGATCGTGGCCGGCGTGATCTACAATCCGGCCATGGACGAGCTCTATACGACCGAACGCGGCGGCGGCGCCTTCATGAACGATCGCCGCCTGCGTGTCGCCGGCCGCACCAAGCTCGTCGACGCCGTCATCGGCTGCGGGGTGCCGCATCTGGGGCGTGGCCAGCATGGCAATTTCCTGATCGAATTACGCAATGTCATGGCCGAGGTTTCCGGCGTCCGGCGCCTGGGTTCAGCCTCGCTCGATCTCGCTTACGTCGCCGCCGGCCGCATGGACGGGTTCTGGGAAGTCGGCCTGTCGGCCTGGGACATCGCCGCCGGCCTGCTCTTGATCCGCGAAGCGGGCGGCTTCGCCTCCGACATGGACGGCGGACAGGACATGCTCGACAACGGCTCGGTCGTCGCCGGCAACGAGACCATCCAGCGCGCCCTCCTGAAAACCGTGAAAAAACCGTTCGCGCCGCGCTGAAGCGCCGCAGTCGTAAAACCGCCAACAAAGCTTGAAATACTGTCCGGCGATTGCCCAGATACGGGTGACGCAGGACGATCGATGACGAATACACCGGAGCTCGACATTCCCTTCATCGGACGCTGGCATTACTCGCGTGCCGAGATGATCGCCGACGGCATCGTCCATGCCGTCGGCATCGTGCTGGCGATCGCGGCCGGTTCGGCGCTGCTGGCGCTGGCCGCTTTCCGGGTCGGACCGGGAGAATACATCGCCGCCGCCTTCTATGTCGTGTCGCTGCTCACCGTCCTGTCGGTGTCGCTGACCTACAATCTATGGCCGGTGACCTCGCCGGTGAAATGGATCTTGCGGCGTTTCGACCACGCGGCGATCTATTTGCTGATCGCCGCCACCTACACGCCCTTTCTCGCGCAGCTCGACGGCTCGGCGCTGGCCGGCTGGATGATCGTCCTGGTCTGGACCGCGGCCATTATCGGCATCGCCATAAAGGTGTTTTTCCCCGGCCGCTTCGACCGGCTGGCGATCGTCTTCTATCTCGCCATCGGCTGGAGCGGCATCGTCCTGGTCGAGCCGCTCGTCGCCACCTTGCCGACGACGGCGATCGTGCTCATCGTTGCCGGCGGCATCGTCTATTCCTGCGGCGTCATCTTCTTCGCCTGGAAGGGGCTGCGTTTTCACAACGCGTTGTGGCATGGTTTCGTGGTCACCGGCGCCGGCCTGCATCTAGCGGCGATGGTCGATTGCCTGGTCATCAACCGTCTCTGATACCGCTCGCGGCAATATTGCCAAGCACCATTCAATTTGGTCACAATTCCGTTTAGAGTCGCCGACGACGTGATCGGCGGCAGCGGCATCGGAAACGGGGCACGGATGGCTTTTCTCAGATCCTTCGGCATGGGCAGGCGCTCCGACGTGCTGATCTACGACCCACACAAATTGTCGAGCCCGCAGGTCTTCCTGCTGACCATGGTCATCTTCCTGGCCATCGTCGCCTTCATCGCTGCGATCCTGACCCGGCAGATCTCGACCGCCTTCGCCACCAATCCGGGGCTCAACGGCCTGATCATCGGCGTGCTTGCCGTCGGCATTCTTTTGGCCTTCGTCCAGGTCGGGCGGCTGTTTCGCGAAGTGCGCTGGGTCAATTCGTTCCGCGCCGGCTCCGAGATCACCGAACCGGTGCTGCTGGCGCCGATGAAGGCGATGATCGGCCGCTCCGCGAGCATGGCCTTTTCAACCAGTTCGATGCGCACCATGCTCGATTCCATCGCCACGCGCCTCGATGAAAGCCGCGACACGTCGCGCTATCTCGTGGGCCTCCTGGTGTTCCTTGGCCTGCTCGGCACCTTCTGGGGCCTGCTGAACACGATCGGCTCCATCCGCGAGACAATCGAGTCGCTCGATCCCGGCACGGGCGACGCGGCCGCCGTGCTGGATTCACTGAAGCAAGGGCTATCGGCGCCTCTCTCCGGCATGGGCACGGCCTTCTCATCCTCGCTGTTCGGCCTGTCCGGCTCGCTCGTGCTCGGTTTCCTCGACCTGCAGGCCGGCCGCGCCCAGACGCGCTTCTACACCGAGCTGGAGAACTGGCTGTCCTCGGTCACCGACCTGTCGTCCGATATCGTCGTCTCCGACGCGGTCCGGACCGAGCCTTCCGACGAAATCCGCCTGTTGTCGGAGCGGCTGCGCAGCATGCAGGAGAATGGCGGCGGCTCCAACCCGCGCGTCGCCACCGCCATGGCCAATCTCGCCGACGGCATTTCCGGCCTGGTCAAGAACATGCGCTCCGAGCAGCAGATCATGCGCGACTGGGTCGAAGCGCAGTCGGATGAACAAAAGGCGATGCGCAACACGCTGGAAAAGATCGCCGACGCCCTGAAGAAGACCGGGGTGCACTAGCATGGCGCTCGCCAGGAGCCGGCGCGCCGACCGCCGTATCGACTATTGGCCTGGCTTTGTCGACGCACTGTCGACGCTGCTTCTGGCCATCATGTTCCTGCTCACCGTCTTCGTGTTGGCGCAGTTTCTGCTCGGTCGCGAAATCTCCGGCAAGGACACGGTGCTCAACCGCCTCAACTCGCAGATCAACGAACTGACGCAGCTTCTCGCGCTGGAGCGCTCGACAGCGCAGGATAAGGAGGACTCGCTCGCCAATCTGCAGGCATCGCTGTCCGCGGCGGAAGCGGAGAAGAGCCGTCTCCAGCAGTTGCTGGCGCAAGGTGCGGGCGCCGGCGACGCGGCCAACCAGCGCGCGGCGGCGCTGACGGGCGAGCTCGACAGCCAGCGTCAGATCAGCCAGCAGGCGCTGAGCCAGGTCGAGATCCTCAACCAGCAGATCGCGGCGCTGCGCAAGCAGATCGGCGCGCTCGAGGACGCGCTCAACGTCTCCGAGGCCCGCGACCGCGATTCCAACACCAAGATCGCCGATCTCGGCCGCCGCCTCAACGTGGCGCTGGCGCAGCGCGTGCAGGAACTCAACCGCTACCGCTCCGACTTCTTCGGCCGCCTGCGCGAGATCCTCGCCGACCGCGAGAACATCCGCATCGTCGGCGACCGCTTCGTCTTCCAGTCGGAAGTGTTGTTTCCGACCGGCTCGGAGGTGATCAACGATGCAGGCAAGATCGAGATGAAGAAACTCGCCGACGCCATAATCGAATTGCAGAAGGAGATTCCGCCCGAGATCAGCTGGGTGCTGCGCGTCGATGGCCATACCGATAACAAGCCGCTTTCCGGCACCGGCCGCTATCGCGACAATTGGGAGCTGTCGACGGCGCGCTCGACCTCCGTGGTGAAGTTCCTGATCGAGAACGGCGTGCCGGCCAACCGGCTGGTCGCCGCCGGCTTCGGCGAGTTCCAGCCGCTCGACCCCGCCGACACCGAAGAGGCGCGCAACAAGAACCGCCGGATCGAACTGAAGCTCACCGAACGGTGATCCATCATCACGCGATCTCACGCGAATTTGTTCGCCGGCTCAACTCTAGGGCGCAGTTGCGCACCGGCAAGGCCTGAAAAGATTATCTTTTTTTAATTACACTTCGCCACGGAGCGCTCCTAGCGTGTCGCGCAGGGCCGAGAACCGCCGGCGATGCCTCCCATCGCGACGCGACGGAACTGGACGGCCCGCATCGTCCGGAAGCGGAACGGCAGAGCCGTTCTTTTCCGCAGCAAAAAGGAGGCGCCGTCATGCGCTCTTCAGCATCTGTCAAGACTGCAACCCTTGCCGTGATTCTTGTCGCCGCCCCTCTTGCCGGCGCCTACGCCGCGGGTCACCACAGGGGCGCGCTCGACGCGACCGACCCGACCGACATGACCGGCCCGCGTGTAGAGGCTCTCATTGAACAGGTTCAAGGCGTCCATCAGGGCATAATCACCGCCAGACAAGCCAACCACATCACCCCGGCCGTGGCGGAGCGCCTGGAAATGCGCACCGCCCGCATAAGTCAGGCGGCCGAGAAGATAGCCTCGTCGGATCACGGCAGGATACCGGCCGCGCAATATCATGACCTGCTGCGCCGTCTCGACAATGTCGACCAGCGGCTGAGGGTCGACATCGGTAGCGGCTTCCTGATGGGCGACGGCGCCGACGGCGGGAACTATCCGAACGGCTGAGGCCATTCTGATCGCGGCCCTGGAGGAAGGGACCACCTGGCGTCTACGGAGCCCAATCTCGCAGGCGCCTCTTTTCCTCACCAGCCGAGCCAGACCGCGACCAAGGCAGCCGCTGCCGGCGCGGCCTGCACGAACAGGATCTTGCGACCGACCGTTGCCGCCCCGTAGAGCCCGGCAACGGCCACGCAGAGCAGGAAGAAAACCTTGACCTGGAAACCGGCCGTGCCGAGGCAGAGGGCCCAGATCAGGCCGGCGACGAGAAAGCCGTTGTAGAGACCCTGATTGGCGGCAAGCACCTTCGAGGCGCTGGCGAATTCCGGCGTCAGCCGGAATGTCTTGTGCCCGCGCGGCGTGTCCCAGAGCACCATCTCCAGATAGACGATGTAGACATGGATCAAAGCCACCAGCCCGACCAGGATGTTGCCGATCATCGTGTTCCCTCGTGATGTATCGTCGGGTAGCATTTCACGCGTCGGCTCGCCAGCGCAAGGCGCATCTGCCGGACGGCGCGTGAGGGTTGCAAACGCTCAGGCGTTGGTATCTTTTCGCCCCGTCCCCAATCACGGAAGCCGCCATGTCCTTTCAAAAACTCGATGACCTCGGCCACAAGCTCGAAGCCCTGGAGCACGCGCTGGCCATCCTCGGCGCCGATGAAGCGACCCACATGGCCGTCGGCGGCGGCGAGAAGCGCGCCGAGGCCATGGCGGCACTTGCCGGCATGTACCACACCAGGGCGACCGCGCCGGAAATAGCGGACTGGATCGCCGCCGCCGAAGGCGAGGCGCTTGACGATGAACAGCGGGCGGCGCTGGCCGAACTGCGGCGGCAATACACCAACCTGACCTGCCTGCCGGTCGAATTCGTCGAACGCCAGACGACCGCGCGCATGCGCTGCGAGCAGCTGTGGCGCGACCTGCGGGCCAAGAACGACTGGGCGGGCTTCCTGCCCGCGCTTGAGGGCGTGGTGGCGCTGGTGCGCGAAGAGGCGGCCCTGCGCGCCGACATCCTCGGCCTCGCCCCCTACGACGCGCTGATGGAGCAGTACGACCCCGGCAACCGCGCCGCGGATATCACGCCCGTCTTCACCGAGCTGAAGACCTTTCTCAGGGATTTCGTGCCGGAGGCGTTGGCGGTGCAGGAAGCGCGGCTGCGCAAGCGCCCTCTGAAGCCGCTTTCGGGAACCTACGCGGTCGACAGGCAGCGCGAACTCGGCCTCGCCATGATGACGGCGGTCGGCTTCGACCTCACGCACGGCTCGCTGTCGGTGTCGCACCATCCGTTCTGCGGCGGTGTGCCGAGCGACGTGCGCATCACCACGCGCTACAAGACGTCCGATTTCCTGTCGGCGCTGATGGGCGTGCTGCACGAGACCGGCCATGCACTCTACGAGCAGAACCTGCCGAAGGCGTGGTCGCACTGGCCGCTCGGCAAGGCGCGCGGCATGGCGGTGCATGAAAGCCAGAGCCTGTTCGTCGAGAAGCAGATCGGGCGCAATCCCGCCTTCTGGCGTTGGGCATTGCCGGTCGTGGAAAAGCATCTCGGCGAAGCCTGGTCGCTCGACGACATCCTGCCGCATGTCCACCATGTCGAGCGCGGCCTGATCCGTGTCGATGCCGACGAGGTGACGTACCCGCTGCATGTCATCCTGCGCTACGAACTGGAGCAGGAGCTCGTCTCCGGCAGGCTCGAGGTGGCCGAGCTGCCCGAGGCTTGGGACGCCAGGATGCGCGATTATCTCGGCCTCTCAACCATCGACAACCCCGCGGACGGGCCGATGCAGGACGTGCATTGGCCTGCCGCCGCCTTCGGCTACTTTCCGTCCTACACGCTGGGCGCGATGATGGCGGCCCAGCAATGGGCTGCGTTGACGCGGGAGCATCCGTCGGCCGATGACGATCTTGCCAGGGGAAATTTCGATGCCATCAACAGCTGGCGCCGCAAGAACATATGGTTGCAGGGATCGCGCTGGTCGACGCCCGACCTGCTCGAACGCGCCACCGGTGAAAAGCTCAACGCCGTGTATTTCACCGACCATCTACGCAAACGCTATGGAGCCGCGTGAGCAACGCCGGGGTGGCTGACTACTCAGCCGCACCCCTGAAGGCGCTGGCGCCGGTCTCGAACTGCAGCTTGGCCAGCCGGGCATAGATGCCGCCCTTGGTGACCAGGCTCTGATGCGTGCCTTCCTCGACGATACGGCCGCCATCCATGACCAGGATGCGGTCGGCCTTCAGCACCGTTGCCAGGCGGTGCGCGATAACGATCGTGGTGCGGCCCCGCATCAGCCGCTCCAGCGCCATTTGCACCAGCGTCTCGCTTTCGGCGTCGAGTGCCGAGGTCGCCTCGTCGAGCAACAGGATCGGCGCGTCGCGCAGGATGGCGCGGGCGATCGCCACCCGCTGGCGTTGCCCGCCCGACAGCGTCACGCCGCGCTCGCCGACCTGGCTGTCATAGCCCTTCTCGAGCTTGAGGATGAATTCGTCGGCAAGCGCGTCCTTTGCCGCCGCTTCGATCTCCGACTCGCTGGCGCCCGGCCGGCCGAAGCCGATATTGTCGCGCGCGCTGGCCGCGAAGATGGTGACGTCCTGCGGCACGATGGCGATGCGTTGCCGTATCGAAAGGGGGGCGGCTTCGCGGATGTCGACGCCGTCGACCAGGATCCTGCCGGTCTCTGGATCGTAGAAGCGCAGGATCAGCGAGAACACCGTGCTCTTGCCCGCTCCCGAGGGACCGACGATCGCCACCGTCTCGCCAGGCTTGACCGAGAAGCTCAGGCCGTGGACGGCGGCGCGGTCGGGCCGGGCCGGGTAGGAGAAGGACACGGCCTCGAAGCTGATCGCTCCCTTGCTCGCCACCGGCAGCGGCCTGGGATTGGCAGGCGCCACGATCGCCGGCTCCTCGGCCAGGATCTCCGTCAGCCGTTCGGCGGCACCTGCTGCCTGGGCCAATTCGCCCCAGACCTCCGACAGCGCGCCGAGCGCACCGGCGGCGAATACCGAATAGAGCAGGAATTGGCCGAGCGTGCCCGGGGACAGATTGCCGTCGAGCACGTCGCGCGAGCCGAACCACAGCACCGCCACGACCGAGGAGAAAATCGTGAAGATGGCGAAGAAGGTGAGGAACGAGCGCGCGAAGATCGAGGCGCGCGCGGCCTCGAAGGCGGCCTCCACCGCACCCGAAAAACGCCCGGTGACCAGCGTCTCATTGGTGAAGGCCTGCAATGTGCGCACCGCGCCGATCTGCTCGCTGGCATAGGCGGTGGCATCGGCCAGCGTGTCCTGCGCCTGCCTTGACTTTCGCCGCACCGAGCGGCCGAAGGCGACCAGCGGCAGCACGATGATTGGAATGGCTGCGATGACCAGACCGGACAGTTTCGGGCTGGTGAAAACCATCATCGCGACCGCGCCGAGGCCAAGGATGACATTGCGCAGCGCCACCGAAGCTGTCGCCCCGACCGCCGATTTGACCTGCGTGGTGTCGGCGGCGAGCCGCGACACGATTTCGCCCGACTGGGCAGTGTCGAAGAAGGCCGGCGACAGTTTCGTCACATGGGCAAAGACATCGCGCCTGATATCGGCGACGACACGCTCGCCGAGCGTGATGACGAAATAGTAGCGGCCCGCCGATGCCGCCGCCAGCAGCGCGGCCATTGCCACCAGCGCGGCGAAATATTCGGCGATGAAGGAGGAACCGGACGGCGTGAAACCATGATCGATCATGCGCCGTACCGCCAGCGGCAGCGCCAGCGTCGTCACCGCCGCGACGATCAGCGAGATGACGGCGCCCGCCACCAATGTGCGGTAGCGGCCGATGTAGGGAAACAGGCGCCTGAGCGGCTTGAGCGAGCGCCGGCGCTCGTCTGCGCTGCTGGTTTGCGCCATCCTGGTCTTTCCTCTTGGCCGCCTTCAGCTATGCGCCTCAATATGCGCTTGCCGCGGCCTTGTGATTCAATTCCGGCTGATGTATAGGCTCGCCGACCGTTTTAGAAGCCGTGGCTCCTCAATAGCTGCGGCTTCGAGTTTTAAAAAGGGGCGCATCGACGCAGGCTTTCAGCCCGTCAGCCGCGCCCGGCAAGCCAGGAACCGAGCCATGAAGACCGATATCCATCCCGACTACCACACCATCAAGGTCGTCATGACCGACGGCACCGAGTACATGACCCGTTCGACCTGGGGCAAGGAAGGCGATACGATGAACCTCGACATCGACCCGACCACGCACCCGGCCTGGACCGGCGGCCAGCAGACCCTGCTCGATCGCGGCGGCCGCCTGTCGAAGTTCAAGAAGCGCTTCGAAGGTTTCGGCCTCTAGGCCTCATCAGCTTTTCGCACACCAGAGAACCCGCCCTCGTGGCGGGTTTTTTGTGACCAGCTAGATACTCAGGCTAGCGCGCTGCCCGTGCATCCTGTTCCGCCAGCAATTCCCGGAGCGCCATGCGCTTATAGGCGGCGACCAGTCTGTCGCCCTCCTGGCGCTCGACCGAGATCGCCAGCCGCATGGCGGCCTCGCCCATCTGCCAGACGAGAAACGCCGTCGTCTCCAGCGCGATGCCATCGGCATCGGGCCGCAGGCGTTTGAGCGCCGCGGTGAGAAACTCGGCGTTCGCACGGCTGTCGGCGAGCTCCAGTTCGCGCAGCGCCTTGTCAGCCTGCGTGCCCGACCAGATATCGCGCATTACCGGCTCGGCGAGAAACAGACGGTAGTAAATGTCCACCAGCTCCGAGAACGCCCGCCGAAGGCCCTCGGCGTCGCCGACGTCCTTGAGCGCGGCTGAAATGCAGGCCTGGCTCTCGGCGGTGTAGCGCTCGGCCAGCGCCCAGACGATCGCCCGCTTGTCGGGAAAGAACTGGTAGAGCGAGCCGATCGACACCCCAGCCCGCTCCGCCACCTCGCCCATGCGCATGGCATCGCTGCCTTGCTCGGCAATCAGCGCCGAGGCGGCGGCGAGCATGCGCTCGACCCGTTCACGGCTGCGCTGCTGGCTCGGCGCGCGGCGTGGCGTGGCGACCTGTTCCTGTGGGGACGTGGCGGCTTTTTCCATGGCTCTTCAACAGACACCGGCGGCAATGCCACCCAGAAATGACTTGACTCGCAAAATACGAGGGTTTATCACGTTTTGCAAATATGAGGATTTCTCATGTTCTGAAAGAAGCAGACGGGTAATGATTTGAAGGCGTCGAACAGGTGCCCGGCCACCCCCCAAACTTTTCCGCCCATTGCAAACTGAAACAGCCGCAACCGGCATCTGGAGCAACTGACATGATCGCGAAACTACTCCCCAGCCTCATCTTCATCGCCGCTATCGGCTCGGGCGTTGTCGGCGGCGTGTTCTTCGCCTTTTCCAATTTCGTCATGCCGGCAATGGCTCGCCTGCCTGCGTCGGGCGGCATCGCCGCCATGAACTCGATCAACGTCACCGTCATCACGCCGTTGTTCATGACCGCCTTGTTCGGCACCGGCCTGATCTGCCTTGTCTTGATCGCCGGCGCCATCATAGGCTGGCACCAGCCAGGCTCCGTCTGGCTGCTGGCCGGCGCAGTCATCTATCTCGTCGGCAACCCGATCGTGACGATGGTTTTCAACGTACCGCTCAACGACGCGCTGGCCGCCGTCGATCCGGCGAGCAGCAACGGCGCTGCTGTATGGACCACCTACCTCAGGGACTGGGTGATGTGGAACCACGTGCGCACGGTCACCGCCATCGCCGCGCTGGCATCCTTCTGGTTCGCCGCGCGTTGACTCGGCATCGAGGCCGCCGAAGGCTCCTATAATGTTTGTCGGGAGAAGAGCCGTGAACGACCCGTATTCCATCATGGCCTTGGGCATTGCCGCGGGGGTCGGCCTCGGCGCTGTCTTTGGCGCGGCGATGGACGACCCTGCCGTCGGCATCGGCATGGGCATAGCAATCGGTGCCGGGATCGGCGCGATCTTCGGGCAGAGGCGAGGAAAATGACGTCCGGCTTTGCGGGAAGTCTCAGCTCTTCGCCTTGCGGTCGGCATGACCGAGATCGCGGTCCGGGTCGATGGCGTCGCGCACCAGTTGCTTGAGTTTTGCCGCATCCGGAAAGCCGCCGTCGCGCTTGCGGTCCCAGACCAGCACCTCGTTGCAGGATATGGTGAAGATGCCGCCGGTGCCAGGCACCAGCGTCACCTCGCCGAGATCGACGCCGAACGTCGACAGCAGTTCCTGCGCCATCCAGCCGGCACGCAGCAGCCACTGGCACTGCGTGCAATAGGTGATGCGGATGGTGGGCAGCGGTTTTTCGGTCATGTCAGGCTTTTGCTCACGCAGCGCTGAGCTTGGCCATGGTCTCCTCGTCGACCTCGAAATTGGCGTAGACGCTTTGAACGTCGTCGTCGTCCTCGAGCGTGGCGACCAGCTTCATCAGCGACTGGGCGCGTTCTTCATCGACCGGAACATTGTTCTGCGGTTTCCAGATCGGCTTCACCGATTCCGCCTCGCCGAGAGAGGCTTCCAGTGCCTTCGACACCTCGCCGAGGTTTTCGAAGGCACAATAGATGGTGTGACCTTCCTCGTCCGACTCCACGTCATCGGCGCCGGCTTCGATCGCTGCGTCCATGACCTTGTCGGCGCTGCCGGCCGATGCCGGATAATAGATCTCGCCCACCCGATCCCACATGAACGACACCGAGCCGGTTTCACCCATCGCCCCACCGGCCTTGGTAAAGGCGGCGCGCACATTCGAAGCCGAGCGGTTGCGATTGTCGGTCAGCGCCTCGACGATCACGGCGACGCCGCCGGGACCGTAGCCCTCGTAACGCACGGCTTCGTAGTTCTCGGCATCACCCATCGAGGCCTTGTTGATGGCGCGCTGGATGTTGTCCTTCGGCATCGACACCGCCTTGGCGTTCTGCACGGCAAGGCGCAGGCGCGGATTCATCGACGGATCGGGCGTCCCGCTCTTGGCCGCGACCGTGATTTCGCGCGCCAGCTTGGAAAACATTTTCGACCGCACCGCGTCCTGACGGCCCTTGCGGTGCATGATGTTCTTGAACTGTGAATGGCCAGCCATGGCACCCCTGTCGTGTTCGGCTATAGCATTCCGCGGCGAGATGCATGAGCCCGCCTTCCGCAAAATGCCCTGATACAAATGTCAGAACGTCCCTGCTGCGTCCGAATGGACGTACGGCGCTCTTTGTCGGAATGGCCGGCTTATAGATAAATCGGCTCAATTCGTCCAGCCGCGCCGCGCATTGCCATGCACGGCAAGCGGTGACGGCTGTTCACCCCTCCAGATCGGACTTCAGCCGGTCGATGATGCTAAGCGCATGGCCGGCGTACTGGCTGATCCAGCGGTCGTGAATCTGCTTGATCGGCAGTGCGTTTAGGTGGTTCCAGCGCTCGCGCCCCTCGCGCCGTGCCACAATGAGATCAGCCTCTTCCAGCACTTTGAGATGCAGCATCACGGTGCAGCGATCGACATCGGAAAATGCCTCGCACAGCATGCCGGTCGTCTTTGGTGCGTCCTTCAGCAGATCCAGCATCTCGCGCCGGCGCGGATGCGCCAGCGCCTTGAAAACATTGTCGTCTTGCGATCGGCTTGACATGTTATATTTCTATAACATATCCTTGTATCAATCAAGGAAGGAGCTGTGGATATGTCTCTTGGATTCAGGGTTTCAGGACGCATCGGCAAACCGGTCGCCGAAGTCTTCGACGCGGTCGTCAATCCGAAGAAGCTCAGCTCCTATTTCACCACCATAGGCGGCGCCAGCGCGCCACTGGAGCCGGGCACCAATGTCGTGTGGTGGGGGAAGGTGCCGGTCGAAGTCGACGAAATCGTCAGGGACAGCCGCATCGTGCTGCGCTGGGATGCCACCGACGAGGAGGGGAAGCCGGCCTACAAGACCCGCATCGAGATGAATTTCGAGCCGCTCGACGATGGCGGCACCTTCGTCACCATCGCCGAGGCCGGCTGGCACGAGGACGCGGCCGGGCTGAAGAAGTCCTATCTCAATTGCGAGGGCTGGTCGCAGATGCTGGCCTGCATGAAGGCCTATGTCGAACACGGCATCAATCTGCGCGACGGCTATTATCGCAGCGAGATGAAGGGCGAGCCTGCCAACGAGATCAACATTTGAGCGAAGCGAGGCCTGCCGTGAAAGTAACCCCGTTCCTGATGTTCGAAGGCAAGGCCGAGGAGGCCATGGCCTTCTATTGCGAGACCATCCCGGAGAGCCGCGTCCTCGACCTCACGCGCTACGGTGCAGGCGAGGACGGGCCCGAAGGGACAGTCAAGCTGGCTCGCGCCTCCATCGGCGGCACGCAGGTCATGATCTTCAACAGCCCTGTGCATCACGCCTTCACTTTCACGCCGTCGGTCTCGCTCTTCGTCGACTGCTCCACCGAAGAAGAGCTGGAAGGCATCGTCGAGGCCCTGTCGAAAGACGGTACGTTTCTGATGCCGACCGGCAATTACGGCTTCAGCCGCCGTTTCGCCTGGTTGAACGACAGGTTCGGCGTTTCCTGGCAGATCAATCTGCCATAGCACCCGAGCCAGGCCGAGATCTGGCTGGAACTGTTCACCGGGGATTTCTCCGGCGCCGCCGATCTTTTGGCCAAGACCGGCGTCGAGCGATGCGATGCCATCAAGCCGCTGGGAGACGGCTTCCGCGGTTTTGGAGCCCCACCAACATCGTTCATATGGTGCGGGAGCCCGATGCGTGGTGAAGGCGTATTCGGCAGAGGAGAACGCTATGGAAATCCGTCAGATACCAACGGCCGAAGCCGCCATGCTGATCCGGCGGCCGGTCTCCGACGTTTTCGAGGCCATCGTCAATCCGGAGATCACCACGAAATTCTGGTTCACCCATTCCAGCGGCAGGTTGGACGGCGGCAAGCCGGTTCAATGGGAGTGGCGCATGTACGGCGTCTCGACGACGGCGCTCGTCAGCGAGATCGTCGCCAACGAAAAGATCTCCATGCAATGGGGCGATCCGCCGACCACGGTGATCTGGACCTTAACCGAAATGCCAGGTGACGCGACCTTCCTGGAGGTCCACAATTTCGGCTTTGTCGGCAATGGCGACGAACAGGTAAAACAGGCGGTCGATTCAACCGGCGGCTTCACGCTCGTTCTGGCTGGTGCCAAGGCCTGGCTGGAACAGGGCCTGACACTAGGCCTGGTCGGCGACCGTCACCCCAAAGGAGCGCATTAGGCCCGGCCAGCCTCAATGCCCGCCGCCGGATTTCGCCTTCTTGCGGTTCCGCGCCAGCATGTTGAGGCCTTCGACGAGCGCCGAAAAACCCATCGCCGCGTAGATATAACCCTTGGGCACATGGTAACCCATGCCGTCGGCGATCAGCGTCATGCCGATCATCAGGAGGAAGCCCAGCGCCAGCATGACGATGCTCGGGTTCTTGGCGATGAAGTTCGCCAGCGGCGTAGCCGCAAGCATCATCACCGTAACCGCCACGATGACGGCGATGTACATGATGGCGATCTCGTCTGTCATACCGACGGCGGTAATGATGGAATCGATGGAGAAGACAAGGTCGAGCAGCAGGATCTGGAAGATGGCGCCGGCAAGGCTCATCTGCACCGTCTCGCCCAGCATCGTGTCCTGGTGATCGTCTGGGTCGACCGTGTGATGGATTTCCTTGGTGGCCTTCCACACCAGGAACAGGCCACCGGCGATCAGGATCAGGTCCCGCCAGGAAAAGCCATGACCAAGGGCGGTGAAGACCGGCGCCGTCAGTTGGACGATGATCGAGATGGTGGCGAGCAGCACCAGCCGCATGACGAGCGCCGCCGAGATGCCGAGCCGGCGGGCGCGGGCCCGCTGCGCCTGCGGCAGCTTGTTGGTCAGGATCGAGATGAAGATCAGGTTGTCGATGCCGAGCACGATCTCGAGCACCACCAGGGTCAACAGCGCGACCCAGGCGGTGGGATCGGACATGAAGGCGAAGTGCGGCGCCAGGAACTCGATAAGCTGCATGGAGGTCGTCCCCTCTACGATCTAGAGCAGTGTCGCCGGCAGTTAGGTATTGAGAGCCCCTATATCAATGTCACGTCCAGAAGGACGGAGCCGTTTCCTCGAGTCGCGGCCCGCGGCGAAACGGCGCGATCTTCTCGGTCAGTCCCGTGCGGTCGGAAATATCGACACCGACGCCGCACAATGTCGCCGGTCCGGTCGCTGCCTCGAAACGCCCTTTCGGCACTTTTGACAGGAACCGGTTGAGCGGTTCCTCCTTGTCCATGCCGAGCGAGGAATCGTAATCGCCGCACATGCCGGCATCGGAAATATAACCGGTGCCGCCATTGAGGATGTGGTGATCGGCTGTCGGCTGGTGGGTGTGGGTGCCGACCACGAGGCTGGCGCGACCGTCGACGAAATGCGCGAAGCACATTTTTTCGGAGGTCGCCTCGGCGTGGAAGTCGATGACCACGGCATCCGCCTGCTCGCCGAGCGGACAGGCGGCAAGCTCGCGCTCGCCGGCCTGGAAGGGATCGTCGAGCTCGGGATGCATGAACACCCGGCCCATGATGTTAGCGACCAGCACACGCGCGCCGCTCTTGGCAATGTAGACGCCCGAGCCGCGCCCGGGCGTGCCCTTGGGAAAATTGGACGGGCGCAGGAAGCGCTCTTCGCGCGGCGCGAAGGCCAGCGCATCGCGCTGGTCCCAGACATGGTTGCCCGTGGTGACGACATCGGCGCCAGCCGCGATGGTCTCGCGAAAAATCTCCTCGGTGATGCCGAAGCCGCCGGCCGCGTTCTCGCCGTTGACGATGACGAAATCGAGCTTGAAGTCCGAAATCAGGCCCGGCAGTTGCTCCCACACCGCCGTGCGGCCTGTCTTGCCGACCATGTCGCCGAGGAAGAGAAGTCTCATCACGCTTGATCCCGAAAAGTGGCATGACTTTCGGCAAAGATCATGCGTTCCAAAGAACTATCTACAATTCTGGCTCGAACCGGCGCAACCCGCTCTCGGTGAGTATTTCCGGGATGATGACGTCATGGTCCTCATTGGGAACCATCGCCACTTCCTGGCAGTCGAAAGCAATGCCGATCAGCCGGGGCGCATGCCCCTTGTCGACAAGCTTGGCGATCGCACGGTCATAATAGCCCGCGCCGTAACCGATGCGGTGGCCGCGCGCGTCGAAGCCGGCGAGCGGCACCAGCATGACGGAGGGGTCAAGAACTTCGGCCTCCTCATGCGGTCCGACGGTGCCAAATCCCATATCGACCATCGGCGCGCCGCGTACCAATTCGCGAAAGACGATGGTCGTCTTGTCGAGGATCGCCGGAAGGCAGAGCCGTGCGCCCTTTTCGCGCAAGGCGAACATCAGCGGCCGGACATCGACTTCCGAGCGCATCGGCCAGAAGCCGGACACGATTTGGCCTGGCTCGATGGCAAGCTGGTCGCGCGCGGTTTCGGCCATATCGAGCGCGACTTCCACCCGCCAGAATTCATCGAGCGCGTCGCGGCGGCCAAGTGCTTCCTTGCGCAGCTGTCTTTTCAAGTCTTTTGAGGATGCCATGCGCAGACGCTAGAAAAAGCCAGACATGAATGGACGTTTTGGGAGCGACGTTTTCCATCGCATGATCCACGAAATACGTGGATGTGGCTAATAAGTGACGATCCACACAACCGGTGGAGAGGTCGATCCCGGGTGCCTACAAAGTAGGTGGGCGCCGTGTGAGAAAACCCACGGGTCTTCCCAGGGACAGCTCCCTAAGGATCGTTAAGGCCCCGGGGAAAAGTGTCTCCTGCCGGGAAGCGCAGACCGTCAGCCCCAATATAGGCCGATGCCCTCCCAAGCGCCAGAGAGTTGGCGCCAGAGAGTTGGCGTTCTTTCCCTGCCGGCTTCACGCTTCGCCGCCACCAACCCGCCCTTGCATGGGCCAAGCCGTCTCCTTACGGTCGTCCGTACTGAACCAAGGAGCAAAAATGCGTTTCGAAGGCACGGCGGCCTACGTCGCCGACAAGGATCTGATGGTGGCCGTCAACGCCGCGATCGCGCTGGAACGGCCCTTGCTGGTCAAGGGCGAGCCCGGCACCGGCAAGACGGAGCTTGCCAGGCAAGTGGCGGCGGCACTCGGGCTGGAGCTCATCGAATGGCACGTCAAATCGACGACGCGGGCGCAGCAGGGCCTCTACGAGTACGATGCCGTGTCGCGGCTGCGCGACAGCCAGCTTGGCGATAGCAGGTTCAACGATATCAAGAACTACATCAAGCGCGGCAAATTGTGGGAGGCCTTCGCGGCCGGCAAGAAAGTCGTGCTTCTGATCGACGAGATCGACAAGGCCGACATCGAATTTCCCAACGACCTGTTGCAGGAACTCGACCGGATGGAGTTCTTCGTCTACGAAACCGGCGAGACGATCCGCGCCGAGGTGCGGCCGATCGTCATCATCACCTCCAACAACGAGAAGGAACTGCCCGACGCCTTCCTGCGTCGCTGTTTCTTCCACTATATCCGCTTCCCTGACATCGAGACGCTGCACAGGATCGTCGACGTGCACTATCCCGGCATCAAGCAGAACCTGGTGCGGGCGGCACTCACCCAATTCTACGAGATCCGCGACGTACCGGGGCTGAAGAAGAAGCCGTCGACCTCAGAGGCGCTCGACTGGATAAGGCTGCTGGTCGCCGACGACATCGCGCCCGAGGATCTGCGCGCCGACCCGAAGAACGCCCTGCCCAAGCTGCACGGCGCGTTGCTGAAGAACGAGCAGGACGTGCATCTGTTCGAGCGGCTGGCCTTCATGGCTAGGCGGCAAGGTTGAAGGAGCGGCTCGACGCCCTGACGTCGAGCCCAAGGCATTGCTACGAGCGCGCCTCGCCTGCATTCTGCACAGGATGCCCCCTTCGCGCCTGCGGCGTGACATTGTTGGGGCCGAAGATAACGAAGCTGATCACGGCAAGGGCCAGAACGCCGATCCCGCAATAGAGCATGACCCAACCAAAACCGTTGATCAGGGCGGCATGCACGATAGCGCCCGTAGGGTCGAGGATCGCGAGCTTGGGCGAGTATTGCGCCAGGCCGCCGAGATTGCCG
The DNA here is from genome assembly GCF_020165235.1 of Mesorhizobium sp. CA13. NCBI lineage: Bacteria > Pseudomonadati > Pseudomonadota > Alphaproteobacteria > Hyphomicrobiales > Phyllobacteriaceae > Mesorhizobium > Mesorhizobium sp. CA13. The sequence goes on along the minus strand of NZ_JAIUHS010000006.1, from coordinate 241,416 downwards.
GCTGCGATCTTCTCCGCCAGGGCGCGCAGTTCGTTCGGGTCGACAGCCGTGCCGAATACATTGCGCAGATAAGAAACGATACCCTGCGTCAGCAACAGGCCCAGCACCGCGATATTGATGGCAAGCGTGATCAGCCGCGCACTGATATCGATGCCGGACGCCATGCCGGCACGATCGGGTGACACCGAGCCGGTCGTGGTGTTGGTGGTCGGCGAATTGGTCAGGCCGATGCCGATGCCGGCGATCAGCGTTCCGGGCAGCATGGTCAGCCAGCTGGCGCCCTCGAGCCCGGCCCCTATCCACATGGCGATGAAACCGACCCCCAACGTCAGCAAGCCGAGCGGGATCGCCACCCGCGCCTGATAGCGCGCGCGCAGACGCTCGGCGATCGACGGCATCAGCATGAAGGGTAGCGTGTAGACGAGCAGCAACAGGCCGGTCGTGGTGCTGTCGTAACCGAGAACCCCCGAAAAATAGATCGGCAGATAGATGATGAACGGCCAGTAGCTGAAATTCATGCCGATGCCGCCCATGATGGCTCCCGAGAATTGGCGGATGCGGAAAACGGAGAAATCGAACATCGGATAGGGATTGATCTTCTCGGCTACTAGGAACGCGACGAAGGCCAGCACGGCCGCGCTCGCCACGCCGACACGCGCGCCAGCACCCAGATCGGCCCCTTGCGTGATCAGATAGGAGAAGCCGAACACCGCGAACGAGAGCGTCAGTATGCCGGCCCGGTCAAGCTTCTGGGCGTTGCGATCGCGTGATTCGGTGACACCGGCGCCGATGAAGGTCAGGGCGAGAACGGCAAGCGGCACATGGATGAGGAACACCCATTGCCAGCTCGACAGCGTCACGATCAATCCGCCAATGGCGGGGCCAAAGCCAAGGCCGATGCCCGAGACGACGCTCCAGGCGACGAAGGCTTTGCCGCGTTCACTGCCGTCTTGAAACTGGTGGGACAACACCGCCACGCTGCAGGTAAACATCGCTCCGCCCGCCAGGCCCTGAAGAAACCGGGCGATGATCAGCAGCGGAGCGCTCGTTGCGAGGCCGCATAGCAGAGAGGCGAGGCCAAAGGCGACGGTGGTGCTCACCATCACGCGTTTGCGGCCGAAACGGTCGGCCAATGTCCCCGTCGCCATCAACACCGTGGTGCAGGCAATGGTGTAGGCATTCATGATCCATTGCAGATCCTTGAAATCAGCGCCAAGCACGGTTTCCAGTTTCGGCAGGATCACCGGAACGCTCGAGATTTCGAGGCCGAACAGCAGCGAGGCCAAGCAAACGCCAGCGAGCGCAACGGTGTTTCGGTCAATTTGAAACGTCATATCGGTCACTTTCTGTCGGAACATTCGGAGAGACGGCTGGGGAGCAGTGCTCTTCAACTGCGGTCAGGCTGACATAGACGGGACTTGACCATGAAAAAAGACTATGCATCTCTATTTCAGAGATGACAAAATGGAATACCTGAAATGCCCAGTCTTGACGTCGATGCCGTGCGGACCTTCGTCATGGTGGCCGACCTGCAGAGCTTCACGCGTGCGGCTGCCGCGCTGGGCAGCACCCAGGCGACGATCAGCGTCAAGCTGCGTCGGCTGGAAGAGAAGCTCGGCGCGCGCCTGATCGAACGAACGCCGCGCCGCGTGGCGCTCTCGGCAAGGGGAGCGGCTTTTCTCCCGGCGGCGCGTGAATTTCTTGCCGCCCACGAACGCGCCGTCACGGAATTTTCCGACGCGCCGTGCCGGCTTGCTCTCGGCTTTGTCGATCACGTCGCCGGGCCCGAGCTTTCCGTATTGATAGCTCAGTTGCATGCCCACGATCCGTCGCTCGCGCTCAACATCAGGATCGATACGAGCTCTATGCTGGAGGAGGCTTTCGATCGCGGTGAGCTCGATGCGGTGATTGTCCACCAGGAAGATGACAGCCGCCGCGGCGAAGCCTTGTCGCGCACCCAATATGGCTGGTTCGCGGCCCCGGCCTTCGAATGGCGGCCGGGAACGCCATTGCGCCTGGCGCTGCTAAGCACCGTGTGCAATTGCCCTGACCGTGTGAGAGCTATCGAGACGCTGGATAAGGCAGGCATTGCCTGGAATGAGGCCTTCGTGGGCGGTGGCGGCGCAGCCGTCAACATCGCGGTGTCGGCCGGCTTCGCCGTCGCCGCGCTCGCCTACCGCGTCGCGCCACCCGGCCTGGTCGAGGTGGGTCGCAAACTCGGCCTGCCGCCAATCCCCCCTTCCGAAATCATTTTGCACTCGCGCGGCTTGGCGCCGCGGGCACGAGAAGCGCTGCACATCCTCGCGACCGCTTTTCGCGAGTATAATTCGCCGGCGGGATAGGCAAGGGTGTTCCCGATCCCGATTCTGTTGGTATGGATTGGGTTCCAGACTTCAGAGGGAACGAAATGGCCGAGATCACTATCCGCCCGCTCGCAGAATCCGACCACGCCGACTGGCGTCGGCTGTGGACCGCTTACCTTGCCTTCTACGAGACGAAGCTGCCGCAAGAGGTCTATGAGGTCACCTGGAAGCGCCTGTTCACGCAAGGCGAGTTCGAACCGAAGGGCTTCATCGCCCTCCTCGACGGCAAGGCTGTCGGCCTCACCCATTACCTGTACCATCGCTCTTGCTGGTCTGAGAAAAACAACTGCTACTTGCAAGATCTGTTCGCCGACCCCGAAGTGCGCGGCAAGGGGATCGGCGCTGCGCTGATCGAGGCCGTGAAGCAGGAAGCCGGCAAGATCGGCGTCAGGAACGTCTACTGGATGACGCACGAAACCAACGCCACGGCGCGCAAGCTCTATGACCATGTCGCGCGCCGCACCGGCTTCATCGAATATGATCTTCTATAGATAGAAATGTTCATCCCCTTCTTCCTCGAACTGAAGGCAGCGCGCGTTCCCGTCTCGCTCAGGGAATATCTGTCGCTGCTGGAGGGGTTGGAAGCCGGGCTGGTCGACTATGACGTCGAAGGTTTTTACTACCTCGCTCGCGCAGCGCTGGTGAAGGACGAGCGCCATATCGACCTCTTCGACCAGGTGTTCGCGCATGTCTTCAAGGGGGTGGAGGCGCTCAGTGGCCCAAACGCCGTCAACGTCGCTGATATCCCCGAGGAATGGCTGCGCCGGCTGGCCGAAAAACACCTGAGCGAGGAAGAGAAAAAGCTGGTCGCGGCGCTCGGCGGTTTCGAGAAGCTGATGGAGACTCTGAAGCAGCGGCTCGAGGAGCAGAAAGGGCGCCACCAGGGCGGCTCGAAATGGATCGGCACTGGCGGCACCTCACCTTTCGGCGCCTATGGCTACAATCCCGAAGGCGTGCGCATCGGCCAGCATGAGAGCCGCAACCGCCGGGCCGTGAAGGTCTGGGACAGGCGCGAGTTCAGGAATTTCGACGACGCCGTCGAGCTCGGCACCCGCAACATCAAGATCGCGCTGAAGCGGCTGCGCCGCTGGGTGCGTGAAGGCGCCGAGGAGGAGTTCGACCTGCCCGGCACCATCCACGCCACCGCCGAGCACGGTTATCTCGACGTCAAGACGCGGCCAGAGCGGCGCAACGCGGTGAAGCTTTTGATGTTCTTCGATGTCGGCGGCTCGATGGACGACCACATCAGAAGCGTCGAGGAATTGTTCTCGGCCGCCCGCGCCGAATTCCGCCAGCTCGAATATTTCTATTTCCACAACTGCCTCTACGAGGGCGTGTGGAAGGACAATCGTCGCCGCCATGCCGAGACGATCCCGACCTTTGACCTCCTCCACAAATATGGTCCGGACTACAAGGTGATCGTGGTCGGCGATGCCTCGATGAGCCCTTACGAGATCGCGCATCCCGGCGGCTCGGTCGAACACTGGAACCCGGAGGCAGGCAGCGTCTGGCTCGGCCGCCTGCTGCGGCAATGGCCGAACGCCGTATGGCTGAACCCCGAGAGCCAGAAGAACTGGGGTTTTACGCATTCGATCGCTATGATCCGCGACATGTTCGGCGGCCGCATGTTTCCGCTGACGCTCGCCGGACTGGAAAGCGCCACCAGGCAATTGTCGCGCAAGCATTGAGCCGGGACAATGACGGGAGGTTCCATGACCTGTTTCCTCTGCCTGCAATGCGGTGTCCAGTTCGCGCAGACCGAAGCGCCCCCGCAGCACTGTCCGATCTGCGAGGACGAGCGGCAATATGTGCGCTGGGAAGGCCAGGCCTGGACCACACCGGAAGAGCTAGCCGCCGGGCACCGGCTTGTGATGAAGGACGATGCCGGCGTTCTCGCCTTCGGCATCGAGCCGCGCTTCGCCATCGGTCAGCGGGCACTGCTGGCGCAGACGCCGCACGGCAACATCCTGTGGGACTGCATCTCGATGGTGACCGACGAGGCGGTGGCCGAGATCAATCGCCGCGGCGGCCTTGCCGGGATCGCCATCTCGCACTGCCACTACTACTCGGTGATGGTCGAATGGAGCGAGGCGTTTGGCGGCGTGCCGATCTATCTCCATGACGACGACCGGCAGTGGATCATGCGGCCGCACCCGTCGATCGTCAGCTGGCAAGGCGAGATACTGGACCTGAACCCGGCGTTGACGCTCATCCGCTGCGGCGGTCACTTTGCCGGCGGCCAGGTGCTGCACTGGAAGCGCGAAGACGGCAATGCTCTCCTGGCCGGCGATATTTTGCAGGTGACGCCGACCCGCCGCCACGTCAGCTTCATGTATAGCTATCCCAACTACATCCCGCTCAACGCGGCCGCCGTGCGCCGCATCGCGGCCGCGCTGGAGCCTTTCACATTCGATGACATCTACGGCGCGTGGTGGAACCAGAACGTTGTCGGTGGCGCGAAAGAGGCGCTGGCGGCCTCCGTTGCGCGCTATCTCACGGCGATCGCGTGAGGAGCGCGGGCGGAGCGCTCGAAAATGCGGGCAAATCCCGTAACAAACGCCTATCTTGTTGCGAATAGAGATTGCAATCAACAATGAGCCGTCAAGGCCGAGGAGTTTTCTGCATGGACACCCACACCTATCCCGTCACCCGCACCGACGCCGAATGGCGAGCCCGGCTGACGCCTGAGCAATATGCCGTCATGCGCAACCATGGCACCGAACGCCCGGGCAGCTGTGCGCTGCTTCACGAAAAGCGCGCCGGCACCTTCTTTTGCGTCGGCTGCGACCAGCCGCTGTTCGAATCCAAGCTGAAGTTCGAGAGCGGCACCGGCTGGCCGAGCTTCAACGACCCCGTTCCCGGTTCCATCGAGACCACGACCGACCGCAGCTACGGCATGGTCCGCACGGAATGCCATTGCGCTCGCTGCGGCAGCCATCTCGGCCACGTCTTCGAGGACGGCCCGCCGCCGACCGGGCTGCGCTACTGCATCAACGGCGTGGCGCTGAGATTCGAGCCGGCCTGAGCGGGCCTCGCCAACATTTCCTGCGAAGGGCGGCCTCGGCCGCCCTTTTCGTGCAGCATTGTCAGACGACGACTGTTACGATCAGCCAGAGCGCCGAACCCAGCATAGCAAGCGAAGCCTTAGCGCCACCGGTTCGCTCCGCCGTCCGCCAGACGGCGGAAGTCAGAAAGATGTTGTAGGGCACCGGCGCGAAATGCACCGCCATCACAAGACCGAGCGGCATCTTCAACCCCAGCAGAATGAGCGCCGCCACGGACGATGCAATGTTGATCGCCGTGCCGACGAGCACCATATCGCGCCAGAACAGCCGGTCGAGCCGCACTTGGCCGAGCCAGCGTGAGCGAAAGAAGGATCTGACGACCCCCGGCGTCACCGGATGTCTATCCCTGTCCCAGAACTTCGGTGACGGCGCGCTCGAAACGTGAGCATTCGGTCACCAGCCAGTCGGTCATGGCCGGCCAATTGTCCTCGGCAAAGCAGTTGACCCGCCACTGTGAATTGATGCCGAGGTTTTGTGCGCTCTGTTCCGGCCTGAGCTTCAGCCGCTCCTCGATTGCCGGCTGGAACCGCCTGAGGCGCGCCCAGACGTCGGTTGCGCCAAGCTTCTCGTTGCGGCCGAAGAAGACGCCGACCACATTCTCGCTCGGCGCCACGTACATGGAGAGCACCAGCGCGAATTCCGGCAGCCCGCGCTGCCAGAACCAGGGCCCTCGCCTCGCCAGCCGGGTCCTTTCTTCCGGGTGACGCTCGGCAAACAGCGTCCAGAAGCCGCGTTGGCGGAACTCCGAGGCCCTTCGGCCACCGAAGTCGAACTCACTCATCGCCGACCCCGGCCGTCACGAGATGCCTCGCCTTACACCATGCCGAGGGCGGCCTTGTAGAGGTCCAGGATGGACTCCTCCTCCTGGCGCTCGGCCTGGTCCTTCTTGCGCAGCCGGATGATCGCGCGCATCGCCTTGGTGTCGAAGCCGGTGCCCTTGGCCTCGGCGAACACTTCCTTGATGTCGTCGGAAATGGTCTTCTTCTCCTCCTCGAGCCGCTCGATGCGCTCGATGAAGGCACGCAACTGGCCGGCGGCAACAGTCTGGCTGGTCTCTGTGATATCGTCGGCCATGTTTTTCTCCAAAAAAATCGGTGTTTCGCCGCGACTCGGGGGAACCGTGCCGCCGCAAATTTCTGCGGTTCGATGCCCGACCGGGGACCGCGGGTCAAGCGGTTATCGAACAGGCCGTCAGGGCTGCCGACAGAAGCCGACAGTCTGTGGCTCTCTCTTGCGAGCTCTCAATTGAAGGCGATCAGCAGGTCCTTGGCATCGATCTGGTCGCCGGCCTTGACCAGCACCTCGGCGACCGTGCCGTCACGCTCGGCATGCAGCGCCGTTTCCATCTTCATCGCTTCGATGGAGAGCAGCACGTCGCCGGCCTTGACGGCCTGGCCGGCGGCCACCGCGAGCGCCGAGACGACGCCCGGCATCGGCGCCCCGACATGCGCCTCGTTGCCGGGTTCGGCCTTGCGCCTTGCTTTCGCGGCGGACGCGCCATGCGCCCGGTCGGGCACCTTGACGCGACGCGGCTGGCCGTTGAGTTCGAAGAACACGGTGACCATGCCCTTGTCGTCCACGTCGCCGATCGCCTGGCAGCGTACGACCAGCGTCTTGCCTTTCTCGATGTCGACGAACACCTCGTCTTCCGGCTTCATGCCGTAGAAATAGGTCGGCGTCGGCAGCACGCTGACGGGACCGTAGGTTTCCTGCGCGGCCGCGAAGTCCGAGAAGACCTTCGGATACATCAGCCAGGAAGCGAACTCGTATTCTGAGAGCTTGCGCTCGAGCTTCCGTTCGATCTCCTTGCGGCTGGCCTTGAGGTCCGCCGGCTTCAGCAGCGAGCCCGGCCGCGCCGTGATCGGCCTGTCGCCCTTCAGCACTTTCTTCTGCAGCGCTTGCGGCCAGCCGCCAGGCGACTGGCCGAGATCGCCGCGCAGCATCGAGACGACCGAGTCCGGGAAGGCGATGTCCCTTGCCGGGTTCTCGACGTCGGCGACGGTGAGGTCCTGGCTGACCATCATCAGCGCCATGTCGCCGACCACCTTGGACGACGGGGTCACCTTGACGATGTCGCCGAACATCAGATTAACGTCGTGATAGGTCTGCGCCACCTCGTGCCAGCGCGTCTCCAGCCCAAGCGAACGCGCCTGTTCCTTGAGGTTCGTGAACTGCCCGCCCGGCATTTCGTGCAGGTAGACTTCCGACGCCGGCCCCTTGAGGTCGCTTTCGAAGGCGGCATACTGGTTGCGCACCGCTTCCCAGTAGAAGGAGATCCTCCGGATCCATTGCGGGTCGAGCCCGGGATCGCGCTCGGTGCCCTTCAGCGCCTCGACGATAGAGCCGAGGCAGGGCTGCGAGGTGTTGCCGGAGAACGCATCCATCGCCGCGTCGATGGCGTCGACGCCGCTCTCCACCGCCGCCAGAACCGTTGCCGCTGAGAGCCCCGACGTATCGTGTGTGTGGAAATGGATGGGCAGGTCTGTCGCTTCGCGCAGCGCCTTGAACAGCACGCGCGCCGCGCTCGGCTTCAACAGTCCGGCCATGTCCTTGACCGCTATGATGTGGGCGCCGGCCGCCTCGAGCTCTTTCGCCAGCCCGACATAATATTTCAGGTCGTACTTCGCCCGCGTGGGATCGAGAATATCACCGGTGTAGCAGATCGCCGCCTCGATCAGCTTGCCCTCGGCGCCGACCGCGTCCATGGCGACGCGCATGTTCTCGACCCAGTTCAGGCAGTCGAACACCCGGAACAGGTCGATGCCGCCCGATGCCGCCTGTTTGACGAAATGCTGTACGACATTGTCGGGATAGTTGGTGTAGCCGACGCCGTTGGCGCCCCGCAGGAGCATCTGCAGCAGGAGGTTGGGCGCCGCCTCGCGTACCAGCGAGAGCCGCTCCCAAGGATCCTCGGTGAGGAAGCGCATGGCGACGTCGAAGGTCGCGCCGCCCCAGCATTCCAGCGAAAGCAACTGCGGCAGGGCACGCGCATAGGTGCCCGCTATGCCGGCGATGTCGTGCGTGCGCACACGCGTCGCCAGCAGGGATTGATGGCCGTCGCGCATCGTCGTGTCGGTGACCAGCACCTCTTTTTGCGTGCGCATCCAGGCGGCGAATTTTTCCGGACCGAGCACGTCAAGCTTCTGCTTGCTGCCGCCGGGCACATTGCCGTTGAGGTAGGGTACCACGGGTGCGGCGGCATCGGCTTTCGGCTGCGGCCGGCCGCGCGTCTCGGGATGGCCGTTGACGCTGACGTCGGCAAGATAGTTGAGCAGCTTCGTGGCGCGGTCCTGGCGCTTGACCTGCTCGAACAGCTCCGGGGTCGTGTCGATGAACCTGGTCGTGTAGGAATTGTCGGCGAAGCTCGGGTGGTTGATGATCGCTTCGAGGAACGTCAGGTTTGTGGCCACGCCGCGGATGCGGAATTCGCGCAGCGCCCGGTTCATGCGTGCGATCGTCTCGGCCGGCGTCGGCGCCCATGCGGTCACCTTTTCCAGCAACGGGTCATAGAAGCGGGTAATGACCGCGCCCGAATAGGCGGTGCCGCCATCGAGGCGGATGCCGAAGCCGGTGGCGCCGCGATAGGCGGTGATGCGGCCATAGTCCGGGATGAAATTGTGCTCGGGATCCTCGGTGGTGATGCGGCATTGCAGCGCGTGGCCGTTCAGCCTGATGTCCTTTTGTGCCGGAACGCCCGATTCCGGCGTGCCGATGGCGAAGCCGTCGAGGATGTGGATCTGCGCCTTGACGATGTCGATGCCTGTCACCTGTTCGGTGACGGTGTGCTCGACCTGGATGCGCGGATTGACCTCGATGAAATAGAACTTGCCGGTGTCGGCGTCCTGCAGGAACTCGACCGTGCCGGCGCCGATATAGCTGGTTTCGCGCGCGATCTTCAGCGCATGGCCGCAAAGCTCCTGGCGCAGCTCCTCGCTGAGATAGGGCGCGGGCGCCCGCTCGACGACCTTCTGGTTGCGGCGCTGGATCGAGCAGTCGCGCTCGAACAGATGCACCGCGTTGCCACTGGTATCGCCCAGGATCTGCACTTCGACATGGCGGGCGCGCTCGATCAGCTTTTCGAGATAGACCTCGTCCTTGCCGAAGGCGGCTTTCGCCTCGCGCTTGCCCTCCGTGACTTCGCGGGCGAGATCGGCCTCGGCACGAATGGCGCGCATGCCGCGGCCGCCGCCGCCCCACGAAGCCTTCAGCATCAGGGGATAGCCGATCTCCGTGGCAAGTTTCTTGACCGCCTCCATGTCGTCCGGCAACGGATCGGTGGCGGGAATGACAGGCACGCCGACCTCGATGGCCAGATTGCGCGCCGCGACCTTGTTGCCAAGCCGGCGCATCGTCTCCGGCTTGGGCCCGATGAAGGTAATCCCGGCTTCGGCGCAGGCCTCGGCGAATTCGGGGCTTTCCGACAACAGCCCATAGCCCGGGTGGATCGCATCGGCGCCCGACAGCCTGGCGACGCGGATCACCTCCTCGATCGAGAGATAGCTTTCGATCGGCCCCATGTCCTTGTTGAGATGCGGCCCGCGCCCGACCTGGTAGCTCTCGTCGGCCTTGAAACGATGCAACGAATATTTGTCCTCCTCGGCCCAGATCGCCACCGTTTTGAGGCCGAGTTCATTGGCCGCGCGGAACACGCGGATGGCGATTTCGGACCGGTTGGCGACGAGGATCTTCGTGATGGCCAAGGATTGGGCTCCAGCAGCGGAAGGGAAGAGCAAGCGGCGCCATGATTAGCGTGAAAATGCTGCAGTGCAAACAAAATTTGACGCACGTTTAAATCGATTTAAAGCCGATTCTTCGCCTCGAGCGTGGCCCCAAACGGCTGAACATCAGCGGAAAGTTTCCGCTCGCTTCAAAAACGAGGATCCCCGCTAGCCGATAAACGCGCGATCGTCGGCTCCGCAAAAGAAAATGCCCGGCGCAAGGCGCCGGGCATTCCGCGAAGTCAATGTCGACAGGCTTACATCTTCTGGACGTAGGTGTACTTGCCGTCGTCGCCCTTCTTCCACTCGTACATGACGTAGCCGGGCAGCGTCGGGTCGCCCTTGGCGTCGTAGGAGAGGTCGCCGAGCACGGTCTTGAACGGACCCTTCTCATGCAGCGCCTTGGCAACTTCCTGCGGGTCGTTGGACTTGGCAGCGGTGGCTGCTTCGGCGATCGCCTGCATGGCTGCGTAGGAGTAGAGCGTATAGGCCTCCGGCTCGAAGCCCTGTGCGCGGAACTTCTCGACCAGTTCCTTGTTCGCCGGGATCAGGCGAGGATCCGGACCGAACGTGTTGAGCGTGCCCGCAACCGCGTCGCCAGCGATCGAAGCCAGTTCGTTCGACACGATGCCGTCGCCGGAAACCAGCGTGGCCTTGAGGCCCTGGTCGGCCGCCTGGCGGATGATCAGGCCGGCTTCGGTGTGCAGGCCGCCCCAGTAGATGATGGAAACGCCGGCTTCCTTCATCTTGGCGATCAGCGCCGAGAAGTCCTTGTCGCCGACATTGACGCCTTCATACATGACTTCCTTCACGCCCTTGGCGTTCATCGCCTTCTTGGTCTCGTCGGCAAGGCCCTGGCCGTAGGTGGTCTTGTCGTGCACGACGGCGATCTTGGCGTCCTTGAAATTGGCCGCCAGATAGGCGCCGGCGATGCCGCCCTGCTGGTCATCGCGTCCGCAGGTGCGGAACACGTTCCATAGACCGCGCTCGGTGAACTGGGGATTGGTCGCGGCAGGCGTGATCTCGACGATGCCGTTTTCCGCGTAGACTTCCGACGCCGGAATGGAGACGCCCGAGTTGAAGTGGCCGACCACGAACTTGACGCCGTCGCCGACAAACTTGTTGGCGACCGAAATGCCTTGCTTCGGATCGGAGACGTCGTCGCCGACTTCGAGCTTGATCTGCTCGCCATTGATGCCGCCCGCCGCATTGATATCGGCGACCGCCTGCTCCGCGCCCTTCTGCAACTGTGCGCCGAAGGCGGCATTCGGACCCGTGATCGGGCCAGCAACGCCGACCATTAGATCAGCCCACGCATTGCCGCTGAACGCGATCAGCGCGGTCAGGGCGACGGCGGACAAAAGTGATTTTTTCATTTAAACGCTCCCATTAACGGAGTGGGCGTGGATGAAGCTTTCATGCGATGCCCACCCTTATCGCAGAAAGCATAGTTTGCCGATTTTCAGGCACTTGTCACGCCGATTCATCCCCGAAACGGCGTTAATGATGAACGTCAACCTTTCGGTTTCCAGCTCAAGATTGAAGCTCTTTCGTAGAGCCAATTATATTGTGTCACCATCTGGTTGGTTCGTGTGTATTGATAGCCGACAAAGCCGAGGATCATCAGCACGATGGTGTCGACGACATAGTAATGCAGCGAGAACATCGTGCCGTTGAACAGCGCGTGATGGATGAAGCGGATGCCGATGCCGAGACCCAGCAGATAGGCGAACAGCTGGACGAAGCTGCGCCAGGTCTGGGCGCTGGCCTTGCCGGTCATCCAGGCCGCCCAGCCGCCGAGCAGGCAGGTGACGAAGAAGAACTGCCAGATGGACGGTTCCTCGTAGAGAATGCCTTGCATGGTAAGGACTCCTGAACTCAGTGATGGCCGCCTTCGAGATAGGCGGCGCGCACTTCCGGATTGGCGAGCAGTTCCTTGCCGGTGCCGCTCATGGTCACATTGCCGTTGACCATGACATAGCCGCGCGTCGCCAGCTTCAGCGCGCCGAAGGCGTTCTGCTCGACCAGGAACACGGTCAGCCCCTGCGTGCGGTTCAGCTCGCGAATGGCATCGAATATCTGTTTGACGATCAGTGGCGCAAGACCGAGCGACGGCTCGTCGAGAAGAAGCAGCTTCGGCCGCGCCATCAGCGCGCGCCCGATCGACAGCATCTGCTGCTCGCCGCCCGACAGCGTGCCGCCGCGCTGGGCGATGCGCTCCTTCAGGCGCGGGAACAGCGCGAACACCTTCTCGACGTCCTCGTCATAGTGCTTGAGGTTGTCGAGGCTGGCGCCCATCTGCAGGTTTTCCATCACCGTCATGCGCGGGAAGATGCGCCGGCCTTCCGGCGACTGGGCGATGCGCAAGCGCGCGATCTCGTGCGTCGGCAATTGGGTGATGTCGGCGCCGGCGAAGGTGATGGTGCCCGCGCGGGCGCGCGGCGCTCCAAAAATGGTCATCATCAGCGTCGATTTGCCGGCGCCGTTGGCGCCGATCAGCGCCACGATCTCGCCCTCGTTGACGGTGACGTCGACGCCGTTCAGCGCACGGATGTTGCCGTAATAGGTCTGCACGCCCTTGATATCGAGCAGCGTCTTCCCGGCCATCACTTGCCCCCTCCGCGCTTGGCCCGAACGGGCTTACCCGCTCCTGTCGCGGGCTTTGCTGCCTGCTTACCGGAAGCATGGCTCGTCGCCACCTTGCCGGCATCGACGCGGCGCGAGAATTCCGTGTCCTTGCCCTGGCTAAGCAGCTTGGCCTGCTTGACCCATTCTTCGCGGGCGATACGTCCGTCAAAGGCGAGATACGATTCGACGGCCTCGACATCGGCCTTCTTCCAGGCGCCGATCTGGTCGAAGTGGAAGATGCCGTGTTCGTTGAGCTTCTTCTCGTTGACCGCGCCGATCCCCTTGATGCGGGTGAGATTGTCGGCTTTGCCGCCGCGGGGCGCCGCGAGGCGGTTCGAGATGCCCGCGGCCTTCGCGGCCGGTGTCTTGGCCCCTGTCTTGACGCTCGCCTTGGTGGCCGGCTTCGCCGCCGGCTTGGCCCGCGAAGCAGGTGCTGGCGCGACAGCCTTGCTTGCAACGGTCGCCGCTCGCGCATCGACCTGCGCCGCCTTCGAGGCCCCCTTCGACACGGTGACGCGCTCGCCTTGGCTGTGGCCGACCGTATCGCTCACCGGGCCCGCGAGATAGGACGACGACGTTCCCGGACCATGCGCGGCATCGGGACCGGTATCGAGTTGCTCGATGACGTCCTCGTCGCCGACTTCGGTCAGCACGGTCTCGACCTCCTCGTCGTCGACGCCGAGATAGGCGGCGATGACGCGCGGATCGGTGCGCACCGACTGCGGATTGCCGTCGGAGATCTTGCGGCCGTATTCCAGCACCACGACGTGATCGGAGATCTGCATGACCACCGACATGTCGTGCTCGATCAACAGGATCGAGGTGCCGGTGTTGTTCTTGATGTCCATCAGCAGGTCGTTGAGCGCGGCCGATTCCTTTGGATTGAGACCGGCAGCGGGCTCGTCGAGGCACAAAAGCTCGGGGCCGGTGCACATGGCGCGCGCGATCTCGAGGCGCCGCTGCGCGCCATAGGGCAGGTCGCCGGCCGGATCGTCGGCGCGGTCGACCAGATCGGCCTTTTCCAGCCAGTGCTTGGCGAGTTCGACGGATTCGGCCGAGGCCTTGCGGTAGCCGCTGAAGCCGAACAGGCCGAGCACCGTATAACCCGAAGCCTTCATCAACTTGTTGTGCTGGGCGACGAGCAGGTTCTCGAGCAGCGTCATGCCCGAGAACAGGCGGATGTTCTGGAAGGTGCGCGCCACCTTGGCGCGCGCCGGGATCTCATGGTTGGGCAGCCGTTCGAGCAGGTAGCTCGAGCCGTCCTGCCTGGTGAGCGTGATCATGCCTTCCGACGGCTTGTAGAAGCCGGTGATGCAGTTGAACACGGTGGTCTTGCCGGCGCCGTTGGGCCCGATCAGCGCCGTGATCTCGCCGCGCCTGGCGGTGAAGGACAGGTCGCCGATCGCGACCAGGCCGCCAAACTTCATCGACAGGTGTTCGACCTTCAGGATGGCGTCGCTCATGGAGGGGTTCGCGTTCATCAGCCGTGCCCCTCCTTGGTGAAGGAACTTGAGACAGCCCTTCGCACCTTGAGGAAGGCGGTCGGCTCACGGCTGCCGACAAAGCCGCGCGGCTTCCACAGCATGACGATCACCATGGCCATGCCGAACAGCAGCATACGGTAGAGTTCCGGCGTGAAGTCGGGCCCGAAGACCTGCTTGAGGAAGTCGAGTTCGCGCAGCACCTCGGTGCCGCCGATCATGACCAGAGCCGCAACGGCAATGCCGACCAGCGACCCCATCCCGCCAAGCACGACGATGGCCAGGATGATGGCCGATTCCAGGAAGACGAAGGATTCGGGGCTGACGAAGCCTTGCCGGGCGGCGAAGAACGAGCCGGCAAAACCGCCGAACATGGCGCCGGTGGCAAAGGCGGTCAGCTTGGTGGTCGTGGTGTTGATGCCGAGCGAGCGGCAGGCGATCTCGTCCTCGCGCAAGGCTTCCCAGGCGCGGCCGACCGGCATGCGCCTCAGCCTGATCGTGACGAAGGCCGTGAGCAGCGCCAGCCCCAGGATCAGGTAATAGAGGAAGATCTTGTAGTAGGCGCTCGACGTCGCGATGTTCAGCACCTTGCCGATGTAGTTCGGGTCCGAGACGTTGAAGCTCATCAGGCCGAAGAAGGTGACCTTCGGGATGCCGGAAATGCCGGCCGAGCCGTTGGTCACCTCGCGCCAGTTGATGATCACCAGCCGGATGATCTCGCCGAAGGCAAGCGTCACGATCGCCAGGTAGTCGCCGCGCAGGCGCAGCACCGGAAAACCGAGCAGCACGCCCCAGAAGGCGGCCATGGCGCCAGCGGCCGGCAAGAGGATCCAGAAGGAGAGGCCGTACTGCGTGCCGAGCAGCGCATAGGCATAGGCGCCGACCGCATAGAAGGCGACATAGCCGAGGTCGAGCAGGCCGGCCAGGCCGACGACGATGTTCAGTCCCCAGGCCAGCATGACATAGATCAGGATCTGGATGCCGAAATTATCGACCCATTTCAGCGACCCTTGCAGCCCGCCGACGAGCGACCACGACATCAGCGACAGCATGCCCACGACAATGATCGGATAGAGCACCAGTGCGGCAATGCCGAGTTTTGTGAAGTTGGCATGAATGAAGCCGCGGAAATAGTAGATCACGCAGGCCAGCGCGTAGATGACCGCCAGGGCACGCAGGAATTGCAGATAGCCGGCCGGCTCCGCCCCTACCCAGCCGACGAGAGACCTGCTGAAAACGAACAGCAGCGCCGCGACGATGACGGCCACGATGAAGGCTGGAAAGAGGAAGAAGCGCGACGCCACGCTGGCCGGCAGCAAACCGGTGGCGACGTCGGCGATCTTCTGGTTGGCCAAAAAGGGCTGGCCGTAGGCGACATAGAGGAAGCGTCCGACGGCCGTGGCGATGACCACTGCGGCGAGCAGGCCCCAGCGCTGCACCAGGATCAGCTCGTTTGAGATGTTCTGGTCGGTCTTGAGCCCGATGAACAGCACGAACAGGCCGAGCGCGATGGCACCGGCATAGAAGGCCTCGCGCAAGGCGCGTTGCATGGGCGTGGCGGCGACGGTGTCGCGCTCGGGAGATACGGTGACGGCCATGATCTCAGACCTTTTCGACTTCTGGCCGGCCGAGAATGCCGGAAGGCAGGAAGATCAGCACGATGGCCAGGATCGAGAAGGCGGCGACATCCTTGTAGTCGATCGAGAAATAGGCCGACCACATGCTCTCGATGAAGCCGATCAAAAGGCCGCCCAGGACCGCGCCCGGCAACGAACCGATGCCGCCCAGCACCGCTGCGGTGAATGCCTTCACGCCGGGCACGAAGCCGTCCGAGAAGGCGATGACGCCGTAATACATCAGGAACAGCGTGCCGGCGACCGCGGCAAGTGCAGCGCCCATGATGAAGGTGATCGAGATGGTGCGGTCGACATCGATGCCGAGCAGCGCCGCCATCTTGCGGTCCTGCTCGCAGGCGCGCTGCGCCCGGCCAAGCGAGGTCTTGTTGACCAGGTACCAGAACAGCACCAAGAGCAGCGCGGTGACGACGACGATGATGATCTGCTTCAGCGACACGCTGATGCCTTCGATGTTGTAGACCTTCGACACCATCGGCGGGATCGGCTTGTTGCGCGGGCCTTGCGTCACCTGCACGAAGTTCGACAGCGCGATCGACATGCCGATGGCGGTGATCAGCGGCGCCAGCCGGAACGAGCCGCGCAGCGGCCTGTAGGCCACCTTCTCGATCGTCCAGTTGTAGAGGCTGGTCAGCAGCATCGCCACGATCATCATCACCAGCAGCGCGATGACCACGGGAACCGAATAGAACAGGGCACCCAGGATGAGGAAAACGATCAGCGCCGTGAAAGCGCCCACCATGAAGATATCGCCATGAGCAAAGTTGATCATGCCGATAATGCCGTAGACCATCGTGTAGCCGATCGCGATCAGCCCATAGATCGATCCCAGCGTCAGCCCATTGATAAGCTGCTGGACAAAATACTGCATGTGTACATGGCTCCCCTGGAATGTCGCCCATGCAGACGCATTCCTTTTCGTATTTCCCCTAGTCGTAAAGTTTCGAGGCGGGATTGCAACGTCATTTTTTGATCGTCATGCGTGTTTGCAACTGCACGCCGTTCGATTGCCCGTTTTTTCGCACCCGCCCCCTGGACTATCGCGGACCCTATCATTGGCATAACGCAATGTCTTTGACGATTAAGCGTCATCATGCGCTCCATTTCGAAGAAATCGCCGTCAAAATAAGTTGATGAGACGATTCGTTGCGCTCGTGACAGCAATCCTTTTTGTCCTTCCCGACCTTCCGCAGCGTGATGAATCGCTTATTTGACGACGAAGCCGTGTGCGAACGGATCGCGGTCATCGATGAAGATCGTGTTGAGCCCGGTCATGCGCGCCCAGCCGCCGATCGAAGGAATAATCGCCGGCTTGCCCCCGACCGTGACGTCCTTTTCAACCTTGCCCTTGAACAGCGAGCCGATGATCGATTCATGGACGAACGCATCGCCGGCCTTGAGCTTGCCCTTGGCGTGGAGCTGCGCCATGCGCGCCGAGGTGCCTGTGCCGCACGGTGAGCGGTCGATCGCCTTGTCGCCGTAGAAGACCGCGTTGCGCGCGTCCGCACCCGCCACCGTCGGCTCGCCGGTCCACAACATGTGCGACAGCCGGTTGATGCCCGGATTCTCCGGATGCACGAACGAGTATTTCTCGTTGAGCCGCTGCCGCACCACCGGGCTCCAGGCGATGAGATCGCCCGCCGAATGGTCTGCCATGTCGCGATAGTTTTTCTGCGGCTCGACGATGGCGTAGAAATTGCCGCCATAGGCGACGTCGACGACGATCTCGCCGAGCCCGGGGCATTCGACCGTCAGGCCCTCGGCATGGAGGAAGGAGGGCACGTTGGTGATGCGCACCTCCTCGACATATTCGCCGACCTGTTTGTATTCGGCGATGACCAGGCCGGCCGGTGTGTCGAGCCTGAGCACGCCGGGCGTCTTCGGCTTGATCAGCCCGTGCTCGATGGCCATCGTCACCGTGCCGATGGTGCCGTGGCCGCACATTGGCAGGCAGCCCGAGGTCTCGATGAACAGGATGGCGATGTCGCAATCCTCGCGCGTCGGCGGGTAGAGGATCGAGCCGGACATCACATCGTGGCCGCGCGGCTCGAACATCAGGCCGGTGCGGATCCAGTCATATTCGGCCAGGAAATGCGCGCGGCGCTCCATCATCGTCGAACCTTGGAGCAGCGGGCCGCCGCCGGCGACCAGTCGCACCGGGTTGCCGCAGGTGTGGCCGTCGATGCAGAAGAAGGATTTCCTGGCCATGACGCTCCTCGAAAATTCAAAACCGTTGTGGACTGAAGGGGGCCACGTTGATCGGCGGAGTCTGCCCCAGGACAAGCTCGCGGATCAACCGTCCCGTCGCGGCAGCCTGGGTCAGGCCAAGATGGCCGTGGCCGAAAGCGTAGACCACCGGCCGGCTTCCCGATGCGCGGCCGACGACAGGCAATGAATCCGGCAGCGAGGGACGGAATCCCATCCATTCGCGTCCGCCCGAAGGATCGAGGCCCGGCAGGAAGTCTTGAGCCTTGCGCAGCAGCGCCTTCGAGCGCGCGTAGTTGGGCGGCCGCTCGATGCCGCCGAGCTCGACCGCGCCGCCGATGCGCAGGCCCGTGTCGAGCGGCGTGATGACGAAGCCTTGGCCGGAGAAGATCAGCATCCGCTTCACCTCGAAGGCGGTCTTTGGCAATGTCGTGTTGTAGCCGCGCTCGGTTTCGAGCGGAATGCGATCGCCGAGCTGCCGCGCCAGCAGATGCGACCAGGCGCCGGCGGTGACGACCAGGTGCCGGGCTTGCCGCGTCGTGCCGTCGGCCAGCGTCAACGTCGCGCCGTTCCCGTCCGCAGCGACGCCGGCGATGCGGGCCTTCTCGAACCGCGCGCCCCTGAATTGCGCATAGTCCCAGATCGCCTTGCCGAGCAGTTTTGGATCGGCGACCGTCTTCCAGCCCGGCACGAACGTGCCCTTGCCGAAACGCGGCGACAAGCCGGGCTGCAGCTCCGCCAGCTCCTCGCCGCCGACATGGCGGAAGCCGATGCCGAAGCGCTGGCGCGCCGCCCAGCCGGACAGCGAGGCCTGGAATTCGGCTTCGCTTTCGTAGAGTTCGAGCGAGCCATCCTCGCGCAGCATCCGCCTCGTGCCGGAGCGGTCGAGCAGGCCCATCCATTCGGCCTCGGCGAGCGCCATCATTGCGGCCTGCGCCGCCAGGCCAGCCTCATAGTGCTTCGCCGAGCCGGCACGCCAGAAGCGGATCAGCCAGGGCAGCAGCTTTGGCAGGTAGGCGGGCGGGATGGCGAGCGGGCCGAGCGGATCGGCCAGCCATTTCGGCAATTGCCGGATCATGCCCTTGTGCGCCAGTGGCAGCACGTCGGAAAAGGCGAAGGCGGCGGCATTGCCGGAGCTCGTCTCCTCGCAGATGCCGGTGCGGTCGTAGACCGTGACGTTTCGCCCCGCCTCGGCAAGAAACGCCGCCGCGCAGATGCCGATGATGCCGCCACCGACGATGGCGATATCCATTGCTTCTCCCTGTTCACGGGGAGAAGACGCCCGCAGGGCGGGGCGCCGCCGCGCTTCCGTCGATTTGGAACTTCCTGTCACGTGGGCGCCGCCTCTCGGAAGAAAGCCTCAGAACGCCGGCAGCGTCGGCCGCACCGCCAGTGCGTCCTTGACGACCTTCTCGACCGCCTTGCGGCGCTCTCCCGACAGCGGCTGGCGCGGCATGCGGACGCGGTCATTGGTTTGGATGGCGAACACCTCGGCAAGCTTGATGTTCTGCACCAGATAGGTCGAGACGTCGAGGTCGAGCAGCGGCCGGAACCAGCGATAGATGGCGAGCGCCTCTTCGCGGCGACCCTGCTTCATCAGCTGATAGATGGCGACGGTTTCGCGCGGGAACGCGGTGACGAGACCGGCCACCCAGCCGATAGCGCCGACCGACAGCGCCTCGAACGCCAGATTGTCGACGCCGGTGAACAGGTCGTAGCGGCTGCCCAGGCGATTGATGATCTCGGTCGAGCGCCTGATGTCGTCGGAGGATTCCTTGATGGCGACGAAGCGCTCGTCCGACGCCAGCTCCTCCATCTGGTCGACCGTGACATCGACGCGGTAGGCGAGCCGGTTGGAATAGATCATGACCGGCAAGTCGCCGGCCTCCGCGACGGCGCGCAGCGCCGCCACCGTCTCTTCCGCATTGGTATGGTAGATCGGGCTGGGCACCACCATCAGGCCGTTGGCGCCTTCCTTGGCGGCGCGGCGGGCGATGCTGGCGGCCTCGCGCGTCCCGGCCTCGTTCACCGTCAGCAGCACCGGTTTCTTGCCGGCCACCTTCTGCGCGGTTTTCAGCACTTCAATTTTCTCGTCATGCGACAGCATCGGCCCTTCGCCGAGCGATCCGCAGACGATGATGCCGTCGCAGCCGGCCTCCATCTGCAAGCCGAAGCAGCGCTCCATTTCGGCATGGTCGAGGCGGTCGTCCGTGGTGAATTTGGTCGTGACGGCTGGAAAAACTCCGGTCCACATGGTCATCGCTCCTCTGATATATCAGGCGTATATCTATTAAGAAAGCCGCTGTCAACACGGATTCCCCTATGATATATGCAAAATATATCAGGAGACCGCCTTTGATATCCATGCAAATGAGCACTGCGTTCGAGCCAGCTGCGACCAAGGCTTACCGCATGCTCGAGCATATGATTGTCACGCTCGAACTGGCGCCAGCGAGTTTCGTCACCGAAGGCGGCCTGATCGAGAAGCTGGCGCTCGGCCGTACGCCGGTGCGCGAGGCGATCCAGAGGCTGGCCTGGGAAGGGCTGCTGGACGTGCGGCCACGCGCGGGCATCGCCATCGCGCCGCTGCACCCCGGCGACTGGCTGCGCGTCCTCGACGCGCGCCGCGGCGTCGAGGTGGTGCTGGCCCGCTCCGCGGCGCGCTTCGTCACCCGCGACGCAGCCGACCTCTTCCACGATGCCGCGCTTGCTATGCAGAAGGCTGTCATCTCCGGCAACGTGCTTGCCTTCATCCAGGCCGACAAGATGCTGGACGAGGCGCTGGCACGGGCTGCCGACAATCCGTTCGCGGCCAGGCTGGCCGCCCCGCTGCAGACCCACAGCCGCCGCTTCTGGTTCCGCTACAAGGCCGATACCGGCCTGGCGGAATCGGCCGAGCATCACGTCGCGCTGATCCGCTCGATTGTCGACGGTGACGAGGAAGCCGCCGCAAAGGATGCCAAGCGGCTGATGGCATTGCTGCGCGGCCATGCCGAGGCGGCCGCCACACGTTGAAGCATGCCGCCGACACCGATTTCGGTTCGGGACAGTGCATGCCCAAGACTACGCGTCGGCTGAACCGCTCCGACGCAATGCGGCTCAGGCTCCTGGCAAGGCCGCCTTGATCGTCGGGCTGTCCCAGCCCTCGCCCACGGACAGGATGCAACTCTGGCCCTTGGTGTCGGAGGCGAGGACGGTCCAACTGCCCTGTTCCGAAACGAACACCTCAAGGACCACGTTGGGATTGATCAGGCCACGCCCGGCCTCGCTTTCGTGGAAATTCTCGCCGAGCGCCTTGACGATGTCGGCGCGTGCCGCACATTGGCCGGCTGCATTCGCCGGCCCTATCGATAGCGCCGCCGCGGCGCATAGCAGCATGGACATAAGACGTTGTGCCATCGGACACCTCCTTGCGCCCAACGATGCGATGCTAACGGTCAGCCGTCGGCGCTCTGGTTGCCTGTCATGCCTCCTCCAGGGCAGGATCGTAGCTCTAAGTCCTGGCGCCCTCGCCGGTTCCATCACATTAGCGTTTGCAAAATAAATGGCCCGAGCCAGGGGACTCGGGCCGTAGATTTTGGGTGGTCATGCCGGCCCGCGCGCCCGCAGCCGAAGGCGAGGACGCGCTATCGGACAAGCGTCCGGTCAGTTCATCGTCGGGATGACGAACTCGGCCCCGTCCTTGATGCCGGACGGCCAGCGCGAGGTGACCGTCTTGGTCTTGGTGTAGAAGCGGAACGCGTCCGGACCGTGCTGGTTGAGGTCGCCGAAGGACGATGCCTTCCAGCCGCCGAACGTGTAGTAGGCGATCGGCACCGGGATCGGCACGTTGACGCCGACCATGCCGACCTGGACGCGCGAGGCGAAGTCGCGCGCGGCGTCGCCGTCGCGGGTAAAGATGGCGACGCCATTGCCCATCTCGTGGTCGTTGGCGAGCTTGATGGCGTTCTCGTAGGTCGGCGCGCGCACCACCGACAGCACCGGCCCGAAGATCTCTTCCTTGTAGATGCGCATGTCCGATGTGACGTTGTCGAACAGGCAGCCGCCCATATAGTAGCCGTTCTCGTAGCCCTGCATCTTGAAGCCGCGGCCGTCGACGACCAGCTTGGCGCCTTCCTTGACGCCGAGATCGACATAGCCCTTGACCCGCTCCAGCGCCTGAGCGGTGACCAGCGGGCCGAAATCGGCGGCGGAATCCGTGGAGGGGCCGACCTTCAGGCTTTCGACGCGCGGCACCAGTTTCTCCATCAGCCGGTTGGCGGTGTCGTTGCCGACCGGGACCGCCACCGAAATCGCCATGCAGCGCTCGCCGGCCGAGCCGTAGCCGGCGCCGATCAGCGCATCGACGGTCTGGTCCATGTCGGCGTCGGGCATGATGATCATGTGGTTTTTGGCGCCGCCGAAGCACTGCACGCGCTTGCCCGACGCGGTGCCGCGCGAATAGATGTAGTGAGCGATCGGTGTCGAGCCGACGAAGCCGATGGCCTTGATGTCGGGGTCGTCAAGGATGGCGTCGACGACTTCCTTGTCGCCGTTGACGACATTGAGGATGCCGGCAGGCAGGCCCGCCTCGATGAACAGCTCGGCGATGCGGATCGGCACGCCCGGGTCGCGTTCGGAGGGCTTCAGGATGAAGGCGTTGCCGCAGGCGATCGCAGGCGCGATCTTCCACAGCGGGATCATCGCCGGAAAGTTGAACGGCGTGATGCCGGCGACGACGCCGAGCGGCTGGCGCATCGAATAGACGTCGATGCCGGGGCCGGCACCGTCGGTGAATTCACCCTTCATCATGTGCGGCGCGCCGATGCAGACCTCGACCACTTCGAGGCCGCGCTGGATGTCGCCCCTGGCATCGGCGATGGTTTTGCCGTGCTCGCGCGCCAGGATGTCGGCCAGTTCGTCATAGTCGCGCGCGACCAGTTCAAGGAACTTCATCAGGACGCGCACCCGGCGCTGCGGGTTGGTCGCTGCCCATTTCGGCTGCGCCGCCTTGGCGTTCTCGACCGCCGCGCGCAGTTCCGCCTGCGAGGCCAGCGCCACCGTGCCGCGCACCGAGCCGTCCATCGGCTGCATCACGTCCTGCTTGCGGCCGCTGGTTCCTGCGACACGCTTGCCGCCAATGAAATGACCGTATTCGATCATGATGTCTCTCCCTGGGTTTGTGATGGGGCATTGTCCGCCTTTGGCAGGCCGATGGCAACGCGAGGGAGAACGCAACCGTTGTGCGGAGAATAGACAGCGGTTGACGGGAGAGCATCAATTCTCGCAAATGAGAAGGATCACAAAGACGAGGTCCAAGGATTGATAGGTTGAGTTCCTTCGCGCCCCCCTCTGTCCTGCCGGACGGTCTCCATGAACTGGGATGACGTCCGCATCTTTCTCGCCGTGGCGCGCGCCGGGCAAATCCTTGGCGCGGCGAAGCGCCTGGAACTCAATCACGCCACCGTCTCGCGCCGCATCGCCGCACTTGAAGACGCGCTGCGCACGAAACTCTTTCGCCGGCTGACCACCGGCAGCGAACTGACGCCCGCCGGCGAGCGCTTCCTCGACATTGCCGAGCGCATGGAGGGCGACATGATCGCCGCCCGCTCGACAATATCGGGCGAAGGCGACGACGTTTCGGGCACGGTGCGGATCGGCGCGCCGGACGGGTTTGGCGTCGCGTTCCTCGCCCGGCGCCTCGGCGCACTGACCGCGCTGCATCGTGAATTGACGATTCAGCTCGTACCGGTGCCGCGCTCCTTCTCCCTGTCTCGCCGCGAGGCCGACATTGCCATCACCGTCGAGCGGCCGACCGAGGGCCGGCTGGTAGCGGGCAAGCTGGTCGACTACTCGCTCGGCCTGTTTGCCTCGCGTGCCTATGCTGAAGCCCACGGCCTGCCCCAGACCGCTGCCGAGCTGGGACGGCACACATTGATCGGCTATGTGCCGGACCTCATCGTCAGCCCATCGCTCGACTACGCCGCCGAATTCAGCGCGGACTGGCGCACCAGCTTCGCCATTTCCTCCGCGCTCGGGCAGGCCGAAGCGGTGCGGTCGGGCGCCGGCATCGGCATCCTGCACACTTTCGTCGCCCGCTCGATGCCGGAACTGGTGGCCGTCGACGTGGTGGCGCCCATCCGCCGTGCCTACTGGCTGGTCTATCACGAATCGGTCAGGCCGCTGCGCCGCGTCCAGATCGTTGCCTCCTTCATTACAAAGGCGGTGGAGCGGGAGAGAAATCTTTTCGTCTGACGCATGTCGGCCATCGCGGCTTCTTCCACGACTCGGAGAACGGCATGATCGTGCTCGACCCCGCCTTCTACGCCAGGATGAAGCCGATTTATGACGAGTATCTCTCCCACTCCAACCCGGTCGCCACCGACGTGATGATCCCGTGGGCCTACCGGCTGCTGTTCGACGAGGGTTGGGTGAAACAGGCGTTCTGACGCGAAATCCGGTGGCGCGCCCAACGAAGGCGGGGCGAGCAGCGCCTATTTCAGATAGCGCTCCTGCGCCAGCGCGCGAGCGTCGATATCGGGCACTTTGTTCGAGATGATGTCGGCCAGCACCTTGGCCGAGCCGCAGGCCATGGTCCAGCCGAGCGTTCCATGGCCGGTGTTGAGGTAGAGATTGGAAAGCTCCGTGCGCCCGATCAGCGGCGGTCCGTCCGGCGTCATCGGCCGCAGCCCGCACCAGAACGTCGCCTCTCGCATGGCGCCGGCTCCCGGGAACAGGTCGCCGACCGAGTGCTCCAGCGTGCGCCGGCGCGATTCGTGCAGCCTGAGGTCGAAGCCGGAAATCTCGGCCGTGCCGCCGACGCGGATGCGGTCGCCGAGCCTCGTAATCGCAACCTTGTAGGTTTCGTCCATCACCGTCGACACCGGCGCGGCGGCGGCATCCTTGATCGGCACCGTGATCGAATAGCCCTTGACCGGATAGACCGGGATCGGCCGCTTCATCCGGCGCATGAAGTCCGCCGAATAGCTGCCCAGCGCCATCACATAAGCGTCGGCGGTCAGCCAGCCCTTGCTGGTGCTCATATTGTTGACGCGGTTGCGGCTGCGGATCACGCGCCATATCGTCGTGTCGTATTCGAACTTGACCCCGCGTGCCACGCAAAGCTCGGCCAGCCTGTCGGTGAACATCTTGCAGTCACCGGTCTCGTCGCCCGGCAGCCTCAGGCCGCCGACGAATTTCTCGCGCACCGCGGCCAGAGCCGGTTCCGCCGCGATGCAGCCGTCCTGGTCGAGGATTTCGTAGGGCACGCCATATCTCTTCAGCACCTCGACATCGCCTGATGTGCCGTCGAGCTGCTTTTGCGTGCGAAACAGCTGCAGCGTGCCCTGCGTCCGCTCGTCATAGGCGATGCCGGTCGCCTCGCGCAGCGCCTTCAGCGTATCGCGGCTGTATTCGGCCAGCGGCACCATGCGTGATTTGTTGACCGCGTAGCGTTCGGCTGTGCAGTTGCGCAGCATCTTGACCAGCCACGTCCACATATGCGGATCGAAGGCCGGCCGCACCACCAGCGGACCATGCTTCATCAGCAGCCATTTGATCGCCTTGAGGGGGATGCCGGGTCCGGCCCAAGGCGAGGCATAGCCGGGCGAAATCTCGCCGGCATTGGCGAAGCTGGTTTCCAGTCCCGGCCCTTTCTGGCGATCGATCACGGTCACCTCGTGGCCAGCCTCGGCGAGATAATAGGCCGTGGTCACCCCGATCACGCCACTGCCCAGCACCATGATTTTCATTCATTCACTCCTTGCCGCGCCGAGCGTCCTCAGGACGCCCGTGGACGCGGCCGTATTTTCGATTTGCGCATGACCCCAAGCGAAAATCGATGTCGATCTTCGAGACCAGGCGCTGTTGCCCATTCACGCCGCCGAGGGACCGGGGTCGTCTTCTTCTGTCTGCCGCATTCCGGCCGTCTCGCCAAGAGGCCGCCAATCGGCTGCGGCACTGTAGACGAGCCTGAGCCCGTGCGGTCGCCGCGCGTCAGCCTGGTCTTTCTGCCTGACCGTGCGCCGGGCAGCCTCCGGCTGGTAAAGCACGGCCTTGATCAGGATCGATTCCTGCCTGCCGTCGGCGTGTTCGACCGTTGCCGTCTGGCCTTGCGCCATGCCAAGCATGCAGAGCCCGCGCCTCGTTGCGACCGACAGGCTGGAGCCGACCGGCCCGCGCACCTCGTGCTGCACCAGGGTTCGCGTCTCGGCGGGACCGGCATCGACGCCGAACACCACCCTGCTGTTCAGCGTGACGATGTCGGGGCCGACCGAATCGATCGGCACGACATCGGCGCGTGAAAGCTTGTGTTCGAGCATGCGCACGATCGGATCCGCGAACGCCCGCCGGCGCTCCAGCATCACTTCGAGAACGGCGAAATCCTTCGTCGTCAGGCAGCAATTCGTGCTCGTCATCACCGCCTCCGCCATCAAGCTCGTTGCGGGCCGGAAGCAGGCGCATCGACGGCTTCGACGGTCACTGACAGTTCCCGGCCGCCACGAGCGTTCCAGCAAACCGCCTGCCCAACGCTGGCGCCGATGAGCGCGGTTCCCATCGGCGTCAGCACCGAAATGCGGTTCTCGGCTATGTCGGCCTCACCCGGATAGACCAGCATGATGCGCTGGGCGTCGCCGCTTTCGCCGCGCACGATCACCGTCGAACCCATTCGCACCACACCGGCCGGCATCGCCGCCGCGCTCCTGACGACGGCCCTGTCCATTTCCGAAAGCAGCTCCTCGGCCGTCTCGGGCGCGCGATCGAGCAAAGCCCTCGCCAGGCCCGTCAGCCTGTCATGGTCGGCGTCACTGATCAGAATATGGCTGTTTGGATGCAGTTCTTTTGCGTGTCGCATGGCAAACCTCATGGATCGGCGCATCGAGCGGATGCGCGCCTGCCGGCGCGCTGGCGACGGCGTGATGAAAGGCCGGCAGCCGCGAAGGGCTGTTCGGCTTGATGGCGGTTGTGGAAGTATGGATGCCCCGGTACGGACGGACGCCGGAAGGCGGCCGCGCCGGGGCTACGATCCCGCGATCGGGCAGACCCTGAAGAAGGTTTTGATATAAGCGAGCTTGCTCATGTGCCAAAGCTTGCCGAATGGCGCCCGCTTGTCAAGCGCGGCCAAACCGCTCAACCGCCCAGATAGCGCCGGTGAAAACGCGTTCCGAGGCTGGCCAGGATTTCATACCCGATGGTGCCGGCATGGTCGGCAGCATCGTCGACGCTCTGTGAGGGCCCTAGCAACTCCACCAGGTCGCCCTCTCCGAGCCGGCCGGGCGGCAAGGCGGAAATGTCGAGAATGATCGAATCCATCGACACGCGCCCGAGGAAAGGCAGGCGCACCGCCTCGAACCATGCGGCCGAAGCGGAGCGGCGCAGCCAGCCGTCCGCATAGCCGAATGAAATCGTCGCCAGGCTGAGCGGGCCCTGCGCATGGTAGCTGTGGCCATAGCCGACGCCAGTGCCCTTTTGGACACTGCGCGTCTGCGCCACCTTGGCCTGCAGCCGCACCACGGGCAGCATCGGGTTGGGTTCGCCAGGCGTCGGGTTGATGCCGTAGAGGGCGGCACCGGGCCGGGCGAGATCGCAATGATAGGGCGGGCCTAGAAAGATGCCGGAGGAGTTGGCAAGCGAGGCCGGCGCCACGGGGAGCATGGCACGCAACCGCTCGAATGCCAGCCTCTGCTGTTCATTGGCCGGGTGGCGCGGTTCATCGGCACAGGCCAGGTGGCTCATCACATATCTGACGTCGATGCCATCGAACGCGCCGACATCCCCGGCCACCGCCTCGACCTCGGCTGGCGCCATCCCAAGCCGCGACATGCCGCTGTCGACCTGGACGGCAGCAGGGAGCCGGCGCCCGGCGCGGTGTGCCGCTGCGCGCCAGGCTTGCAACTGTGCGCCACTGTTGATGACAGCGCACAAGCCAGCCGCCACCGCTTCCGGCTCGGCACCCGGCGGCAGCCCGTTCAGCACGTAGATGTCTGGCCCGGCCCCCACCGCCTTGCGCAGCGCGATGCCTTCGGACAGCAGCGCGACGAAGAAGATGTCGCAGCCTTCCTTCATCAGCGCCGATGCCACTTGCGCGGCGCCGAGACCGTAGCCGTTGGCCTTGACCACGCCCGCGCAGCGCACGCCGCCCAGCCGCGCCTTCAGCCGCCGGTAATTTTCGCGGATCGCGCCAAGGTCGATGGTGAGGATGGCCCCGGCAGCAGCCTCGCTTGTGACGTCGGCTTCTTCGGGCAGCGATCTTTTGGGGGCGTCGTGCATGGCGACCCTTCTTGTGGCGGATGGATATCAATATGACGGTCGAACCGGCGCGGCAACCGCGGGCGTTTGAACTGCGGCCGCGGCCCGTCCAGCTATGGCACAAGGTGACGGAACGCCGTCACCACGTCTTCATAGACCTTGCGCTTGAACGGCACGATCAGGCCGGGCAGATCCTGCATCGGCCGCCACGACCATTTGTCGAATTCGGCGGTGTGGCCGCCCGGCGGCGGATTGATCTGGATCTCGCTGGTATCGCCATGGAAGCGGAAGGCGAACCATCGCTGCGTCTGACCCCGATAGCGCCCCTTGAAGGCGACGCCGACGAGGTTGTCCGGCAGATCATAGTTGATCCAATCCGGCGCCTCGGCGAGCAGCGAGACGCTGCGCATGCCGGTCTCCTCATAGAGCTCCCGCTGCGCCGCCTGTAGCGGCTCCTCGCCCTTGTCGATGCCGCCTTGCGGCATCTGCCAGAGCTGCGTGGTGCCGGCGAACTCGCTGTCCGGCTCGGCGATGCGATGGCCGACCCAGACCAGGCCCTCGGCGTTGAGGATCATCAGCCCGACACAGGGACGGTAGGGCAGCGTCTCGCGGTCGACCTTCTTCGTCTTCGGCATCATTCAGTCTTTCAAGCTGTTTCCCGGTGGCTAGCCCTTTTGCGGATCGATCGCCACCGCTGAAATCGGCACGATCTCGATGCCGCGTTTCTTGGCCTCGGCCGCCCATGACGACACCGTGTCGACCGTCAGGTCGAAAGCCGACCCGATGCCGACGGCGGTGCCCTTGGCACGGGCGGTCGCCTCCAGGCTGTCCAGTTTCTTCAGGATTGCGCCGCGATCCTGCAGGGCGTCGATCGCCGTGTCTCCGGCGACGAAGGGCACGCCGTCCTTCAGCGCCAGATCCGGCGCCAGGCTTCGCGCCGACGAGCCGTCGTCGATATAGGCGAGCCCGCGCTTGCCGAGCTCGGCCATGAACGGCTCCATGGCCGCCGGGTCGGCGGAGAACCGCGCGCCCATATAGTTCATGACGCCGGTATAATTCGTCGTCCGCGACAGCGCCCAGCGCAGGCTCTTCAGGTTCTCTTCCGCGCTCGCCGCCACCGTCAGCGTGTTGCGCCCGGGGTTGACGTTGGGATAGTCGAAAGGTTCGAGCGGCACCTGCATGACGATCTCATGGCCGCTCTGCCGGGCGGCCTGCATCCAGCGGCCGATACTGTTGCCTTGCGGCGCGAAGGCCAGCG
Organism: Mesorhizobium sp. CA13; assembly: GCF_020165235.1. Taxonomy (NCBI): domain Bacteria; kingdom Pseudomonadati; phylum Pseudomonadota; class Alphaproteobacteria; order Hyphomicrobiales; family Phyllobacteriaceae; genus Mesorhizobium; species Mesorhizobium sp. CA13. The sequence goes on along the minus strand of NZ_JAIUHS010000006.1, from coordinate 211,837 downwards.
TCACTTCCGCCGGCAGCTTGGCGATGGCCGCCTGGGTGCCGGTCTGTGAAACAGCGAGCCCGCCGATGACGATCGCCACGCGGGCGCCGCGCGCGCCAGACCATGGCCGCGCATAGACATCGAACGGCCGCCTTCCGTCTGCGGCGCGCATCGGCAAGGGGCCGGCATCGCTGGCCTCGATCAGCGCCCTGTCGGGAATATGCGCGATCTTCAGGTTCTGGCCGATGGTCGACGGATCACGGATGACGATTGCCGCCTTGGGCGGACCATCGCCTTCCTCCGTCTGCACATGGATGATCTGCGGGCCTCCAGCCTTGGCCGGCATTTCCGCCTTTGGCGTCGTGACCGGCGCCAAAGCGGACGGCGCAGCGGTCGGCTCCGGTACCATCTTCGGGGTCGAAACGGCGACTTCCTGGGGCTTGCGGAATGGCTTGTCCCTGAGCGCGATCGCGCCGGAGACGCCGACAATCGCCAGCACGACGAACGCAGCCACGAGCGCACCCGCGCTGACCTTGCCGGCGGTGCGCGGCGGACGGACAGTCAGCCCGAGCGGTCGTTCGATGTCCTTGCCGATATCAGCCAAGCCCTGTCCCCGTCCGCATGGCTTCGAACATGGAACCCTTTCGAAGACATGCGCGAATTCTTCATCCCGGCGCACCCTGGCGCCCTGCAGCGAGGGATTCGCCTTGCCCCCGAATCAAACTGCCGGAACCTTTCGGTCCCGGCAGCATCGCATTGCTTCCATCGGGCGGCCAGACCCGTTGTTGGCCGCCACCTGTTACTGGTTGAGGACGGCCTTCTGCGGATTGGGCGGGAAGGACGGATCGGTCTTCTGGCCGCGCAGCAGCTGCTCGGCATAGATGAGCTGGAGGTCGTCCTTCGGATCCGGCGGCACATAGGCTGCCGAGCCCGAACCGGTCGAACTCTCGTCGGCACCCTTGATGTGGCCCTTGAGATCGGATTCGCCGCGCGTCAGGTCCCTGCCCTGCAGTTCCGGCGGCAGCGGCTGGTCGACCTTGATGTCGGGCGTGATGCCCTTGCCCTGGATCGACTTGCCGGACGGCGTGTAATAGAGCGCCGTCGTCAGCCTGAGCGCGCCATTCTCGCCAAGCGGGATGATGGTCTGCACCGAGCCCTTGCCGAAGGACTGCGTGCCGACCACCGTGGCGCGGCGCAGGTCTTGCAGCGCGCCGGCGACGATTTCGGACGCACTGGCCGATCCGCCATTGACCAGCACGATCAGCGGCTTGCCGCCGATATCGTCGACCTGCTTGGACTTGGCGTCGAAGCGGGTGACATCCTTCGGATCGCGACCGCGCGTCGACACGATCTCGCCGCGGTTGAGGAAGGCGTCCGATACGCTTACCGCCTGGTCGAGCAGACCGCCGGGATTGAGGCGCAGGTCGAGCACATAGCCCTTGAGCTTGTCGTTCGGCACCTGCTTCTTGATGGTGTCGATGGCATTCTCGAGGTCGTCATAGGTCTTTTCGGTGAAGGAGGTGATCTTCATGTAGCCGATGTCGTTCTCGACCCGGAACTTGACCGCCTTGACCTTGATGATGTCGCGCACCACCGTCAGCTCGATCGGCTTGTCGGCGCCCTGGCGCAGGATGGTGAGCTTGATCGGCGTGTTGACCAGGCCGCGCATCTTGTCGACCGCGTCGTTCAGCGTCAGGCCACGAACCTCCTCACCGTCGATCTTGGCGATATAATCGCCGGCCAGCACACCCGCCTTGGCGGCCGGCGTATCGTCGATCGGCGTGATCACCTTGACCAGGTCGTTCTCCATGGTGACCTCGATGCCGAGGCCGCCGAACTCACCCTTGGTCTGCACGCGCATGTCCTGCGCCTGCTCGGCGTTCATGTAGGAGGAGTGGGGGTCGAGCGAGGCAAGCATGCCGTTGATGGCGTTCTCGACCAGCGACTTGTCGTCGGGCGGCGTCACATACTGCGCCCGCACCCGCTCGAAGATATCGCCGAAGATCGCCAGTTGCTTGTAGGTCTCCGACCCCGCAGCGTTCGCTGCCGAGCCGGGCGCGCCATAGACCAGGCTCATGGCGGACGCGCCCATCAGCGCACCGGCAAACAGAAGCGACAGTTTCCGCATCATTTCACGTCCTTCCAGAAAAACGGTCCGCCCACCATGGGGCCGGATCGACGGGTTTTCCATCCTTGCGGAACTCGACATAGAGCTCCGGCGTGGCATTTCCATTCTTCGAAGCCGAGGTGCTTGCCACCCGGGCCTCTCCCATCGCACCGACCGGCTCTCCTGCGAGCACTGATTGGCCGGTGGCGACGCTGATTCTGCTCATCCCCGCCAGGACGACATGATAACCGTCGCCGGCATTCAGGATCAAGAGTTGACCGTAGGAGCGAAACGGCCCCGCATAAAGCACATTCCCATCCGCCGGTGCGGTGACGATGGCGCCCGATTGTGTCGCAACCATGTCCCCAAGCATCACCGCGCCGTTACCGTCTTCGGCGCCGAACCGGCGTTTGATGCGGCCGATGACCGGCAGCGCGATCTGTCCTTGCAGCGCCGAGAAGGGTGCCGCCGCGGCAAGCCGGTTGGCCTCGGGAAGCGGCAGCGACGCCGTCAGATCGCCGCCCGCCTTATCCCCGCCTGCCTTGTCGCCGCCGGCTCGGCCGGCATCCGCAGCCTTCGCGGCATCCGCAGCCTTTGCGGCCTCCGCGGCCTTGCGGTTGCGCTCGGCCTGCGCTTCGAGCGAAGCGATCAACTCCTTCAGGCTGCTGGCCTTGGCCGCAAGCGTCTCGGAATGCTGTCGCTCGGCCGACAACTGCGCCTGCGTGTCGGCTTCGAGCTTCTGCTTGGCTTCCAGCAGCATGCCGAGCCGCTTCTTCTCCGCCGTCTGCTCGCCGACCGCCGCCGTCAGCCGTGCCCGCTCGGCCTCGATCGAGGCCGTCACCCTCGTCTGCTCCTTGAGGTCGGCCAGGAGCCTGTCGGTCTGCTGGCGCAATTCAGGCACCACGGCGCCAAGCAAAATGGCGCTGCGCACCGACGACAGCGCGTCCTCCGGCTTGACCAGGATCGCCGGCGGCGGGTTCAGCCCCATGCGCTGCAATGCGCCCAGCACCTCCGCCAGCACGTCGCGCCGCGCCATCAACGAGGCGCGGATCTTCTGCTGCTGGGTCTTCAGCCCTTCCAGCTTGGCGCCGATGTCCTCGATGTCCTGCCCAAGCTTCTGCTCGGTCATCGCCGACTGGATCAGCGCGGCGGTGATCGAAGCGTGGTCCTTCTTGACCGCGGCAATGTCGGCGGCGAGCTTGGCCAATCGTTCGGACGATAGGCTTATCTCCTTGGAGATCTGTTCGTATTCGGCGCGGCTCTGGTCCGGATCGGGGGCCATGTCGAGCGTGTTCTCGGCCCACACGGCATTGAACGACAAGATGACTGCCGCCGCCGCGATGCCGCAGCGCGCGCGCCAGGAGCCCGCTGTCGATGAGCCCGTCGTCGATTTCCAGCCTTCAGCCATGCGGGATGGACTCTATCTGCGGCTTCGTTAACGAACCATCAACCATATTAATGCGCATCGCCCAAAACTGTGCAGCGGTTTCGCACACCGGTTAACAAAACAGGAAAAGCCGGCCCAAAGCCGTGATCTTGCGCGGCATTGGGGCGGAATTCGGTGCGATGCGACCTTCAGGCTCTGTGATAGGGGTGGCCGGACAGGATCGTCGAGACCCTGTAAAGCTGCTCTGCCAGCATCACCCGCACCAATTGGTGCGGCCATGTCAGCGCACCGAAAGACATCACCAGCTCGGCCTGGGCGCGCAGCGATGGATCGTGGCCGTCGGCGCCGCCTATGGCCAGCGCCAGCGCCTTGCGACCGGCGTCGCGCAACTGCCCGATGCGGCCGGCGAACTCTTCCGAGGACAGGTTCTTGCCGCGCTCGTCGAGCAGGACCAGCGCCGAGCCGGGCTGCAACTGCGCCTGCAGCCTTGCGCCTTCATCGCGCCGACGTTCATCGGCGTTCTGGGCGCGGCCTTCGGTGATCTCGGCGATGCCGGAGAATTCGAGGCCGACAGCCGGGCCGCTCTTGGAGAAACGCTCGAAATAGCGGTCGGCGAGTTCTCTCTCGGGGCCGCTTTTCATCCGGCCCACGGCATGAACGGTAATCTTCATCCTCGCCTCAGAGGGCCGCCGATGCGTGTCGCCCGAAAATCGTCAATAGGCCTGGAACCACGGCACGCATCCGAACCAACCGGCTCAGTGCAGGGTCTCTTCCTCGAGGTCCGGCGCCTGCCACATCTTTTCGAGATTGTAGAATTCGCGGACTTCGGGGCGGAAGACATGGACGATGATGTCGCCTGAATCGATCAGGACCCAGTCGGCGCCGGACAGCCCCTCGACGCGCGCCGTGCCGAGGCCGGCATCCTTCAACGCCTTGAGGAGATGGTCGGCAACAGCCGAGACATGGCGGTGTGATCGGCCCGACGCGACGACCATGTAGTCGCCGAGGCTCGATTTTCCCTGAATGTCGATTGAGACGATGTTTTCGGCCTTGGAGTCTTCCAGACTGGCAAGGACTGTGTTGATGGCGCGGGACACGGCGTCGTTTACGCTGATCCCGGCCGGCGAAGGCACAATGTCGGCCTTCTTCCGCAGTGCTGTTCTCAGTGTATTTCCTTTCGCAGCAAGAACAACCAAATCACCCTGAAAGCAGGTGACACCGCTTAGATAGGCAGAGTTCCGTTGCAGTTTCAAGACGGAGCCCCGCTTCCATGCGAACTCATTGAGCCCCCGCTTGTTCCGCGCGACACGCAAAAGATCGGAACCCAGGCGTTCCGCAGCGGTTATCGGCTGATTGATCAACCGGAATCCCATTATGCCGATCGACCCGCAAAATGCCCTCCTTACCGTGCAGGCGGGGCTCTCTCAACTCAGCGCACTCATTGTCTCCTATTCCCTCTCGGCGGTCGGCGCCGTCATCCTTCTGGTTGTCGGCTACATCGTCGCCGGCTTTGCCGAGCGTTCGATTTTTGCCGGCCTGGGCCACATCCATGGCTTTGACCAGACGCTGCGGCACTTCTTTTCCAAGATCGTCCGCTACGCCATCCTCGTCCTCGTCGTCATCATGGTGCTCGGCCAGTTCGGCGTGCAGACGGCCTCGATCATCGCCGCGATCGGCGCCATCGGCCTGGCCATCGGCCTGGCGCTGCAAGGCACGCTGCAGAACATCGCCGCCGGCATCATGCTTTTGGCATTGCGGCCGTTCCGCATCGGCGAATCCGTCGAAGTCGGGTCCATTGCCGGCTCGGTCGAGGAAATCGGCCTCTTCGCCACCAAGCTCCGGACAGCCGAAGGCGTCTACATCCTGGCGCCCAACTCGACGCTGTGGAACCAGCCGGTGCGCAATTTTTCGCGCAACGGCGTGCGGCGCGGCGACATCACGCTCTCGATCGGTTCCTGGAACGACATCGACCGCGCCCAGAAGACGCTGCTTGCGATCGCCGCCGCCGAGCGCCGCATCAAGCGTGAGCCGGCGCCGACCGCCTTTGTCGCGGCATTGGGCGAAAGCACCGTCTCGATCACCTTGCGCTATTGGACATCATCGGCGGATTTCTTCGCCGCCCAGGCCGATCTCACCAAGCGGGCCAAGCAGGAGTTCGACCGCGAACGCATATCGATCCCGCTGCCGCCACCGCAGGCCCCGGCACCGGAAACCCGCCGGCAATAGTCAATCGCCCCTGTGCCGGTGCTGTTCGTCCGGCGCGAAGGCGAGTTCCACCGGCAGTGGCGCCTGCGCCGTCATCGGCGCGAAGCTGCCGGTTTCGGTTGCCGGCACCGGCCGCGTGGTGAACACGCGCAAAAGCACGAACAGGCAGAAGACGCAGGCGATGACCACAGTCACATAGATGAAGGCCTGCGTGCCGAAGACGGCCGACAGCGCGGTCACTATGCCCGGCACGATGAAGCCGGACAGCGACCAGGCAAACAACAGCGAACTCGACAGCGCCACCATGTCGTCCTTGCCGGCGCGGTCGGCGGCATGCGCACTGGCCAACGAGTAGATCGATTCCGAGGCGCCGTCCCACATCACATAGACCACCAGCAGCAGTGCCAGCGTACCGCCGTCGAAGCCGAGCGCGAACATCCCTGCCGCCGCGGCGATCGCGGACGCCGCTACCAGCACATAGCGGCGATCGGTGCGGTCGGAAATCCAGCCGAGCGGAACCTGCAGGATCAGCGTGCCGAGCGGCATCACCGACAGCAACAGCGCCACGTCGGCCTGGCTGTACCCTTTCGCGGTGGCGTGGATCGGCGCGAAGCCGGAAATCGACATGGACAGGCCACCGACCGCCAGCATGCCGGCGACGCCGACCGGCGAAATCCGCCAGGCCCGGCGCAGCGCCACCGATGCCGCCTGCGGCGCCGGCGGCTGGGCCAGCCGGGTCATCCCGACGGGCAGGATGGATAGCGCGGTGAAGGCTATGCCGATCAACGATGCACCCGCCGTCCTGATGTCGACCAGCGCCAGCGTCGCATAGCCGATGCCGAGCCCGCCGACATAGGCGACGTAGAAGACGGCCATTACCCTGCCGCGTATGGCGTTGGCGACGGCATCGTTGAGCCAGCTCTGCGCGACGATGAAAAGCCCGCATATGGCAAAGCCGTAGAGAGCGCGCGCCGCGATCCACGACAGGGGGTGCGGGCCGGCGCCGATTGCGGCATTCGACAGCGCGATCAGCGCCGACAGCACCATGAAGGCGCGGGCATGGCCAACCCTGCGCACCAGCGGCCCGGTCAGGATGCAGCCTGCGAGGCCGCCGGCCGACAGGCCGGTGACGATCAGACCGGCCCAGGTCGGATCGAAGCCTTCCACCCCGAGTCGGACAGGAATGTAGGCGAACATCAGCCCGTTGCCGATGGCGATCAGCGCCATCGACACCACGACGCTGGCAATCGCGATCAGCGGCGTGGGCGTGTCGCCGTGCCTCGATTCCGCTTCGATCTGGTTTTTCACGAGAGTGGTCATGTCAGCGCAAGATCATCCATTCGATGACGAAAGGCCGCCGTAAAAGCGACATTGCCGGACTTGCCTTCTTCCTTGCGAAGAAAGGGCGCCGTGCGTGCCGATCAGCCTTTGGCCTGCTTGCGGATAGCCGTCGACGATAGCGACGAGCGTGGGCCGTGGATGAAGGTCCAAGCGGGCGCTTTCATGCGCGCGAGCCTTGGCGCATCGCCTTCGTCGACGCGGGCATAGTCGAAGGTCTTGGCCACGACCGACGACAGGAACGACAGCGTCGCACCCGGACGGTCGATGACCGCGATCGGGAAGGTCATGACGATTTCGCGCCAGCGCTGCCAGCGGTGGAAATCGCGCAATGAGTCGGCGCCCATGATCCAGACGAAGTCGACGCCGGGATTGCGCGCCTTGACCAGCGCCAGCGCGTCGGCGGTGTAGCGCACATGATGCGCCGCTTCGAAGGCGGTGACCTTGATCTTCGGGTTCTTGGCAATCCGTTCGGACAGGCGCAGCCGTTCGGCCAGCGGCGCCAGCTCGTGCGTGTTCTTCAGCGGATTGCCCGGGGTGACCATCCACCACAGCTGATCGAGAGCCAGACGCCTGAGCGCGATCTCGGCGACGAGCGCGTGGCCGGCATGCGGCGGATTGAACGAGCCGCCGAACAGGCCGACGGCAAGGCCTTTGCCGGCATGCGGCATTTTGAGGTAGCTGGACGGGATAGGTTGCTCAGACGGGGAAAGCATGGTGCTAGGTGCCCCCCTCTGTCCTGCCGGACATCTCCCCCTCAAGGGGGGAGATTGGCAACGTCACCGACTGCAGAAATTCTGCGACGACAGCGATTGGCGAAATCAGAAACAACAGCCGATCTCCCCCCTTGAGGGGGAGATGCCCGGCAGGGCAGAGGGGGGTCCGCGCGCACACGCCTCTCAGACTCTAACGGCGAAAAACGTCAAGGCCTCACCTGTCCCGAGCCGCGCACGCGGTATTTGAACGAGGTCAGCTGCTCGACGCCAACGGGCCCGCGCGCGTGCATCTTGCCGGTGGCGATGCCGATCTCGGCGCCCATGCCGAACTCGCCGCCATCGGCGAACTGTGTCGAGGCGTTGTGCAACAGGATCGCCGAGTCGATCTCGTTGAAGAACCGTTCCACCGCTTGCGCATCCTCGGCGACGATCGCCTCGGTATGGTGTGAGGAGAAAGTCTCGATATGCTCGATCGCGCCGTCGACGCCGTCGACCAGCTTCACCGCGATGACGGCGTCCAGATATTCGGTGACCCAGTCGGCATCGGTCGCCGGCTTGGCATCGAAGAACAGCTTCAGCACCTCGGCATCGGCATGGATCTCGCAGCCGGCGGCACGCAAGGCGTCGAGGATCGGCACCAGGTGGGTGGAGGCAACCGCACGGTCGACCAGCAGCGTTTCGGCCGCGCCGCAGACGCCGGTGCGCCGCATCTTGGCGTTGACGGCGATGCCGACCGCCATGTCGAGCTTGGCCGAGCGGTCGACATAGAGATGGCAGATGCCTTCCAGATGCGCGAAGACCGGCACCCGCGCCTCGGTCTGCACCCGCTCGACCAGGCTCTTGCCGCCACGCGGGATGATGACGTCGAGATTGCCGCCGAGGCCTTTCAGCATTTCGCCGACGGCGGCGCGGTCGGTGGTCGGCACAAGCTGGATGGCGTCCTGCGGCAGGCCGGCTGCCTTCAAGCCGTCGACCAGGCAGGCGTGGATCACCGACGACGAGTTCAGCGAATCCGAGCCGCCGCGCAGGATCACCGGGTTGCCGGCCTTGAGGCAGAGCGCGCCGGCATCCGCCGTGACGTTCGGGCGGCTCTCGTAGATGACGCCGATGACGCCGAGCGGCGTGCGCACGCGTTCGATCCTGAGGCCGTTCGGCCGCTCCCAACTGGCGATCACGTCGCCGACGGGATCGCCGAGTTCGGCAATCTCGCGAATGCCTTCGGCCATGGCGCGGATGCGGGCGGGATTGAGCTTCAGCCGGTCCATGGAAGACCCCGACAGTCCGGCTTCATGACCGTTCGCGATGTCGATGGCGTTGGCGTCGAGCATGGCTCGCTCGTGGGCGATGATCGCCTCCGCCATGGCGGCCAGTGCCGCGTTCTTGGCGGCTGTCGTGGCGATGGCCAGCGGTCGTGCGGCGGCGCGGGCACGACGGCCGAGGTCGGCCATTGTCGCCACTGTATCGTTCCGGGATTTTTCATGCAGCTTCAGCATGGCTCATCCTCCGCTCGTTACTTGGTCGCCCGCGAGGCTGACCACAAGGTCGTCGCGGTGGATCATCGCCGAACGCGCCTCGTAGCCGAGCACGGTCTCGATTTCGGTCGTCTTCAGGCCTGCGATCCTTACGGCATCCGCGGCATCGTAGGCAACCAGCCCGCGGGCGATCTCGCGGCCCTCGGGCGACAGGATCGCCACCGTATCGCCGCGCGAGAAATTGCCGCTGACCAGCTTGACGCCGGCCGGCAGCAGCGACTTGCCCGATGTCAGCGCCCCGACGGCGCCGGCATCGACGGTGAGCCTTCCCGCCGGTTCGAGCTGGCCGGCGATCCAGCTCTTGTAGCCTTTCACGGGGTTGGCGCTCGGCCGGAAGAAGGTGGCGCGCTCGCCGCGCTCGATCGCCATCAGCGGCGAAAGCCGCGTGCCGGCGGTAATGATCATGGCGGTGCCGGCCGCGGTGGCGATCTTGCCGGCGTCGAGCTTCGTGCGCATGCCGCCGCGCGACAGTTCGGAAGCCGCGGCGCCCGCCATCGCCTCGATTTCAGGCGTGATGCGGTCGACCACCGCGACGAATTTGGCCTCCGGGTCACGCGCCGGCGGCGCGGTGTAGAGCCCGTCGATATCGGAGAGCAGCACCAAAAGGTCGGCGCCCATCATCGTTGCCACCCGCGCCGCCAGCCGGTCATTGTCGCCATAGCGGATCTCGGAGGTCGCCACGGTGTCGTTCTCGTTGATGACGGGCACCGCCTTCATCTTCAACAGCGTCGAGATCGTCGCCCGGGCGTTGAGGTAGCGGCGGCGCTCCTCGGTGTCGCCAAGCGTGAGCAGGATCTGGCCCGATTTCAGCCCGCCCTTGCCGAGCGCATCCGACCAGGCGCCGGCCAGCGCGATCTGCCCGACGGCGGCCGCCGCCTGGCTCTCCTCGAGCTTCAGCGCCCTTTTTCCGAGGTCGAGAATGGTACGGCCAAGCGCGATGGCGCCCGACGACACGACCAGGATTTCCGCACCGCCCTGAGCCAGCACGGCGATGTCGTCGGCCAGCGAGGCCAGCCAGTCGCGCTTCAGCCCGGCCGTGCGGTCCACCAGAAGCGCCGAACCGATCTTGACGGTGATGCGCCGGTATTTCTTCAGCGACTGCATGGCCTTACTTTTCCCAGCGCGTCTCGATCGGGGCGGCGATCTGCGCGCGGGCCTCCGCGATCACCGCCATCAGCGCGCGCTGCACCGCCTCGACACCTTCGCCGGTGACGGCCGACAGCAGCATCGGCGCGCGGCCGGCGGCGCGCTTCAGCGAGGCGATTTTTTTCTTGCGCTCATCCGCATCGAGCGTATCGACCTGTGAAAGGGCCAATATCTCGGCCTTGTCGGTCAGGCCGTGGCCATAGGCTTCGAGCTCGGCGCGCACCGTCTTGTAGGCCTTGCCGGGGTTCTCCTCCTGTGCCGACACCAGGTGCAACAGCACGCGCGTGCGCTCGACATGGCCAAGGAAACGGTCGCCAATGCCGACGCCCTCATGCGCGCCCTCGATGAGGCCGGGAATGTCGGCGATGACGAATTCACGCGCATCGATGCGCGCCACCCCCAGGCCTGGATGCAGCGTGGTGAAGGGATAATCGGCGATCTTCGGCTTGGCGGCGGTGACGGCGGCGAGAAAGGTCGATTTGCCGGCATTGGGCAGCCCGACCAGCCCGGCATCGGCGATCAGCTTCAGCCTGAGCCAGATGTTGAGCTCCTCGCCGGGCTGACCCGGATTGGCGCGGCGCGGCGCCTGGTTGGTCGAGGTCTTGAAATGCTGGTTGCCGAAGCCGCCATTGCCGCCCTTGGCCAGCAGGAAGCGCTGGCCGACCACGGTGAGATCGCAGATCAGCGTCTCGTTGTCCTCTTCGAACACCTGCGTTCCAGCCGGCACTTCCAGCGTGACGTCGGCACCCTTGGCGCCGGTCATGTTGCGGCCCATGCCATGGGTGCCGGTCTTGGCCTTGAAATGCTGCTGGTAGCGGTAGTCGATCAGCGTGTTCAGCCCGTCGACCGCTTCCAGCCAGACGTCGCCGCCGCGTCCGCCATCGCCGCCGTCCGGTCCACCGAACTCGATGAATTTCTCGCGCCGGAACGACACCGAACCGGCGCCCCCGTCGCCGGAGCGGACATAGACCTTGGCTTGATCGAGAAATTTCATCGGACAGCAGTTTCTTTATTGGCCTTGCGGCATTGCTCTAAACCTTGCGCCTTGCTCTAAACCAAGGCGCGGCGAAGGGCGAGGCCGTTTTATGACGATGGCCGCGCGGGGTTGGCCGGAGATGACGGATGAAGCTTGTAACCTACAACATCCAGTACGGCATCGGTCTTGACGGGCAGTACGATGTCGCGCGCATCACTGAGGCCGTGCGCGGGGCCGACGTGATCGCGCTGCAAGAGGTCACACGCAACAATCCCAGGAACGGCGGACGCGACATGGTCGCCGAGATCGGCGAGGCGCTGCCTGACTATTTCGCCGTCTACGGCAGCAATTTCGAGGCCAATATCGGCTCGCGCATCGAAAACGGCCGCGCCATCACCACTACCTTCCAGCTCGGCAACATGGTGCTGTCGAAGACGCCCATTCATCTTTCGCGCAACCTGCTCCTGCCGCGCAGCCGCAGCTTCGAGATGATGAACTTCCAGCGCGGCGCGCTGGAGGCGCTGATCGAGACGCCGCTTGGTTTCATCCGCTTCTATTCCATCCATCTCGATCACCGCAGCCCGGTCGAGCGCGCCAGCCAGATCCAGTTCCTGCGCCGGCGCCTGTTGAACTATGCGCTTGAAGGCGGCGCGCTGTCCGGCGTCGCCGAGATCGGCCTGCCGGAACTGCCGCATCCCGAGGCCTTCGTCGGCATGGGCGACTTCAACATGCTGGCCGGATCGCCCGAATATGTCGAACTCGCCGGCCGGCCGGACCACGAATTCGGCATGCCGCTGACCGCTGATTTCGCCGTGGATGCCGCCCTGCGCCTCAATGTCGCCGGCGACGATCTCGTCAGCTGGGTCGACCCCAAGGACCCCGGCAATACCGACCGTCACAAGCGCATCGACTATATCTTCACCAGCGCCTCGCTTGCCCGGTCGCTGAAGCGCCTGTGGGTCGACCGAAAGGCTGTCGGCTCTGACCATCTGCCGGTCTGGGTCGAAATGGGCTGACGGTTCTTCATCCGGCTGCGTTTTCGCGTTCGACGATCGCCATCATGATCGTATCGCCATATTGTCCGTCGATACAGATAGCGTCGCTTTGCACACCCTCCCTGACAAACCCGACCTTGTCGTAGAGAGCGATGGCGCGGGCATTGTCGGCATGTACGCACAGCTCGACGCGGACAAAGCCGACCTTGCGTGCCTGCGTCAGCGTCGCTTTGATAAGCCGCAGTCCAAGGCCACGTCCGCGATGGGAGGCGACAATTCCCATTCCGAGGGTGCCGCGATGGGCATGGATGAGCCGGTCATGGCGTGAGATATCGCACCAACCGACAACCTCGCCACGAACAACGGCGATGAAACCTGGATCGCCTCCCGCGATGCGGTCCAACACGAATCGTCGGGTTTGATCCAGTGGTGGCGCCTCGAGGAAGGACAGGTACTTCCGCTCACGCGCGACGAGATCAAGCGCGCGATGAAAGCTTTCGATGTCACCCGGCGTTATCGGCGCGATCGTTTCAAGATCGTTGCTTTCATCGACCATTGGCTTGCTCGGCGCCATCCATCAGAAATGCACCCAGTTGCGCAGGCTGGTCCATGTCTTCCGGTCGAGCCGGTAACGCTCGACCGGCACCTGGCCGGCGACGATCGAGTTGAGCATGCCCTGGCCGGCATACTGGAAGCCGCATTTGTGGATCACCCGGCGCGAGGCCGGATTGATGACCCGCGTCGAGGCATGCAGCACCTGGATGCTTGTGCGCTGGAACGCGAGATCGACCAGGGCGTGCGACGCCTCGGTGGCGAAGCCGCGCTTCCAGTAGGGTTCTCCGATCCAGTAGCCGAGCTCCAGTCCGCGGTCGGTGGTGTTCAATCCGGCGCAGCCGACGAAGGTTTCGGTGCCGGCCAGCGTCAGCGCATAGGCGATGCCGGCGCGGCGCGACTTGGTCATGGCCAGGAAAGCGCGTGCCTCGGCCTCGCCATAGGGATGCGGCATGCGCGCCAGCATCTCGGCCACATGACGGTTGTCGGCGAGCTCGACCAGTTGCGCGATATCGCTTTCGCGCGGAGACCGCATCACCAGCCGCTCGGTGACCAGCACCGGGCAATCGATCGCATAACTTTCGTCTTCTGAGTCTTCCGCTTCGGCAACCATGTCAAAGTCCTCCAGGCACAAGAAAAAGGGGAGATGGAAACCCATCTCCCCTGATCCTTTTCCTGGCTTTGCCAAACCTTCTGGCTTCCAGACACCGGTTCCCGAGATGGGCTGCCGGTGTTGTGGTGCGGAACCGGCTACTCCGCTGCTTTGGTAATCGGGTTGACCGATACGTAGGTTCGGCCGTTGGCTTTTTTGTTGAACGTCACGGCGCCGGCTTCGAGCGCGAAAAGGGTGTGATCCGTACCCATCCCGACGTTGACGCCGGGATGCCAGGTGGTGCCGCGTTGACGGATGATGATGTTGCCCGGGATGACGGCTTCGCCGCCGAACTTCTTCACGCCCAGACGCTTGGAATGCGAGTCGCGACCGTTGCGCGACGAGCCGCCAGCTTTCTTGTGTGCCATCTAACTAACTCCGATGCGCCCCAAGGGCGCTTGAATGGTCTTATGAACGCGTTCGCGTTCCGTTTCAAGTCCGATCCGGCGACGTTTCGCGCCGGTTCGCCTTACTTCTTTGCCAGTTCCTTGGCCTGCTCGCGCCAGTCCTTGATCTGGTCGGCGCTGAACGGCATGTTCTCGTCGATCTTGGCGACATCCTTCTCCGTCAGCTTGGCGAGCTGCGCGAAGGTGATGATGCCCTGTTCGTTGAGATCCTTTGCGGCGACCGGGCCGATGCCCTTGATCACGGTCAGATCGTCCGGCTCGCCCTTCGGCGCCTTGAACAGCGGCGCTGCCGCGGTCTCGGCCTTGGCCTCTTCCTTCGGGGCGTCCTTCTTGGCCTTGGCTTCCTTCGGCGCCGCGTCGGCGGCTACCTCGGCCTTGGCTTCCGCCTTGGCAGCGGTCTTCTTGGCCGGCTTGGCGCCGCCCAGCAGGATCTCGGAGATCCGGACCGTGGTCAGCAACTGGCGATGGCCGATCTTGCGGCGCGAATTCTGGCGGCGGCGCTTCTTGAAGGCGATGACCGTGCGGTTCTTGCCCTGCTCGACGACTTCGGCGGTGACAACCGCGCCGTCGACGAACGGTGCGCCGAACGTGACATTCTCGCCCTCGCCATGCGCGAGCACGTGGCCGATCTCGACGATATCGCCGACATTGGCTTCGACTTTTTCGATCTTCAGGAGATCGTTGGCGGCGACGCGATACTGCTTGCCGCCCGTTTTGATGACTGCGAACATTTTTTGCCTTTCGCTGTTCGGTCGGCCTCGATGAACCGCCTGTGGCGGTTCGGCCGTCTTTTTGTCAGTCTGCGGGTTCAAAAAACAAGCGGCGCGGAAGAACCCTCCACGCCGATTGCGCGCTGTCCCTAACCGAAGGTTTGTTGCGAGTCAAGGCAAACGGGCAGATTCTCGGGGCAACGAATCCGGGCTGACGGGTTCCTTCGGAGCTTTCGTCGGCGCGCTGTTGATGGAGTCTTGAACGGAAAAACCCGCCTGTGCGGCGGGTCCCTGGCACAACTCAGCACCATACCCAGATATCTACCATAGTTGCCTTCACCCCGTCAAGAAAAAATTCCTATTAGGAGGTCGCCGGCGCTGCCGGACTGGCGTCCCCAGGCCTCTTTAACCCGAGTTCGAAATCCTGGCCGGATTCGTGGCCGGCGAAGTGGCCGGCGTCGTCGATCGCGGTCGGGATGGCGTCGCTCCGGGCCCGCCTCTGACGCAAGCTGAGTTTCCGGCGGATTTGGCCTTGTAACCTGCCCGTTCAGCCGTTATCTAGTGCGCCGCGCCGGCAACGGCCGACCATGACCGCGGAGAGGTGGCAGAGTGGTCGAATGCACCGCACTCGAAATGCGGCATGGGTGCAAGCCCATCGGGGGTTCGAATCCCTCCCTCTCCGCCATCCTTCATCGAGTACAACCCGGACGCATAGGTTACGGTTTATACTGTACAACCCGGAGACATGAGCAACAGTTTGCCCGCTGTAGCCTGAGCGTGGCGCGCCGACAGCTCAATTGGATTGATGTCCCGCGATTGCGCCCAGAAAAATCTCCCCGAATTCCCTAAGCTTCGCCGCTCCCACGCCATTCACCTCGGCGAACGCGTCGAGGTCGTGCGGGCGGCGTTCGGCCATGTCGATCAGCGTGCGGTCGGAAAACACGACATAAGCCGGCACCTGCCGCTCCTTGGCCAGCCGCAGCCGCAGCGCCTTGAGCGCGGCCAGCAGCGATCCATCCACACCCTCGGCGCCGGCGGCAGAGCCTTCCCCGGAACGCTTCCTGCCGCGCGCGAGAGGGTCCCGCGTCTCGACGCGATAATGGAACGCAACCTCGCCGCGCGCGAGGGCGCGGCCGCTTTCGGAAATGGCGAGGCCGCCATGGCCGTCCGGATCCGGCATCAGGAATCCGCCGGCGACCAGTTGCCGGATCAGCGACAGCCAGACCGTTTTCCTATGCGCCGCGCCGGCCCGGAAACTGGTCAGCGTTTGATGGCCTCTCGCCAGTACTTTCTCCGTCTCGTGGCCGAGCAGTATGTCGATGACGTGGGCGGCGCCGAAGCGCTCGCCGGTCTGCGCGACGGCCGTCAGGATGATCCGCGCCTCCGCTCCGCCATCGGCGCGCGGCGCCTGGTCGAGACAGTTGTCGCAATTGCCGCAAGGTTCCGCTTCTTCGCCGAAATAGCCAAGCAGCACCTGGCGACGGCACTGCGCCGTCTCGCAATAGCCGATCAGCGTGTCGAGCCGGCGATGCCCGCGCCTCTTGTGTTCAGGTGATGACTCTTCGTCGTCGATGAACAGGCGCCGCATGCGGATATCGCCGGGCCCGTAAAGCATATGGGCCTCGGCCGCCCGCCCGTCGCGGCCGGCGCGGCCGATCTCCTGATAATAGGCTTCCAGGCTGCCCGGCAGGTCGGTGTGGAAGACATACGCGACGTCGGGCTTGTCGATGCCCATGCCGAAGGCGATGGTCGCCACCATGACGACGCCGGAGAGCGTCATGAAAGCGTTTTGATTCGCCTCACGCGCTTCCTTGCTCATCCCGGCGTGATAGGCGAGCGCGGTGACGCCGTTCTTCTCGAGGAAGGCCGCCATCTCCTCGGTCTTCTTGCGCGACAGGCAGTAGACGATGCCGCTCTTGCCCGCGTGACGCCCGACGAAGCGCAGCAACTGGCGCTTGCTGTCCTGCTTGGCCTCGAGGGCAAGCTTGATGTTCGGCCGGTCGAAACCCAGCACCAGGGTTTCGGCGCGCCCGGCGAACAGACGCGCTTCGATATCGGTGCGGGTAGCCTCGTCCGCCGTCGCCGTCAGCGCGATGATCGGCACTTGCGGGAAAATGGAGCGCAGCCGCGACAGATCCTCATATTCGCGCCGGAACGCCGGACCCCATTGCGAGATGCAGTGCGCCTCGTCGATGGCGATCAGGCTGACGTCTAGCCTGGCCAGCGCGTCGAGCATCCGCTCGGTCATCAGCCGCTCCGGCGCGAGATAGAGCAGGCGCGTCTGGCCGGAGGCGACACGGCGCCACGCCGCCACATTGGCCTCGCGCTCGAGCGAGGAGTTGATCGTATCGGCCGCCACGCCGGCCAGGCGCAACGCCGCGACCTGATCCTGCATCAGCGCCACCAGCGGCGAGACGACGATGGTGAGGCCGCCCAGAACGAGTGCCGGAACCTGGTAGCACAACGACTTGCCCGCACCCGTCGGCATGACCGCCAGCACATGGCGTCCGCCCAGCAGCGCCTCCATGACGTCAGCCTGGCCGGGACGAAAATCGTCGAAGCCGAACACATCCTTCAGGACGCGCCGCTTGGGGTCTGGTGCATCCGGCGCAACGCTCGCCGTCGATATCGCCATCTCGCAATGGTTCCCTGTTTGGCTGAGGCACCGTTCTTAAAGCGAAGATCGCCGGAACGCTATCCGCGGATACCGGTGACACGCCCACCGGCTCCAATTCTTGCCTTCCCCTGCGACATCAGCACCCCTGCTGGATTCCCTCACGCGCCGCGATGTAAGCTTGCCTCGGCGCCATCAGGGAGGGAGCGATGCTGCAGACCAGACAGGATGCTCTCGGCGAGCGCTTCAAGCTACAGCGCACCGCCTTCGAGGCGCAGCCCTTCCCGGGCCTCGATGTCCGCAAGGATCGCCTCGCCCGCTTGCTCGCGCTCACGGAGAAGCACGAGGTCGACATCTGCGCGGCGATCGATGCCGACTTCGGCGGCCGCTCGGCTCATGAGACCCGCCTTGCCGAGCTGTTCGTGGTGCGGGCCGGCATCCGCCACGCACTGTCCCACCTGAAAGGCTGGATGCGGCAACGCCGCGTCGCCACCACCTTGCCCTTCCTGCCGGGCAGGAACCGGCTCGTCCCGCAGCCGCTCGGCGTCGTCGGCATCGTATCGCCCTGGAACTACCCTTTCCAGCTCGCCGTCGCGCCGGTCATTGCGGCGCTCGCCGCCGGCAATCGCGTGCTGGTCAAACCATCCGAATTGACGCCCGCCTTTTCAGCGCTGCTGGCGCGCCTGGCCGCCGAGCATTTCGCGCCGGACGAACTCAGCGTCATCACCGGCGACGCGGAGGTCGGCAAGGCATTCGTGTCGATGCCTTTCGATCACCTGCTGTTCACCGGCTCGACGGCCGTCGGCCGCCAGGTCGCATTGGCCGCCGCGGCCAACCTGACCCCGGTCACGCTGGAACTCGGCGGCAAGTCGCCGGCGATCTTCGACCCCTCATGCGACCTCGATGCGGCGGCGGCCAGCGTCGCCTATGGCAAGCTCCTCAATGCCGGGCAGACCTGCATCGCGCCGGACTATCTGCTGGTGCCGCAAGGCCAGGCGGAAACGGTCGCCGCCAAGCTCGCAACGGCTATGGCGAAGCTCTACCCCAGCCTGCGCGACAATCCGGACTATACCGCCATCGTCAGCGACCGGCACCATCGGCGCCTGCGCGACATGATCGCCGAGGCCCGCGACAGCGGCGCCACGATAGTCGAGGTCAACCCGGCCGGCGAGGCGTTCGGCGCGGACAGCCGCAAGCTGCCGCCGACGCTGGTGAGCAAGCCCGATTCCAACCTGCGGCTGATGCGCGAGGAGATTTTCGGGCCGATGCTGCCGATCCTCGAATATGCCGGGATCGACGAGGCCATCGCCCATGTCAACCGGGCCGACCGGCCGCTGGCGCTCTACTGGTTCGGGCGAGACGGCGGCAACCGGCAACGCATCCTGCACGAGACCATCGCCGGCGGCGTCACCATCAACGACTGCATGTTGCATCTGGTGCAGGAGAACCAACCCTTCGGCGGCGTCGGCGCCAGCGGCATGGGCGCCTATCACGGCGAATGGGGCTTTCGCACCTTCAGCAAGGAGAAGCCGGTTTTCCTGCAGTCGCGCTTAAGCGCGGGAAGCCTTCTGCGTCCGCCCTATGGCAAGACCTTCGAACGGCTTTTCGGCCTGCTCAGGCACATCACTTGAACGCCGTGCATCTCTTGCCCCGTCAGTGGCCGGCGCGATCACATGGGGCCGCGCGTTAAGCCTATCTTCACCATGATGCGGCAGGGTCCATCTCCTGCGGCCACGTTTTGAGTACCGCGGCGCGCAAGCGCCCAGGCAACAGACCCGCGCCTCTCCGGAGGCGCGGGTTTTCATTTGGAAACAGCGCCAGAACGAGCGCCCGTCGCTCATCGCATGGCCGCCCCTCAGGCGAGGAAATCGGCGCGGTGCGGCGTAAAGCTGTCGACGAGCCGGCCCGCCTCGAGCGCCTTGACACCGTGCACCAGGCCGGACGGCACGATGAAGCTGCCGCCTGTCTCGATGATTTCGGTCCGGCCGTCGATGGTCACTTCGAAGCGGCCCTCGGCGACGTAGCTCGCCTGCACATGCGGATGCGAATGCAGGGCGCCGACGCCGCCCTTGTCGAAGCCGAACTCGACCATCATCAGTTCATCCGTGTGCAGGAGAACGCGCCGCCTGTTGCCGTCCGGCGTCACCGTCCAGGCGCCCGCGCCGGCCTGCGAGAAGATTTTCGTTTCGCTCATCCCAATATTCCTCGTCGAGACAGATCCTCATCGCGCCAGCCAGCCCCCGTCCACCGGCACCACCGCGCCATGCATGTAGTCCGACGCCGGCGCCAGCAGGAAGGCCGCCGCATCGCCAATGTCTTCCGGCCGGCCCCAGCGGCCGGCGGGGATGCGCGCCAGGATCGAGCCGCTGCGGTCGGGATCGGCGCGCAGCGCCTGCGTATTGTTGGTTTCGATATAGCCCGGCGCAATGCCGTTGACGTTGATGCCCTTCGCTGCCCATTCGCAGGCGAGCAGCCGGGTGATGCCGAGCACGCCATGCTTCGAGGCGGTGTAGGACGCGACGCGGATGCCGCCCTGGAAACTCAGCACCGAGGCGATGTTGACGATCTTGCCCTTGCGTCCGCCGGCAAGGACGCGCCTGGCGAAGCCTTGGCAGAGCAGAAAAGCCGTCTTCAGGTTGAGGTCGAGCACCTCGTCCCAATCGGCTTCCGAGAGATCGACGGCATCCGCGCGCCGGATGATACCGGCATTGTTGACCAGCCCGTCGAGCGGGCCGCTTTCGTCCCACACGCGCTCCAGCATCGGACCTGCGGCAGATGTGTCGGCAAGGTCGGCCGCGACCGCCTCGAACCGCCCGCCCGCCGCGGCGATCCTTGCGGCCGTCTCATCCATCGAGGAACGGCCGACACCGACGACCGTGCCGCCGGCGCGCGCGATCGAGACGGCAATGCCCTGGCCGATGCCGGTGTTGGCGCCGGTGACGAGGATGCGCCGGCCGGTCAGGCTGAAGGCGGAGAGATCGCTCACCGCAGGTCTTCCATCGCCACCGGATCGACATCGGTATAGTCGACATTGTCGCCGGCCATCGCCCAGATGAAGGCATAGCTGGAGGTGCCGGCGCCTGAATGGATAGACCAGCCTGGCGACAGCACGGCCTCCTCGTTGCGCATGACGATGTGGCGGGTCTCGTCCGGCTCGCCCATGAAATGGAAGACGCGCGCCGCCTCCGGCAGGTCGAAATAGAGATAGGCCTCCATGCGCCGGTCGTGCACATGGCACGGCATGGTGTTCCAGATGGAGCCCGGCGCGAGTTGCGTCATCCCGACGACGAGCTGGCAGGTCCTGGCCCCGTCGGCATGGATGAACTGGAAGATGGAGCGTTCGTTGCAGGCCTCCTTGCTGCCGAGATCGAGACGCCTGGCGTCACCGATGCGGATCAGCCGGTTGGGAAAGGTTTGATGCGCCGGCGCGCTGAGCAGATAGAATTTTGCCGGCGTTGTGTTGTCGGTCGAAGCGAACGACACATCCTGCGTGCCCATGCCGAGATACAGCATGTCGCGCGCCTGGAGCTCGTGGAGCTGGCCGCCGGCTTCGATCGTGCCGGCGCCGCCAATATTGACGGCGATCAACTCGCGGCGATCGAGAAAGCCTTTCGTTCCGGTCGGCTTGATTGCGTCCAGCCGAAGCGGCGCCCCGGCCGGCATCGCGCCGCCGACGATCATGCGGTCGTAATGTGTGTAGGTCAGGCTGACGCGGCCGGGCTGGAATAGGTCCTCGATGTGGAAATTGTGGCGCAGCTCGTCGGTTCCCATCGCCGCGGCGGCGGCGGGGTCGATGGCAAAGCGCGATGTATAGTCGGTATGATTCTGGCTCATTGCTGTCCTGACTTGAGATGGATCATTCGCCGCCGGCCGCCTTGACCGAGTCGGAATAATAGACCTGCCGCGCATGCAGGCGCTCGCGATAGCGCTGCTGGCTGGCGGCGAGATGCGCGCGCATCGCCTCGCGCGCGGCTTCGGCGTTGCCCGATGTGATCGCGTTCAGGATCACCAGGTGCTCACGCTGCAGCCCGCGCTGATAGCTGTCCGACTGCACAAGCTCGGTCGACCAGGGCGAGGTCACGTCGCACGGAATGGCGCGCCGGCCGAGCACGTCGAGCATCTCGACATAGAACGGGTTGTTGGTGGCGCTGGCGATGGCGCGATGGAAGGCGAGGTCGGCCGGACCGGTCGGCTCGCTGGCGAGCAGCAGCCGCTCGAATTCGAAGAAGGCTTCCTGGATCGCCGCCTCCTGGGCCGCGTTGCGGCGGATCGCGGCGAGCCCGGCCGATTCGATCTCGATGGCGAGCCGCACTTCGAGCACGTTGAGCGCGATCGAATCCTTGCTGCCCATATCCGCCGCGAGTGCCCCGAACATCGTCGAGATGTGCTCGGTGACGAAGACCCCGGCGCCCTGCCGCGGCTCGACCAGGCCGTCGGCGGCGAGCTTGGCCAGGGCTTCGCGGATGACGGTGCGGCTGACGCCGAAGGTTTCGGTCAACTGGCCTTCGGTCGGCAGTTTGTGGCCGGGCAGGATCTCACCCGCCTGAAGCTGCCTGCGGATCGCCGCGACGACGGTCTCCGACAGTTTGGGTTTTCTCTCGACCCTGAGGTCGGTTGCGCTATCCAATGCCATGTCGTCCTCTATTTGAACACGCTCGGCAACCAGAGCGAGATGGCCGGAATATAGGTCACCAGCCCGAGAACCACGATACCGGCGCCATAGAACGGCCAGATCGAGCGCATCGCTTCCCAGACCGTGATCTTGCCGACGGCGCAAGCGACGAACTGCACCGTGCCGACCGGCGGCGTGTTCAGCCCGATGCCGAGATTGAGAATGGTGATGACGCCGAAATGCACGGGATCCACGCCATAATGCGTGACCAGCGGCAGGAAGATCGGCGTGCAGATGATGATCATCGGCCCCATGTCCATGAAGGTGCCGAGCACCAGCATCAGGACATTGAGCAGCAGCAGCACGACGAGCGGATCGGTGGAGATCGCATTCATGCCGGCGATCAGCAGCACCGGCACTTTGAGATAGGCCATCAGCCAGCTGAAAGAAGCCGCCGTGCCGATGATCAACAGCACCATCGAAGTGGTGCGCACGGCGCCCTTGGTGGCGTGGACGAAATCGCCCCAGCCCATCGAGCGGTAAACGAGGACGGTAACAAGCAAGGCGTAGAGAATGGCGATGCACGAACTCTCCGTCGCCGTGAAGATTCCGGAGCGGACGCCGCCGAAGATGATGCCGATCAGGAGCAGTCCGGGAATAGCGATGAGTGCCAGCTGCCCGACGCGCGAAAAACCGGGGAAGGCCTCGACCGGGTAGCCGCGGCTGCGGGCGACGAAATAGGCGGTGACCATCAGCGAGGCGGCGAACAGAAGGCCCGGCAGTATGCCGGCGGTGAACAGGTCGGCGATCGAAATCTTGCCGCCCCCGGCGATCGAATAGATGATCATGTTCTGCGACGGCGGCAAAAGCAGCGCGATCAGCGCCGCCATCGAGGTGACGTTGACGGCATAGTCGGCGCCGTAGCCGCGTGCCTTCATCTGCGGGATCATCAGCCCGCCGACGGCCGCGGCCTCGGCCACGGCCGAGCCGGAAATGCCGCCGAACAGCGTGCCGGCGATGATGTTGACCTGGCCGAGGCCGCCCCGGACATGGCCGACCAGGGAGCCGGCGAAGGAAACGATGCGTTGCGCGATGCCGCCGCGCACCATCAGATCGCCGGCATAAATGAAGAACGGGATCGCCATCAGGGAGAACGCGCTCATGCCCGATTTCATCTGCTGGAACACGACCAGGGGCGGCAGGCCGAGATAGAGCACGGTGGCGAAGGAGGCCGCACCGAGGCAGAACGCGATCGGCGTGCCGCCGAACATCAGCAGCGTGAAGACGCCGAACAGGATCCAGAGCTCCATCTAGGCCTCCTGCACCGCCGGCATCTCCGGCACGTCCTCGAGATTGATGTCCTTGTCGATATCGACGCCCGACCAGCGCAGCGCGATGCGCTCGGCCGAGAACAGGCAGATCAGCACGCCGCCGGCGACCAGCGGCAGATAGTCGAAGCCACCCGGCAGCTCGAGCGCCGGGATGATGGTGTGCCAAGTCAGGCCGACAAGCTTGCAGCCGTACCAGACCATGCCGAATCCGAAGCCGAGCACGATCAGGTCGGACAGCGTGCGCAACGCTCCCTTGCTGCCTTTCGGCAGGATATAAAGCAGCACGTCGAACCCCATATGGTAGTTCTCCCGCACGCCGACGGCGGCGCCGAGGAAGATGAACCAGTTCATCAGCATGATGGCGCTGGTTTCGGTCCAGCTCGGCGACGAATTGAGCACGAAGCGGAAGAAGACCTGATAGGCGACGAGCGCGGTCATGGCGACCAGCCCGATGCCGGCCAGATAGAGCGCTCCGTCGCAAATCCTCGAAAGCACGACGCTGAACCGTGGCGGCGCCGCGCTGCTTGTCATTGTCGCCATCTGATCCTCCCGATCGCCGGCCGGTCACGAAGGCGCGGGACGGCATGCATTGCCCGCCCCGCGACCGACTTCACTTGGTTGCCTGGATGCGGGCGGCGAGATCCTTCAGCGCCGGCGTCGACAGATATTTGTCATAGACCGGCTTCATCGCGTCGATCAGCGGCTGCTTGTCGATCTCGCTGACCTTGACGCCTGCCTTCTCCACGATGTCGCGGGATTTCTTTTCCTGCGCGTCCCACAGTTCGCGCATCTTGACGACGCTGTCCTTGGCCGCCTGGCGCACGATCGCCTGGTCTTCCGGCGAGAGCTTGTCCCAGCTCGCCTTCGCCATCACCAGCACCTCCGGAACGATCTGGTGCTGGTCGAGCGTGTAGTGCTTGGCGACCTCATAGTGCTTGGCGGATTCGAAGCTCGGCCAGTTGTTTTCCGCGCCGTCGATGACGCCGGTCTCAAGTGCCGAATAGACTTCGCCATAAGCCATCGGCGTGGCGTTGGCGCCCAGTGCGTTGACCATGTCGACGAACACGTCCGACTGGATGACGCGGAATTTCATGCCCTTCAGGTCGGCGATCGAGGCGATGTCCTTCTTGGTGTTGTAGAAGGAGCGCGCGCCGGAATCGTAGAAGGCCAGACCGACCAGGTCATGTGCCTCGAAAGCTTTCAGGATGTCGTCGCCGATCGGCCCGTCCATGACATGGCGCATATGTTCGACCGAGCGGAATATGTAGGGCAGCGACGGCACCGCGGTTTCCGGCACGATGCCGTTGAACGGGCCCATCGAGACACGGTTGAGGTCGATGACGCCGGTCTGGGTCTGCTCGATCGTATCCTTCTCCTCGCCGAGCTGCGCCGAATGATAGACCTCGACCGAATAGCGGCCATCGGTGCGCTGCTTGATCAGCTCGCCCATGTATTTCACCGCTTCGACCGTCGGATAGCCGTCGGGATGCGTGTCGGCCGACCGCAGCACGGTTTGCGCGTTGGCAATGCCGATCAACAGCGAGCCAATGGCGAATGTGGCCGCCGTCAATTTCGAAAAATGCAACATGACTTCCTCCCTTTTCCAAAAATAAAGGCGCCGGCTCAGAGCCGGCGCATCACCAGCCTGTCATCCCTGCTCATCTTGGCCATTTGGCCAGCATCCGGTGCGGGCGAGCGAGCGTGGACGCACGTCGCTGCTAAGCAGCAAATCCGCATCTGTCAGTGCCACGGTGATCCTCCCAAGAGGCGCTATCGGTAGGGTCGCAAGGAAATAATGTCAACATACAAAAAATGGATTGTTGTATGATGACTTTGGATCGGGAACGAGCCATTGTGCCGGACGGCAGTGGATGTTACGCCGCTGCCGTTTCTCCTTCGCCGACCTTACGGGGCGGCTCCCAAAGGCCAATCGGGGACTTCGCGCAGCAATGAACAGGCGTCTTTCGAAGAATACGATCGCGACGTTGCCGGCGAGGATCGTCGTGCCGCGTTTTGATCGCGCATCGGTCACGCAAGGCATCGTGCATCTGGGGGTCGGCGCCTTTCATCGCGCCCACCAGGCAGCCTATGTCGACGATTGCCTGAGTGCTGGAGAGACGGACTGGAGCATCGTCGGCGTGTCGCTGCGCAGTGCCGACACGCGCGATGCGCTGGCGCCGCAGGACGGGCTCTACACGCTGGCGATCCGCCGCGGGGGCGAAGAAAGGCTTCATGTCATTGGCTCCATCAGCGCGATGCTGGTGGCGCCGGAAGATCCCGCCGCCGTGCTGGCCGCGCTGACCGATCCGCGCACCCGCATCGTGACGCTGACCATCACCGAGAAAGCCTATCTGCGGGCCGCCGGCGGCGGGCTCGACGCGGCCCATCCCGATATTGCCTACGATCTGGCGAACCCGCATCTGCCGAAGACCGCGCACGGTTTTCTGGCCGAGGCGCTTGCACGCCGTCGCGCGGCCGGCTTGCAGCCCTTCACCGTGCTCTGCTGCGACAACCTGCCTGCCAACGGCGCGACCTTGCACAGGCTGCTGGTGGAATTCGCAACGCTGCGCGATGCCGGCCTCGGGGAGAAAGGCGCGACCAGGCTTGCCGGCCATATCGCCGACGAGGTCGCGTTTCCCTCCAGCATGGTCGACCGCATCGTGCCGGCCACGACCGATGCCGACCGGGCGCGGATCGCTCTCGAGCTCGGCGTCGACGACGCCTGGCCGGTCATGACCGAGCCGTTCTGCCAGTGGGTGGTCGAAGACAATTTTCCGGCAGGTCGCCCAGCCTGGGAAAAGTTCGGTGTCACCATGGTCGGGGATGTCGGGCCCTTCGAGGACATGAAGCTGAGGCTGCTCAACGGGGCGCATTCGGCCATTGCCTATCTCGGCCTGCTCAGCGGACACGCCACCGTCGACCGCGCCTTCGCCGATCCGGCGATCAGGCGCTTTGTCGATGCGCTCTGGGCCGAGGCAATCCCGACCCTGCCCACCGATGCCGGGCTGGACACCGCGAACTATACGGCAGAGCTTTCCCAGCGATTCTCCAACACCGCGCTCGCCCACCGGACCGCACAGATCGCCAATGACGGCAGCCAGAAACTGCCGCAGCGCATCATCGCCTCTGCCATCGAGCGCCTCCATTCAGGCGCCGCGCCCCGGCATCTCATGCTGGCGGTTGCCGCCTGGATCGCCGCCTGCGAAGCACGCGGAAAGACTTTGCCCGAGGGCCATTTCACCGATCCGCTCGACATGTCCATGACGGCGATCATTGACCGGAATCTGCCCGCTGCCGAAACCGTCGCTTCAGTGTTCGATCTCGCCGGCTTCGCAACCGGAGCGCCGGAGCGTGCCGGATTGATGGACCTCGCGGCCGTCCATCTCGAGCAGTTGCGCCGTGGCGGACCGGCTCAGGCCTTCGCGGCATTGGGCATTTAAAAACGAAAAAGCGAGGCAAGGCCCCGCTTTTCAGTCGACTGTTGGTGCCAGCCTCAAGCCGGCAGGATGGCGCCTTCCAGCGTGGTGAGCTGGCTGAGGAATTGTTCGGCCTTGGTGCGCGACTGGTCGTCCTTGGCGTCGGCGGCGTCTTCCCTGGCTTCCTGGATACGGCGCGCGAGATCGGCGCGGTCGACATCCTTCACCGCGACAGCAGATTCCGCCAGCAGCGTGCAGCCGGCCGGAACAATGTCGGCGAAGCCGCCGAAGACGACATAACGCTCTTCACCGCCCGATGCGGCCTTCACCGTGACGACACCCGGCTTGATGGTGGTCATGACCGGTGCGTGATGCGCCATCACGGTCATCTCGCCCTCGGCACCCGGAATGACGACGGCCTCGACCTCTGCGGAAACCAGCAGGCGCTCCGGCGAGACCAGTTCGAACTTGAAAGCTTCTGCCATGATCAATTTAGTGAGTAGGGAATAGTGAGTAGGGAAGTAGGGAGAAAGGGGCAATTGCCCCCGGTCACCTGCCTGCCATTCACTACTGACTACTGACTACTCCCTATTCCCTTGATTAAGCCGCTTCAGCCGCGAGACGCTGTGCCTTCTCGACCGCTTCCTCGATGCCGCCGACCATGTAGAAAGCGGCTTCCGGCAGGTGGTCGTAGTCACCGTTGCAGAGGCCCTTGAAGCCCTTGATGGTGTCGGCGAGGTCGACCAGCTTGCCCGGCGCGCCGGTGAACACTTCGGCGACGAAGAAGGGCTGCGACAGGAAGCGCTCGATCTTGCGGGCGCGGGCCACCGTCTGCTTGTCCTCTTCCGACAATTCGTCCATGCCCAGGATAGCGATGATGTCCTGCAGCGACTTGTAGCGCTGGAGGATCGACTGCACCTGGCGCGCGACGGCATAGTGCTCTTCACCGACCACCAGCGGGTCGAGCATGCGCGAGGTCGAGTCCAGCGGATCGACCGCCGGATAGATGCCCTTTTCGGCGATCGAGCGGTTGAGCGTCGTCGTCGCGTCGAGGTGGGCGAACGAGGTCGCCGGCGCCGGGTCGGTCAAGTCGTCGGCCGGCACGTAGATGGCCTGCACCGAGGTGATCGAGCCCTTGGTGGTGGTGGTGATGCGTTCCTGCAGGGCGCCCATGTCCGTGGCGAGCGTCGGCTGATAGCCCACGGCCGAGGGGATACGACCGAGCAGCGCCGACACTTCCGAACCGGCCTGCGTGAAGCGGAAGATGTTGTCGACGAAGAACAGCACGTCCTGGCCCTGGTCGCGGAAATATTCGGCGACCGTCAGGCCGGTCAGGCCGACGCGGGCACGCGCGCCCGGCGGCTCGTTCATCTGACCATAGACCAACGCCGCCTTGGAGCCTTCGCCGCCGCCCTTCTTGTTGACGCCGGATTCGATGAACTCGTGATAGAGGTCGTTGCCCTCACGGGTGCGCTCGCCGACGCCGGCGAACACCGAATAGCCGCCATGCGCCTTGGCGATGTTGTTGATCAGTTCCTGGATCAGCACCGTCTTGCCGACGCCGGCGCCGCCGAACAGGCCGATCTTGCCGCCCTTGGCATAGGGCGCGAGCAGGTCGAGCACCTTGATGCCGGTGATCAGGATCTGCGCTTCCGTCGACTGTTCGATATAGGCCGGGGCCGGCTGGTGGATCGAGCGCAACTCAACCGCGTCGACCGGGCCTGCTTCGTCGACCGGCTCGCCGATGACGTTGATGATGCGGCCGAGCATGCCCGGACCGACCGGCACGGCGATCGGGCCGCCGGTGTCGCGCACTTCCTGGCCGCGCACCAGGCCTTCGGTGGAATCCATGGCGATGCAGCGCACGGTGTTTTCGCCCAGATGCTGGGCCACTTCGAGAACCAGGCGGTTGCCGACATTGGTGGTCTCGAGCGCATTCAGGATCGGCGGCAGGTGATCGCCGAACTGCACGTCGACCACGGCGCCGATGACCTGCCGGACCTTGCCGACGATGCCGGTGGCCTTACTGGCCACGGCCGGGGTTTTTACCGCGGCGGCCCTGGTCGGCGCTGCCGCTTTCCTGGCCGGAGCCGCCTTGGCTGCTGCGGCCGGAGCCTTTGCCGGTGCTGCCTTGGCCGGGGCTGCCGCCTTGGGAGCCGCAGTCTTGGGGGTCGCAGTCTTGGGGGTCGCTGCTTTCGCCATCGTCTTTACCCTTTTCGTCCTTTGTTTCTCGCGCGGTCGGATCGAGGTCGTTGACCCCGGGAAACCGTGCCTAGAGCGCCTCGGCGCCCGAAATGATTTCGATCAGTTCCTTGGTGATCTGCGCCTGGCGCTGGCGGTTGTAGGTGATCGACAGCTTGTTGATCATCTCGCCGGCGTTGCGCGTGGCATTGTCCATGGCGCTCATCTTGGCGCCCATCTCGCCCGCCGCGTTTTCAAGCAGCGCGCGGAAGATCTGCACCGCGATGTTGCGCGGAATGAGCTCGGACAGGATTTCACCCGGCTCCGGCTCGTACTCGTAGACGGCGTTGCCGCCATCCGTGGACTCGGCCGCGGCCGGGGGCTCGGCAGCCGGAATGATTTGCTGCGCGGTCGGGACCTGGCTGATCACCGACTTGAACTGCGAATAGAACAGCGTGCAGATGTCGAAGCCGCCCTCGTTGAAGAGGTGGATGACCTTCTTGGCGATCGCATCGGCATTGACGAAGCCGAGCGTCTTGACCTCGCGCAGGTCGATCCGGTCGAGGATCATCGAGGCATAGTCGCGGCGCAGGATATCGAAACCCTTCTTGCCGACGCAGATGATCTTGACCTGCTTGCCGTCGGCCAGGAGCCTGCGGATGTGGTCGCGGGCAAGGCGGGCGATCTGCGAATTGAAGCCGCCGCACAGGCCGCGCTCGGCGGTGCAGACGACAAGCAGGTGCACGTCGTCCTTGCCGGTGCCGGTCATCAGCGCCGGGGCATCGCCACCGCCGCCGATCGCCTGGGTGATATTGGCCAGCACGGAACCCATGCGCTCCGAATAGGGGCGCGCCGCTTCGGCGGCCTCTTGGGCGCGGCGCAGCTTCGCCGCGGCGACCATCTGCATCGCCTTGGTGATCTTCTGCGTCGCCTTGACCGAGGCGATACGGTTACGAAGGTCTTTTAATGAAGGCATGCTTCAAACCTGATCCCGTCTTGTCTCATCCGGACTGGCGCTTCGCTCAGGCGAAGGTCTTGGCGAAAGCGTCGATCTCGGCCTTCAGCTTGCCGCGCAGATCGTCCGACAGCGCCTTTTCCTTGCGGATGGCGTCGAGGACGTCCTTGCCGGCCGAGCGCATGTGGCTGAGCAGGCCATGCTCGAACTTGCCGACCTGGTTGACCGGCAGCTTGTCGAGATAGCCGTTGACGCCGGCGAAGATCACCGCGACCTGCTCTTCCGTCTTCAGCGGCGAGAACTGCGGCTGCTTCAGGAGCTCGGTCAGGCGCGAACCGCGGTTGAGCAGGCGCTGCGTGGCGGCGTCGAGATCCGAGCCGAACTGCGCGAACGCCGCCATTTCGCGGTACTGCGCGAGCTCGCCCTTGATCGAGCCGGCAACCTGCTTCATCGCCTTGATCTGCGCCGAGGAGCCGACGCGCGACACCGACAGGCCGACATTGACGGCCGGACGGATGCCCTGGAAGAACAGGTTGGTTTCGAGGAAGATCTGGCCGTCGGTGATCGAGATCACGTTGGTCGGGATATAGGCCGACACGTCGTTGGCCTGCGTTTCGATGACAGGCAGCGCCGTCAGCGAACCGTTGCCCATGTCGTCATTGAGCTTGGCGGCGCGCTCGAGCAGGCGCGAATGCAGGTAGAAGACGTCGCCCGGATAGGCTTCGCGGCCCGGCGGGCGGCGCAAGAGCAGCGACATCTGGCGATAGGCGACGGCCTGCTTCGACAGATCGTCGTAGCTGATCAGCGCATGCATGCCGTTGTCGCGGAAATACTCGCCCATGGTGCAGCCGGCGAACGGCGCCAGGAACTGCATCGGCGCCGGATCGGAAGCGGTGGCGGCGATGATGATCGAATATTCGAGCGCGCCGCGCTCTTCCAGCACCTTGACGAACTGTGCCACGGTCGAGCGCTTCTGGCCGACGGCGACGTAGACGCAGTAGAGCTTTTCCTTCTCGGGGCCGTTGTCGTGCACCGATTTCTGGTTGAGCATCGTGTCGAGGATGATGGCGGTCTTGCCGGTCTGGCGGTCGCCGATGACCAGCTCGCGCTGGCCGCGGCCGACCGGGATCAGCGCGTCGATGGCCTTGAGGCCCGTCGACATCGGCTCATGCACCGACTTGCGCGGAATGATGCCGGGCGCCTTGACGTCGACGCGCTTGCGTTCGGTCGCCTTGATCGGGCCCTTGCCGTCGATCGGGTTGCCGAGCGCGTCGACGACGCGGCCGAGCAGGCCCGGGCCGACCGGAACGTCGACGATGGCGCCGGTGCGCTTGACGGTGTCGCCTTCCTTGATGTCGCGGTCGGCGCCGAAGATGACGACGCCGACATTGTCGGCTTCGAGGTTGAGCGCCATGCCGCGGATGCCGCCGGGGAATTCGACCATCTCGCCGGCCTGGACATTGTCGAGGCCGTAGACGCGGGCGATACCGTCACCGACGGACAGCACCTGTCCGACTTCGGAGACCTCGGCCTCCTTGCCGAAATTCTTGATCTGGTCTTTCAGAATTGCGGAAATTTCCGCGGCGCGGATGTCCATCAGCCGACCTCTTTCAGTGCAAGCTTGAGCGAATTGAGTTTGGTTTTGAGCGACGTATCGATCTGGCGCGAGCCCATCCTGACCACCAGTCCGCCGAGCAGCGACGGATCGACGGTGACGGAGATGGAAACGTCCTTGCCGGCAACGCTCTTCAGCGCCGCCTTGAGTTCGGCCTGCTGGGCAGCGGTCAGTTGATGTGCCGACGTTACCTCGGCGGCCGTCTCGCCACGATGCTCGGCGGCGATCTGGCGGAATGCCTTGATCATGCCGGGCACGGCGAACAGCCGGCGGTTCTTGGCGACGACGCGCAGGAAATTGCCGGTCAGGCCGGTGATCCCGGCCTTGTCGGCGATGGCCGCGATGGCCTTGGCCTGGTCCTCGCTGGAGAACACCGGGCTGTTGATCAGCCGGGTCAAGTCGGCGCTGCCCGCGAGCATCGCCTCGAAACTGTTGAGGTCGGCTTCGACCTTGGCGACGGAATTCGCCTGCGATGCCAGTTCGAACAGCGAACCCGCATAGCGCTCTGCGACACCTGAGATTGGCGATGACGATTGGGCCACGGACCGTCTTTTCTCTTGTCTGACAGGCCGCAGATTGTTGGCGCGAGCGAAAACTCTGGCTAAATCTTTGACCTTACTGCATTTTTTCAAGCACGGAGGCGCGGCTTCCGCTATCCCCGGCCGAAAGTCGATTGCCGTCTAGCACAGGCCTTTTAAGACCGCAATGCGTCGTTCCGCATGGTTTTCAGGCACTATTGTCGCATCCGGCGACGAAGTCCCTGGATTGCCTGTGGATTCAGGGCAGGAAGCCGAAGGCAAAGGCAAGCGGCAACGCCGCCAGCGCCAGTTCCACGACGATGGAAACCCAGTTGAAGGGCGTGTTGGCGCCATCCGACATCATCGACAGCAACCGGCCGAAGGCGGTGAACAGCCAGGAGAAGCCGAGCGCCATGTAGATCAGCGGCTGCGCCAGCAGGATGCAGCAGAGGCCGACGCCGAGATAGAAGCCCGACATGCGGCCGCGCCCTTCGGCGATCGCCGCCGCCTTCTCCGGCTTGACCTGCAAGCGCAGGATACGGAAGGCAAGCCCCGGCGCCAGGAAAAGCACCAAGCCGAGCAGCACCGTGACGACGGCGCTCGACCAGGCCAGCCATTCGCCCTGGCTCACCGGCCATGGAAACGCAAAATCCATAGTGTCCCCTCGTAAATGCCGCTCTGAAATCGCGGGCATTCTAGCGGAGGAAAAGCCGCGCGCCAGATGGCGGCCGGCACTTTAGGCCAAACGCATCAAGACAGCGCGAAGGCGACCGCCGCTTCGGCATGGATGCGCGTCGTGTCGAAGACCGGAATGTCGAAATCCGGCTGGCCGATCAGCATGGTGATTTCGGTGCAGCCCATGATCACGCTGTCGATATTTTCATCGCGCCGCAGGCGGTTGATCTCGGCGACATAGGCGGCTTTCGATGCCTCGGCGACGATGCCCTGGCAGAGCTCGTCATAGATGATGCGATGGACCATGTCGCGCCCTGCCCGGTCCGGCACGATCGGCTGCAATCCATGTTTGTCGACAAGCCGGTCCTTGTAGAAATCCTGCTCCATGGTGAACCGCGTTGCCAGCAGCGCCGGGCGCCGCATGCCGGCTGCCTTGATGCCGGCTGCGGTGGCGTCGGCGATGTGGATCAGCGGGATCGACACCGAGGCCTGCACCTGGTCGGCGAGCTTGTGCATGGTGTTGGTGCACAAGAGCAGGCCTTCCGCGCCGGCTGACTCAAGCTTGCGCGCGGCATCGACCAGAAGCACGCCGGCGCCTTCCCAGTCCCCGTGATGTTGCATCTCGGCGATCTCGGCGAAGTCGAACGACCAGAGCAGCAATTTCGCCGAATGCAGCCCGCCGATACGCTGCCTCACCAGATCGTTGAGCAGGCGATAATAGATCGCCGTCGATTCCCAACTCATGCCGCCGAGCAACCCAAGAGTTTTCATGTGATCTCCTTTTCTCTCGCAGCGGCGGCCATGGTTGAGATCCCGTTTTACAAAAAGCTCTGCGGATCGATGTCGACCTGCACCCGCACCGAGCCGCGCTGCTTTGGCCCGTTGGCCAGCATGGTTCGGATAAACCCTTGCATGTCGGCGCGGCGCTCGCCCTGGATCAGCAGGCGGAAGCGGTGACGGCCGCCGAGCAGGGACAGCGGCGCTTCGGCCGGCCCAAGCACGAACAGGTCGGATGCCTCGGGCGCGGCACGGCGCAGGCCGCGGGCATGGCCCTCGGCTTCCGCCCGCGTCACCGCGCTGACGATGACGCCGGCCAGCCGGCCGAAGGGCGGCAGAGCCGCCCGCTCGCGCTCGGAAATCTCGCGCTCGTAGAACGCGTCGGCATCGCCGGAGACGATCGCCCGCATCACCGGATGGTCGGGCTGGAAGGTCTGCAGCAGGCCGAGGCTCTTCTTGCCGGTGCGCCCGGCGCGGCCGGTCACCTGGCTGAGCAGCTGGAAGGTGCGCTCGGCGGCGCGCGGATCGCCATTGGCAAGGCCGAGATCGGCATCCACGACACCGACCAAGGTCATGTTGGGGAAATTGTGGCCCTTGGCGACGAGCTGCGTGCCGATGACGATGTCCGCCTCGCCATTGGCGATGGCTTCCAGCTCCAGCCGCAGCCGCCGCACGCCGCCCATCAGATCCGACGACAAGACGATGGTGCGCGCATCCGGGAAATGCGTGACGACTTCCTCGGCGATGCGCTCGACGCCCGGCCCGCAGGCGACCAGATGATCGAGCGTGCCGCATTCCGGACAGGCTTCCGGACGGCGCTCATTGTGCCCGCAATGGTGGCAGACGAGCTGGCCGCGAAAGCGGTGCTCGACCAGCCAGGCCGAGCAGACCGGGCAACCGAAGCGGTGGCCGCAGACGCGGCACAGCGTCAGCGGCGCATAGCCGCGCCGGTTGAGGAACAGGAGCGACTGTTCCTTCCTCTCCAGCGTCCGGCGCATGTGGTCGATCAGAACCGGCGACAGGAAGCCGCCGCGCGCCGGCGGCGCGCGCCGCATGTCGATCGCTTTCAGATCGGGAAGTGCCGCCTCGGCGAAGCGGGCGGACAGCACCGCCCTGGCGTAGCGGCCCTGGCTGGCATTGACGCGGCTCTCGACCGATGGCGTCGCCGATGCCAGCACCACGGGGAAGCCGCCTATATGGCCGCGCACGACAGCCATGTCGCGGGCATTGTAGAAGACACGGTCTTCCTGCTTGTAGGCGGGGTCGTGCTCCTCGTCGACGACGATCAGGCCAAGCTCCTTGAACGGCAGGAACAGCGCCGAGCGTGCGCCGGCCACGACCCGCACACCGCCTTCCGCCACCTGCCGCCAGACGCGTTCGCGCATCCTCGGCGGCAGG
The DNA here is from genome assembly GCF_020165235.1 of Mesorhizobium sp. CA13. Classification (NCBI taxonomy): domain Bacteria; kingdom Pseudomonadati; phylum Pseudomonadota; class Alphaproteobacteria; order Hyphomicrobiales; family Phyllobacteriaceae; genus Mesorhizobium; species Mesorhizobium sp. CA13. The sequence goes on along the minus strand of NZ_JAIUHS010000006.1, from coordinate 177,043 downwards.
TCGGAGTGCCATTCGGCGGGCTTGGCGCCAAAACGCTGCTGAAACCGTTCGAGGAAAGCATGGGTCAATGCGATTTCAGGCAGCAGGATCAGCACCTGCTTGCCCCGGTCGAGTGCCGCCGCCACCGCTTCGAAATAAACCTCCGTCTTGCCCGAACCGGTGACGCCGTCGAGCAGTGCGACGTTGAAGCCACCACCCGCGACATTGGCGCGCAGCAGCCGTGCAGCTTCGTTCTGGTCGGGCATCAATTCCGGCGTGGCGTAGGCTGGGTCAGGCTCCGCCACCACGGGCCGCGGCGGGATCATCACCGTTTCGAACACGCCTTGCGCCTTCAGCCCTTCGATCACCGTCGACGACACGCCGGCCGCATGGGCGAGGCCGGATCGCGTCCAGGCCAGTCCTCCGTCGGCCGCCTCCAGCACGCGGGCCCGCGCATCCGTCATCCGGTCCGGAACCGCCGCGGTTCGCTGCAATCCCTCGATCCAAGGTTCCGGGTCGAAAGCCTCCGGCGCCCTCAGCAGCATGCGCGCCACCATGCCCGGCGCCGAGAGCGTGTACTGCGCCACCCAGTCGACGAAACGACGCATCGCCCGGTCGATCGGCGGGCAGTCGAAGACCTGTTCGATCGGGCGCAGCTTTCTCGCGTCGACCGTCTCGACCGCGCCGTCCCAGACGATGCCGGCGACCTGGCGAGGCCCGAGCGGCACGCGCACGATCGAGCCCGGCACCACCCGCATGCCGGCGGGCACGGCATAGGTGTAGGGGCGTTCGGCCGGCATCGGCACCAGCACCGGTGCGGCTGCGACAAAGGGCGAATCTTCGATCATGAGGCGTGACCTTGCCCCGACTTTGCTCTAGATCAAAGGGCAACGCTGAACGTGCCTTCCCAAGCACGACGAAATCGTCAGGAGACCGCCATGAAATTTTTTGCCGACACCGCCGATATCAAGGAAATCCGTGAACTTATCGATCTGGGGCTGCTCGATGGCGTCACCACCAACCCGTCGCTGATCCTGAAGTCAGGCGGCAAGATCGCCGAGGTCACCAAGCAGATCTGCGACATCGTCGAAGGACCGGTCTCCGCGGAGGTCGTGGCGACCGAATACAAGCAGATGATGGCCGAGGCCGAGGTGCTGGCCAAGATCGCTCCGAATGTCGCCATCAAGGTGCCGTTGACGCTGGACGGATTGAAGGCCTGCAAGACGATCCGCACCGAGATGAACCGTATGGTCAATGTCACGCTCTGCTTCTCGGCCAACCAGGCGCTGCTCGCCGCCAAGGCGGGTGCCTCCTTCATCTCGCCCTTCGTCGGCCGCGTCGACGATACCGGCTCCGACGGCATGGAAGTGATCCAGGAGATCCGTCAGATCTACGACAATTACGATTTCCAGACCGAGATCCTGACCGCTTCCGTGCGCACCGTGAACCACGTCAAGCAGGCGGCGCTCATCGGCGCCGATATCGTCACTGCGCCGCCCGCGACCCTGAAGGCGCTGGTCAATCACCCGCTGACCGACAAGGGCCTTGCCGCCTTCCTCGCCGACTGGGCCAAGACCGGCCAGAAGATCGGCTGAGCGAACCTATCCGACACGAAAAAGGCCGGGAAACCGGCCTTTTTATGCGCTGCGATCAAGAGGCCGGTCAATCCGTGCCGTCATCCTCAGCTGCGGTTACCGGCGGGCGCCGGCCCATGATGATCTCGCGCTTGCCGACATGGTTTGGTGCGCCGACCAGACCTTCCTTCTCCATGCGCTCGACCAGGGAGGCGGCGCGGTTATAACCGATGCCGAGGCGGCGCTGAATGTAGGACGTCGAACATTTCTTGTCGCGCAACACCACCTTGACCGCCTCGTCGTAGCTGGAATCGCCGTCCTCCGCCGCAACGGCGCCCTTGTCGAAGACCGCGCCCTCATCGCCTTCGTCTTCCTCTTCATCCTCGTCCGCCGTCACGGTTTCCAGGTATTCGGGGCGACCCTGCGCCTTCAGGTGCGCCACGACATGCTCGACCTCCACGTCGGAAACGAAGGGGCCGTGCACGCGGGCGATGCGCCCGCCACCCATCATGTGCAGCATGTCGCCCTGGCCGAGCAGCTGCTCGGCGCCCTGCTCGCCAAGGATGGTGCGGCTGTCGATCTTGGAGGTGACCTGGAAGGAAATCCGGGTCGGAAAATTGGCCTTGATCGTGCCCGTGATGACATCGACCGAGGGACGCTGCGTCGCCATGATCAGGTGGATGCCGGCCGCGCGCGCCATCTGCGCCAGGCGCTGGATGGCGCCTTCGATCTCCTTGCCGGCGACCATCATCAGGTCGGCCATCTCGTCGACGATGACGACGATATAAGGCATTGGCGCGAGGTCGATTTCCTGCTGCTCGAAGAGCGGCTCGCCGGTGCCCTTTTCGAAGCCCGCCTGCACGGTCATCACGACCGTCTCGCCGTTTTCGCGGGCAGCGGCGGCGCGCTGATTGTAGCCGTCGATGTTGCGCACGCCGAGCCGCGCCATCTTGCGATAGCGGTCCTCCATCTCACGCACCGCCCATTTGAGCGCGGTGACGGCCTTTTTTGGATCGGTGACGACGGGCGTCAGAAGATGCGGGATGCCATCATAGACGGAGAGTTCGAGCATCTTGGGATCGACCATGATCAGCCGGCATTCCTCCGGCTTCAGCCGGTAGAGCAGCGACAGGATCATCGTGTTGATGGCAACCGACTTGCCGGAACCCGTGGTGCCGGCAACCAGCAAGTGGGGCATCTTCGCCAACTCGGCGATCACAGGCTCACCGCCGATCGTCTTGCCGAGGCAGAGCGCAAGCTTGCAGCCGGTCTTGCGGAAGCCCTCCGATTCGATCAGCTCGCGGAAATAGACGGTTTCGCGCGCCTCGTTCGGAAGCTCGATGCCGATGACGTTGCGTCCAGGCACGACGGCGACGCGCGCCGAGATCGCCGACATGGAGCGGGCGATGTCGTCGGCAAGACCGATGACGCGCGAGGATTTCACGCCCGGCGCCGGCTCGAATTCATAGAGGGTGACGACCGGACCGGGGCGAACATGGATGATCTCGCCGCGCACGCCGAAGTCCTCGAGCACGCTTTCCAGGAGGTCGGCATTCTGCTCGAGCCGCTCCTGCGACATGTAGAAGCCTTGTCCCTCCGGCGGCTGCTGCAACAATTCTTCCGAGGGAAGTTCGTACGTCTCGCCCGTCACGGTCGGCACGATCCTGCCGACCAGTGGTGCTCGCGACGATGCGCGCGCGGCCGGAGCCGGGATGGTTTCCTCCGGACTTTGCGTGACCTGTGCCGGAACGGCATTGCCCGCGACGGCGGGAACTGCGGCCTTCGCCCGGGCTTGCTGCGGCACGCGGTTGGCCGCCGGCTGAACCGCGGCCTGGTTGGAGTTGGCCGGACGGACATCCGGCGCGACGGGCGGAGCCGGCGACCCGGGAAGGCATTCGATGACACGGAACAACGCGGTCGGATCGGTCGCTGGCGCATGGCGGTTGTCGATCCGCTCGGTGACCACAGGCGCGGTCGTGCGTGCAACCGGGACGGCCCGCGGCGCGGGTGATGGGCCTTCGACCAAATAGGGCGCCATGACCTCGAAAAAGACGTGATCCGACAGATAGGGCCAGCGCACATTTTCGCGGCTCGTAGTCTTGACCGGAGCCGCTGCTGCTTGGGCGGACGCTGCCGGTGCGGACGCCCGCGCCGCCGCAGTCATCCTGTGGCCCGCCGGCGTAGCGACGGCCCGCGCCTTTTCGCCGGCATGTCCTGACGGAACAGGGGCCGGGGCCGGTTGCACCACGGCTCTGTTGCCGACGGACGGCCTGGCGGCGCCCGAAGAAAGATTTCGGCTTGGTATCGGCGCCGACGAAGACGTCCCAGCCGCGGTGGATTGGCCGTGTGCCTGCGGTGCTGGTGATTCGCTTTGCTCGACGGCAATCGCCTCGTCCCGCGGACGGCGCGTGCTGGTTTCATAGTCTGGCGTGCGCGTAAACCGCACATTGGGGGCCAGGAAGAAATACTCTTGCCAGGCAGGGCTTTCGTTGCCCCCGAGATCAACAGGGGATGGGGAATGGCCGGCTCCTGCTGTTCCTGCTCGCTGGCCGTCAGCCTTGTTGTCCACACCCATGAAACGCTTCATCCCGGGGTCATCGGGCGACGCTGCCTTCAATGAACCGACCCGAGGAAAACGCTTGGATTCCATGCTCAAGACTCACGCTGAAATGTCTGTTGAGCAATAGAGAGCGAGTGGTTAACAGTTGCTTCCCGTCGGCTCCTCCGGAGCGGCGAAGCGCGACTTTCGCAGCGGTGTCGGACGATCGGATCCGTGCGGCTGATCCTCATCCCAAGATCGTGCACTCACCCGCGCGCCTCGACCAAAGGCGAGCGGAGATTTGGCTCCGGGACGTGGCAAAGACGGCCCAGGCACCAGATCGCGATGTTGCCGTAAAACGAAGAGCGGCGCTAACCGGCCGTCTTGCCGTGCCGTGCGAGATCCTGGGCTATGGACAGTTGCAGCGCGTTGGCGAGCTCGCGCGCGGCGCGGTTCTCGGCATCGATCTGTGCCCGGTACGCGGCGAACTCCTGGCGCGGCCTGTCGAAGGACGAGGTGATCGCCCGCCTGCCGGTCGCGATCACCGCGCCGGTTTTGGCATCGGTCAGCGTGTAGCCGGCGGTCAGCGTCACCGAACCGGCGGTCGGCTCGTCCTGATCGGTTCCGACCTGCACGAGCGCCGAGGATTCAACGGCTTCGGTCACGCCGAGATCGAGCGAGTAGGCCGGAGAGGCCGGTTCGCCGGCGCCGCGCCCAAACCCGAAGATCAGGTTGTTGCGCACCTGCTGGCCGTAACGCGTCCCGACCGGCTTGACGGCGATCGATGCCAGTTCGGCATTGGCGCTCGAGCCGGTCGACAGCGGCGCGCTCGAGTAGAGCGGCCGCACCTGGCAGGCCGAAACGAGCGCAAGCGAGCCGACAAGGCCGGCAAGCGCGATACGGCGCAGCAAACGGCTCAGCTCTGTCTTTTCCCGATCAGGCAACGACATTGACGATCCTCTGCGGCACGATGATCACCTTGCGCGGAGCCTTGCCTTCGAGCGCCTTCTGCACGAAGTCGAGAGCGAGCACGGCTTTTTCGACCGCACCTTGGTCCGCGTCGCGGGCAATTGTCAAATCCCCGCGCTTCTTGCCGTTGACCTGGACCGGATAGGTAACCTCATTGTCGACGACCAGCGCCGGATCGAAGATCGGCCACGGCCGTTCGGCGACCAGATCGGCGCCGCCGAGCGCCTCCCAGCATTCCTCGGCCAGATGCGGCATGATCGGCGCGATCAGGTGCACGAGCACCTCCACGGCCTCCCGGCAGGCGCCTTTGAGCGCGGCATCGGCCTTGCCTTCGGCCACGTCGTTGAGCGGCGTGGTCAGCACGTTGGCGAGTTCGTAGATGCGGGCGATGGCGCGGTTGAATGCGAGTTTCTCGATGTCCTCGCCGACCGCTTTCAGGATCTTGTGCGTGGCCTTGGAAACCGGCCCGGCCCCACCGCCGTCAGCCGCCGCGGGCTTGACCCCGGCCAGCGATTCGGCCGCGGTAGAGACCAGGCGCCAGATGCGCTGCATGAAGCGATGCGCGCCGGCGGCGCCATCGTCGGTCCATTCGACGTCGCGTTCGGGCGGCGAATCCGACAGCATGAACCAGCGTGCGGTGTCGGCGCCGTAGCCGTCGGTGATGTCTTCGGGGCTGACGGTGTTCTTCTTCGACTTCGACATCTTTTCCAGGGAGCCGATCTCCGCCGTCTCGCCCGTGGCGATCTCGATGGCGCGGCGCTTGCCGTCGATGTCCTCCAGCCGCACCTCGGTCGGCGCCAGCCAGCGCCCGTTCGATGCCGATCCCACGCGATAGGTCTCGTGCACCACCATGCCTTGCGTGAACAGGCCCTTGAACGGCTCGGCCAGGTCGAGATGGCCGGTCTCGCGCATGGCCCGGGTGAAGAAGCGCGAATAGAGCAGATGCAGGATCGCGTGCTCGATGCCGCCAATATACTGGTCGACGGCCAGCCACTCGTTCGCCGCCTTCGGGTCGGTCGGCTCGTTCGCCCAGGGCGCGGTGAAGCGGGCGAAATACCACGACGAATCGACGAACGTGTCCATCGTGTCGGTTTCGCGCCGCGCGTCCTTGCCGCATTGCGGGCATTTGACATGCCGCCAGGTCGGGTGGCGGTCCAGCGGGTTGCCTGGGCGGTCGAACTCGACGTCGTCGGGCAGCTTCACCGGCAGGTCTGCCTTCGGTACCGGCACCACACCGCAATCCTCGCAATGGATCATCGGAATCGGGCAGCCCCAGTAGCGCTGGCGCGAAATGCCCCAGTCGCGCAGGCGGAAGTTGACCTTGCGTTCGGCCATCGGCCGGTTGCCGATCGTCTTCTGCTCCAAGAGCTTCGCCACCTCGTCGAAAGCGCGAGCCGGCTTCATGCCGTCGAGGAAACGCGAATTAATCATCACGCCGTCGTCGACATAGGCTTCCTCGATGACCTGGAAGGTCTTGGGATCAGCCCCTTCCGGCATCACCACCGGGATCACCGGCAGGCCGTATTTGTTGGCGAAGTCGAGGTCGCGCTGGTCGCCGGACGGGCAGCCGAAGATGGCGCCGGTGCCGTAGTCCATCAGCACGAAATTGGCGACGTAGACCGGTAGCGTCCAGTTCTCGTCGAACGGATGCACGACACGGATGCCGGTGTCGAAGCCCTTCTTCTCGGCCGTCTCCAGCGCCGCCACCGAAGTGCCCATATGGCGGACTTCGTCGATGAAGCTCGCCAGCGCCGGATTGGTCTCGGCAGCCTTCCTCGCCAGCGGATGGTCGGCGGCGACCGCCATGAAGGAGGCGCCGAAGATGGTGTCGGGCCTCGTCGTATAGACTTCCAGCTCCTGCTCGCCGGCGACGGGAGCCGCCAGCGGCCAGCGGATCAGCAGGCCTTCCGAACGGCCGATCCAATTGTGCTGCATCAGCTTGACCTTCTCGGGCCATTCGTCGAGGCGATCGAGCGAATCCAGAAGATCCTGCGCAAAGTCGGTAATCCTGAAGAACCATTGCGTCAGCTCGCGCTGTTCGACCAGCGCGCCCGAGCGCCAGCCGCGCCCGTCGATGACCTGCTCGTTGGCGAGCACCGTCATGTCCTCCGGATCCCAATTGACCTTCGAGGATTTGCGCGTCACCAGGCCCTTCTCGACAAAGTCGAGGAACAGCATCTGCTGGCGGTGGTAGTAGTCGACATCGCAGGTCGCGAATTCGCGCGCCCAGTCCAGCGACAGGCCCATGACCTTCAGCTGCTCGCGCATGGTGGCGATGTTCTGGTAGGTCCATTCCTTGGGATGGACCTTGTTCTGCATCGCCGCGTTCTCGGCCGGCATGCCGAAAGCGTCCCAGCCCATCGGATGCAGCACGTTGAACCCCTTGGCCCGCTTGTAGCGCGCCACCACGTCACCCATCGTGTAGTTGCGCGTATGCCCGATATGGATGCGTCCCGACGGATAGGGGAACATCTCCAGCACGTAGTATTTCGGGCGCGGATCATCGTTGTGCGCCTCGAAAAGCTTCCTGTCCGCCCAGGCCTTCTGCCATTTGGGCTCTGACGCACGCGGATTGTATCGTTCGGTTGCCATGGGACGTTTTTCACTTAAAAAGCATGCGGGCTGCGGGCGACAGCTCGGCAGTTCATTGGATGTGGTCCGGGTGTTCACCATGGTTTGGCAAACCCGTCAACCATATGGGTATCGCGTCTGGAAAAAACGCGGTCAAAACAGCGGGATTTGGACATGGGCGATGCCGTTCAGCAGTTTTTAGCGGTCAAGGCGAAGATCGCCGCCGCGGAGCGTGAAGCCCGGCGCGACGCTGACGCGGTGACGCTGGTCGCCGTTTCCAAGACCTTCGACGCCGCCGACATCAAGCCCGTCATCGAGGCCGGCCAGCGCGTCTTCGGCGAGAACCGGGTGCAGGAAGCGCAGGGCAAGTGGCCGGCGCTGAAAGAGGCTTTCCCCGACATCGAACTGCATCTGATCGGCCCGCTGCAATCGAACAAGGCCAGGGAAGCCGTGGCGCTGTTCGACGTCATCGAGACGGTCGATCGTGAGAAGATTTCCGCCGAACTCGCCAAGGAGATCGACCGGCAAGGCCGGGCACCGAAACTCTACGTCCAGGTCAACACCGGCTCCGAGCCGCAGAAGGCCGGCATCGAGCCCCGCGACGCCGTCGCCTTCGTCGCCCGCTGCCGCGATGTTCACGGCCTCGCCATCGAAGGCCTGATGTGCATTCCGCCGGCGGACGAGAACCCCGGCCCGCATTTCGCCCTGCTGGAAAAATTGGCGCGGGAGGCAGGCGTCGCCAAACTGTCGATGGGCATGTCAGGCGATTACGAAACGGCCATCGCCTTCGGTGCCACCAGTGTCAGGGTTGGTTCGGCGATCTTCGGCAGCCGTTAGTCCCCCGCACCACACAGCATCCCTGTCGGGCATCCCTTGCCGCGCCGTCGGACGAATGCTATGTCTAGCCAAGCTAGCTAGGATGCATTCTATGAACTGGCACCTTCAGGACGCAAAAAACAATTTTTCCAAGGTGGTTCAACGAGCGCGCAGCGAGGGACCGCAGACGGTGACGCTGCGCGGCGAGCGTGCCGCAGTGGTGCTTTCCGCCGAGGATTACGACCGCCTGGCTGGGAAGAAAAAGTCATTGGCCGAGTATCTTTTGACGGGCCCGGTGTGGGACGATGATTTCGCCGAGGAGGTCAACCGCCGCTCGGAGACGATGATCCGGGATGTAGATCTCTGATGTATCTGCTCGACACGAACATCGTTTCGGATGTGCAGAGGCGGCTGCCCAAGCCAACTGAATGGCTGGCTTCAGTGGATCCGACATCGGTGAGCCTGAGCGTCATTACGCTCGGAGAGGTCGAGCGTGGGATCATCAAGCTACGCAAGATCGACTCCGAAAAGGCAACGCGCCTCGATCTGTGGCTCAGGGAGCTTCGCCGGGACAATGCCGACCGCATTCTTGCCGTCACGGAAGATGTCGCTTTGGCTTGGGGCCGCATCACTGCTGGCCGCACACGGGGCAGCGCGGACACGCTCATCGCGGCAACCGCGTTTGTCCATGATCTCATTCTGGTGACGCGTAACGTCAGCGATTTCGATGATACAGGTGTGACGGTGCTCAATCCCTGGGACGACTAGCCGACCCCATCACCTGAACACCCATGCCCTTGGGCCACTTCCAAGGTCATCATTGCGCCAGCGCTGGAAACGAAACGCACCGTTCCTATTTGTTTTGTGCCATCACAAATCTCTGGAGCCTTCGCCATGCGTTACAACCAGCTTGGAAATACGGGGATGTTTGTCTCCGAACTGTGCCTCGGCACCATGACCTTCGGTGCCGCCGGCCAGAATGCCCAATGGGGCCTGATCGCCAGCCTCGACCAGAAAGGCGTCAACGAGATAGTCGGCCGCTCGCTTGCTGCCGGCGTCAATTTCTTCGACACGGCCGATGTCTATTCGTTCGGCGAATCCGAGCGCCTGCTCGGTCAGTCGCTCAGGGACCTCGGCGTTGCCAGGTCGAGCGTGGTCGTCGCCACCAAGGTCCACGGTGCCATGGGCGAGGGCCCGAACCAGCGCGGCTCCTCGCGCGGCCACATCATGGATTCGGTCGATGCCAGCCTCGAGCGGCTGCAGCTCGATCACATCGATCTCTATCAGCTGCACGGAACCGACGCGGTGACGCCGATCGACGAGACGCTGCGGGCGCTGGACGATCTCGTTGCCAGCGGCAAGGTCCGCTATGTCGGCGTATCCAACTGGCAGGCCTGGCGCATCGCCAAGGCGCTCGGCATCGCCGACCGCAAGGGCTTTGCCCGTTTTGAAACCATCCAGTCCTATTACTCGATCGCCGGCCGCGATCTCGAGCGCGAGATCGTGCCGCTGATCAACGAAGAGAAGCTCGGCCTGATGGTCTGGTCGCCAATGGCCGGCGGCCTGCTATCGGGAAAATACGGCCCAGGCGCGCCCGGCAATGGCGAGGGCCGTCGCGCCTCCTTCAACTTCCCACCGGTCAACGAGGACCGCGCCTGGGCGGCGGTCGCGGTCATGCGCGAGATCGCCAAAAAGCATGATGTCAGCGTCGCTACCGTGGCGCTCGGCTATGTCCTGGCCAAGCCCTTCGTGATGAGCGTGATCATCGGCGCCAGCCGCATGGATCAGCTCGAACAGAACCTTGCCGCCACGAACCTCAAACTTGATACCGATGATCTCGCCAAACTGGACGAGGTCAGCGCGCTGCCGGCCGAATATCCTGGCTGGATGCTGGAGCGGCAGGCCGCCGGCCGGCGTCCGGCGCCGTTCGTGCCGAAGGCCTGATCGTTTTTCGAGCCTGCTTCGAAGCCGCGTGCCCTCGGTACGCGGCTTCTCAGTTAGAGACGAACGGCCTCCGAGAGAAAATCGAGAAAGGCCCGCACCCGCGCCGGCAGATGCTTGCCCTGGCCGACATAGACGGCATGGGTGGCCTCCTCGTCGCCTGGGTTGAATTCCTCCAGCAACGGGACGAATGCCCCGGCGTCGATGTCCGGCTGGACATGCCAGCGCGCCAGCCGAGCGATTCCGCCTCCCGCCAGCGCCATTCGCCGCATCGCCTCGCCGTCGGTCAGCGTTGTGTTTCCGACAACCGGGACGATGACCGGCGCACCTGCCGCATCGACGAAAGGCCAGCCGTCCATATGCCGCGCAAAGCCGAAGGCCAGCATATTGTGACGTCCGAGATCGGCCAGCGTGCGCGGCGTCCCACGCGCTTCGACATAGGATGGTGCTGCCACCAGCACCATCCGGCTCTGCCCCAGTTTGCGGGCCACCAGCCGGGACGCGCGTAGCGGCCCGGCGCGTATCGCCACATCGGCGCGCTCCTCCAGAAGGTCGATCACGCTGTCGGTCAGCACGGCGTCGACGGAAATCTCGGGATAACGCTCCAGAAACCGAGGCAGCAGCGACATCAGCCGGTGGTGGCCGAACGGCACGTAGCTGTTGACCTTCAGCCGGCCGCGCGGCGCGGCTCCCGCGGCCGCCTCGCGCTCGGCTGCGTCCATGTCGGCGAGGATGCGCATGCCGCTGTCGTAGAAAGCAGCGCCTTCCGGCGTCAATTGCAGCTTGCGCGTCGAGCGGCTGACCAGCCGCGCGCCGAGCCTGGCCTCCAGCCGCGCGATCAATTTGCTCACCGCGGACGGGGTCATGCGCAAAGCACGTGCCGCCGCCGAAAAGCTGCCCGCCTCGACGACGCGCACAAACACTTCGATCTCGCCGGAACGGTTGATGTCGGATCTCGCCATCTGTGAATCTATTTCACAGAAAGTATGCCTGGAGCAAGTCTGGTTCACCTCGCATGGCGTCACGATCTTCCCGGTCGGGGCGCTGCCTGGACAGGGCGCCCGTCACCGCCGAAGTGGAAACATCATGCCTCTCGCTCTTTATGCTCTCGCCGCCGGCGCCTTCGGCATCGGCGTCACCGAATTCGTCATCATGGGCCTGCTCATCGACGTCAGCAAGGATCTCGGCGTCTCGATCTCGGCCGCCGGCCAACTGATTTCCGGCTATGCGCTGGGCGTCGTCATCGGCGCGCCTCTGCTGACGATCGCCACCGGCGAGTGGCCGCGCAAGACCGTGCTTCTGGCGCTGATGGCGATCTTCACCATTGGCAATCTGGCCTGTGCGCTGGCGCCTGATTATTGGACGCTGATGGGCGCGCGCGTCGTCACCGCCTTTGCCCATGGCACCTTCTTCGGCGTCGGCTCGGTGGTCGCCACCGGACTGGTCGCGCCCAACAAGAAGGCCTCGGCGATCGCGCTCATGTTCACCGGCCTGACCATCGCCAACATTCTCGGCGTTCCGTTCGGTACCTGGCTCGGCCAGGCTTTCGGTTGGCGCGCCACCTTCTGGGCGGTGACCGCGGTCGGTCTCGCGGCCTTTGCCGTCATCCTGGCACTGGTGCCGCGCAATCGGACAGCTCCGGAGAAGAGCGACCTGCGCGCCGATCTCGCCGTGCTGCGCCGCACGCCGGTTCTGCTCGGCTTCGCCACCACCGTTCTCGGCTATGCCGGCGTCTTCGCCGTCTTCACCTACATCGCGCCGTTGCTGACCGAGATCAGCGGCTTCAAGGAAGCGGCCGTTTCGCCGATCCTGCTCGTCTTCGGCGGCGGCCTCATCGCCGGCAATATCGCCGGCGGCAAGATCGCCGACCGCTGGCTGGTGCCGGCGGTGCTCGGCAGCCTCGTGGTGCTCGCCCTGGTGCTGGCGACCATGAGCGTCGCTATACACAGCCAGCTGTTGGCCGTGATCTATGTCGGCCTGCTGGGCGCCGCCGCTTTCGCCACTGTGGCGCCTTTGCAGATGTGGGTGCTGGAAAAGGCACAAGGTGCTGGCCAGAGCCTTGCCTCGTCCTTCAACATCGCCGCCTTCAACCTCGGCAACGCCGCCGGCGCCTGGCTCGGCGGCGCGGTCATCGCGCAAGGTCTTGGCCTGGGTTCGCTCACCTGGGTCGCCGCGCTGCTGCCGGTCGCGGCACTCGCCGTGGCGGGACTGGCCCTGCGTCTCGACCGCGGCACCGCGCTCGGCGCGCCTGTCTGCGTCCGGTCGTGAAGCTCGCCGGCCAAGCCGGAACAGTTCGACCTCTGTCCAAACCACCCGCCTCTTTCAAAATCACAAGGAGTAAGAAAATGGACTATCGAAATCTTGGCGCATCGGGCCTCAGAGTGCCTGTGCTCTCGTTCGGAGCGGGAACCTTCGGCGGTTCCGGCCCGCTGTTCGGCGCCTGGGGCAACAGCGACGCCAGGGAAGCGCGGCGGCTGGTCGACATCTGCCTCGAGGCCGGCGTCAATCTGTTCGACACCGCCGACGTCTATTCGAACGGTGCCTCGGAAGACGTGCTCGGCGAGGCCATCAAGGGCCGGCGCGATGCCGTGCTGATCTCGACCAAGACCTCGCTGCCGATGGGCGACGGACCGGCCGACTATGGTTCCTCGCGTTCGCGGCTGATCAAAGCCGTCGACGCCGCTCTGAACCGGCTCGGCACCGATTACATCGACCTGTTGCAGCTGCACGCCTTCGATGCCGGCACGCCGATCGAGGAAGTGCTGTCGACGCTGGACGGCCTCGTGCGCGCCGGCAAACTACGCTATGTCGGCGTCTCCAATTTCTCCGGCTGGCAAGTGATGAAGTCGCTCGGGCTGGCCGACAGGCACGGCTATCCGCGCTATGTCGCGCATCAGGTCTACTATTCGCTGGTCGGCCGCGACTATGAATGGGAGTTGATGCCGCTCGGCCTCGATCAGGGCGTCGGCGCGCTGGTCTGGAGCCCGCTCGGCTGGGGCCGTCTCACCGGCAAGATCCGCCGCGGACAGCCATTGCCCGACAAAAGCCGGCTGCACGACACCGCGAGCTTCGGACCGCCGGTGGGGGACGAGCACCTCTACCGGGTCGTGGAGGCCCTAGATGCGGTGGCGCAGGAAACCGGCAGGACCGTGCCGCAGATCGCCATCAACTGGCTGTTGCAGCGCCCAACCGTGTCGTCCGTCATCATCGGCGCCCGCAACGAGGAGCAATTGCGCCAGAATCTCGGCGCGGTCGGCTGGGCGCTGACGCCGGAGCAGATCGGGAAACTCGACGCGGCAAGCGAAGTCACCGCGCCCTATCCGTACTTCCCTTATCGGCGGCAGGAAGGCTTTGCCCGGCTCAACCCGCCGGCGGTGTGATTGCGAAAGGTCGCTGCCGGGATAGGGTCGCGGGACAGCGCCCCCTCTGCCCTGCCGGGCATCTCCCCAGGAGGGAGATTGGGTGTCACTTCGGCTTTCGCCGATCTCCAGCGTAAAAGGATGGCGCCATCAGCGATGCTGCCGATCTCCCCCCATGTGGGGGAGATGCCCGGCAGGGCAGAGGGGGGCGCCGTAGGGCGTTTACCTCAACGGCCTTCCCTACGTTGGCCCTAATGCAGCACGAACTCGCCGTCGACCTTGCGCCACTCGTTGGGCGCGATGAGCTTCTGGTGCGTGTAGCTGACCGAATGCAACGGCCCCTCGAGCTTGGTCTTCCAGAACTCGATGAAGCGGATCAGCACAGGAAACTTCGGCGCGATGTCGTAGTCCTGCCATATGAAGCTCTGCAAGAGATGCGGATGGTCTGGGAAATGATAAAGGATATTGGCCGTAGTCAGGCCATAGCCCCTCAGCATCAGGTCCATTTCAAGCTGGTCGCGCATTTTTGCTCCCCGGGTTGATTCTCCTTCCTCCCAACAATGGATTGTGCGCGCGGTTGCTTAACCGTCTATTGATTTTTTCTTGATCGAAACCGGCTTTAGCCCGCGAAAACATGAAGTTAGCAGCCGTCCGGCGCAAGTGCTGACAGCAGCCGCGGGCCCATGTGCGGCATCCCGCCGCGCAAACCCAACGTCTAATGTTGCCGTCATCGCGGAACTGTTAATAATGCGCGCGAATTCGCGGCCGCGTCGCCGCGATCCCGCCGGCGTTTCAAGCCGGCGTCGGTTTCGGGAGGAAAAGCAGGAATGTCCGAGATTCATGTCCACCGCGTTCAGCCGGCCTGGAAGAAGAATGCGCTGATCGACAACGACACCTATCTCAAATGGTACGCCGACAGCGTGAAGAATCCGGACAGGTTCTGGGGCAAGCACGGCAAGCGCATCGACTGGTTCAAACCGTTCTCCAAGGTCAGGAACGCCTCTTTCGACGGCAAGGTCTCGATCAAATGGTTCGAGGACGGCCAGACCAACGTTTCCTACAACTGCATCGACCGCCACCTGAAGAAGCGCGGCGACCAGACCGCCATCATCTGGGAAGGCGACAACCCCTACGACGACCGTAAGATCACCTACAATGAGCTCCATGCGCATGTCTGCCGCTTCGCCAACGTGCTGAAGAAGCACGGCGTCAAGAAGGGCGACCGCGTCACCCTCTACATGCCCATGATCCCGGAAGCGGCCTATGCGATGCTCGCCTGCACGCGTATCGGCGCCATCCACTCGGTCGTCTTCGGCGGCTTTTCGCCGGACGCGCTCGCCGGCCGCATCGACGATTGCAAGTCGACCATCGTCATCACCGCTGACGAGGGCCTGCGTGGCGGCAAGCCGATCCCGTTGAAGGAGAACACCGACAAGGCAATCGAGATCGCGGCAAAAGCCGGTACCAGGGTCGAAAAGGTGGTGGTGGTCCGCCGCACCGGCGGCAAGATCGGCTGGGCGCCGGGCCGCGACGTCTGGTACCACGAAGAGGCCGCGACCGTTAAGGCTGAGTGCAAGCCGGAGAAGATGAAGGCGGAGGATCCGCTGTTCATCCTCTATACGTCGGGTTCGACCGGCAAGCCGAAAGGCGTGCTGCACACCACGGCCGGTTATCTCGTCTACGTCTCGATGACGCACCAATATGTCTTCGACTATCATGACGGCGACATCTACTGGTGCACCGCCGATGTCGGCTGGGTCACCGGCCACAGCTACATCGTCTACGGGCCGCTCGCCAACGGCGCCACCACACTGATGTTCGAGGGCGTGCCCAACTACCCCTCGCAGTCGCGCTTCTGGGAAGTCATCGACAAGCACCAGGTCAACATCTTCTACACCGCGCCGACGGCGCTGCGCGCCCTGATGGGCGCCGGCGACAATCATGTGAAAAAGGCGTCGCGCAAATCGCTGCGCGTGCTGGGCTCGGTCGGCGAACCGATCAATCCGGAGGCATGGGAGTGGTATTTCAACGTCGTCGGCAACGCCAAGGTGCCGATCGTCGACACCTGGTGGCAGACCGAGACCGGCGGCATCATGATCACGCCGCTGCCGGGCGCCACCGACCTCAAGGCTGGCTCGGCCACGCGGCCCTTCTTCGGTGTCAAGCCGCAACTGGTCGACGGCGAGGGCAAGGTGCTTGAAGGAGCCGCCGACGGCAATCTGTGCATCACCGAGTCCTGGCCCGGCCAGATGCGCACCGTCTATGGCGATCACGACCGCTTCGTGCAGACCTATTTTTCGACTTACAAGGGCAAGTACTTTACCGGCGACGGCTGCCGCCGCGATGCCGACGGCTATTACTGGATCACCGGCCGCGTCGACGACGTCATCAACGTCTCCGGCCACCGCATGGGCACGGCAGAGGTCGAATCCGCATTGGTCAGCCACGACAAGGTTTCGGAAGCCGCCGTCGTCGGTTATCCGCACGACATCAAGGGCCAGGGCATCTACTGCTACGTCACGCTGATGGCCGGCGAGACGCCGAGCGAGGATTTGCGCAAGGAGCTCCTCGCCCATGTCCGCAAGGAGATCGGCGCCATTGCCACGCCCGACAAGATCCAGTTCGCACCGGGCCTGCCCAAGACCCGCTCGGGCAAGATCATGCGGCGTATCCTGCGCAAGATTGCCGAGGACGATTTCGGCGCCCTTGGCGATACCTCGACGCTTGCCGATCCGGCCGTCGTCGACGATCTCGTCGCCAACCGCCAGAACAAGAAAGGCTGACGCCGGCCGTGGCCGTGATAGGCAGCGTTGCCGAACTCTGGCGCTATCCGGCGAGTTCGCTCGCCGGCGAACGCCTGGAGACGATCGCGGTCGGCACCGATAGCATCGAGGGCGACCGTATGTTCGGCCTGGTCGATGCCTCCGACAATGAGATCGCCCGGCCCGATCGCGAGCCGAAGTGGCACAAGGTGCCGCGCATCCGCACCCGGCTGACGGACGACCGCAGGCTCGAAATCGCGATTCCCGGCGCAGATTGGCTGGCGGCGCCCGGCACCGAAAGCGACCGCGCCGTTTCCGACTATCTCGGCTTTCCAGCCTCGATCCGTCCGTTCGGCCTGGAGAACGCCCCGCCGGCCTATGCCGGCCCGTTGACGGAGGCGCGCTACCGCAAGGCGCCGATCCACCTGTTGACCACCGCCTCCCTGGCCCGCCTGAAGGCGCTGCATCCGCAAGGCACTCCCGACTCACGCCGCTTCCGTCCCAACATCGTGGTCGACATGGCGGCGGTCGAAGGCACTTTTCCCGAAACCGAATGGATCGGCAGGAAGCTCGCCGTCGGCGACCTGCTGCTGACCATCTCCGAGCCGTGCCGCCGCTGCGGCTTCACCATCATCGCCCAGGACGGTTTCGCCAACGACCCGGCGATCCTGCGCAATCTGGTACGTCATAACGCGCACAATCTCGGCGTCTACTGCACCGTCGACCGCGCGGCCAGCGTCAAGGTCGGCGACGGGATGCGATTCGCCTGAACTACCGGTAAAGGTCCGCCCGCGTCGGCGGCAGGCCGCTCGGGCCTCGCGTCCGCTTGGTGGCGACCGTCTGGAAAATCTGCGCCGAGGCGCGTTCGAAGGTAATCGAACAGCCGGTAAGATAGAGCAGCCACAACCGTGCCCTGGCCTCTCCCACTTCCGCGATGGCCTCGTCGAAGCGCGCATGCAGGCGCTCGGCCCATAGCCGGCAGGTGCGGGCGTAGTGCTCGCGTAAATTCTCGACGTCGTGGACGAGGAAGCCATGTGCTTCGAGGTTGCCACACGTCATTCCGATCGTGTCGAGTTCACCGCCGGGGAAGATGTATTTGATCAGCGCCTTGTATTCCGGACCCTTGCGCAGGGTCTTTTTCAGATCGCCCTTGCTGCGCCTGGTGATGGCATGATGCAGATAGATGCCGCCCGGTTTGAGCAGGCGATGGACGGTCGAGAAATAGGTGGCGTGATTGGCCAGCCCCAGATGCTCGAACATGCCGATCGAGGATATCTTGTCGAAGCTTCCGGTGAGCTCGGCATAGGATTTTATCTCGATGGTGATCCGGTCTTCCAGACCCTGGGCGCGAATGCGTTCGCGGGCGAGGTTAGTCTGTGCGTCCGACAGCGAGACACCGTGGCCGACAACGCCATAGTTCTTCGCCGCATGGATGAGCATCGCTCCCCAGCCGCAGCCGATGTCGAGCAGTCTGTCGCCAGGTTTCAGCCGCAGCTTGCGGCAGATATGGTCGAGCTTGTCGACCTGCGCTTGATCAATGCTGTTGGCGAAATCCTTGAAGTAGCCGCAGCTGTAGACCATGCGCTCGTCGAGGAAGAGCTGATAGAACGCGTTCGAAATGTCATAATGGTGCTGGATCGCTTCCTGGCTCGAACCGCTGACGAAGGGATTGCGCCCCGAAAGGTCGGCCCGCGCCGTCATCTGTTTCCTTGAAAACAGCACAGCTGGCAGGTCACGCAGGATCGCCAGCTTCGGCAATGACTTCAGCTTCGTCCGCAGCTTGCCTTGCGAAGGCAAGGCGTAGAAGTCGAACAGCGACCCCTCCTCCACGTCGACCGCCTTGGAAATCCACATCTCGACCAGCGTGGAGAAATTTGGCCGGCGGGCCAGTTGCCAGACGATGTCCTGGTCGTTGATGGCAAGCACCGGGCCGCCGGCCGGACCGATGCGCTCGCCGGTCCAAAGCCTGACGGCAAAGCCCGGCTTCAATGCCTCGACGACCGTTCGAACGATGCGTGCTGCTCTTTCGGTGGCGTCCATGCCCTTCCCCTGCATTCGGTAGGCCGATCTTGTCCGCTTGAACCGCCGGCCGCAACCCGATTGCACGAAAGGACGCGGCCAAGCCGGAAAAACGTCTTTTTCCATTCGCCGTCTTGTCTTTTGCTGCAACGCACCCCATCATCAGTGCGTGTTCAACAAACTGAAAGGAGGTGATCCGATGTCGAGTGATTTCGTTTTCCAGAACGTGGCCTCAGCGGATTGCACTTTCGGGAAGCAGTCTTCCCGTTAAGGCGCGAGATGCGCGGCGGGCGACCCCTGGGGTTGCCGCCAGGAGCCGCGCCATGGACGGAAACACGGAAGGCCGCCGGCTTCGAAAGAAGCGGCGGCCTTTTCCTTGTGCGGCTTACTGCGTCAGCGCGACCTTTTCGGTGTTGCGGATGATTTCCTGAAAGGCGGCGTCCAATTCCACCCCGGTCGACACCTCGAAATAATGTTTTTGAGCGGTGGAGGCATCTTTCGACGAACAGTCCTTCAGCACCGCTTTTGCCTGATCCCGCTCGGTTGCCGACATGTCCTTGTTGTTCAGGTCGAAGCCGATGGTGAAAATCTCGATGCCGTCATTTTTCATGTTGCCGCACAGCGTTTCGGCGTTGCCGCGCGCAAGATTGCCCTGGCTGTTGTAGCGGCCCCTGGCACCGGCGAAGGCGGTATTGAACTGACCATCGGTCATCAGGATCGCGACCTTGGCGATCTTCTTCGCGTTGACGTCCGAGGCGCCGTTGCCGAGGCCGGCATTCTTGATCGCAGCGCGCCATTGCGGCGACAGCATATAGTAGGTCCACTGAATGGCGATCGCGCCGGCGGTATAACCGTCAGCCTGGAAGTCGTCGATCGAATCAAGCAATGCGCCGGAATCGGCGGTCAGCGGGATCACTTCCGCATCGGGACACTTGTTCATTCCCTCGCCGTCGAGATGATCGTCCCGGTTGACCAGGGCGTAGTACTTCTTGCCGTTCTTGTCCGTGCGAACAGCATCTGGGCCGTCGGCGCTTAAATCCGCATCGCCATTTTTGTCCTTGCGCTCCGTGGCGCAATTGTCGGGGCGTGGCATCGCCGCGCCAACAATGGAGATATAGTCGCTGAAGGACGGCAGCAGAGTTTTGCCCGTCTTGGTGACGAGAAGCGAACTGCCGGCCACGGGTGGCAGCTCAGAGCTCGCCGGCTTCTCGGCATAGACGTTTTCCGCCAGCTTGCCGGCGTTCACGCCGGACGCGTAAGGCACAATCGCGACGCGGATGCGGGGGGTCTTCGGATCCTGGTTCTGGAGCATCGTCCGAACGGCGTTTTTCGCTGCTGCTTTCAGATCGCCGATCTTGTCGACCTTGCCTCGCTTCGCCATCGAGCCCGTGATGTCGAGCATCATAGCCACCTCGATCTGCTTGTCCGAATAGAGCGCCGTGGTCGAGGCGGGGACGCGCTGCATGTCCCTCGTGCCGAACAGCGGGAAATAGAAGGCGACGTCGACATGGGCGTCCGCCTGCACCGTCCTGGCGGTCCTGTTGACCGTCAGCCTGTCGAGCACGATCTGGTTGGCTTGCAGGATGCCGGCCGTGCTGTTGGCGTCGAGGAAGGCCTGCACCGATTTGTTGGCGTCGGCCTCCTTGATCACGCCGGTCGTCAGGTCCCGCGCCGTCGACGTCACCGCGGCGTCGACCACGCCCTGAAGACTCGATTTGGCGTTGTAGAGCTGGGTGATGTTGACGGCGAAGCCGACGCCCAGCGCCAAGACCGAGACGGCGAATCCGAACAGGATGGCGAAATTTCCGCCGCGATGCCTGGCAAAACCGCCGGCCGCGTCCACAAGTCCCCCGAAAATCCGCATCGTTCTCTCTCCGCTCGCCCCGGCCTCGTCGCCGGGCAAACGGATCGATGCAGGATTCCGGCCGGGCGCGGTCAGCGGCCGCGCACCAGGGACTAGATTGTTGTTTTTGCTTTGCTTTCAGGAATGGAAAGGTGAATGACCGGTAAACGCCGATGCTGCGTTTGGCGGCATTTACGAAGCGCTTACCAAGATCCTGCCAGTCGCGGTACAGGGCCCGCGGCCGCGTGCCGCCACGGCACAGCGGCACCTGTGCCAGAGCGAGGCAGTATGCGGGTGCATGGAAATCCGGGTCAGGCCAGCATCTGCGCGGTGACCGTCCTGTCGATGGCGTGGTAGGGCGGGTTGAACAGATTGTTCTCCTGTTCGTAGGTCCATACCTTGAACAGGCTGAGCCGGTGCGGGCCGAAACTGTGCAGCAACGGCACGTCGGTGGCATCGCGTCCGCGCGCGATGACGATGCGGCCGATCCTCGGAACATTGTGGCGGGGGTCGAAGGTGTACCACTTGCCGTCGAGAAACACCTCCATCCAGGCAGAGAAGTCCATCGGCGCCGGATCGGCCGGCACGCCGATGTCGCCGAGATAGCCGTTCACATAGCGTGCCGGAATGTTCATGCAGCGGCAGAGCGTGATCGCCAGATGGGCGAAGTCTCGGCAGACGCCGACCTGCTCCTCATGCGCCTGCGCCGCGGTGCGGGTCGAGCGGGCATAGCCATAGCCGAAGGACAGGCGGTTGTGGACATAGTCGACGATCGCCTGCACCCGCGCCCAGCCGGACGGCAAACGACCGAAAAGTTCCCAGGCAAGCTGGCTCAGGTGATCGGTCTCGCAATAGCGGCTGCCCAGCAGATAGAACAGCACCTCGTCGGGCAACTCCGCCACCGGCACCTCGCGCGCCAGCGTGTTGACCTCGTCCGCCTCGCCGCTGTCCTCGACCACCGCGTCGTAGAGGATGCGAAAGGTGCCGGCGGGCGCGGTAAAGCGACGGCACGAATTGCCATGCAGATCGCTGTAGAGCTTGGTCGAAACCGCGGGCGACGTCAGCACGCGGGTCTGCCGCTTGATATCGGCCTGCCTGTCCCTGTGGATCTCGAGCAGCGAAATCACCGGCGTGGCTCCAGCGCATTCAATGGCCATTTCGTAGCCGAGCCGAATCAGCATCGCGTCCCCCTTCGATGGTCGTGGAAAAGCAGCGAAGTTGAAACGCCGGAGGCGGATCGCGGTTCCCTGACTTGCCGAAAAGGGGACTGGCCGAAAAGGGGAAATGGCCGAAAAGGTGGCCGCGCGGCTTCCAATGCCGATGCCGGGACGTTACCATCGGCGCTCCCTCGAAAGACCCTCCCCGAAATCAAGGAAAATCATGTACGCAGGCAGAAAATTCGCCGCCTTCCTCTTCGATATGGACGGCACGCTCATCAATTCCATTGCCTCGGCCGAACGGGTGTGGAGCGACTGGGCGCGGCGGCAAGGGCTCGACGTCGCCGCCTTCCTGCCGACGATCCATGGCGTGCGGGCGATCGAGACGATCGCCGGTCTGGCGCTCCCCGGCGTCGATCCGGCGCATGAGGCCGACCTCTTGCTCAAGGCCGAAGCCGCCGATCTGGAGGGCATTGTTCAGATCGCCAGCGCCGCCGCATTTCTCAACGCGCTCCCGCCGGAGCGCTGGGCGATCGTAACCTCGGCGCCGCGGGAACTGGCGCTCTTGCGCATGAAGGCTGCCGGCATCCCCGTCCCGGCCGTGTTGATCGCGGCGGAAGATGTTTCGCGCGGCAAGCCGGCGCCCGACTGCTTTCAGCTCGGCGCGACGCGGCTCGGCGTCGATGTGCGCGATTGCCTCGTATTCGAGGATGCCCCTGCGGGCATCACGGCGGCCGAGGCGGCGGGCGCAGCGGTCATGGTCATAAACGCTACGCACCGACATCCCCTGGCGACGCAGCATGCCGCGATCGCTGGCTACGACGCCATCGGCGTTACCGTCGACGAGCGCGGCTGGATCGCGCTCGAACCGCAACTCAGCGCCGCCTAAAGATTGTAATGCAACGCCCTCTCAAGGCGTGTTGAGATTCAGGTCAGGCCGAGTCGAAAGCGATGGTTTCCGAGAACCGGAGCGGAGCGTACTAAAGTACGTGAACACCGGAAGCGCAGGAAACCAACGCTTGCAGGCCGGCCTCACCTGAATCTCAGCATACCTCAGAAATCGCTGGTCAGGCCCTTGATCTCCCAGTCGCCGTAGCGGCCGGGCTCCTTGCCGCCGCGGCCGCCGACTTCCTTCGGCACCGCCGCTTCTTTGCGGCGGTAGTCCTCGCGCCGGGCCGCGGCCTCTGCAAGCGCGCGACGGGCGGCGGGCGTCAGCGTCTTCAGCCGCGCCTTGTCGTCCCTGGCAGGTGTTTTACTGGTCTCATCGTTCATGCGATATTCCGGCGGATTGAAACAGGCCGATTGAAACGGGTACCGGCGTTTCCCATCATATAGCGATGAGCCCACGAGGATCGACCCCCTTACGTCACGACTTGGACGGGAGCAGACGATGAACACACTTCGCACCGCCATGCTTCTTGCCGCGATGACCGCGCTGTTCATGGGCGTCGGCTTCCTGATCGGCGGTACGGGCGGCATGATGATCGCCTTCCTGATCGCCGCCGCCACCAATCTGTTCAGCTACTGGAACGCCGACAAGATGGTGCTGTCGATGAACCGCGCCGTCGAGGTCGACGAGAAGAACGCGCCCGAATATTACGCCATCGTGCAGGCACTGGCCAAGCAGGCAGGCCTGCCGATGCCCAGGACGTACCTGATCGACAATCCGCAGCCCAACGCCTTCGCCACCGGCCGCAACCCGCAGAACGCGGCTGTCGCCGCTTCCACCGGCCTTTTGCAACGGCTGACGCATGAGGAAGTGGCCGCGGTGATGGCGCACGAGCTCGCCCACGTCCAGCATCGCGACACCTTGACGATGACGATCGTCGCCACCTTGGCCGGCGCCATCTCGATGCTTGGCAATTTCGCCTTCTTCCTCGGCGGCAACCGCGACAACAACAGCCCGTTCGGCTTTGTCGGCGTGCTGGCGGCGATGATCGTGGCGCCCTTTGCCGCCATGATCGTGCAGATGGCGGTCAGCCGCACCCGCGAATACGAAGCCGACCGGCGCGGCGCCGAAATCTGTGGACACCCGCTATGGCTGGCCTCGGCGCTTGACAAGATCGCCCGCGGCGCCGAACGCATACCCAACCCGGATGCCGAGCGCAATCCGGCGATGGCTCATCTCTTCATCATCAACCCTCTTTCCGGCGAGCGCATGGACAGTCTGTTCTCCACCCATCCGAGCACCGAGAATCGCATCGCCGCGCTACAAGCGATGGCGCAGCGGATGGGCGCGGGTGCATCGCCAATCCCACAACGCCAAGCGCCCGCGTCGCCGCAGGCCGACGAGCCGCAATCGGCCGGACCGTGGGGCAAGCCGACCGCGCCGGAACCGCCGGCAGAGCCCAAATCCAATCCATGGGGTCGCAGTCCGACCGGGCCCAAGGGCCCGTGGTCGTGAGCGTGGCGGGCAGGGCACCTCGACGCACAGGTGGTCAGGAACACAACAAGGACGGCGAGTTTGTTGCCGGCCTTGCCGCCCGCAAGGCGGCGGCGCGGCTGCTGGCCGCCGTCATCGATGCCAGGACGCCGCTCGACGGCCTGACCGACCATGAAAACGGCCATCCGCAATACAAGGCGCTAGACCTGCGCGATCGCGGTCTCGTGCGCGCCATTCTGGTGACCGCGCTGCGCTACCGCATGACCATATCAGGGCTGCTGGCGCGCCGTTTGGAAAAACCGCTGCCGGCCAATGCCACCGCGCTGTCGCATATATTGCATGTGGCGGCCGCGCAGATCCTGTTCCTCGACATTCCCGACAGCGCCGCGGTCGACCTCGCCGTCACCCATGCCAAGTCCGATCCGCGCACATTGCGCTTTGCCGGCTTGGTCAACGGTGTGCTGCGCACGCTCGCGCGGATCAAGGAAGCCGAACTTCCAGAGGCCCTTGCTACCACCGACGAAGCGCCGAAATGGTTTTCCGACCGTTTGAAGGCCGCCTATGGCGTGGACGAGGCCAGACGGATACTCGCCGCCCACCGCCAGGAGGCCCCGGTCGATTTCTCGGTCAAGGCCGATCCGGAGCACTGGGCCGAAAGGCTCGGCGGCATTGTCCTGCCGACCGGCACAATTCGGGTGGAGAAGCTTGCCGGCCCGGTCACCGAACTGCCTGGCTTCACCGAAGGCGCCTGGTGGGTCCAGGATGCCGCAGCCGGCCTGCCTGCCCGGCTGCTCGGCGATGTCGGCGGGCTTCGCGTCGCCGATCTCTGCGCCGCGCCCGGCGGCAAGACCGCCCAATTGATCGTGGCCGGCGCACGCGTCACCGCGGTCGACACCTCGAAGAACCGGCTGGCGCGGCTGGCGCAGAATCTCGAACGTCTCCACCTGTCGGCGGAGATCGTGCAGGCCGACCTCCTCCAGTACGAGCCGGGCGATCTGTTCGACGCCGTCCTCCTCGACGCGCCCTGCTCCTCGACCGGCACGGTGCGGCGGCATCCCGACGTGCCGTGGACCAAGACGATGGCTGACGTCGAGAAGCTCGCCGAGCTCCAGCGCCGGCTGCTCGCGCGCGCCATCGCCCTGGTCAAGCCGGGCGGCAGGATCGTCTTTTCGAACTGTTCGCTCGACCCACTCGAAGGCGAGGAGCTTTACCGTGCCTTCCTCGCCGCGACGCCTGGCATCGTTGCCGACCCGCTTCGCACCGGCGAGATCGCCGGCATCGATCCCTTCCTGACGCAGGAAGGCACGCTGCGCACCACACCTGCCGACCTCGATCTCGGCTCGCCGCAACGTTCCGGTCTCGATGGCTTTTTCGCCGCGCGCATGCGTCGCGCCGGCTAAGGCAATTCCACGAAAGCTGCGTGACGATATCCGTCCGAAATTGCGTGGAACAAGGATCTGGAGCCGAGTATGGATGCCCACCGGGCGCTGAACCGCTTCAGGGCTTAAGTATAGGACGTTGCTGACCTTTTTCGGGAGCATCCGCGGCCACGCCAGGCGCAGCGTCACCGCTCGCGGGATTTCGCCTTCGCATGAATCGTTGAATCAGATAAGCTTGCCGTTGGGATAGAGGACGATCAGGAGGGGTTTTGGCACTTGCTGCCGGCAACACGACGCGTCTGTGGGCGCTTGTCGCGAAGGAGTTTTGGCGCAAAACGCGCCGGCGCCTGCGTGCCGGACCGGTCTATCGCTGGCGCTATTCCGGCCGCACGCCCGAACGGGTGCTGATCGCGCCGCCGGACCTGCGGCTGGCCGACCCGCAGATCGCGCTCGAGATCTACTATGGCCGTTATCCCCTGTCGGGACATATGGTCGAGACCGGCGGCAAGTCGCCTTTCCAGATCAGCGTTCCCAACTACGGCTGGCAGAAGACGCTGCATGGCTTTCGCTGGCTGCGACACATGCGCGCCGCCGGCACCGAGCTTGCCGCCGCCAATGCGCGTGCGCTGGTGTCCGACTGGATCGCCACGCATGGAAACAACATTTCCGGCATCGCCTGGGAGCCCGGCACGGCCGCCAAGCGCATCATCGCCTGGCTGCAGCATTCCTCGATCGTGCTGCAAGGCGCTGAATTCCCGTTCTACCGCGCCTTCCTGAAATCGCTGGCTGTCCAGATCCGCTACCTCAGGTCGATGGCGCGCGAAATGCCTGACGGCAAGGACAGGCTGCGCGCCCGCATCGCCCTCGCCTTCGCCGCCCTGTCACTGCCGGCGCCCGCATCGGCGCTGCGCGGCGCCACCCGCAACCTCGCCGAGGAACTCGACCGCCAGATCCTTCCCGATGGCGGCCACATCTCGCGCAACCCGATGGCGGTGCTGGAAATCCTCGCCGACCTTTTGCCGCTGCGGCAGACCTACGCCAACCAGGCGGAAGCGCCGCCACAGGCCCTGATCGGCGCCATCGACAGGATGCTGCCGGCCCTGCGCTTCTTTCGACACCAGGACGGCAGCCTCGCCCGCTTCAACGGCATGGGCGCCACCATCCATGATCGCATCGCCAGCATCCTGCGCCACGACGACACCGCCGGCTCGCCGCTGCTGCATGCACCGCATTCGGGCTATGAGCGGCTGTCCATGGGTGGCGTCACCGTCATCGCCGACACCGGCCTGCCGCCGCCCGTCCACGTCTCCAATGCCGCCCATGCCAGCTGCCTTGCATTCGAGCTGTCCTCGGGCCGCCAGCATTACATCGTCAATGCCGGCATCGACACCTATGGCGCCGCCGAATTCCGGCCCCTGGCCCGCGCCACTGCCGCGCATTCGACCGCCACCATCAACGACACCTCGTCGGCGCGGTTCAGCCATTCGCTGCGCATCAACGATCTTCTGGGGTCGCCTTTGATCGGCGGCCCGCAGCATGTGCAGTGCAAGCGTATCGATCAGAAGGGCGTTCAAGGCTTCATCGCCCGCCATGACGGCTATATCCAGCGCTTCGGTTTCCTGCACGAGCGCGAGCTGAAGCTGTCCTCGAACGGCAATGTGTTGACCGGCAGGGACCGCTTCCAGCGTCCTGGAGGTGCGGCGATCCGCAACAATGGCCGCGATTTCGTCACCGTGCGCTTCCACGTCCATCCCGACATCAACCTTTTGCAGGACGAGCATGACCGCCTGGTGCTGACCGCCGAGCAGGTCGACAGCTGGGTGTTCACCTGCACCGAGATGGTGCCGGCGGTCGAGGAATCAATCTACTTCGCCGGTCTCGGCGGCCCGCGCCGCAGCCGGCAGATCGTGCTTGCCTTCCAGCCGTCCGACATCGCCGAAGTCCACTGGCAGCTCACCCGCACCTCCATCGCCGGCTATCCCGAAAACAACTGACCGTGCCGGCGCTGACCGAGCTTGCGCCTTGATTTCCTGATCTCATATGATACGGCGCGGGCCTGCCCCTCCAGCCGTGAAAGCACGCCCATGGCCGTCGCCGCCAAGAACATTCCCGCTCCCGACCTCGTTCCCGTGCGTCGTGCCCTGCTCTCCGTCTTCGACAAGACCGGCCTCATCGATCTCGCCAGGGCGCTCGCCGCTTCCGGCGTCGAGCTGGTGTCGACCGGCGGCACGGCAAAAGCGATCGCCGATGCCGGACTGGCGGTTCGCGACGTCTCCGAGCTCACCGGCTTTCCCGAGATCATGGATGGCCGCGTCAAGACCCTGCACCCGTCGGTGCATGGCGCCCTGCTCGGCGTGCGCGATGATCCCGATCACGCCGCGGCGATGCACAAATATGGCATCGAGCCGATCGACCTGGTCGTCTCCAATCTCTATCCGTTCGAGGAAGTCCGCCGCTCCGGCGCCGACTACGCGGCGATCGTCGAGAACATCGACATTGGCGGCCCGGCGATGATCCGCGCCTCGGCCAAGAACCACGCCTATGTCGCCATCGTCACCGATCCCGGCGACTATGCCTCGTTGCTCAACGCGCTGGAGATGAATATCGGCTCGCTGTCGCTGGATTTCCGCAAGAAGCTCGCGGCCAAGGCTTTTGCCCGCACCGCCAGCTACGACGCGGCAATCTCGGGCTGGTTCGCCGAGGCGCTGGAGATCGAGCACCCGACCTGGCGCGCCTTCGGCGGCAGGCTGGAGACTGTGATGCGCTATGGCGAGAACCCGCACCAGGGCGCCGGCTTCTATGTCAATAGCGACAGGCGGCCGGGCGTAGCCACCGCGCGCCAGCTTCAGGGCAAGCAGCTTTCCTACAACAACATCAACGATACCGACGCCGCCTTCGAGCTGGCCGGCGAGTTCGACCCGGCGCGCTCGGCCGCCGTCGCCATCATCAAGCATGCCAACCCGTGCGGCGTCGCCGAGGGTTCGACGCTGAAGGCCGCCTACGCCAGGGCGCTGGCCTGCGATCCAGTCTCGGCCTTTGGCGGCATTGTCGCTGTGAATCGCGTCCTCGACGCCGAGGCGGCCGAAGAGATCGTGAAGACCTTCACCGAAGTCATTATCGCGCCAGGCGCCACCGACGAGGCGGCAGCGATCGTGGCCGCGAAGAAGAACCTGCGCCTGCTGGTCGCCGGCGGCCTGCCGGATCCGCGCGCGATCGGCACAACCGTCAAATCCGTCGCCGGCGGCCTGCTGGTGCAGGGCAGGGACAATGCCGTCGTCGACGACCTCGAACTGAAGGTGGTGACGAAACGGGCGCCGACGCCGGCTGAACTGGCCGACCTGAAATTCGCCTTCCGCGTCGCCAAGCACGTCAAGTCGAACGCCATCGTCTACGCAAAGGACGGCGCCACGGTAGGCATCGGCGCCGGCCAGATGAGCCGCGTCGATTCCTCGCGCATCGCCGCCCGCAAGGCGCTCGACGCCGCGGAAGCGGCAGGCCGGACAGAGCCGCTGACCAAAGGCTCGGTCGTCGCCTCCGATGCCTTCTTCCCCTTCGCCGACGGCCTGCTGTCGGCCATCGAGGCCGGCGCCACCGCCGTCATCCAGCCCGGCGGCTCGATGCGCGACGACGATGTGGTTGCCGCCGCCGACGAGCATGGCATCGCCATGGTGTTCACGGGCGTGAGACACTTCAGGCATTGAGCGCTTCTTGCTTCCAGCGAAGTGAGGCGTTGGCGTTCCCTGGAACACCCCTCATCCGACCTCGCTTCGCGAGGCCACCTTCTCCCACAAGGGGAGAAGGAAGAAGCGCTACTCCACAGGCTGATCCGCCGGATACGGCGTCCTGAGTAGGATCGCCATGCCTATGGCAAGGAACAGGATGATCACCGCCATGCCGAGCCGCGCCGAATCGCTCACCGCCGTGATGGTCGCCACCAGGAACGGCGCCAGGAAACTGGTCGCGCGCCCGGCCAGCGCATAGATGCCGAAATAGCGGCCGGATTCCGACGCCGTGACGCTGCGCGCCATATAGGACCGCGATGAGGCCTGTACCGGGCCGAAGGCGAGCCCGATCAGCAATCCGTAGAGGATGTAGGCCTTTTCAGCCGCGGTGCCGAACAAGCCCCCGGAATCGGTGGTCGAGAGCTGGATAAGCCCGAGCAGCGTGAAGCCGGGGCCGGCCGAGACGACGCCGATGGTGGCGACCGACAGCATGACCAGAGAAATCATCACCACCGCCTTGGAGCCGAGGGCGGTGTCGAGCCGTGCGGCAATCCAGCAGCCGAAGATGGCGACGACGTTGAGGATGATGCCGAACATGCCGATCTCGGTGATCGACCAGCGGAACATGCCGGCCGCAAACGTGCCGCCGAGCGCCAGCAGCGCATTGACGCCGTCTTGATAAATCATGCGGGCGACGAGAAAGCGGAAGATGCCGCCGCGCCTGCGCACCTCGGCCAAGGTCGACTTCAGCTCCGACAGGCCTTCGCGCACCGCAGGCCCGATCGGGATGCCCTTGATGGCGTCCGGCGTGAAGAGGAACATCGGCAGAATGAACAGGAAATACCAGCCGGCCGACAGCGGCCCGGTGGCGCGGGCATCCTCGCCGAGCTTCGGGTCCAGCCCGAACAGCGGGTCGAGGCCGATGATGGTCTTGCCGGTCTCCTGCGATCCGGCCAGGAACAGCACGACGAAGATCAGCGCGATCATGCCGCCGAGATAGCCAAGCCCCCAGGCCATGTTGGAGATGCGGCCGATCTCGCTCTTGGGCACCAGGCGCGGCATCATGGAATCGTTGAAGACGGTGGAGAATTCAGCCGCCACCGACGCCAGCGAGAACAATGCTACGATCAGGAACAGGTTGGAGCCGGGCGCGGCGAGCCAGAGCAGGGCCAGGCTGGCTATCTTGACCGCGGCGAAGAAGGCGATCCACGGCTTGCGCGGCCCGGTCTGGTCGGCGATCGAGCCGAGGATCGGCGACAGCACGGCGATGACCAGCCCGGCCGCGGCGATGCCGTAGCCCCAGACGGCCTGGCCGGTGGTCGGATCGCTGGCCATGCGCGAAACGAAATAGGGGCCGAAGATGAAGGTGGTGACGACCGTAAAGAAGGGCTGCGCCGCCCAGTCGAACAACATCCACCCCCAGATGCCTCGCCCGGACGCCCGCTGCACTGCTACTTCGGCCATGTCCCCTCCGGTCGCCTTCGTTCGTTGGGCGGTTCACCCCATGTCTGCATGTTTTCCGCTGGTCATGCAAACGGGCACGCGTCGAAGGTCCGAGTGGGGTCTGGCGCTACCCTCCACCCCGCTGCTTCGCAGCCACCCTCCCCACCAGCGGGAGGATGAGGCCACGATGGCTCACATCCCCGTCAGATCGCTCATCAGGCCCGATGCCACCGACAGCCGCGACACGGTGATGTCGCCGCCCTCGGTCAGCGCCTGCAGCCGCTCGCGGGTGCGGCCGATCCTCTCCCCGCCGGCCTCCAGCCACGCCGCCACCGGGTCGGCTGCCCCGGCGTGGTTCGCGAGTGCCGCCACCGCGATGCCGCGCCGCGCGGTCCCGATCGTGTCGGTGGCACGCGACAGGGCGAGCTGGTCGTAATAGTCTGAAGGTGTAATCGAGCGCGCCGCCTCCTCGACGCGCGGGATACGGAAGGCGTCGCTGACCGCGAAGAAGGCCTTCGCCGCGGCGACGATATCGGCTCCTGCCGTTCGCGCCGCCAGCGCGATGTCGGGGATCAGTTCCGCCACATCGGCCAGCGCCAGCTGCGCTGCCAGCCTGTCCGGCGTCCCGGCCTTGAACAATCCATGCCGTTTTTCTTCGATCCGTTCGCGCGAATAATCGGGAAGCAGCGAACCGAGTTTCGGCTCCAGCGCCTTGCGCGCTTCCTGCAATTCGGCAATGCGCTGCGCAAGCGGCGCCGTGCCGGCGTCGTTCTTCAGGTACCAGCCGCTGGTCACGTAGATCAGCCGGCTGACTGCCTGGTAGAGGTCGAGCTGCATCTGGCCGTCGATCTGATTGTCGAGCGCGTCGATCTCGCGATAGAGCGCCGGCAAGGCAAAGCCGTCGCGCACCACGGCAAAGGTGCGCACCACGTCGGCGGCGGTGCGCCCCGTCGCTTCCCGCAACCGGTTGACGAAGGATGGACCGCCACGGTTGACCAGCTCATTGGCCACGACGCGGGCGATGATCTCGCGGCGCAGGCGATGGCCGTGGATCTCGGCGGCGTATTTCTTCGCCATCCGGTCGGGGAAATAACCCAACAGATCGCGGTCGAAATGCGGCTCGTCAGGCACGTCGCTTGCGACGATGTCGGAAAACAGCACGATCTTGGCATAGGCGAGCAGCACGCCGAGCTCGGCCCTGGTCAGCGGCTCGCCGCGCGCCTCGCGCTCGGCAAGGGCCGCCGGCGAAGGCAGCGTCTCGACCGCGCGGTCGAGCAGGCCGCGTGCTTCCAGCGCCGACATGAAGCGGGCCTGGTGTGCGATGTCGGCGAGGCCGCGCTTGCGGGCGATCGAGAGCGCCAGCGTCTGCTGGTAGTTGTTGGACAGGACCAGCTCGCCGACCTCACCGGTCATCTCGGCGAGAAGCTTGTCGCGCGCAGGCCGGGTCAACGACCCTTTGCGCATGGCGGACGCCAGCGCGATCTTGATATTGACCTCGACGTCGGAACAGTTGACCCCGCCCGAATTGTCGATGGCGTCGGAATTGCAACGCCCGCCATTCATGCCGAATTCGATGCGCGCGCGCTGCGTCACGCCGAGATTGGCGCCCTCGCCGATCACCTTGGCGCGCACCTCGAGCGCGGTGATGCGGACGGCGTCGTTGGCGCGATCCCCGACCTCGGCGTTGGTCTCGGTCGAGGCCCGCAAATATGTGCCGATGCCGCCGAACCACAAGAGGTCGACGGGCGCCTTGAGGATGGCACTCATGATCTCGACCGGCGTGGCGGTCGTCTTGTTAAGGCCGATCGCAGCAGCAGCAGCGGCCGGCAAGGTGATCGATTTCTGGCCGCGCGAGACGATGACGCCGCCCTCGGACAGCTTGCTTTTGTCGTAGTCCTGCCAGCTCGAACGGGGAAGAGCGAACATGCGCTGGCGCTCGGCCATCGACGCCGCCATGTCGGGATCGGGATCGATGAAGATGTCGCGGTGGTCGAAGGCGGCGATCAGCCTAGTCTTCGGCGACAACAGCATGCCGTTGCCGAACACGTCGCCCGACATGTCGCCCACCCCAACGACGGAGAAGGGCGTGGTCTGGATGTCGCGGTTCATCTCGCGGAAATGCCGCTTGACCGCCTCCCACGCGCCCTTGGCGGTGATGCCCATCTTCTTGTGGTCATAACCGGCCGAACCGCCGCTGGCGAAGGCATCGTCAAGCCAGAAGCCATGGCTTTCGCTGATGGCGTTGGCGGTGTCGGAGAAAGTTGCCGTGCCCTTGTCGGCGGCAACGACGAAATAGGGATCGTCCTGGTCGCGCCTGACAACGCCGGCCGGCGGGATGACGCCGTCGAGGCCGATATTGTCGGTGATCGACAAGAGGCTGGAGACGAAGTTCTTGTAGGCCGAGGTGCCAGCTTCGAAGATGGCGTCGCGGCCGGCGCTCATCGGTAGCTTCTTCGGATAGAATCCGCCCTTGGCCCCGACCGGCACGATGACCGCGTTCTTGACCTGCTGTGCCTTGACCAGGCCGAGCACCTCGGTGCGGTAATCCTGGGCGCGGTCCGACCAGCGCAGGCCGCCGCGCGCCACCGGACCGAAGCGCAGATGCACGCCCTCGACCTCCGAGCCGTAGACGAAGATTTCCCGCCATGGCCGCGGCTCGGGCAATCCGTCGACCGAGCGCGAATCGAGTTTGATCGCCAGCGACTGGCCCTTGGCTTTCGTATCGGCAACGAAATGATTGGTGCGCAGCGAGGCTTCGATGAGATTGAGGTAGCGGCGGATGATGGCGTCGTCATCGATGTTGGGAACGTCTTCCAGCGCGTCCCTGATCTTGGCCTTGAGATGCTTTGCCGCCACCACGCCTTCCGTCTCGGCGGTCGGCCCGAGCCGGGCGATGAACAGCGCGTGCAGGCCGCGCGCGATCTCGGGATAGCGGTTGAGGGCCGCGGCGATGAAATCCTGGCTCTGCGGAATTCCGGCCTGCTGCAAATAGCGGCCATAGGCGCGCAGAATGGTGATTTCGCCCGACCACAGTCCGGCGGTCTGGGCAAGGCCGTTGTAGCCGTCATTGTCGACGTCGCCGCGCCACACCGACAGGAACGCGTCCTCGAACAGCGCGCCGCCATTGCTGAGGTCGATCGGCTTTCCGTAGCTGTTCTCGAGCTCCATGTCGTGGATGAAGACCGTGCCGGGCTGATCCCCATTGATCATGCCGGGCTGGTCACTATTGCCGGCCTGGTCGTCGCGGACCTCGAAGGTGCGCTCGCTGATGACGCGGAAGCCGATGTTTTCCAGCACCGGAACGCGCCGCGACAGCGCCACCGGGCTGCCATGGTGATAGATTTTCAGCGCCGCCTGGTGCGGCTTCTGCTCGGCATGGCGATAGTAATCGATGGCGATCGGATTGCCGGCGCTGATCTTGGCGATACGCCCGGCATCGACCAGCGCCACACCGGCGCTGAAGGAGTCCCGGTAGCTTTCCGGAAATCGTGCCGCGATCCTCTTCAGCGCCGGGTCGCTGCCGCTGGTTTCCGCCGCCTCGGAAAGGGCGTCCTCCCAGGTGCGCACGATGTCGCGGATCGCCGCCTCGATCGTTGCCTGTTCGATCTTCGGCGTCTTGCCGCCGGAGCGGCCGATGATGAAATGCACGCGCGCCAGCCCGCCTTCCGGGAAGGCCGGGTAGTAGGCCGACAGCCGGCCTTCGAACACCGTCTTGAGGTAGGTGCCGACCTTCTCGCGCACGACGCTGTCGTAACGGTCGCGCGGCACGAAGACGAGGATGGAGACGAAGCGGTCGAACTGGTCGGCGCGCACCAGTGCCCGCACGCGCGGCCGCTCTATGAGGCCCAGAATGGCCGCGGCATGCTTCCTCAGGATCGGCACCGGCACCTGGAAAAGCTCGTCGCGCGGATAGCTCTCCAGCACGTTGATCAGCGCCTTGCCGGAGTGGTCGTGCCGGTCGAAACCGGATTTTGCTATGACGGTTTCGGCCTTCGATCTGAGATAGGGGATCTTCATCACCGAGCGCGTGTAGGCGGTCGATGTGAACAGGCCGACAATGCGCAGTTCGCCCGCCAGCGCGCCCTTGGCGGTGTAGGTCTTGATGCCGATATAGTCGAGATAGATGCGCCGGTGCACGGAAGACTTGGCATTGGCCTTGGTGACGATCAGCGGCTCCGGCCCATGCAGGAAGGCTCGGATCTCCGGCGTTGTCGTCACCGCTTCGGTGCCGCGCCGCAGCACCAGCACGTCCAGATCGGACAATATGCCCAGGCCGGGCTTGTCGGCACGCTCCAGCGTGCCGCTTTCCTCGCCGCCGACATATGTGAATTCGCGCATGCCGAGGAAAGTGAAATTGTCGTCGCGCAGCCACTCCAGGAAGGCGATCGCCTCGGCCACGCTCTTCTTGTCCAGCGGCACCGCCGAATAGCGGAATTCCGAAATCGCCTGGTCGAGGCGGGCCAACATCGGCTTCCAGTCGCTGACGGCGGAATGGACCTGGCCGAGTATCTTGCGCAGCCGCTCGGCCAAGCCGTTCGCCTGCTCCGGGGTCAGCCGGGGAATATGGACGTGAATGACGCTCAGCCGGTCGTGGCTGCCGTCGTCCCTGGCGAAATTGCCGTCGCCGAGAATTTCCTCGACCCCGTCCTTGCCATGGCGCACGGTGATGACGGGGTGGGTGACCAGGGTCGGCTCGCCGGCACTCTCGGTGATCTCGCCGAGTATGGAATCGAACAGGAAAGGCATATTGTCGTTGACGACGGTGACGATCGTGACGGGTCGGCCCTCGCGAACGACACCGGAATCGGTATCGACGGCGACGGCGCACGCGCCCTTCTTGTGACCGGCGACGGCGCGGCCGGCGAGATCCGCAGCGCGTTCGAGGTCCGCCACCTCATAGGCGGCAATGTCTTCTGCAGGCGCGCGGGCGAGCAGGTAGTCGGCGAGCCTGGCTGGCCTTTCCTGCGTCTTCGGCATCGCCGTGGCTTTCTTCTTCGACCTGCTCGCCGATTTCACGCTGGCCATGACGCTTCTTTCCTCCCGTCGTATGCTTTTGCGGACATCTGTAGCAGATGACCGCTATTTGGCGACAAAGGTTTGACGGCGTGCCAAGAATTATCGCAATTCGGCGGCAGCCGGCGACCAACGAGGAGGAATGCCATGACCGACAAGATCACCGCGCTCGATCTCGCCGCTGCTGAGCTGAGCGATGCGACCAGGACCTATTTCGCCAAATGCGAGGAGAAGCTCGGCCTGGTCCCCAACGTGTTGCGCGCCTATGCCTTCGACGACAAGAAGCTGCGTGCCTTCACCGACATGTACAATGATCTGATGCTGGGCGATTCAGGCCTGTCGAAGCTGGAGCGCGAGATGATCGCGGTCGCCGTCTCCTCCATCAACCATTGCTACTACTGCCTGACGGCGCATGGCGCCGCCGTGCGGCAGCTGTCGGGCGACCCTTCGCTCGGCGAGATGATGGTGATGAATTTCCGCGCCGCCGACCTTTCACCGAAGCAGACCGCGATGCTGGAATTCGCGGTCAAGCTGACAGAGGAGCCGGCCAAGATCGTCGAAGCCGACCGCGCGGCGCTGCGCATGGCCGGCTTCACCGACCGCGACATCTGGGACATCGCCTCCACGGCCGCCTTCTTCAACATGTCGAACCGGGTGGCGGCGGCAATCGATATGCGGCCGAACCCCGAGTACCACGCCATGGCAAGGTGACGAGCAGGGCCTGACCTTGCCATACATTAGCTGTCTCTCATTCTCATTGCTTGTTTCCCGGTTTGGTCCGATGATCGCCGGGCGGCATGATCCGCATGCCGGTTCGATGCCGCCGACAAGGGAGGAGAACATGGCGAAATTTCTCTATGTCTATCACGGCTCCGGCAAGATGCCGGCCGAGGAGGCCGAACGCAAAGCGGCCATGGATGCCTGGAACGGCTGGTACGGCAAGCTCGGCTCGGCCGTGGTCGATGGCGGCAATCCGGTCGGCATGTCGAAGACGGTGCTGCCCGACGGCAAGGTCGAGAACAATGGCGGCAGCAACCCGACCGCCGGTTACACAATCATTGAAGCAGATGACATCGACGACGCCGTCGGCAAAGCCAAGGAATGTCCTATCCTGATGAACCCGGCTTTCAGCGTTGAGATCGCCCCGATCATTGAAATGAAGTGACGTAGCGTCCGTTTTAAGCCTGATCTCTCTTGCCGAAGCACCGCTTCGGTTGGGAGGATGTCCTATGATCGCGCCGCGATCGCCGCGGCTGCACCGGCCATGGTGGTGGCGCTGACGCGGTTGGCGATTCTCATGGCGCGCTTGCTCTTCAGGAGCTTGCGCGCCTGGGCGGCGGCCAGCACCCAGGCGAGGTCGATGACCACTAGGACCACGGCCATGGTCGCGGTCAGCTCGACCCAGCCGACCACCGTCACCGAAGCAAGGTCGATGATGGTCGGCAGCAAGGCCAGGTAGAACATCATGATCTTGGGGTTGCCGAGCGTCACGGCCATGCCGGCGAAGAACAGTTTGCCGGCCGAATCCTCGCGCGGCATCTCGCCTTCCTTCGCTTCGACGGGCGCCGTCCACATCTTCCAGGCGAGAAAAGCGAGATAGGCGACGCCGACCCATTTGACGATGACGAAAGCGAAATGGAAGGTCTGCGCCACCACCGCCAGCCCGAACACCGCCAGCGACAGCCAGATGCCCTCGCCGATCCACATGGCGAGCAGGAACGGGAACACGTCGCGAAATCCCTTGGCGATGACGCGGGCGACGAGTGCCGCGATCGAAGGGCCCGGCGAACCGGCGGCCACGAAGAGCGCGGCGGCGAAGATCAGGAGCGAGGTGAGGTGCATGGCGAGGATCTCGGCTTGAAAAACCTTCGATGCCAGACATTAGCGCAAGCGATCGAGCTTCGGTAGCATCAACATGCTTGCCGGCCCGGCATCTCGCGGCTAGATAGATCGCCGCGAAACAATTTCGAGCTTCACTTTGCCTACGTAACCGCCGGTCTCGTCAACTCCCCCGACACAATGCATGGCGCCGCCACAACGGTGCCTTTTTCCATTTCATGTGTTCCTCTGGGCGGCGGTTCGAGACCGGTTTGGCACTGCTGAGCCGCTGTCGCATGCGCCGCGACGCCCGATTCCAAGAACCGCAGCCTACCGCCACGCCGTGCCCGCCTGGGTATCTCGACATAGCCGAGCTGATGAACTTCCCGACGGGAAGGGCTTACCGGCATGTCTTCTACCTTGCGCATCCGCTGGACGATCGCACCTCAAACCGCACCACGCCCCCTGACCACCTGCAATCGCTGCGGCGGCGTCAAAGCCCATCGCAGCAGCGGCAAATTTCGCGTCAACGCCAATGGCAAACGCATCGATGTCTGGCTGATCTATCGCTGCATCGACTGCGACAATTCCTGGAATTTCGGCATCTTCGAACGCTGCAACCGCCGCGACATCGAACCGGAACTGCGGCGGGCGCTCGAAGGCAACGACCCGGCACTGGCGCGGCGCTACGCCTTCGACATCGTCGCACTGCGCAACCGGGTGGGGCGGGTCGAGGAGTTCCCCGATGTCGCTGTTCGCAAGCATCGGCTCGGCAACATAGACGAGAACGCAACTGCGCTTGAAATCAGGCTCGTGCTTGAAATGCCGACATCGTTGCGGCTCGATCGCCTGCTCGCCGGCGAACTCGGCATCTCGCGGTCGAGGCTTCAGGCGCTGGAGGAGAAGCGGCGGCTGGTTGTCGCTCCCGACGGCGCCAGGGCTTTGCGTAAGCCGGCGCGTGCGGGAACGACGATCCACATCGATCTGACCGGCGAACCTGACCGGCAGGTCGTCATCTCAGCAGCGGCAGGGTGACATTAATAAAAAAGGTCATTCTGCACTTGAGTATGTCGCCGGAACTATCTCAGCAGTGTCGGCCCACCATGGTCATCGTCGCGCATCTTGCGGCGCTCCAAGCGAGCCATGCTCAAAATGCCACTTAGGTGAGTGATCAGTTGGTTGACGCCCACCTTAAAAACATCTCGCGGCGTGGCATCTGCCGGAGCCTTCATCATCATGGAAAACTCATGCCACCTAAGCGAGAGGCACCATCCGCGAATTGGCTCTATGTCAAACGCTGCCTCAAGTTGGTGTGCGAACTTGTTGCGAATTTTGCCAACGGCGCGAAGGTCGTCACGCACCGTCTTGCAGATTAGTCCGAGACAGTAAGACGCGGTTACCCGGCTTGAAAACGTGCCCAACGGACAGTCTAAACCAACCATCCTCTTCGATTCTTTCTCGTCATCTACCATGAAGTTGACGAGCATATGCTCAAGGATGTTATCGAGAAACGTGGCGCCGACTAAAGCAATGGCACGTTCGTCCACCGTCTCCCGCTCGTTGAACAGACTATGAAACGCCAACAGCGCGTCGTGATGTTGCCAGTAGCGTTCCAAGTCTTTGCCGGCAATGACAGCCATGGTTCGCCTATTTCGTTCGTGCCTTCTGGCGCCTGCCTCTACGCCGCGCCGACGGCCTTGGATGATTTCTCGAAGCGCTTGCGCTCGTTGGGGTCGAGATAGAGCTTGCGCAGACGGATGGTCTTCGGCGTCACCTCGACCAGCTCATCGTCCTGGATCCAGGCCAGCGCGCGCTCCAACGTCATGCGGATCGGCGGTGTCAGCTTGACCGCCTCGTCCTTGCCGGCGGCGCGGATGTTGGTCAGCTTCTTGCCCTTCAGCACGTTCACTTCCAGATCGTTGTCGCGGGAGTGGATGCCGATGATCATGCCTTGATAGACCTTGACGCCCGGATCGATGACCATCGGGCCACGATCCTCCAGGTTCCACATGGCATAGGCGACGGACTCGCCCTGCTCGTTGGAGATCAGCACGCCGTTGGTGCGGCCGGGCAGTTCGCCCTTATAGGGCTCATAGGCATGGAACAACCGGTTCATCACGGCGGTGCCGCGCGTATCGGTCAAGAGTTCCGACTGGTAGCCGATCAGGCCGCGCGTCGGCGCGTGGAAGACGAGGCGCTGTCGGTTGCCGCCGGAGGGGCGCAATTCGACCATCTCGGCCTTGCGCTCGGACATTTTCTGCACGACGACGCCGGCATGCTCCTCGTCGACGTCGATGACGACTTCCTCGACCGGCTCCAGCAATTCGCCGTTCTCGCCCTTCTGCATGACCACGCGCGGCCGCGACACGGCGATTTCAAAGCCCTCGCGGCGCATGGTCTCGATCAGCACGGCAAGCTGCAATTCGCCACGGCCCGACACGAAGAAGGAATCCTTATCGGGCGATTCCTCGATCTTGAGCGCGACATTGCCTTCGGCTTCGCGCAGCAGGCGGTCGCGGATGACGCGGCTGGTCACCTTGTCGCCTTCCGTGCCGGCCAGCGGTGAATCGTTGACGAGGAAAGACATGGTCACGGTCGGCGGATCGATCGGCTGCGCATGCAGCGGCTCGCTCACGCTCGGGTCGCAGAACGTGTCGGCGACGGTGCCTTTGGACAGGCCGGCAATGGCGACGATGTCGCCCGCCTGCGCTTCCTCGATGGGCTGGCGCTCGAGGCCGCGGAAGGCCAGGATCTTGGAGATGCGGCCGGTTTCGATCTGGGTGCCGTCATGATGCAGCACTTTGACCGCCTGGTTGGCCTTCAGCGTGCCGCTTTCGATGCGGCCGGTGATGATGCGGCCGAGGAACGGATTGGCTTCCAGGATGGTGCCGATCATGCGGAACGGGCCGGGATGCACGGTCGGCGCGGGCACATGCTTGAGGACGAGGTCGAACAGCGGCGACAGGCCTTGGTCCTTGGGACCTTCCGGATTTTCCGAGACCCAGCCGTCGCGGCCCGAGCCATAGAGGATCGGGAAGTCGAGCTGCTCGTCGGTGGCGTCGAGCGCGGCAAACAGGTCGAACACCTCGTTGACCACCTCGACATGGCGGGCGTCCGGCCGATCGATCTTGTTGATGACGACGATGGGCCTCAAGCCGACCTTGAGCGCCTTGCCGACGACGAATTTGGTTTGCGGCATCGGGCCTTCGGCGGCGTCGACCAGCACGATCGCCGAATCCACCATCGACAGGATGCGCTCGACTTCACCGCCGAAATCGGCGTGGCCGGGGGTGTCGACGATGTTGACCCGGGTGCCCTTCCAGTCGACCGAGGTCGCCTTGGCCAGGATGGTGATGCCGCGTTCCTTTTCGAGGTCGTTGGAATCCATGGCGCGTTCGGCGACGCGCTGATTGTCGCGGAAGGCGCCGGATTGTTTCAGAAGCTGGTCGACAAGGGTGGTCTTTCCATGGTCGACGTGCGCGATGATCGCGATATTGCGGAGGTTCATGATCTGGTCTCGGGAGCGTTGCAGGCAGCAGGCCAAAAGGCGCTGCCTCTTTCGGTTGCGCGGCTCATACAGGGTTTTTCGCAATTGCGAAAGAGGAAGCGCGACACCAAATAATCATCAAATCTTAAGCATCGCCATGTGAAATGGTTTTGTTAACCAAGGCGGGAACCTTTTGCGGGCCCGGGCAGTTCGAACACCATGACCAACGCAGTCGTCAAATTTCGGCCGATTCTCGCAACCGCGGCCCTCGCCGTGCTGCTGGCTGCCGGCGCCGCCCAATCCGCGGCGACGCTCAAGGAAGCGCGGCCCGCTCTGCCGAACGATATCCCGAGCGCAGAACAGGTCTTTGCGGATGCGCCCGATGGCGTCGACCCGGTCGTAACGGGACCGGTCAGCGCGGCCTTCAAGCAAAGGCAGGAAAGCGCCAACTGCGATAGCGCGGTTTGGCCCAACGTCCCGACGGTCTGCTATCCAGACTGATCGGCTGCGCGCCGTCGGCGAAGCCGCCAATCTCGCCCTTATCGAAAGATCGCCTATCTGGCCGACGGCACCCTCGTTCGAAGGCGCATTATGCCGCCTGCGGCTCCGGGTCGAACGCCGGCCGGCTGGTGTTGATCAGGAGCGAGATACAGGCGGCGGCAATTGCGGTCATGCCGGCGATCAGGAATGCCAGTTCGTAATTGCCCTGCAGTTCGCGCATGGTGCCGCCGAAGAAGGCGGCGGTTGCCGCGCCCACCTGGTGGCCGGCGACGATCCAGCCGAACACGATCGGGCCGCTGCGGTCGCCGAAGGCTTCATTGGCGAGCCGCAACGTCGGCGGCACGGTGGCGATCCAGTCGAGGCCGTAAAGCACGGCGAAGATGATCAGGCTGGTCGCCGAGAAGCCGGAATAGGGCAGATAGATCAGCGAAAGGCCGCGGATCGCATAATAGACGCCGAGCAGCTTGCGCGGATCGAAACGGTCGGTGAGCCAGCCCGACAGTGTGGTGCCGATCAGGTCGAAAATGCCCATCATCGACAGCAGGCCGGCCGCTTGCACCTCGTTGATGCCCATGTCGCCGCAAAACGCGATGAGATGTGTGCCGACCAGTCCGTTGGTGGTGAAACCGCAGACGAAGAAGGTGGCGAACAGATACCAGAAGACGCGCGTGCCGGCGGCGCGGCGCAGCGTGGTCAGCGTGTGGGTCAGGAAGTTGCCTTGTGCCGCCGGCGGTACCGGCGG
The DNA here is from genome assembly GCF_020165235.1 of Mesorhizobium sp. CA13. Classification (NCBI taxonomy): domain Bacteria; kingdom Pseudomonadati; phylum Pseudomonadota; class Alphaproteobacteria; order Hyphomicrobiales; family Phyllobacteriaceae; genus Mesorhizobium; species Mesorhizobium sp. CA13. The sequence continues at coordinate 135,026 of NZ_JAIUHS010000006.1, read as the reverse complement.
CACGTCGTCGGCTTCCGCGCCATAGCGCACCATGCCGATCGATGCCGGGCGTTCCGGCACCAGCAGCAGCACCAGCGGCACGAGACAGGCCGTCGCGAGGGAGATGGCGACCACGACCGGCTTCCAGCCGCCTGACTGCGCCAGCGAGGCCAGCAGCGGCAGGAAGACCAGCAGACCGGTGGCGCTGGAGGCCGACATCAAGCCCATGACGAGACCGCGATTGGTCTTGAACCAGCGGTTGACGATGGTGGCGCCGAGCACGGTGGCGACCGCGCCGGAGCCGACGCCGGAAAACACGCCCCAGGTGATCAGCAGATGCCATGGCTTGGTCATCAGCAGGCTGAGCGCGGTGGAGGCCGACATCACGACAAGCGCGGCAAGCAGCGTGCGCCGCAGCCCGATCCGTTCCATCAGCGCGGCGGCAAACGGCCCGGTGAGGCCGTAGAGGAAGATGCCGACCGCGGCGGCCAGCGACACCACGTCGCGCCGCCAGCCGAAACTTTCCTCCAGCGGCAGCATCATGACGGCTGGCGCGGAGCGCAGGCCGGCCGCGATCAGTAGGCAGAGAAAGATGACGGCGACCACGACGAAAGCGTAGCGCTGGCCAAACGGACGGGATTGAGCTAGCATGTTACTGACCGGTACGTTGCAGGGTGGAACATGTATACGTACCGATCGGTAACAGTGTCAACCGAGACCGCGAATGCCACCAGACAATAAAATTGAACCGTCCATCAGCAGCGCTCACGCGTCGGCTCCGCCGAAGGCGGCGGAAAAGATACTCGGCGTGGCGCGCGACCTGTTCTACAGGCGAGGCATCAGGGCAATCGGCGTCGACGAGATCGTCAGGCGCGCCGGGGTCACGAAGCCCAGCCTCTATCGCAGCTTCCCCTCCAAGGACGAATTGGCCGCCTCTTATCTGCGCCAATACGATCTCGAGTTCTGGGAACGCTTCGACGAGGCGGTGGACGCCTATCCCGGCGATCCGCGCGCGCAAATCCGAGCCTTCCTGACCCGCGTCGGCAAGCGCACGCAGAAGCCTGACTATCGCGGCTGCGGCATGACCAATGCGGCCGTAGAATATCCCGAGCGCGGCCATCCGGCGCGCGTGGTGAGCGAGGACAACAAGCAGGAACTGCGCCGCCGCCTGCGCGCCATGGCCGCCGCGATGGATGCCGCCGACGCCGACACGCTGGGCGATGGTCTGCTGCTTCTGATCGAAGGCGCCTATATCAGCGGCCAGTTGTTCGGAGCCGGCGGCCCGGCGGCGTCGGTAGCCATGAACGCCGATCTGCTGATCGAGGCGAGCTTGAAGAAATAGTGTTTGGCGATAGGCTGCTGCGACCTTCAACGGAGATGTCCGCGATGCGCAGCCTGGTTCTTCCGCTCGTTCTCGCCAGCGTCTGCCAGGCAGCGCATGCCGGCGAGATATCGAGCGCCTACACCGATCTCGACTGGAAGAACGACTGCGTCACCTATGCGCAGGCCGGGGACGGCGATGGCGACTGGGCCGACCTCGCCTGTTCGGGCTATCGTGGATACCCGGTGCTGATCGCCTATGACGATGCGCGCGAATCGCTGTTTTATGGTTTCCCGCCCGGCGGCGACATGACATCGGTCTGGGAAAGTTTCTCCGGCTTTAATTCCTCAGGCGCCAGGATCGAGTGGCGCATCGAGACCGACGGCGACAAGACGGTGCCGTTCGCGGTCATTCACCGCCGCTCGATCAGCAATCCGGAAGACGAAAAGAAACCCACCGACGTGCTGCTCGTCTCCAAGGTCGCGCAAATGGATGCGCGCGACGGCTGCACGGTCGCGCTGGTGCTGGCTACAGGAAATCCTGCTGCCAACGATCAGGCGCGCAAGCTTGCCGACGAGAAAGCACGGTCCTTCGCCTGCGGCAAGGATCGGCGCACCGTCATCGGCGAGGTGCCGGCTTTCGGACGCGTCGACAATTGAAGGACAAGCGTTCGCCGCTCGCCGGCGCGTCAAAGGCTTCGGGTTGACGCGCCCTCGTCATCGCCGCTGGGAACAGCAGTGTCTCGGGGCGCGCGGATCTGCTTGTTGTGGGCTCAGCCGTAGATCTGCTTGTGGACCTGATAAAGCATTTCCGAGCGGTCGGCGCGCATATCGGCCAGATCGCGGCTGGAGAAGCTGTCGATTTCAGCGACGAGGCGGTTATAGTGCTTGCGCTTGGCAATGCTGCTGCGGGCGCGGGTCAAGAGGCTGTCGAGGATCATAGCGAGTTTCCTTCTGTGCCGCATTTGGCGGCCGGTTCTTCCTCCCTTGATCGATACGGAGCATGACATAGGAATGGTGCATCGCAAAAAGAAGATGTTGCAATGCACCATTGCGCTATGTGCATAGCCGGTTAATGGCGCCTGAACGCCATCCCCGGCGCCGGCGCGTTGCCCTTCGCGTGATGGGAATGCCTGTTCCTGTCGTTTTGTCTTACAAATTGCGGAAATGTCATCGCCGCCGACCTTGCCATATCGATCTCCTGCTGGCTTGATCGCCGCCGGATTGCCAACGTTACCGGGAGGAAAGAATGGCCGCCGCCGACTATGAAATTCTCGATCCGCGTTTTGCGCGGCTGTTCAACGGCAATGCGCAAGTGGACAAGCTCTTCACCGGCTGCCGATGGGCGGAAGGGCCGGCCTGGTTCGCCGCAGGCCGCTATGTCGTCTGGTCGGACATCCCGAACAACCGCATGATGCGGTACGACGAGACTGACGGCAGCGTCAGCGTGTTTCGGCAGCCATGCGGCAATTCCAACGGCAACACCGTCGACCGGCAGGGCCGGCTGGTGACCTGCGAGCATTCGGGGCGCCGCGTCAGCCGCACCGAGTTCGACGGTTCGGTCACCACCATCGCCGCCAAATGGAAGGGCAAGCGGCTGAATTCGCCCAATGACGTGGTGGTCAAGTCGGACGGCTCGATCTGGTTCACCGATCCAACCTACGGCATCGACACCGATTACGAGGGCGACAAGGCCGAAAGCGAGATCGGCGCCTGCCATGTCTACCGGGTCGATCCCGGCACGGGCGAGGTCGAGGCCGTCATCACCGACATGGTCAGGCCGAACGGGCTCGCTTTCTCGCTCGACGAGAGCAAGCTCTATGTCGTCGACACCGGCCGCACGCATGGCGCGCAGAACCCGGCGCACATGCGGGTATTCAATGTCGGCGAGGGCGGCAAGAAGGTCTCGGGTGAAAAAGTCTTCGCCGATTGCACCGCGGGCCTGTTCGACGGCTTCAGGCTCGATGATGCCGGTCGCATCTGGACCAGCGCCGCCGACGGCATCCATTGCTACGATCCGGACGGAACGCTGATCGGCAAGGTCAAGGTGCCCGAGGTGACCGCCAATTGCGTGTTCGGCGGCGCCAAGCTGAACTGTCTCTACATCGCCGGCACCACCTCGCTCTACATGGTCCGGCTGATGGTGAACGGCGCCAAGACCTACTGAGCTGAAATATAAGGGGAGGACGTCATGCCATTCGTCAACATCCGCATCGTCAAGGAAGTGATCGCCGCCGATCCGGCCGGCAAGAAAGCCGACATCGCCAAAAAAGTCACGGCGGCGATCATGGACGCCACCGGGCTCGGCAATGACGATGTCTGGGTGGTCTTCGAGGAGGTCAATGCCCGCGACTGGTACGTCGGCAAGACTGATGTCGAGACGTTGAGGAAGGGGTAGGCGCTAACGCGCGCGAATGAAATCGGCGAAAGCGGACAACGCATCGCGCATTGCCAGCACGTTCGCCTGCCCTCCCAGGACGGCCTCCACCTCAGCCGGCCTCTTGCCGAGCAGCCCGATCTCCAGCTCGCCGTCATGAAGCGCGAACGACATGGTGCGCATGATCTCCGCCAATGCGGCGCGGGCATGGAGCGAGCGCGGCGAGGCGTGCACGAGCATGGCCGGTTTGTCGACGGCGGCGTCGCGCGACACCAGCCAGTCGAGCGCATTCTTCAGGCCGCCTGGCACGCCATGCGCATATTCCGGGCATGAGATGATGACGCCATCGGCGGCGGTGACGGCATCGATAAGCCTGGATGCTTCGGATGGCGTTCGCTCACCCTCGTCGTCGGGGTTGAAGATCGGCAGCAGGCCGAGCCCTTCATGGATGGCGACGCGGCAGCTCTCTGGCGCGTTCCGCGCCAGTGCCGCGACCAGGGCCGAATTGGTGGAGGCCGCCCGCAGGCTGCCGGAAATGGCAAGGAGGTTCAGCAAGGCGACGCTCGGACGAATCTTCGCGCACGCTACCACATTGTCTGCTTGTATTCGTCGTCCAGCCAGCGGTCGGTCGCCTCGGCCGAATCGGCGAGCGCCAGCTGGTCGCGCAGGATCTGGCCGAGCGTCGGCAGCGTGGCGCGGTCGTACCAGCTGTCGGGCTTCCACAGATCGGAGCGCATGAAGGCCTTGGCGCAATGCATGTAGGCGGCCTTGACGGCGACGACGACGACGCTCTGCGGCTCCTTGCCGTCGACGGCCAGCCGTTCGCGCAAACCCGCATCGACGGTGATGCGGGCATCACCATTGACGCGCAGCGTCTCGTTCATGCCGGGAATGAGGAACAGCAGCCCGACCGACGGATTGAGCAGGATGTTCTCCAGCGTATCCAGTCGGTTGTTGCCGGGCCGGTCGGGGATGGCGATGGTCCTGTCGTCAAGCACGGCGGCGAAGCCTGGCTTGTCGCCTTTGGGCGTCACATCGGCATTGCCTTGGCCGTCGGAGGAGCCGATCAGCACGAAGGGGCTCTTGCCGATGAAGGAGCGGCAATGGCCGTCCAGCGCCTTCAATTCCTTGCGGATCGAACCATCCGTCGGACGCGGCGTCTTGTAGATCGTCCGCAGCTCTTCGCGCGTGGTGACGAATTCCATGGCACTCCCCCATATTGCAAGCTTTATTTGCCCGCCTTCTCTTCGCCGCCGGCCTTGTCATCCAGTGAATGGCGCAGGATCAGCGGCATCTGGCTGAAGGTGAACAGAAGCGTGATCGGCATGATGCCCCAGACCTTGAAGGTAACCCAGGCATCGGTCGAGAAATTCCGCCACACCACCTCGTTGACGAGAGCCAGGAACAGGAAGAACAGGCCCCAGCGGAAGGTGAGTTTTCTCCAGCCCTCGGCATCGAGCCTGAAGGCGGAATCGAAGACGTAGCCGAGCAGAGATCTGCCGAAGAACAGCCCGCCGAGCAGCACGCCGCCGAACAGCGTGTTGACGATGGTCGGCTTCATCTTGATGAAAATGTCGTCCTGCAGGTAGAGCGTCAACGCGCCGAAAATGAAGACGACGACGCCCGACACCATCGGCATGATCGGCAAGGTGCGGGTCAGCAGCCAGGAAGCGACCAGTGCGATCGCGGTGGCGGCCATGAAGAGGCCGGTGGCGACGAAGATCGGGCCGCCGAATTCAGCCAGCGCCGGGAATTTCTGCGTCAGCCATTCGCCTCGCGCATTTGCGAAAAAGAACACAAGCAGCGGCCCTAGCTCGAGAACGAGCTTGAGCAGCGGGTTGACGCCTTCCTTCTTCTCTTTCTGCGGGTCGGACGGATCGCGTTCGAGAATGGGTGGGTTCATATCTTCCTTCTTACGCACGATCCGGTTGAGGCAACTTCCGGGATCATGCCGTTACGCAACGCCAGCGATCGCCCTGGCGAATTCGCTTGCCGAGAACGGTTCGAGGTCGTCGACCTGTTCGCCGACGCCGATGAAATAGACCGGCAATCTGTGTTTTGCCGCGATCGCCACCAGAATACCGCCACGCGCCGTGCCGTCCAGCTTGGTCATCACCAGGCCGTTGACGCCCGCGATGTTGCGAAAGATCTCGACCTGGTTGAGCGCGTTCTGGCCGGTTGTGGCGTCGACCGTCTGCAGCACGGTGTGCGGCGCTTCCGGATCGAGCTTGCCTAGCACGCGCACGATCTTCTCGAGCTCCGCCATCAGCTCGGCCTTGTTCTGCAGGCGGCCGGCCGTGTCGATGATCAGCACGTCGGATCCGGCTTCCTTCGCTTTCTCGAAGGCATCGTAGGCGAGACCGGCGGCATCGGCGCCGAGCTTGGAGGCGATGACCGGCGATTTCGTCCGCTCGCCCCAGATCTTGAGCTGCTCGATGGCGGCGGCGCGGAACGTGTCGCCTGCGGCCAGCATCACCGACAGGCCGCCATCGGTCAGTTTGGCCGCCAACTTGCCGATGGTCGTGGTCTTGCCGGTGCCGTTGACGCCGACCACCAGGATGACATGCGGCTTGTGGCTGAGGTCGAGTTCCAGCGGCAGGGCGACGGGGGTCAGCACCTTCTCCACCTCCTGCGCCATCACGGTGCGGACCTCGGCGTCGGAGACATCCTTGCCGTAGCGGCTGGCGGCCAACGCATCGGTGACGCGCAAGGCGGTCTCCAGCCCGAGATCGGCGCGGATCAGCACGTCCTCCAGGTCCTGCAGCGTGTCGTCGTCGAGCTTGCGCTTGGTGAAGACGCCGGCAATGTTGCCCGACAATTCGCGCGAGGAGCGGGCAAGCCCGTCCCGCATGCGCTGGAACCAGGAGCGCCGCGGCGCCGGCTCCGACGCCTTCTGCGGCTCGGCCTTCTGCTCCACCTTTTTGGCGACCGTCACCTTGACGGGGGAGGGCGTGGACTTCGGCGCGGGAACTGCCTCAGGTTCCGGCGCGATTTCGGCGCGTACAGGCTGCGGCTCGATGGGCGCAGGCTGGCGAATTGGCGGCGAGATTTCGGCGGCGGTTTCGGCACTGGGTGCCAGGTTCTCGACAGGTCGGCGCTGCCCCTCACCCTTACCCTCTTCCCGTGAATGACGGGGAGAGGGAGGCGTTGGCGTTGCAGCTTCTTCGTTCTCCCCGTCACTATACGGGGAGAAGGTGCCTGCAGGCGGATGAGGGGCGGCGCCGGCCTGTGAAGGCTGCGCGGAAGACGGTGTCGCAGGAATCTCGATTGGCGCCGGTGTCTCGATCGGAACTTCGGCGGGAGTCGGCACTTCGACGGGTACCGGTTCCGGCAGCTGCTCCGGGCGCGACGGGACAATTTCCGGCTCGGCTGGCGCTGGTGGCGGTAGCTCCTGCGGCCGCGGTTCGGGCGCAGGCTCCGGAATGGCCGGGGGTGTCGGAACTTCCTCGGGGGCCGGCGGCTCCGGGCGCTCGGGCGTCGGTGCCGGTTCCTCTTCCGGCGGCGGCTGCGGCAGCGGTTCCGGCTCGGGCGGAACGGCCGGCGCCGGCACCGGCGGAATGGCCGGGGCAGGCTCGGGAGTCGGCTCCTCGGGCGGCGCGGGCTCGACGGCAGGCTGAGCCTGGGTTTCCTCCCGCTTCAGGAATTCCGGAACGGCCTGCTCGGCCGCCGGCTTCAGCGCTTCGAGCTGATCCCATTTGATCGGCGGCAGCGGGGCGGTCTCGTCGACGCGCTCCTCGACGACCTCCTTCTTGCCGAACGAAAATATCTTCTTGAAGAACCCGGCCATCTCTTGCGTTTCTCAGGCGGCGCGGGCGGCAAGCGGAGCCGTGATCAGCCGGGCGCCGTCATGGCCGGTGACTGTTGCTTCAACGATCTCGCCCGGCGCGCCGGTGGCGAGCGCGGCAAGCGTAAACCCTTCGGTGCGGCCGAGCCCGTCGCGCTCGATCAGGATCGACTGGCGCGTTCCGGAGAGCGACGACAGATGGCGGCGATATGCAGTCTCGCCGGCGGCGCGCAGGCGGGCGGCGCGCTGCTTGACCACTTCGCGGCGGACCTGCGGCATGCGCGCGGCGGGCGTGCCTTCGCGCGGCGAAAACGGGAAGACGTGCAGATGGGTCAGCCCGCATTCCTCGACGATCTTTGCCGAATTCTCGAACATCGCTTCCGTCTCGGTCGGGAAGCCGGCAATGATGTCGGCGCCGAAGACGACGTCGGGGCGCAGCTTGCGCACGTCCTCGCAGAAGCGGATCGACTGGTCGCGCAGATGCCGGCGCTTCATGCGCTTCAAAATCATGTCGTCGCCCGATTGCAGCGACAGATGCAGATGCGGCATCAGCCGGGGCTCGGTGGCCATGGCGTCGAGCAAATCGTCGTCGGCCTCGATGGAATCGATGGAGGAGAGGCGCAGGCGCTTCACGTCCGGCACCTGGCGAAGGATGCTCTTCACCAGCCTGCCGAGTTTCGGCGCGCCCGGCAGGTCGGCGCCGAAACTGGTCATGTCGACGCCGGTCAGCACAATCTCGGCATAGCCATTGCCGGTGAGCCGCTTGACCTGCTCGACCACGGCGCCCATCGGCACCGAGCGTGAATTGCCGCGACCATAGGGGATGATGCAGAAGGTGCAGCGGTGGTCACAGCCATTCTGCACCTGCACGAAAGCGCGTGCCCTGCCCTCGATGGCATCGACCATATGGCCGGCGGTCTCGCGTACGGAGAAGATGTCGTTGACGCGCGCCTTCTCGCTGTCGTTGACGCCGAAATCTGGCAGCGCGCGATAGGAATTGGCCTTCAGCTTCTCCTCGTTGCCGAGGACGAGATCGACCTCGTCCATGGCAGCGAAATTCTGCGGCTCGGTCTGCGCCGCGCAGCCGGTGACGATAATGCGAGCCTCAGGATTGTCGCGGCGCGCCTTGCGGATCGCCTGTTTGGCCTGGCGCACCGCCTCGCCGGTGACAGCACAGGTGTTGAAGATGACGGCGCCACCCGCCAGCGCACCGAGACCGGCGGTTTCGGCCTCGCGCCGCATCACCTCGGATTCATAGGTGTTCAGCCGGCAGCCGAAGGTCACCATCTCGATGCGATTGGGGCCCTTCGCCACATCGCCGTCCTTGAAAGGAGCGGGCATCAGGCCGCGCTTTCGGTGTCGCGCGCCCAAGCGCCGCTCGAGGGATCGAAGCTGCCGGAAAACTCCCATTCGGCGGCGCCGGTCAGGATGACATGGTCATCGTCGCGCCATTCCACATTCAGCGTGCCGCCGCCGGGGGTCAGCAGGCTGACGCTGCGTCCGGTCCGCCTGGTGCGGGCCGCGGCGACCACCGAGGCACAGGCGGCCGTGCCGCAAGCCTTGGTCAGGCCGGCGCCGCGTTCCCAGGTGCGGATGATCATGCTGTCGGGCGAGCTTACCTGCGCGATGGTGATGTTGGCGCGCTCGGGGAAGATCGGATGGTTTTCGAGCAGCGGACCGAAGCGATCGAGTTCGTAGGACCAGACGTCGCGGTCGACCCAGAAGATGGCATGCGGATTGCCCATGGAGACGACCGAGGGCGAATGCAGCACCGGGGCGTCGATCGGGCCGACCTGCAATTCGATCATGCGGGTATCGCGAAACTCCTCGGCGAGCGGAATGTCCCGCCAGCCGAAGCGCGGCGTGCCCATATCGACCGAAATCGAGCCATCGGCATGTTCCTGCGCATTGAGGATCCCGGCGACGGTCTCGAAGGTGAATGTCTTTTGTCCGGTCTCGGCGGCCAGCGCCTGGACGACGCAGCGCATGCCGTTGCCGCAGGCCTGCGCGCCTGAGCCGTCCGAATTCAATATGTCGACGAAATAGGCCGTGCCCGGCGTCCGCGCGTCATGGACCGCCATGATCTGGTCGAACCGCGTCGAGGCATCGGCGTTGAGCGCGATCGCCGCCGCCGCCGTCACCCGGTCGGCACGGCCGCGCATGTCGGCAACGATGATCTCGTTGCCGATGCCGTTCATCTTGGCGAAGGGGGCGGTGCCTGCCATTTCTTCCGGTCATTCCGTGCTGTTTGCCGCTATATGGCGGAAAAGGGCGGGAATTACCAGTGCATCGCGCCTTCAGGTGACGGCGAAGACGCCGAGCAGGATCAGCAGGAAGATGATCAGGACGATGCCGATCAGGATGCGCGCGCCGGTGGCGGCCGCACCCGCTAATGCGGGCATGCCAAGCAGGCTCGCAGCGGCGGCGATAATCAGGAGAATGATGATCCATCTGAGCATGGAAATGCCTCGCGAAGCGATAGAATGTGACCCCGTCCACAAACGCGCCGGTAGCGCTTGGGTTCCGCGGCCGCATCCGGACTCGTCAGGGCACGTCCCAGACCTCGCCCGGCCGCAAGGCGCGAAACCGCTCGCGCGGCAGGCCCTCGGCTTCCAGCGCCTCGTCGAGCTTGCGTGCCGGCTCGTCGATCGGTTCGTCGGTGAGCTGGAACGTGCCCCAATGGCAACCGGCCGCATAGGCGGCGTTGCACAATGTCATGCCTTGCACCGCCTCCTGCGGGTTCTGGTGCTGGGAGGCCATGAACCAGCGCGGCTCATAGGCGCCGATGGGCAGGATGGCGAAGCGGAAGCCGCCGTGCTTGTGAGCCATGAGCCGGTAGTTGATGCCGTTGTGGAAACCGGTATCCCCTGCGAAATAGATCCTGCCGGCCGGCGTCTCGATGACGAAGCCGGCCCACAGCGCCATGCGCCGGTCGCGTGTGCCGCGCGCCGACCAGTGATGCGCCGGCTCGACATGGACGGCCACGCCACCGATGTCGACCCTGTCGCCCCAGTCATGCGCCGACAGCCGCATGCCGGGAACCGCGCCGACAATGAGGACGTCATTGCCGAGCGGGGTCATCACCAGCGGGTCGTGCCGGGCCTTGAGCTGCTTCAGCGTCGCGATGTCGAGATGGTCGTAGTGATTGTGGCTGACCAGCACGAGATCGATCGGCGGCAGGTCGGCCAGGGCGATGCCCGGCACATTGACGCGTTTTGGCCCGACGAAGGAGAACGGCGAGGCCCGCAGCGACCATACCGGGTCGGTGAGGATGTTCAGGCCCGCGGTCTGGACCAGCAGCGTGGAATGACCGACCATGGTCACGGTCAGGCCGGCCCCCTCGACACGCGCGGGCGGCTTTGCCTGCGGAAAGGGACTCGGATTGGTGGCCGGCCATTTCGAGCGCTGGCCGTTGAACTGCCATTTCAGCAGATCGGCGAAACGCGCCGGCGGCTGGCCGCCGGGATTGAAGAACAAGGTTCCGTCGAAATGATCGCTGGGCGGGCCGTTGTAGTAGCGATTGGCGGCTTTCGGTCTCGCAGCCAATTTGCGGCTCCAGCGAATTTCGTCTTGATAGACATAAGCCCTGTGCCGGCTGGCGCAAGCGTTTGCCGGCCGAATGCCAAGGGCCGGGCTGCCGGCTCGAGTAGGATCGGACGAGGGAGGACGACGCCATGGCGATGAAGCGGACCAGGACACCGTGGATGAAAGCCGGGGATTTCGGCCGCTCACTGGCGCGCGGCATCGGCGTCAACCTTCTGGTGAGCGACATGGCGGCCATGGAAGCCTTCTGCCGCGACGTGCTCGGCGCCGATATCGTCTATGCCGACGAGGATTTCGCGGCAATCGAGCTGCTGGGCTCGGTGTTCATGCTGCACGCCGACCATTCCTATCTCGGCAATGCCATGACACGGATGATCACCGGCGCCGAGACACGCGGCGCCGGCATCGAGCTGCGTCTTTACGGCGCCGACCCGGATGCGGTCGAGGCCGCCGCGCGCGATCATGGCCATATCGTGCTGGCCGGAGCGATCGATAAGCCGCACGGCCTGCGCGAGAGCTATGTCGTCGGGCCGGACGGCTATATATTCGTACCGAGCGCTCCGCTGGCAGGATGATTGCGACAAATTTGCAACAATTCTTGGCGCAAACCCTATTTTAACCATATCGGGTTGAAATTTCGCCACCTTCTCCATCTTGGTGGGGGTGACATTGTGCGGACGGCAGCCCCGCCGGATCCGACGGAGGTTGGAATGACTTTTTCGAAAACCGGCCTGGTGGCCGTATCGCTGGCGGCGCTCGTTGCGAGCGGCTGCTCAACCTCACGGTTCTCCTCGATGGATGACCAGCAGCCGGCGCCGCTGCAGCCGGCGCCCTCCGGTCAGGTGACGGCCAACCAGTTGCCGCCCCCAGCTTCTCCCGGCACCACGGATCCGTCGCAATTCCCGACCGCGCCGCAGAACAGCCAGGTCGCCTCCTTGCCGCCGGACGGTTCGGCGCCGGCGGGTGCGCCGGACCTGACCGCGGCCAGTGTCGCCGGTGTGTGGAACGCCAGCGTTTCCGGCCAAAGCTGCAAGGTGGCGACGCCGCAGACCAAATTCGGCGCCGGCTTCCGCGCCGGACCACTGCATTGCCCGGCGCCGATCGACGGCATCAAGTCGTGGAACGTCGCCGGCAAGCAGTTGACCCTCTATGACGAGAACGGCGGCACGCTGGCGCGGCTCTATTCCTCGGGCGGCTCGAAATTCGACGGCCAGACTTCCAATGGCCTGCCGATCTCGCTTACAAGGTAAGCCAAGCCCCTCGACAACGACGTGACCTATGCATCTGCGTGACGGCCTCCAGACCCATGTGACCGTCAGGCAGCGTTACGACCATCTGGTCGACACCGGTGCCATCGAACGCGATCCGGCGCAGGAGCGGATCGTCACCGCTCTCGACCGGCTGATATCAGAGATTTCGGTGAAGCGGCTGGCGCACAAATCGAGCGCGCTTGGCTGGCTCTTCGCTCGCAGGCGCGAAACGCACGAGGCGGTCAAGGGCCTCTACATCCATGGCGGCGTCGGCCGCGGCAAGACCATGTTGATGGACTTGTTCTTCGAGCTGCTGCCGGTGCGGCGCAAGCGTCGCGTGCATTTCAACGACTTCATGGCCGAGGTGCAGGACCGCATCCAAAAGCACCGGCAGGAGCGCAAGGATGGCACGGTGAGGGAAGACGATCCGATTCCGCCGGTGGCGCGGGCGCTTGCCGAACAGGCCTGGGTGCTGTGTTTCGACGAGTTCTCGGTCACCGACATCGCCGATGCGATGATCCTGTCCCGGCTGTTTTCGGCGCTGTTCGCCAGCGGCGTGGTGCTGGTGGCGACGTCGAACGTAGCGCCGGAGAACCTCTATCGCGACGGGCTGAACCGTCAGCTTTTCCTGCCCTTCATCGGCATATTGGAACGGCACGCGCAGGTGCTCTCGCTCGATGCCGACAAGGACTATCGGCTGGAGAAGCTTGCCCGTACGCCGGTCTATGTCACGCCTGCCGATGCGGCGGCCGATGAGGCGCTGGACGCGGCCTGGCAAACGATGACGCGCGGTGCGCCGACGGCCGAGACGTCGCTTGCCGTCAAGGGCCGGCAGCTGGCCGTTCCGCGCGCCGCCGGCGACGCCGCGCGATTTTCCTTCGCCGATCTGTGCGAGAAACCGCTCGGCGCGCGCGACTATCTGGTCATTGCCGACCGCTTCTCGACCGTCTTTATCGACCACATACCAGTGCTGGGTGAAGGCAGGCGCAACGAAGCCAAACGCTTCATCCTCCTGGTCGACACGCTCTACGACCATCACACCAGGCTGGTGGTGAGCGCGGAGGCGCCGCCGCAGCAACTCTATGTAGCCAAGCGCGGCGTCGAGGTGTTCGAGTTCGAACGCACGGCTTCGCGGCTGATCGAGATGCAGAGCCGCGACTGGCTGGAGGCTTGGGCGGAACGGCGGAAGGCGAAGGCGACGCCGACCGAAGCGCAGGCGTAAGCCTAGAACCAGCCGACGGGTCCTTCGAAGGCTGATCCGTACGGCTCCTGCTATGGGAGCCCTACAAGTCGTATACATACATCACGAAATCTTCCGCTGGACCGTGCGGTTCCTTGCGCGACTCGTAAAGCGCGCGGGCGGCACGGTTGTCCGGCTCGGTGCCGACCCAGGCTTCTTCGCAGCCATTCTCCCTGCCGATCGCGAACATCGCGTCGAGCATCTTTCGTCCGATGCCCTGGCGCTGGAAGGCCGGCGATACGCCGACCTCGTCGATGTAGAGCTCCGTCACCTTGTCGGGATGACGGTGGATGACGGCGGCGCATTGACCGACGGTCACGCCGTCGGCGAGCGCCACGACCATGAAATGGCCGGGTTCCCTGAGATAGGCTGCCAAGCGATCCGGCCTAACCGGTTCGTCGAACACATCGTCGGCGACCTGCATCACAAGGGCGTCATCGCCGGCTTCAAGTCTTACGATCTCCAACTTCATCGTGTAAATTCTCTCCAATCAAGCTCAAAATTTTTACGTTTACGTAAATCCCAGTTAGTCTAACCGATTGAAAACGCTCGCTCCAAAATAATCGTTTGAATTTACACGGCGGCGGGGCTATTGGGTGCGGCGAAATCTCGCGGGATTCCCGCAGCATTCCGGTCTCTTCCTCGACGCCGTCATCAGATCGTCAGCGATTTGAGCGACGTCACGAACAAAGGGAAACTATCCTGACATGGCACGCAACAAGATAGCGCTTATCGGCTCTGGCATGATCGGCGGGACGCTCGCTCACATGATCGGCCTCAAGGACCTCGGCGACGTGGTTCTGTTCGATATTGCCGAAGGCATCCCGCAGGGCAAGGGGCTCGATATCGCGCAATCGTCGCCGGTCGACGGGTTCGATTCCAGGCTGACCGGCGTCAACGACTATGCCGGCATCGAGGGAGCCGACGTCTGCATCGTCACCGCCGGCGTGCCGCGCAAGCCGGGCATGAGCCGCGACGATCTGCTCGGCATCAACCTCAAGGTCATGGAACAGGTCGGCGCCGGCCTGAAGAAATATGCGCCGAAGGCCTTCGTCATCTGCATCACCAATCCGTTGGATGCGATGGTCTGGGCGCTGCAGAAGTTTTCCGGCCTGCCCAACACCCATGTCGTGGGCATGGCCGGCGTGCTCGACAGCGCTCGCTTCCGCTATTTCCTGGCCGAGGAGTTCAAGGTCTCGGTCGAGGACGTCACCGCCTTCGTGCTCGGCGGCCATGGCGATTCCATGGTGCCGATGATCCGCTATTCGACGGTCGCAGGCATTCCTCTGCCCGATCTCGTCAAGATGGGCTGGACCTCGAAGGAGAAGCTCGACCAGATCGTGCAGCGCACCCGCGACGGCGGCGCCGAGATCGTCGGCCTGTTGAAGACCGGCTCGGCCTATTATGCGCCGGCCGCCTCGGCGATCTCGATGGCCGAAGCCTATCTCAAGGACAAGAAGCGTGTGCTGCCTTGCGCGGCTCATCTTTCCGGCCAGTATGGCGTGAAGAACACCTATGTCGGCGTTCCCGTGGTGATCGGCGCCGGTGGCGTCGAGCGCGTCATCGAGATCGAGCTTTCCAAGCCAGAGCAGAAGATGTTCGATAGCTCGGTGGCAGCGGTGCAGGGCCTGACCGAGGCCTGCGTCAAGATCGCGCCGCAGCTCGCCTCGAAGTGAACCCCAGCAGCTGATCCGGAGACGATCCAGATGAACATCCATGAATATCAGGGCAAGGCGCTGCTGAAGAGTTTTGGCGCGCCGGTGGCCGAAGGCGTGCCGGTGTTCAAGGCGAGCGAGGCTGAAGCCGCCGCCAAGGCGCTGCCCGGCCCGCTCTATGTGGTGAAGAGCCAGATCCATGCCGGCGGCCGCGGCAAGGGCAAGTTCAAGGAGCTCGGCCCCGACGCCAAGGGCGGCGTGCGGCTGGCCAAGTCGGTCGCCGACGTCGTCGCCAACGCCAACGAGATGCTCGGCCACACGCTGGTGACCAAGCAGACCGGCCCGGCTGGCAAGCAGGTCAACCGGCTCTATATTGAGGACGGCGCCGACATCGAGCGCGAGCTCTACCTGTCTGTTCTGGTCGATCGCTCGGTCGGCCGCATCGCCTTCGTCGTCTCGACCGAAGGCGGCATGGACATCGAGGCGGTCGCCCACGACACGCCGGAAAAGATCGTCACCGTCGCCATCGATCCGGAAAAGGGCGTAACCGCGGATGACATGAAGAAACTCAATGGCGCGCTGAAGCTCGACGGCGACGCCGCCAGGGACGGTGGCACGCTGTTCCCGATCCTCTACAAGGCCTTCGTCGAGAAGGACATGAGCCTGCTCGAGGTCAATCCCCTGATCGTCATGAAGAACGGCCGCCTGCGCGTGCTCGACGCCAAGGTGTCGTTCGACAACAACGCGCTGTTTCGCCACCCGGATGTGCTCGAACTGCGCGACACCACCGAAGAGGACGAGAAAGAAACCGAGGCGTCGAAATACGACCTTGCCTATGTCGCGCTCGACGGCAATATCGGCTGCATGGTCAATGGCGCCGGCCTCGCCATGGCGACGATGGACATCATCAAGTTCTACGGCGCCGAGCCGGCCAACTTCCTCGATGTCGGCGGCGGCGCGTCGAAGGAGAAGGTGACGGCGGCCTTCAAGATCATCACCAAGGATCCGGCGGTCAAGGGCATCCTGATCAACATCTTCGGCGGCATCATGAAGTGCGACATCATCGCCGAAGGTGTCATCGCCGCAGTCAAGGAAGTGGGCCTGAAAGTGCCGCTGGTCGTGCGCCTGGAAGGCACCAATGCCGAACTCGGCAAGAAGATCATCAACGACAGCGGCCTCAACGTCGTGTCGGCCGACGATCTCGATGACGCCGCCAAGAAGATCGTGGCGGCGGTGAAGGGCTGATCAAGTGCCTCCGCGCAAGATAAATCTCGTCGAGGCGGCGGATCAGAAGATCACCAAGGTCTTCGATCCGCATATCGCCGGCGACGTCAATGACAGCCAGGCGAAGGTCGCCAAGTTCGGCGCGGCCTTCGACTGGCATGCCCATGTCGATGAGGACGAAGCCTTCCTCGTGCTGCGCGGCCGCATCGCCATCGATTTCCGCGACGGTCCGGTCGAGCTCGGCGAAGGCGATTTCATCGTCGTGCCGCGCGGCGTCGAGCACCGGCCGCGTTCGCTGACACCGGAACCGGTGGTGCTGATGTTCGAGCCGGCGACGACGCTCAACACCGGCAACGCCAAGAGCGATCTCACCGTTACCGACCTGAAGCGGCTCTGAGCCATGAACGCGGCCTCCTTCTCCTCGCTCTCGGCTGATCACCAGCGCCTGCAGGCGCTGGTCGGCGTGTGGCACGGCGTGGAAGAGGTGGCGGCGACGCAATGGACCGATGAAGGTATTGCGACTTCGGAAGTGATAGCGGAAGCGGAGGTCGGCGGCCAATTCGTGGTGCAGCGCTATCGCCAGCGCCGCGACGGCACGGTCTCTTTCGGCGCCCACAATGTGTTCGGCTTCGACCAACAGAACGGCGCCGTCACCATGCACCAGTTCGACTCGATGGGATTTGTGCCGATGTCACCCGCTACCGGCGCGTGGAATGGCGACGAACTCACTCTGGAGCGCTCGTCGCCGCGCGGCGCGGCGCGCGTGGCATATATTTTCGACGGTCGCGACGCTTACCGCATGCGATTGCATTTCAAACCCGCCGGCAGTGATGCCTGGCAAGACATGGTGAGCGGCGTCTACCGGCGCGTCTCGCCTTCCGAGATGAGGGAAGGCTGAGCAGATGCTGATCGCAGGCAAGCCAGTTGAAGGACCACACATAAACACACCTATAATGCCTGTGTATTTATGTGGAGACGGACGATGAAGAACGTCACCCTGGCCATGGACGAAGCTCTGCTCGAGAAGGCGCGAGGCCTTGCGGGACACTGCGAGACGACGCTCAACGCCCACATCCATTCGCTGCTTGCGCATGAGGTCGAGCAGGAAGACCGGATCGCTTGGGCCAAGGCGGGAATGGAGCGGCTCATGGATGAGGCCGCGAAACGAAGCGACAGCGCCGACACTTCCTACAGGTGGGATCGAAGGGACGCCCATGCCGACCGGGAAGATCGATTGCTTTCTCGACACGAACGACCTGATCTACGCGGCTTCGGAGAAAAATCGTGATCCGCGCCGCGCGCCAATCACTTCAGAACTTGTCTCGGGGACCATCTTTGGCGTTTCGGGGCGAACTTTGGCCGAATTCGTCGCCGTATCGCGGACGAAATCCCTTCTCAGGGATGATCCGGTCGACCAATGGCTGGTCCACCTCGGCACTTGTCCGCTGGTGCCTGTCGACGAAAGCTATGTTCGCGCAGGGCTGGACCTCGCAGGCCACTACCGAATTCACTATGACGACGCCGCGCTTCTTGCCGCGGCCGAATATCTCGGCGCGCCGATTTTCTACACCGAAGATCTCAACCGCAACCAGGTTTATGGCTCGGTGCGAGCCGTCAATCCTTTCTTGTAATCGCTGAATTCAGAGGCGTTCTCACCATGTCCATTCTCGTCGACAAGAACACCAAGGTGCTCGTGCAGGGCCTGACCGGTAAGACCGGCACGTTTCACACCGAACAGGCGCTGGCCTATCACGGGACCAAGATGGTCGGCGGCATCCATCCCAAGAAGGGCGGCGAAACCTGGACCGGCGCCAAGGGCGAGAACCTGCCGATCTTCGCTACCGTCGCCGAAGGCAAGGCCAGGACCGGCGCCAATGCTTCCGTCGTCTATGTGCCGCCGGCGGGTGCTGCCGAAGCCATCATCGAGGCCATCGAGGCCGAAATCCCGCTCATCGTCTGCATTACCGAAGGCATACCTGTCATGGACATGATCAAGGTCAAGGCGCGGCTCGACCGTTCGACGTCGCGGTTGATCGGCCCGAACTGTCCCGGTGTGCTCACCCCCGACGAATGCAAGATCGGCATCATGCCCGGAAACATCTTCCGCAAGGGGTCGGTCGGTGTTGTTTCGCGCTCGGGAACGCTTACCTATGAAGCCGTGTTCCAGACCACCAATGTCGGCCTCGGCCAGACCACCGCCGTCGGGATCGGTGGCGATCCGGTCAAAGGCACCGAATTCATCGACGTGCTCGAAATGTTCCTCGCCGACGACGAGACCAAGTCGATCATCATGATCGGCGAGATCGGCGGCTCGGCCGAGGAAGACGCCGCGCAGTTTCTCAAGGACGAGGCTAAACGCGGCCGCCGCAAGCCGATGGCCGGCTTCATTGCCGGGCGCACGGCGCCGGCCGGCCGCACCATGGGCCATGCCGGCGCGGTCATCTCGGGCGGCAAGGGCGGCGCCGAGGACAAGATCGCGGCAATGGAATCGGCCGGAATAAAGGTTTCGCCATCGCCGGCCCGGCTGGGTACGACGCTGGTCGAGGCGATCAAGGGTTAAGGCAGTAAGGGAGTAGGGCAGTATGGCAGTAGGGGAATAGGAAGAACGGGATGAGCGCGGCGCCGCCTGCTTTCCCTACTGCCTTACTCCCCTACTGCCCTACTCCCCTCCAAAAACAGGAGACGGAGCCGGGCTCCGCGAACAAAAATGGCACGACAAGATCAGGCCAACGACCAGTTTTCGCTCACCTCTTTCCTCTATGGCGGCAATGCCGATTATATCGACGCGCTCTATGCGGCGTATGAGGACGATCCAGCCTCCGTCAATCCCGAATGGCAGGAGTTCTTCGCCGGCCTGAAGGACGATGCCGGGGATGTCCGCAAGAACGCCAAGGGCGCCTCCTGGGCCAAGCCCTCCTGGCCGCTGCAGGCCAATGGCGAGCTGGTGTCGGCGCTCGACGGCAATTGGGGCCTGGTCGAGAAGCACATCGAAAAGAAGGTCAAGGAGAAGGCTGCCGTCAACGGCGCCGTCCCCTCCGACGCCGACGTGCATCAGGCGACGCGCGATTCCGTGCGCGCCATCATGATGATCCGCGCCTATCGCATGCGCGGCCATCTGCACGCCAATCTCGACCCGCTCGGCATCGCCACGCTCGAGGATTATAACGAGCTGTCGCCGGAGAATTACGGCTTCACCGAAGCCGATTATGACCGGCCGATCTTCCTCGACAATGTGCTCGGGCTCGAATTCGGCACCGTCCGTCAGATGCTCGACATCCTGACCCGCACCTATTGCTCGACGCTGGGCGTCGAATTCATGCACATCTCCGATCCGGAAGAGAAGGCCTGGATCCAGGCGCGCATCGAGGGCGCCGACAAGGAGATCTCCTTCACCGCGACCGGCAAGAAGGCGATCCTGCAGAAGCTGATCGAGGCCGAGGGCTTCGAGCAGTTCGCCGACGTCAAGTTCAAGGGCACCAAGCGCTTCGGCCTCGACGGCGGCGAAGCGCTGATCCCGGCACTGGAGCAGATCGTCAAGCGCGGCGGTCAGCTCGGGCTGAAGGAGATCGTGCTCGGCATGGCGCACCGCGGCCGCCTCAACGTGCTCTCCCAGGTGATGGCCAAGCCGCATCGCGCCATCTTCCACGAATTCAAGGGCGGCTCTGCCGCGCCCGACGAGGTCGAGGGCTCGGGCGACGTCAAATACCATCTCGGCGCCTCGTCGGACCGCGAGTTCGACGGCAACAAGGTGCATCTGTCGCTGACGGCCAACCCCTCGCATCTGGAGATCGTCGACCCGGTGGTGATGGGCAAGGCGCGCGCCAAGCAGGACTACCTGTTCGGCCGCGGCCGCGAGGAGATCGTGCCGCTGGAAGAGCGAGCCAAGGTGCTGCCGCTTTTGCTGCATGGCGACGCCGCCTTTGCCGGCCAGGGCGTGATTGCCGAGATCCTCGGCCTGTCCGGCCTGCGCGGCCACCGGGTCGCCGGCACGCTGCATTTCATCATCAACAACCAGATCGGCTTCACCACCAATCCGCGCTTCTCGCGCTCGTCGCCCTATCCGTCCGACGTAGCCAAGATGATCGAGGCGCCGATCTTCCACGTCAATGGCGACGATCCGGAAGCCGTGGTGCACGCCGCCAAGGTGGCGATCGAATTCCGCATGAAGTTCCACAAGCCTGTCGTGGTCGACATGTTCTGCTATCGCCGCTTCGGCCACAATGAAGGCGACGAGCCGGCGTTCACGCAGCCGATCATGTATCGCAACATCCGCACCCATAAGACGACGGTGCAGATCTATGCCGACCGGCTGATCGCCGAAGGCCACATGACCCAGGCCGAGTTCGACAAGCTCAAGGCCGATTGGCGCGAACATCTGGAATCCGAATGGGAAGTCGGCCAGCACTACAAGCCCAACAAGGCTGACTGGCTCGATGGCGCCTGGTCGGGCTTGCGCACCGCCGACAATCAGGATGAAACAAGACGCGGCAAGACCGCGGTGCCGGTCAAGACGCTGAAGGAGATCGGCAAGAAGCTGACCGAGGTGCCGAAGGATTTCGAGGCGCACAAGACGATCATCCGCTTCCTCGAAAACCGCCGCCAGGCCATCGAATCGGGCGAAGGCATCGACTGGTCGACGGCCGAGGCGCTCGCTTTCGGCGCCATCCTGCTCGACGGCAACCCGATCCGCCTCTCCGGGCAGGATTCGGAGCGCGGCACCTTCTCGCAGCGCCATTCCGTGCTCTACGACCAGCGCGACGAGACCCGCTACATCCCGCTCAACAATCTTTCGGCGGCGCAGGCCGGCTATGAGGTCATCAACTCGATGCTGTCCGAAGAAGCCGTGCTCGGCTTCGAATATGGCTACAGCCTGGCCGAGCCGAAGGCGCTGACGCTGTGGGAAGCGCAGTTCGGCGACTTCGCCAATGGCGCCCAGGTGGTGTTCGACCAGTTCATATCCAGCGGAGAGCGCAAGTGGCTCAGAATGTCGGGCCTCGTCTGCCTGCTGCCGCATGGCTATGAGGGCCAGGGGCCGGAACATTCGTCTGCCCGGCTTGAGCGTTTCCTCCAGCTCTGCGCCGAAGACAACATGCAAGTGGCCAACTGCACGACGCCGGCCAACTACTTCCACATATTGCGCCGGCAGTTGAAGCGAGATTTCCGCAAGCCGCTGATCCTGATGACGCCGAAGTCACTGTTGCGCCACAAGCGGGCGGTGTCGACGCTGCCGGAAATGTCGGGCGAAAGCTCGTTCCACCGGCTGTTGTGGGACGATGCCCAGCTCTTGCCCAACCAGGCCATCAAGCTGACCAAGGATTCCAAGATCCGCCGTGTCGTGCTGTGCTCGGGCAAGGTCTATTACGACCTCTATGAGGAGCGCGAGAAGCGTGGCATCAACGACATCTATCTGCTGCGCGTCGAACAGCTCTACCCGTTCCCGGCCAAGGCGCTGATCACCGAATTGTCGCGCTTCCGCAATGCCGAAATGGTGTGGTGCCAGGAGGAACCCAAGAACATGGGCGCCTGGTCGTTCATCGACCCGTATCTGGAATGGGTGCTGGCGCATATCGACGCCAAGCACCAGCGGGTGCGCTACACCGGCCGGCCGGCATCGGCCTCGCCGGCGACCGGCTTGATGTCCAAGCACCTCGCCCAGCTCGCCGCCTTGCTCGAAGACGCGCTCGGCGAGTAGGCAGAGTTGAGCGAATAGAACAGACAGACAGAAACGGACAGGCACAATGGCTACCGAAATCCGCGTTCCCACTCTCGGCGAATCCGTCACCGAGGCGACCATCGGCAAATGGTTCAAGAAGGTGGGCGATGCCATTGCCGCCGACGAGCCGCTGGTCGAGCTCGAAACCGACAAGGTGACGGTCGAGGTTCCCTCGCCGGGTGCCGGCACCTTGGGCGAGATCGCCGCCAAGGAAGGCGAGACAGTCGGGGTCGGCGCGCTTCTGGGCTCGATTTCGGCCGGCGGCGCCGCCGCACCAGTGACCAAGCCGCAAGCCGTGGCGCAGGCGTCCAGCCCCGACGCGGCGCAGACCACCAAGCAGGCCGCCGCCGAGACCGCCAAGGTCGCCGGTGACGCCGGTCCGGTCGAGCCGCGCGCCATGCCGCCCGCGCCGGCGGCGGCGAAACTGATCGCCGAGAACAATCTGTCGGTCGACCAGCTTTCCGGTTCGGGCAAGCGCGGCCAGGTGCTGAAGGGCGACGTGCTCGATGCCATCTCCAAGGGCGCGCCGTCGCAGCCGGCCGAGACGCCAAAGGCGGCACCCGCACCCGCCGCGCCAGCGGTCGCCCGCGCACCCTCGTCGGGTGACGATGCCGCGCGCGAGGAGCGCGTGCGCATGACCAAGCTGCGCCAGACCATCGCCCGCCGGCTGAAGGAAGCGCAGTCGACCGCCGCCATGCTCACGACCTTCAACGAGGTCGACATGAGCGCGGTGATGGCGCTCCGGACCAGGTACAAGGACGTGTTCGAGAAGAAGCACGGCGTAAAGCTCGGCTTCATGGGTTTCTTCACCAAGGCCGTCACGCACGCGCTGAAGGAAATCCCCTCGGTCAACGCCGAGATCGACGCCACCGACATCATCTTCAAGAACTACGCCCATATCGGCGTCGCCGTCGGCACTGAAAAGGGCCTGGTCGTGCCTGTCGTGCGCGACGCCGACCAGATGTCTATCGCCGAGATCGAGAAGGAGATCGGCCGGCTCGGCATCGCCGCGCGCGACGGCAAGCTGTCGGTTGGGGACATGCAGGGCGGCACCTTCACGATTTCCAACGGCGGCGTCTACGGGTCGCTGATGTCGACGCCGATCCTCAACGCGCCGCAGTCGGGTATTCTGGGCATGCACAAGATCCAGGACCGGCCCGTCGTGGTCGGCGGCCAGATCGTGATCCGGCCGATGATGTATCTGGCGCTCAGCTACGATCACCGCATCGTCGACGGCAAGGAAGCGGTCACCTTCCTGGTTCGTGTCAAGGAAAGCCTGGAGGATCCGGAACGGTTGGTGCTTGATCTCTGAGGCGGTCGGATGGCGGCTCGCGGTCGGAGTAGCCAATAATGGCCCTGGTCCCTGGGCCCGCCGGACCGATAGCGCTGGCGGCCGGTATGGCATTCGCCGCCGTCCACGCCAATGCCGCATGCCCAATCGAACTCGCCGTCTACGGCGATGCCCAGAGCGGCAGTGAGATCAATTTTGCTCCGACCGGCACGTCGGCGACCGTCACCAACACGCTCCGCTTGATCCTCGACAACAATGTGGTGCTGAACGGCATCGTCCAATGGAATGAAGGTGTTTCGCGGCCGAACGGGGCGCTGATGTACAAATGCCCGGCAGGCGACGTGACCGGCACCGAGCTTGCCGCCTGCACCTTATGGAACGGCGTCATCTATACGTCGGATGAGAAGGGCGGCATCGGCCTTTTGCCGGCCGAAGGCGTCGAAGCACCGAAGACGCTGATCCTGCCCGATCTCGGTCCGGTATTGCATCAATCCACCGCCTATGGCGGCGCCGGGTTTTCGAAAGTGCCGTCGGATGTGTTTGCCTTGAAGGGATGCCAGGAATGAGTGAAGCGCAAAGGGTGCTGCTTGTCACCGGCGGCAGCCGCGGCATCGGCGCCGCCATTTGCCGGCTCGGATCGAAGGCTGGCTATCGCGTGGCGGTCAACTACGCCTCCAACCAGACAGCCGCCGAGGCGCTGGTCGGCGAAATCAAGGCTGTGGGCGGCGAGGCCCTTGCGGTCAGGGGCGATGTCGGCGTCGAATCCGATATCGTTGCCATGTTTGAAGCCGTCGACCGCACCTATGGCCGGCTCGACGCTCTCGTCAACAACGCCGGCATCGTCGACGTCAAGGCGCGCATCGATGAGATGGATGTTTCACGGCTGGAGCGCATGATGCGCATCAATGTCGTGGGGTCGTTCCTCTGCGCCCGCGAAGCGGTGAAGCGGATGTCGAGCCGTCACGGCGGTTCGGGCGGTGCCATCGTCAACATCTCATCTGCGGCGGCGACTTTGGGCTCGCCGGGCGAATATGTCGATTATGCCGCCTCAAAGGGCGCGATCGACACCTTCACCATCGGGCTCGCCCGCGAGGTGGCGCTGGAAGGCATCCGCGTCAATGCGGTGCGGCCGGGTATCATCGATACCGAAATCCATGCCTCGGGTGGACAGCCGGACCGGATAGAACGGTTCCGCGATCTTCTGCCGATGAAAAGAGCCGGCACCGCGGATGAAGTCGCGGGCGCGGTTCTCTACCTGTTGTCCGATGCCGCGTCCTACACGACCGGCGCGATCCTGAATGTCAGCGGCGGCCGCTGAGCGCCCCAAGAAAAAGGGAAACAAACATGGCTTATGACGTCGTAATCATCGGCTCGGGACCGGGCGGCTATGTCTGCGCCATCAAGGCGGCGCAGCTCGGGCTGAAGGTCGCGGTGGTCGAGAAGAACCCGACCTTCGGCGGCACCTGCCTCAACATCGGCTGCATCCCGTCCAAGGCGTTGCTGCATGCCTCCGAGATGTTCGCCGAGGCCGGCCATTCCTTCGATACGCTGGGTGTCGAAGTGACGCCGAAGCTCAATTTGAAGAAGATGATGGCGCACAAGGACGCGACGGTGACGGCGAACGTCAACGGCGTCGCGTTCCTGTTCAAGAAGAACAAGATCGACAGCTTTCGCGGCATCGGCACGGTGGTCGCTGCGGGCAAGGTGTCGGTGACCAGCGAGGATGGCAAGGTCGAGGAAATCGAGACGAAGAACATCGTCATCGCCACCGGCTCGGACGTTGCCGGCATTCCTGGCGTCACGGTCGACTTTGACGAGAAAGTCATCGTGTCCTCGACCGGCGCGCTGTCGCTGGACAAGGTGCCCGGCCATCTCGTCGTGGTCGGCGGCGGCGTCATCGGGCTCGAGCTCGGCTCGGTCTGGGCGCGGCTCGGCGCCAAGGTCACCGTGGTCGAATTCCTCGACACCATCCTCGGCGGTATGGACAGCGAAGTCTCCAAGCAATTCCAGCGGCTGCTCTCCAAGCAGGGCTTCGAATTCAGGCTCGGCGCCAAGGTCACCGGGGTCGCCAAGACCAAGAAGGGCGCCAGCGTCACTTTCGAGCCTGTGAAAGGCGGCGCGGCCGAGACGATCGAGGCCGACATGGTGCTGATCGCCACCGGCCGCCGCGCTTTCGCCGACAGCCTCGGCCTGAAGGAAGCGGGCATCGAGGTCGATGAGCGCGGGCGGGTCAAGACGGACGCGCACCTCAGGACCAACGTATCAGGCATTTATGCCATCGGCGATGTCATCGCCGGGCCGATGCTGGCGCACAAGGCCGAGGATGAGGGCGTGGCGGTGGCCGAGACGATTGCCGGCCAGGCCGGCCATGTGAACTACGACGTCATTCCGAGTGTTGTCTACACCAGCCCGGAGATCGCTTCGGTCGGCAAGACCGAGGAGGAATTGAAGAAGGCCGGCATCGACTACAAGGTCGGAAAGTTCCCGTTCACCGCCAATGGCCGGGCGCGCGCCATGCTGCACACTGACGGCTTCGTCAAGATTCTGGCCGACAAGGCCAGCGACCGCGTGCTCGGAGTTCACATCGTTGGCTTCGGCGCCGGCGAGATGATCCACGAGGCGGCGGTGCTGATGGAATTCGGCGGCTCGTCGGAAGATCTCGCCCGCACCTGCCATGCCCATCCGACCATGTCGGAAGCAGTGAAGGAAGCGGCATTGGCGACGTTCTTCAAGCCGATCCATATTTAGAGTTATCCCCGGAAAGCCGTGAAACGGCTTTTCGTCAGGAACTACCCCAAAGCAGAACGGCCCACCGGAAGGCGGGCCGTTCTTTCGTTGAAAGCCGTGGCCCGGATTACTGGGCCGGTGCGGGCGCGGGAGCTGGGGCCGGCGCGGGAGCCGGTGTCGCCGGTGCAGGAGCCGGCGCGGGTGCCGGGGCAGGCGCGGGTGCCGGTTCGGCGGGCTTCATCGGTTCCGCGGGCGCGGGAGCCGGGGCCGGTGTGCTCGCGGCCGGCGGTTCGGTCGCCGGATGCTCACCACTTCTTCCGAAAACATAATACGCGACTACAGCCAGAATAACGACGACCAATGCAATCAGCCAAGGGCTGCCACCGCCACCTGGCCTGGGCGTGTCATTTGATGGATTCGCCATAAAAGTGTCCTCCGTGGATGAAAATGATCAATCAACAGCCATCAACGCGCAACCGTTGAAGGGGTTTCACGCTAGGGATGGAAAGCGCCGAAAACGCGGCGCCTGGTTCCTCCACTGCCCACGCGACTCAATCGACAGCGGTGACAGTATAGCCGGCTTTGCGGAAATCCTCGACCAGGCCCTCGGGACCGGGCAGATGCAGTGCGCCGACGGCGATGAAGGCGTTGCCTTTGGCGAGGAATGGTCCGGCATGATCGACCATCGCCTTGTTGCGGCTGGTGATCATGGTCTGCTCGAATGCCGCATAGCCCGTCGCGTCGCCAGTTTCGCCGGGCAGCACGGTGCGAAACAGCGGCCAGAACATGCCGGTCTCGCCGCGCTGGTAGAGCACGATCATGGTTTCGTTGACGTCGTTCATCCTGTCGCCGAGCTTCAGCGTGTCGACCAGTCCCTTCATGTGGAACGCAATCGGCAGCGAGGCCATGGCGCGCAGCTGATCGGCAACGGTTTCCAGCCCTTCGACGGATTTGCCGGAGGCCTTGGCATCCTCGGCAAGCTTGACGTCGAGCACCGGCGCGCCGCCGGCCTTGCGGGCGAGCTCGCAGGCTGGAAGCGCCACCATGGCCGACAGCATCCACGGCTTCATCTTGGCGACGGTTGCCGGCGGGATGCCGCGTTCATCGAGCGCTTTATCGACAACCGCAGCATCGTCGGGCGACAGCAGCGACGACAGCGTCGTGCTGTCGGTGAACATCATCAGCTCCGGCTCCTTGAGCAGGGCCGCCATCATCTTCTGCTGGTCGAGCACTTCGGTGGTCTCGATCACGACGGTGCCGGCGCCGTCATAGGCCCTCTGCGCCGCCGGCGGCAGCGCGGTGACGCGCGGATCGGTCATGTGCATGGTGCCGAACAGGAAGGACGGCTGTTCGCCCGTCTTCTCCAGCTTCCACAGCAGGCCCTTGCCGTTCGGCGTTGCGGCGGCTTCCGCCTCGATCTTGCGATAGGTGGACGGGTCGCTCTTCTGCAACGCCGACAGCATGTCGGCACCAGTGCAGGACGGGATTTCGGCATGCGCCTTGCCGGCCGCGAACAACAGGACGGCGAGCAGAGACAGGAAAAACAGCACATGGAGCGCCAAGAGCAGCTTCAGCGAGAAGAGCGCAGCGCGGTCGGCGATGACGATGACCCGTTTCATGATGCTTTCCTAAGCTGGAAAAACGGCAAAACGGTTAACCGGGAGAATGAAATTGTCTCCGGTTCAATCAGTTTTGACGATCGCTCGAATTACTGAACGGCCTGTGGTTAGTTGAGCCACCCATCGTCATCCCGCGGCGAAGTCCGCAAGCCTCGCACACCCCAATACTTCACGCCCTCGGGTGAGCCGATTCATAGATCTCCAACAGCCTCGCCGTGTCGACGCCGGTGTAAATCTGCGTGGTCGACAGGCTGGCATGGCCGAGCAGTTCCTGGATGGTGCGCAGGTCGCCGCCGCGGCCGAGCAGATGCGTGGCAAAGGAATGGCGCAAGGCGTGCGGCGTTGCCGTGTCCGGCAGGTTGAGCGCCGAGCGCAGCTTGGCCATCTCGCGCTGGACGATGGCCGGGTTGAGCGGGCCGCCCCGCGCGCCGCGAAACAACAGGCCCTTGGGGTCGAGATGGTAGGGGCACAGCCGGCGGTATTCGGCAACCGCCTTGAGCGCCACCGGCAGCACCGGCACCAACCGCGTCTTGCCACCCTTGCCGGTGACGCGCAGCACCGTGTCGGCCTCCGACGCCAGGTCGGCGCCGGCAAGGCCGAGCGCCTCGGAAATGCGCAGGCCCGAGCCGTAGAGCAGCGTCAGCACGGCGGCGTTGCGGGCGGCGATCCAGGATTCGTCCGCCAATTGACCTTCGACGGAAACGACATGTTTTGCATCACTGGCCGTCAGCGGTTTCGGCAGCGACTTGGGTTGGCGAGGCGCACGCAGGGCCGCCGCGCCGGCCGCGTTGGCGAGACCACGCCGTTCCAGAAAGCGCAAGAGTGAGCGAATTCCGGCCAGCCCCCGGCCGAGCGTGCGGGCGCCTGCGCCTTCATTGCGACGGGCGGCGAGAAAACCGCGCAGGTCGGCCGGGCGCAGATCGGCGATGTCGGCAATGCCGGGCGGTCCGCCATTATGCCCCGTCAGGAAATGCAGGAACTGCCTGGTGTCGCGCTCATAGGCTTCCACTGTCTCGGGCGACAGCCGACGTTCTCGCGCCAGCATCTTGAGCCAGCTTTCGCGCACCGCCTGGAGGTCGGGCTTTGCCGGGATAAGGAATTCCTGCATGGCGTCGTTCCGGTTCGCCTTCATCTTCCGGCGGCCGGGTTAGGAAGCGGTGAAGAGGCCGTCATTGAAATGACAACCCGGTGGGGCTAGGAGTCGATTGGCGGCAAGTCAAAACCTTGGTGATTGGCTGAAAGCCCGGTGCCTCTTTGCTGCGGAGACCGCCGGATGTCCGCCAATAGAGAGTTGCAGGGACGAGACCCGTGAGCCTTTCTGAACTGCCGTGGGTTTTGATCACAGTAACGGAATGGATCCTCGGGTCTGCGCAGTCGCTTCGCGCCTGCTCCGACCGTGGAGGACGAAGGTAAAAGCGCGCCATGAGCAAGCCCCAGAACCCCGTCCAGATGGCCGTGATCGGCGCCGCCCACGGCATCAAGGGCGAATTGCGCGTCAAGACCTTCACCGGCGATCCACTGGCGCTCGCCGATTACGGGCCGCTTTATGCCAAGGACGGCCGCGCCTTCCAGATCATCGACATAAGGCCTGCCAACACCGTGGTTGTGGTGCGCTTCAAGGGTGTCGGTGACCGCAACGCGGCCGAGGCGCTGGCCGGCACGGAGCTGTTCGTCGATCGCTCCATGCTGCCCGATGACGGCGAGGAGGACGAATTCTATCATGCCGACCTGATCGGTCTGGAGGTTCGGGACGATACGGGAGCCGTCCTTGGTAAGGTCGTCGCCGTGCACAATTTCGGCGGCGGAGACATCCTCGATGTGACGCTGGCCGGGCGCAAGGGCGTGTTGATCCCGTTCACGCAGGCCGCTGTGCCCGAAGTGTCGATCGCCGGGGGTTTTGTGCGCGTCGACCCGGCGGCGGCCGGGCTGGTCGAGGACGAGGACGGCGAAGCGCCGCGCGAGGAAGGCTTCGACCCGAAGGGCAGGCCGCGCGGCCCAAGGGACGCCGGGGGCAACCGGTGAGCTTCTCCGCCTCCGTGCTTACGCTCTACCCGGAAATGTTTCCGGGTCTGCTTGGCCTGTCGCTGGCCGGGCGGGCGCTGGAGGCCGGTACATGGTCGCTGCAGGCAATCCAGATCCGCGACTTCGCAACCGACCGCCACCGCACTGTCGACGACACGCCGGCCGGCGGCGGCGCCGGCATGGTCATGCGGGCCGATGTCTTGGCCAGGGCGATCGACCATGCCTCGCCCGAAGGCGATTTGCGGCCACGGCTGCTGATGAGCCCGCGTGGAAAGCCGCTGACGCAGGCGCGCGTGCGCGAACTGGCCGCCGGGCCGGGCGCCGTCATCCTGTGCGGCCGCTTCGAAGGCATCGACCAGCGGGTGATCGACGCGCGGAATTTGGAGGAAGTCTCCATCGGCGACTTCATCCTCTCCGGCGGCGAGCCGGCGGCGCTTGTGCTGCTCGATGCGGTGGTGCGGCTGCTGCCCGGCGTCATGGGCAATGCCGTGTCGGGTGAAGAAGAGAGCTTTGAAAACGGCCTGCTCGAGCACCCGCATTACACACGGCCACAGGATTTCGAGGGCCGGCCCATTCCCGAGGTGCTGACCTCGGGCAACCACGGCAAGATCGCAGCTTGGCGGCGGGCAGAGTCGGAGAAGCTGACTCGAGAACGGCGGCCGGACTTGCTCGGCTCGCCTCAGCCCTTGGCGAAATAGTAGAAAGCCAGGAACAGCCCCACCGCGACGACGAAGCCGCGCACCACGTTCTGCGGCACGCGCTTGGCGATCCACACGCCGGCATAGCCGCCCAGCGCGCCGCCGGGGATCATGATGATCGCCTGCGGCCAGGCGACGACCCCGCCCGAGACGAAGACGACGATGGCGACCGCCGCGATGACGATGGCCAGCATGTTTTTCAGCGCGTTCAGGCGGTGGTAGTCGCCGGCCTGGGTGAGGCCGAGCGTCGCCAGCATCATCACGCCCATGCCGGCCCCGAAGAAGCCGCCATAGATGGCCGTGACGAACTGCGCCAGCGAGCCGGCCAAGGAGCCCACAGAAGCCTCATGCCCCGGCTTGGGTGCGGGCTTCAGCCACGGCCCGGCGGCGAACAGCGCCGTCGCGGCCAGCAGCAGCCACGGCACCAGGACGCGAAATGACGGATTGTCCAGCGCCAACAGGATGAGCGCGCCGGCCAGTGCGCCGAGCGCCGATATCAGGCAGAGCAGCAGGGCGCCACGCCAGAAATGACGGATGTCGTCCCGGTAGGCCAGCGTCGAGGTGATATAGCCGGGAAATTGCGTCACCGAGGAGGTGGCGTTGGCGACGATCGGCGGCAGGCCGACCAAGGTCATGGCGCCGAAGGTGATGAAGGTGCCGCCGCCCGCGACCGCATTGGCGGCGCCGGAAAGAAAACCCGCCATGAATAGCAGGACCGCGTCGAAAAAGGACATGAGGATGCCGCCGGAGAACTATGGTTGCCCCGCCTTAGGCAGCTTGAAGGGCCCTTGCAACCCGGCAGTGGACGGATACGATGGTGCACGCGAGCAAAAAAGACGCGGCCAAGACGTGACAAAGCGTCGAAATAGCTGTATGTGCCCGCCGAACCGGGAGAAATCTGCCGGACCCGTCAACAATGGCGGTGTAGTCGCCCCTGCCCGATGTTTTCGAACAAAGGGCATAGCCGAGCGGTCATTGGAACTGCAAGGCGAGCGCCGGGCGCTCTGACTGTCGGAAGAACAAGAAGTGGATTATTGAGATGGATCTCATCCGTCAGCTCGAGGCCGAACAGGCCGCCAAGATCGAAGCCAAGCGCAAGCTTCCCGAATTCCAGCCCGGCGACACCGTGCGCGTCCAGGTCCGCGTGACCGAAGGCACCCGCACCCGCGTCCAGGCCTATGAAGGCGTTGTCATCGCCCGCGCCGGTTCCGGCTTCCAGGAAAATTTCACCGTCCGCAAGATCTCCTACGGCGAAGGCGTCGAGCGCGTATTCCCGGTGTTTTCGCCAATGGTCGAAGGCGTCGAGATCGTGCGTCGCGGCAAGGTGCGTCGTGCCAAGCTCTATTACCTGCGCGACCGTCGCGGCAAGTCGGCCCGTATTTCCGAGAACACCGGCGTGCGCGCCCGCAAGCTCAACGATGAGGAGCGCGATGCGCTGAACGCCGAGAAGGCGCGCATCGAGGCCGAGAAGGTGGCCGCCGCGCAGGCGCTGGCCGCCGAGACGGCCGCCAAGGAAGCCGCCGAGAAGAAGGCCGCCGACGAGGCCGCCAAGGCTGCGGAAGCCGCAGCCGCCGAGTAAGGTTTTCGACGAAGGATTTTGAAAAGGCGGCTTCGGCCGCCTTTTTTCGTTTCACCAGACTGTGATCGCTTTTCCTCCGCATGATCAGGATCCGGGGTGTTGACGAAACAGCAATTTGTACACTAACTAATCGTGTACAATATAATTGGAGATGTATGATGGCACTTTATACCACACAGGCTCGCGTCACCGGCGGCCGCGCCGGTCATGGCGAGACCAGCGACGGTCTGCTCAAGGTCGATCTGGGGATGCCCAAGGAGCTCGGCGGGCCGGGCGGCGCCACCAATCCCGAGCAGCTTTTCGCCATCGGCTACGCCGCCTGCTTCGAAAGCGCCATCCGCTTCGTCGCGCGCAAACAGAAGCTTCCGCTTGCCGACGCCGCGGTAACCGCGACCGTCGACCTTCTTCCCAATGGCGAGGGTTTCAAGCTCGGCGTTTCCCTGGCGGCCGAGACGAAAGGCCTTGATCAGGCGGCCGCAGAAGCGCTTGTATCGGCGGCGCACCAGATCTGCCCCTACTCCAACGCAACCAGGGGCAATATCGAGGTGGCGATTTCGGCAAAGGCGACATGACGGCGAAAACCAAAGACAGTTCAGACCTGGTCCCGGCGGATGACGCCGGGACCAGCGCGGTTCCAAGGCTCCGCGATCAACTCTGCTTCGCGCTCTATTCGGCAAGCGGATTGATGACGAAGCTCTACCGGCCGTTGCTCGATCCGCTTGGCCTAACCTATCCGCAATATCTGGCCATGCTGGCGCTGTGGGAGCGCGCGCCGAGCACGGTGGGCGAGCTCGGCGAGGCGCTGGGCCTCGATTCGGCGACGCTGACGCCGCTGCTCAAGCGGCTCGAGGCCGGCGGCCTGGTTACGCGCCGGCGCGATCCTGCCGACGAGCGCCGCGTGCTGGTCGAGCCGACCGCCAAGGGCCAGGCCCTGCGCGAGCGCGCCAGGGACATCCCCGCCGCCATGCTCTGCAGCCTGCCTCTCGACCCAGCCGAGCTGAAGTCGCTACATGGCACGCTGACCCGCTTTGTCGCCGGGCTGCGCGAGGCCGATGCCGGAGCGCCGCAGCGCGGCTGATCGGCCACGGCAAGGATCGTTCCCCAAAATCCCGGCCGAAAGTATCTATTTGCGTTTTTCGCCAGCCGTGGCGTAGCGGAGCGTCTTGCATGGCGCTTGCGGAGAGCTAAAGTCGGCGCCGGATTTCCTTTGCAGGCCCGGCCATGTCCGGGCACTTTCACTTCCGGGGAGTGTGTCATGACCAAATCGCTACTGCTGCTGGCCGGCCTGCTTGCCGTCATGCTTGCGCCCGTTGCCGCCTTCGCCCAGGCGCTGCCCGATCTTGGCGGCAAGAAGGTGGTGGTGGTGACGGAAAACGCCTATCCGCCGCTGCAGTTCATCGATGCCAAGACCGGAAAACAGATCGGCTGGGAATATGACGCGATGAACGAGATCGCCAAGCGGCTGAATTTCACCGTCGAGTACCAGAACACCTCCTGGGACGCGATGATCCAGGCGGTTTCCGACAACCAGTACAACATCGGCATGACCGGCATCACCATCAAGGACGACCGCAAGCAGAAGGTGGATTTCTCCGACCCCTATATGCGCTCGGAACAGTTCATGCTGGTGCGCGGCGACGAGAACCGCTTCACCGACGCCAAGACCTTCGGCGCCTTCAAGGACGGGCTGATCGGCGCGCAGGCCGGCACGACGCCCTTCTACACCGCCGTCTACAGCGTACTGGACGGCAATGAGCAGAACCCGCGCATAAAGCTGTTCGAGACGTTCGGTGCCACCGTGCAGGCGCTGAAGACTGGCGACGTCGATGTGGTGCTCACGGACGGCACCGCGGGCAAGGGCTATGTCGACGCTTCCGAGGGCAAGCTGAAGCTGATCGGCGGCCCGCTCGGCACCGAGGATTTCGGCTTCATCTTCCCCAAGGGCTCCGATCTGGTGAAGCCCGTCAACGCCGCGATCGCCGCGCTCAAGGCCGACGGCACCTTCGACGCGCTGAACAAAAAATGGTTCCTTGATTACAAGATGGGGCAGTGAACCTCGTTGTTACGCGCATTGCGTGATGGTTATGCGCGGGAACTTGCGCTGACTCTGCGTCCAGAGGGAGGTGTGACAGAACGCAGCCTTGGTATCTTTGTCACCGGCAATATCTGATGCCGTCCTCGACTTCCTCCTCCGCCAGACCTGAATTTCCCTGGTGGCTGGCCGCCGCCCTTGTCCTTGCCCTGGTCGCCGCGCTCGCCATCGCCGCCAGCGATCTCTATGCCCAGGTCTTCGCCACTGTCGCCAAGGGCATCGGCGTCACCATCTTCGTCACCATTGTCGCCTTCGCGCTGGCCTCGATGATCGGCCTCGGCATCGCGCTGATGGGATTGTCGGGTTCGCAGTGGCTGCGGCAGATCGCGCGTTTCTATGTCGAAATCATCCGTGGCGTGCCGATCCTGGTGCTTTTGTTCTGGATCGCGTTTGCCGCCGCACCGGCTTTCGTCGCGGCCTGGAACACGCTGACCGCGCCGCTGCAGAGCGCCGGCTATCTCGGCGAGTTGCAGGTGCGCGACGTCTCGCTCTTGTGGCGCGCCATCATGGCGCTGACCATCGGCTATTCCGCTTTCATCTCCGAGGTGTTCAGGGCCGGCATTCAGGCGGTCGAGAAGGGCCAGATCGAAGCGGCCAAGGCGCTCGGGCTGACGCGGACGCAACGCTTCCGGCTGATCGTCTTTCCGCAGGCGATCCGCACGATCCTGCCGCCGCTCGGCAATGACTTCGTCGCCCTGGTCAAGGATTCCTCGCTGGTTTCGGTGCTCGGCGTCGCCGACATCACGCAGATGGGCAAGGTCTATGCCGCCGGCTCCTTCCGCTTCTTCGAGACCTATTCGATAACAGCCTACATCTATCTCATCCTGACCGTCGGTTTGTCTTTGGCGCTCCGGGCGCTGGAACGGCGGCTGCGCCGCTAGCATCAGGAATAGTCTTTCGGCAAGGACGGCGTTACGCTCCGACTGCGCACTGGAGGAGGAGCATGCCCATGAACATCGACAAGGCCAATGTCGCGCTGGACTCGGTCTATACGGCCGATACGCCCGAAACCCTGGCGCAGGCCTATGCCGCATGGGCCGCGACCTATGACAGCGAGACCGCTTCGCTCGGTTATCTCCTGCCGTTCCTCATCACCGCCTGGGTGGCGCGCCATGTGCCGGCCGGCGATGGGCCGCTGCTCGACGCCGGCTGCGGCACCGGCCTGTCGGGGCCGTCGCTGAAGGCGCTGGGCTACGGCGATATCGCCGGGCTCGACCTGTCGGACGACATGCTGAAGATCGCCGGCAGCCGCAACGCCTATGGCGAGCTGAAGCAGGCAATGCTGGGCGGCCCGCTGCCCTGGTCCGACGGGCATTTCCGCGCCTTCTTCTCGACCGGCGTGTT
Source organism: Mesorhizobium sp. CA13 (assembly GCF_020165235.1). Taxonomy (NCBI): domain Bacteria; kingdom Pseudomonadati; phylum Pseudomonadota; class Alphaproteobacteria; order Hyphomicrobiales; family Phyllobacteriaceae; genus Mesorhizobium; species Mesorhizobium sp. CA13. The sequence goes on along the minus strand of NZ_JAIUHS010000006.1, from coordinate 99,569 downwards.
CACCATCAGCCATGCGCCGGCTTCGGGCCTGCACGAACTGGTGCGCGTCACGAAGAAAGGCGGCCACGCCATCTTCACCGTGCGCGACCAAGTGTTTGAGAGCGGCCGGTTTCAGGCCGTGTTCGACGAATTGGAGCAGGCGGGCAAATGGCGCCCGGTCGAGCAAAGCCCATGGTTCCGCTGCTACGCCATCGCCGAGCCGGATGCGCTGGTGAAGAGCTTCGTGTTCGAAATCCTGTAGAGCAGTGATGGCTGTCTTCAGCATCCAAACGCCAGTGGCCGGAACTATGTGCAAGTAAGTGCGTTCCGAAAGCCAGGTGCGTTCCGAAAGTGTGGGCTGCGCCAGGCGAAAGCGGCTATGGCGCGGCCCTAGTAATTCCTCACGAGAGGAGACGGTTTGAATGGCGTCCGTCCGTTATATCGTCGCCGACGTAGACAAGGCGGTAGAATTTTACCGGGACAGTCTCGAATTCAAGGTCGAAATGCACAATCCTGGCAAGTTCGCAGCGCTGCTTCGCGACGACCTTACCTTGTATCTCAGCGCTCCCGGTGCGGGAAGCGGTGGTCAGGCCGGAGGTAATCCGAAGCCAGGTGGGTGGAACAGGTTCATGGTCGTAACCAAGGGGTTGGACGACCTGATCAACCGGCTGCGCGCGGCCGGAGTGACGTTCCGAGGGAACATCAGCGATGGCGGTGCGGGCCGGGCTATCCTGCTTGAAGATCCATCGGGCAACGTCATTGAGCTGTTCGAATTCAAGAAGGACAGACAGTAATCTCCCCATTTCGTGACCCAGGAACCAGGTTCCGCGAAGGCACGCAATTGCCGAAAACCCAAAACATTGCTATCTACCCCGCCATGGAAGAGCTTTTTGGCGATCCGGCCTACAAGGGGTTCGTGCTGCAGGACAGAAAACGCCTGCCGTCGCGCTTCTCCGCGCGCGTCTGTGGCGCGCCGACCAGCCGACTTACACGGGCCGACTGATCCAGTCGTTCCGCCGGACATCTCGGCGTCTGCCCTTCCCATTCTCATATCGACGGATTTACGCACATGAGCGCACCGCGCACCCTCTATGACAAGATTTTCGACGACCACGTCGTCGACCGCCAGGACGACGGCACCTGCCTGCTCTATATCGACCGCCACCTCGTTCACGAGGTGACCAGCCCGCAGGCTTTTGAGGGCCTGCGCATGAGTGGCCGCAAAGTCCGTCATCCCGAAAAGACGCTGGCCGTGGTCGACCACAACGTCTCAACCTCGCCCGAGCGCAAGTTCGGCATCAAGAACGAGGAAAGCCGCATCCAGGTCGAGGCTCTGGCCAGGAACGCCAAGGATTTCGGCGTCGAGTATTATTCCGAGAACGACATCCGCCAGGGCATCGTCCATATCATCGGGCCGGAACAGGGTTTCACCTTGCCCGGCATGACCATCGTCTGCGGCGACAGCCACACCTCCACCCACGGCGCCTTCGGCGCGCTGGCGCACGGTATCGGCACGTCGGAGGTCGAGCACGTGCTGGCGACGCAGACGCTGATCCAGCGTAAGGCCAAGAACATGCTGGTGCGCGTCGACGGCCAGTTGCCGGAAGGCGTCACCGCCAAGGACATCATCCTCGCCATCATCGGCGAGATCGGCACCGCCGGCGGCACCGGCTATGTCATCGAATATGCCGGCGAGGCGATCCGCTCGCTGTCGATGGAAGGCCGCATGACGATCTGCAACATGTCGATCGAGGGCGGCGCGCGCGCCGGCCTGATTGCACCCGACGAGACGACCTTCGCCTATGTCAAGGACAAGCCGCGCGCGCCCAAGGGCGCCGCCTGGGACGCCGCGCTCGCCTACTGGAAGACGCTGCAATCCGACGACGGCGCGCATTTCGACAAGGTGATCGTGCTCGATGCGGCCAAACTGCCGCCGATCGTCTCCTGGGGCTCTTCCCCGGAGGATGTTGTCTCGGTGCAAGGGATTGTGCCGAACCCGGAAGACATCACCGACGAAAACAAGCGCACCTCAAAGCAGCGCGCGCTAGACTATATGGGCCTCACGCCGGGAACGAAGATCACCGACATCGCCCTCGACCGCGTCTTCATCGGCTCCTGCACCAACGGCCGCATCGAGGATCTGCGCGCCGCCGCCAAGGTGGTCGAGGGCCGAAAAGTCAATCCGCGCGTCAATGCCATGATCGTGCCGGGCTCCGGCCTGGTCAAGGAACAGGCCGAGGCCGAAGGGCTGGACAAGATCTTCCTCGCCGCCGGCTTCGACTGGCGCGAGCCGGGCTGCTCGATGTGCCTTGCCATGAACGACGACCGGCTGAAGCCGCATGAGCGCTGCGCCTCGACCTCGAACCGCAATTTCGAGGGCCGGCAGGGCTTCAAGGGACGCACCCATCTGGTGTCGCCGGCCATGGCTGCGGCGGCGGCGATCGCCGGCCACTTCGTCGATATTCGCGACTGGAAGTAAATCGCGGCTGGTTCGATCGAAACGCAAGGGCCCGGATCGCGATGCGATTCGGGCCTTCTGCTTGAGCGTCCAGCACATGTTGCGGCTTCACCGGTCGTCGCGGCGGATGATCTCGTGGAACTGCTCGCGGCGCCCGGGTTCTTCAGCGGCGACCACCAGGGCCAGCCCGCGTTCATCGAAGAGTTTGAACCATTCGTCCCACTCGACCAGCTCATAACCTCCGGCATTGATCGGACGCTCCGGCTGGTCTTCGTCCTCATAGGCGTGCTGGCCGAACACCAGCCGCAGCATCGCCTGCGTGCCGGCTTCGGGCGACACATCGACAATGGCCGGAAAGCCGGCGCGCGACGCGGCCCACGAACGGATTGCCTCGTGATCGGTCAGGGTGATTGTATCGGCCATTATCGGTTCCTCTTCTGCGCTGGACAAACGCAGGTCCGGCGCGCCGGTTCCACGTCACGCTCCGCACCAGCGTGACGCATATTCGCTTTCGCTTAACCGCTTGTTTGGGCTTGCGGCCTAAGGTCTTCCCTGACGTCAAGCGAGGGGAAGTCACGGTCCTTTGGACACCGGCCTGCTGATAGCGTTGTTAAACCCGACGATCGCGCTGGCCCTCGGCGCGGCGTTCCTCGTGCTTTGGTTCTATCAGCGCCACCGTCCCTATCTGGCCGTGCTGGCGGTCAGCTATTCGCTCGCGGCGGCCGGGTTCCTGTTCCAGCATTTCACGCTGCCCGTTGGCCTGGCATCGTCGAAGCTGCTCTCCAATCTATGCTTCTGCGTTGCCGGATCCTGCCTGGCCGGCGCGATCGTGGCGCGGTATGGCCGGCGAGTGCCCTATGCCGGGCTTTGCGTCTTGGCGAGCGGCGGCATGGCCGCTTTTTGCTGGTTCCTGTTCGTCCAGCCGGACCTGACATGGCGGGTCCTCGTCATCAACTTCGCACTCGGCGGCATCAGCCTGGTGGCGGCCGCCGAATTGCGCAAGGTGCGTGACAATGGCCCGACGGAAAAAATCCTGTTCGTCCTGGCGTTGCTCGCGGGGCTGAATTTCTTCGTGCGCACGCTTGCCGTTATCGTCGCGCACGGGCCTTTCGCGACCTATGACGAGCTCTATACATCATCCTACTGGACGACAGCCTTGCTGTCGCACGCACTGCTGTCGCTGCTGATTGCGCTTTGCCTGTTCTCCGCCGCAGCCCTCGACGTGATGAAGGCGCTGAAGGTCGAGACCTACACCGATCCGCTGTCGGGCCTGCTCAACCGGCGCGGCTTCGAGGAACGGGCGGCCCTGCTCTTGCAACGCTGCGCGGCGGCGAAATTGCCGGTGGCCCTTGTGCTCGCCGACCTCGACCACTTCAAGGCGCTCAATGACCTGCATGGGCATGCCGCGGGCGACCGGGTGATCGCTGACTTCGCCGCCAGGCTTCGCGCCGCCGCCGGTGCGCGCGGTGAGGCCGGACGTATCGGCGGCGAGGAATTCGCGGTGCTCCTGCCCTTGACCGATCTTGCCGCCGCGCGGCTGTTCGCAGAGGCCGTGCGCGTGGCCTACTCGGCCGGCGGCGTCGACGGACTTCCGCCTGGCACCAAGGTCACCGCCAGTTTCGGCGTGGCGGCGCGCAGCGGCGACGAAGCGCTGGAGCCGTTGATGCGCCGCGCCGACGAGGCCCTCTACAAGGCCAAGAAAAACGGGCGCGACAGCGTGCGCCTGTCCTATGAGCGGCCTGAAACGCTGTTTGTGCCGGAGCCGCTCAAAGCCGGCTGAAGGCGATCAGCCTGACGCCTTTATCATCCAAGACCCGCGCCGCACCGCTTCGTTCCTTGCTTCGCCGTGAAGGGCGATGGCAAACATCATCCGGCCAATCTCCGAGGCGTGCGCGAGCCCCGGTAGGACCTCACGTTAACTTCTTTTTCGCCCGTCGATGGTTTGCTGCCGTCAGGGGCTTGGGAAATCATGGGCGGCGCGGACTTCATCCTTGTCATCAATCTGTTCGTTGCCGGGCTGCTGGCGGCGGCCTTCATGGCGATCGCCGTCTATGACATCGGACGTGTCTCGGCACGCTGGCTGGCGTTCGGCTATGTGCTGGGCATGGCCTATTTCGTCGTTGAATTCAGCATCCCCGCCTTCGACAATGCGCGGCTGGTGGTCGTCGCAGCCTTCGCCGTTTTCCTTGGCGCCACCATCGCCTTCAACGGCGGGCTTGCGCATAGATACGGCGTGACGCCGCCCTGGTCGGCGATGCTCCTGGTCCTGGCCTTTGCCTCTGTCGCGGTCTATTTCGCCCAGGATCTGCCGCGCCAGTCCCTTGCCAGCAACATGGCCTACCAACTGCCCTACGCCGTCATGCAGCTTACCGGATTCGGCATCGTCTGGTCGTCCAGGCAAAGGCGTGACCGGCTCGACCGGATGCTGATGGCGGTGCTGGCGGCCAGCGCCGTGCAGTTCGCCAGCAAGCCATTCATCGCCGATGCGCTTGGTGGCCGCGGCGCCGCCCCGCAATCCTATCTGCAGACCAGCTATGCCCTGGCGTCGCAATCGCTCGGCACCGTGTTCGGCGTGGCGCTGGCCTTGCTGGCGCTGGCCATACTGGTGCGCGACGTGCTCGCCGAGGCGACGTCGAAATCGGAAACGGACACGCTGTCGCGGCTTCTCAACCGCGGCGGCTTCGAGCGTCACGCCGAGACGGCGCTGGGAGACGCGGCGCGCCGCGGCGTCCCAGTCGCGCTGGTCATCGCCGATCTCGATCACTTCAAGTCCATCAACGACAATTACGGCCATGCCTCGGGCGACCGGGTCATCGAGGCCTTTGCCCGCTTCCTGCGCGAGGCCGCGGCCGACCACCATGTCGCCGGTCGTATAGGCGGCGAGGAGTTCGCCATCATCCTGCCCGGCACCAATCTTGCCGCCGCGCGGCTGTTCGCTGAAGGCGCGCGCAGCGCCTTCGGGACGCTGCCCATCGACGGGCTCCCAGCCGACAATCGCTGCACGGCGAGCTTCGGCGTTGCCGAACTTCATGCCGGCGAGCATTTTTCCGACCTGATGCGACGTGCCGATGAAGCGCTCTATCAGGCGAAGGATGCCGGGCGCGACTGCGTGCGCGTTTCCGCCGGGCCAGCCAGGCCAGAGGCCGTGGCGCTGTTCAGCGGCAGGGGCTGAGTTCAGGCATCTCGCCGTCGGAGAGGCCATACATATAACTGCGCCCCTTCACGAACACCGGCGGCCGATAGCAATCGCCATAGCCCGATATCGCGTCAGGCCCGTTCTCGTAGATTACCTTGGGCTGGCCGGCGCTGGTATAGTCGGACAGTTGCTTGGCGAGCTTGCCTTCGCCGACGAGGATACGCTTGTAGCCGGCGGCACTGTCGATGACGAGATTGCCGAAGGAATCGGCGTAGACCCGATCCTGGTGGCGTCCGTCCGCCAGCGCCGGTGCGGCGGAGCCGACGGCCAATACCGCCACTGTGAGCGCCGCAAGGCGCGATCTGCCCGAATTCGAACGCATGGCGTCCTCCATGTTGGAGACAAAGCCTCCTCGAATCGGAAATTAACCTTTTCTTAACCTTTGTTAAGGGGCTGGCGCGGTTCTCACCCATGTCTTGATAAACATGGTTAACGCAGGAGCGAAAGCCGGCCGGTCATCATTCGGCCACGCTTGCCCGCACCCTCGCGCATGTCGCCAAACCGATTCCGGTTTTCATGGTCATGCGCATTCCAACGCGCGGAAGGACAGCCCATGGTGTTGCGCCGGATACTACGGGTGGCGTTCGCGCTGCTTCCGTTGCTGGTCGCGGTGGCCTGCGTGTCGGAGAACGACGCTGCGAAAGGCGGCAACAAAAGCGGCGCTTCCGTGTCGCTTGCCCCCGTTGCTGACGTCACCGCGCCGCAGCCGCGCACCGCCACCTACAATTGCGCCGACGGCGGCAGGATGACCATCGAAAATCTCGGCTCCTCGGTGCGGGTGTTGGGTCCCGACGGTACCAGCGAGGACCTGCCGGCTGCGCCGGCAAACCAGAACAGCCGTTACGGCGAGACACATGACGCGATCGTGATCGACGGTCGCGAGGCGCTGGTGATGAAGGCGGGCTCGGCGCCGCTGACCTGCACCCGCTGAGCCGAGCCCGCGTCCGCCACATATATGCTGCACCGCAGCGAGAACGGGCCGGCTTGGCATCGTCGACGCCTAATCGATTGAAGCCCAGACCTGCCTTTTAATCAGACTAAATTACGTTTTCGAAACGGTTTTCTGGCTTTGACGCGGTGCAAAAAGAGCATTAGAAACCGGCTGTCCGAAGTCGCAACCGGAAGCGGCAATGCCGCATTTCCACCTGAGGCTCCAGGAACGCCGAACTGGGGGAGCCATGAGCAAATCACCAGCCACCCGCGAATTCGCCAGACGTGAACGGCCGCTTTCGCCGCACCTCAGCGTGTACCGGCCGCCGATCACCATGACGATGTCGATCATCCATCGCATCACCGGCGGCGCGCTCTATTTCGGCACGCTCCTGGTCGCGATATGGCTGATGGCGGCGGCGAGCTCGCAAGCCACTTTCGATTGGGTGAGCTGGGCCTTCGGAACCTGGCTCGGACGGCTGATCCTGTTCGGCTACACCTGGGCGCTCATGCATCACATGCTGGGCGGCGTGCGTCACCTGATCTGGGACACCGGCGCCGGCCTCGAAAAGCATACCGCCTCCAAGATCGCCTGGGCGACCCTGGCCGGCTCGATCCTGCTCACGCTGCTGATCTGGATCGCCGGCTATATGGCGCGAGGAGCCTGACCATGAGCACTGGAAAGACCGACATGCGCACGCCGCTGGCGAAAGTCCGCGGCCTGGGCTCCGCCCGCGAAGGCACCGGGCATTTCTGGCGCCAGCGCCTCACGGCAATCGCCAACATCCCGCTGATCCTGTTCTTCACCGGGTTCCTGGTCGCGCTCAACGGCGCCGGTTATGCGGAGGTGCGGGCAGCGCTCGCCAACCCGCTTGTGGCGCTGATGATGGCCCTTGTGCTCATCTCGCCGCTTTATCACATGCGGATCGGCATGCAGGTGATCATTGAGGATTACGTGCATGGCGAAGGCATGAAGCTGGCGCTGATCGCCCTCAACACTTTCTTCACCGTAGCGGTCGGCGTGGCTTCGCTCTTCGCCCTGCTCAAACTGGCATTCGGAGGCTGACGTTTTGGCCAAGGACGCGAAACAAGCCAATACGGCAGGCTATACCTATGTCGACCACAAATTCGACGTCGTGGTCGTCGGTGCCGGGGGCGCGGGGCTGCGCGCTACGCTGGGCATGGCCGAACAGGGCCTGCGCACCGCCTGTATCACCAAGGTTTTCCCGACCCGCTCGCACACGGTGGCGGCGCAGGGCGGTATTGCCGCTTCGCTTTCAAACATGGGCCCGGACTCCTGGCAGTGGCACATGTACGACACCGTCAAGGGTTCGGACTGGCTGGGCGATGTGGACGCCATGGAATATCTGGTGCGTGAAGCGCCGGCCGCCGTCTACGAGCTCGAGCATTACGGCGTGCCGTTCTCGCGCACCGAGGAGGGCAAGATCTACCAGCGGCCGTTCGGCGGCCACATGATGAATTACGGCGACGGCCCGCCCGTGCAGCGCACCTGTGCGGCCGCCGACCGCACCGGCCACGCCATCCTGCACACGCTCTACGGCCAGTCGCTGAAGAACAACGCACAGTTCTTCATCGAGTATTTCGCGCTCGACCTGATCATGGAGCCGGACGGCACATGCACCGGCGTCGTCGCCTGGAACCTCGACGACGGCACCATCCACCGCTTCTCGGCCAAGATGGTTGTGCTGGCGACAGGCGGCTATGGCCGCGCTTATTTCTCGGCGACCTCGGCCCACACCTGCACCGGCGACGGCGGCGGCATGGCCGCGCGGGCGGGGTTCCCCTTACAGGACATGGAGTTCGTGCAGTTCCACCCGACCGGCATCTACGGGGCCGGCTGCCTGATCACCGAAGGCGCGCGCGGCGAGGGCGGCTATCTCGTCAACTCCGAGGGCGAGCGGTTCATGGAGCGCTACGCCCCGTCGGCCAAGGACCTTGCCTCGCGCGACGTCGTCTCGCGCTGCATGACGCTGGAAATCCGCGAAGGCCGCGGCGTCGGCAAGAACAAGGATCATATCTTCCTGCACCTCGACCATCTCGATCCGGCGGTACTGCATGAGCGGCTGCCCGGCATCTCGGAATCGGCAAAGATCTTCGCCGGCGTCGATCTCACCAAGGAGCCGATTCCGGTGCTGCCGACGGTGCACTACAATATGGGCGGCGTGCCGACCAATTACTGGGGCGAGGTGCTCAACCCGACGATCCTTAATCCTGATCAGGTCTCGCCCGGCCTGATGGCGGTAGGCGAGGCCGGTTGCGCCTCGGTGCACGGCGCCAACCGGCTGGGATCGAACTCGCTGATCGACCTGGTCGTGTTCGGACGCGCGGCGGCGATCCGCGCTGGCCAGGTCATCGATCGCAAGTCGGCAATCCCGTCGCCCAACCAGGCCTCGGTCGACAAGATCATGGACCGCTTCGATCGGCTGCGCCACGCCAACGGCTCGACGCCGACGGCGGTTTTGCGCGAAAAGATGCAGCGCGCCATGCAGGAAGACGCGGCGGTGTTCCGCACGCAGGAATCGCTGGAGAACGGTTGCAAGCGCATTTCGCAGATCTGGGGCGAGCTCAAGGACATAAAGGTTTTCGATCGCTCGATGATCTGGAACTCCGACCTGGTCGAGACGCTGGAGCTGGAAAACCTGATGGCCAACGCCATCACCACGGTCTACGGCGCCGAGGCGCGCAAGGAGAGCCGTGGCGCGCACGCGCGGGAGGATTTCTCGGCCCGCGACGACGCCAACTGGCGCAAGCACACGCTCGCCCATCTGAGCGAAACCGGTGAGGTGACGCTCTCCTACCGTCCGGTGCACACCGAACCGCTGCTGGCCGAAAAGGACGGCGGCATCAGTCTCGCCAAGATCGCGCCCAAGGCCAGGGTGTATTGAAATGACGTCCAGCCGCGTCATCCGAAAGGACCTGAGGTAATGGTCGAACTCACGCTCCCCAAGAACTCGAAGATCCAGCAGGGCAAGACCTGGCCGAAGCCGGAAGGCGCGACCAATCTCAGGGAATATCGCATCTACCGCTGGTCGCCGGATGATGACGAGAACCCGCGCATGGACACCTATTTCGTCGACATGGACGATTGTGGGCCGATGGTGCTGGATGCGCTGCTCTGGATCAAGAACAAGATCGACCCGACGCTGACCTTGCGTCGCTCCTGCCGCGAGGGCATCTGCGGCTCGTGCGCCATGAATATCGACGGCTCCAACACGCTCGCCTGCACCAAGGGCTGCGACGACATATCGGGCGCCGTCAAGATCTACCCGCTGCCGCATATGCCCGTCATAAAGGACCTGGTGCCCGACCTGACCAATTTCTACGCCCAGCACGCCTCGATCGAACCGTGGCTGAAGACGGTCTCGCCGCAGCCTGCCAAGGAATGGCTGCAGAGCCATGAGGAGCGCGAGAAGCTCGACGGGCTCTACGAGTGCATATTGTGCGCCTGCTGCTCGACCTCGTGCCCGAGCTACTGGTGGAACGGCGACCGCTATCTCGGCCCGGCAACCTTGCTGCAGGCCTATCGCTGGCTGATCGACAGCCGCGACGAGGCCACGGGCGAGCGGCTCGACAATCTCGAGGACCCGTTCCGGCTCTATCGCTGCCACACCATCATGAACTGCGCGCAGACCTGCCCCAAGGGCTTGAATCCGGCCAAGGCGATCGCGGAAATCAAGAAGATGATGGTGGAGAGAAGGGTTTAGGCGCTCGCTCGCGGCAGTCTTGAACGCAGCGATCCTTCGCGCCCCCTCTTCTCCGGCAGGACAGAGGGGCGCTGTCCTGCCAGCTTCAGAAAGGATTGCAATCCAATGACGGACCTTCCCATCCTGTCTCCTCCCGAAGCGCGTGTGCTCGGCTGCCTCATCGAGAAGAAGGAGCTGACGCCGGACGTCTATCCGCTGACGCTGAACGCAGCACTTGCCGCCGCCAACCAGAAGACGGCGCGCGAGCCCGTCATGGCGCTGGAGCAGACAGAGGTGCACCGGGCGCTGAAGCTGCTTGAGCAGAAGGGGCTGGTGCGGCAGATGTTCGGCTCCCGCGTCGAGCGCTACGAGCACCAGATGGCGCAGCGCTTCTCGCTGACCACGCCGCAGACCGCCTTGGTCGGCCTGCTTTTGCTGCGCGGGCCGCAGACGGCGCATGAATTGCTGGCACGCAGCGAGCGCATGGCAAGGTTTTCATCGATCGAGGATTTGCGCGGTGAGCTCGATATGCTGATCGGCCGTCGACCGCCGCTCGTCCAGGAAATCCCGCGCGGTCCAGGCCAACGCGAGGATCGCTATGTGCATCTCCTCGCCGGGCCGGTGGACGTTGCCGCCCTGTCGGCGCAGCGCACTGCATCGGCCGTGCCCGCTTCCGACCTCGAAGCGAGAGTGGAGGCGCTGGAGCAGGAAGTCGCAGCCCTTCGCGCCCGGCTCGACGCGCTGGGTGCCTAATTGCTCGAGGGTGCCCGGCGCGACCATGCGCGCCGGGATGCCGGGGTCTCAGCCGAGCCTGGCGTCGAGCGATACGTTGATGGCGCCCAGAGCTTTGGAAACAGGGCATTCGGCCTTGGCCTTCTCGGCCAATTCCTTGAACTTCGCCGCGTCGATGCCGGGCACCTTGCCGACAAGGGTGATCGCGCTGCCCGTGATGCCGGTGCCGGGAACCAGCGTCACCACGGCCTTGGCGTCGAGTTCGGCCGCCGGGGTGCCGTTCTCGGCCAGGAAATGCGACAGCTGCATGGCGTAGCAGCCGGCGTGCGCGGCCGCGATCAGCTCTTCCGGATTGGTGCCGGATTTGCCGCTCTCGTCCTCGAAGCGTGCCTTGAACGAATAGGGCGTGCCGTTCAGGGTCCCGCTCTGGCTGTCGAGCGTGCCTTTGCCGTCCTTCAGATTGCCCTTCCAGACGGCGGTTGCGGTGCGGTCCATGAATTCCTCCTTGGTTGTCGTGAACTTGTCCAGGTGAGCCCAGCGTCCGGCCAACTATAGCGCGGGCATGCGCGAAGACCACTGCGCTGTTTGGACCACGGCGCGATGACGGTTCATTCCTTTCGAAAAAATCCGCGTGCAAAAATGTCGGCTTCCGTTCGGCCCGACCGTCCTGCGGGCGACCACGGGATTGTGGCCGGATGGAGGTTCACATGGACAATCTGTTTTTCGCAGTATGGAAGATCCCAGGCCGCAAGGCTCAACGACGGCAAGACTTCTGGCTGGAACAGCCGCCGTCCGGCGTCCGCAGGCTGCTGGCTGCTGTCGCCATCATCGCGGTCGCGGCATGCCTTCTCGACCATGCGGCAGCGGTCGAAGGCAAGGCTGACACGCTCGTCGCCGCATCCTATGATTCCTCGCAGCAAGGGAGCGCGAAATGAAATATGTCTGCCTGGTCTATGGTGAGGAGAAAGACCTCCATGCGCTCACCCCGGAAGGTTCGGCCAAGCTCGACGCCGATTCGCTGGCCTATGACCGGTCCTTGGACCAACAAGGCAAGCTCATCGTCGCGCAGGCGCTGCAATCGGTGAAGACCTCGAAGACCGTGCGTCGTCGCAAGGGCAAGCGGCTGGTCACCGACGGCCCGTTCGCCGAAACCAAGGAGCAGTTGCTCGGCTTCGTCATGATCGAGGCGAAGGACCTCCAGGAGGCGCTGGACATCGCTGGCGGCATTCCGCTGGCCGAACTCGGCACGATCGAGGTCCGGGCGATCTATGACGTGCCCGGGTCATAGGCGGCGCGGCGGGTCAGATCGCTTCGCCTTTCAAAAGACGCGGCGTGCCGGCTGAAAGCCCCGACGCCTGGCGGATGAAGAATTCCTTCAGCCGCGGCATGCGTTCGACCAGGCCGAGGCCGATGTCGCGCACCGCGCGCAGCGGGCCGATGTCGTTGGAAAACAGCCGGTTCAGCACATCTGTCGTGACGCCCATCTGCACCGTGTCGAAACGGCGCCATTGCTGGTAGCGCTCGAGCACGTCTAGCGCGCCGATATCCTGGCCGAGCCGGTCGGCTTCGACGATCACCTCGGCCAGGGCGGCGACATCCTTGAAGCCGAGATTGAGGCCCTGGCCGGCGATCGGGTGGATGCCGTGGGCGGCATCGCCGGCAAGCGCCACGCGCGGCGCGACGAAGGCGCGCGCGATGGTAAGACCCAGCGGCCAAGCGCGCGGCTTGTCGGCGACGCGGATCTCGCCAAGCTTGAGGCCGAAACGCTGTTCCAACTCATGCTCGAAGAGGAGGTCGTCGCCGGCGACCAGCGCCTGAGCATCCTCCGACCGCTCGACCCAGACGATCGACGAGCGGTTGGAACCGTCCTCGCCCGGCTTCAGCGGCAGCGTGGCGAACGGGCCGGCGGGCAGGAAATGCTCTTCGGCACGACCGTTGTGGGGCCGTTCATGCGCCACGGTGCAGACGATGCCGGACTGGCCGTATTCCCACTTCACCGTCTTGATGCCGGCCATGTCACGCAGCTTCGAGTTGACGCCGTCGGCGGCGACCAGCAGCCGCGCCTTCAGCGTAGCGCTGTCGGCCAGATGCACGGTGATGCCCGCACCATTGGTTTCGAACCCTTGCACGGCAACGCCTTCGATGATGTCGACGCCTAGCTTTTCGGCGCTGCGGCGCAAGGCGCCGTTCAGCACCCGGTTGGCCACCATATGCGCGAAGGGCTCGCCCGGCGCCACCTCGCCGTCGAAAGTGAGGAAGACCGGGCGCACCGGATCGGCGGTACGCGAATCGGTGATGATCATCTCGGTGATCGCCTGCGCTTCCGGCGCGATCTCGGCCCAGACGCCGAGCCGCTCGAGCATGCGGCAGGCGGCCGCCGCGATGGCCGAGGCGCGGCCGTCCCTTTGCCAGGAGCCGGCGGGCGCGGCATCGACCAGGGCCACGGCAAGCCCCGGTTGCGCCTGTTTCAGCGACACGGCGGCGGCCAGGCCGACATAGCCGGCGCCGGCGACCAGAACATCGAGCCCGGACCTGGTTTTAGCCTCTGCCTTGCCTTCCATGGTCTTCGCTCCTTGCAAGCCAGCCTGCCCTCCGCCCTTGACGGCCCGTCCTTCCTGTCGGAAACCCGCCAAGGAAATCTTGAGGCGAGGTCACGACACATGACGGCGGCCATGGACGAGCTTCTGCGCATTCTCGACCTCGAGAGGCTGGAACACAATCTGTATCGTGGTCGCAGCCCCCAAGTGGAGTGGCAGCGCGTGTTCGGCGGCCAGACCATCGCCCAGGCGCTGGTAGCGGCACAGCGGACCGTCGAGCCCGACCGCTACGTGCATTCGCTGCATGGCTATTTCATGCGGCCGGGCGACATCAAGGTGCCGATCATCTACGAGGTCGACCGCATCCGCGACGGCGGCTCCTTCACCACCCGCCGGGTGCTGGCGATCCAGCACGGGAACGCGATCTTCTCGCTGGAAGCCTCGTTCCAGGTCGATGAGAAGGGGCTGGAGCACCAGTTCGCTTTGCCCGACGACGTGCCGCCGCCGGAAGGGCTGAAGACGCAGCGCCAACTGCTCGAAAATGCCGACCGGGTTCCGGAAGCGGTGCGACGCTTCTGGGCGCGCGAGCGACCGCTGGAGCTCAGGCCGGTCAATCTCCAGCACTATGAAAGCCGCGACAAGCTGCCGCCCCGGCAGAATGTCTGGATCCGCCTCGCCGGCCCCGTCCCAGACGACCGCGCGCTGCAATCGGTGCTGCTCGCCTATCTCTCCGACATGACGCTGCTCGACACCTCGACCTTCGCGCATGGGCGCGGGCTGTTCGATCCCGACATCCAGGCGGCCAGCCTCGACCATTCGATGTGGTTTCACCGCCCGCATTCGCTCGACGGCTGGCTGCTCTACGCGCAGGACAGCCCCTCGAGCTCGGGATCGCGCGGGTTCAGCCGCGGCACGCTTTATGCCCGCGACGGCACGCTGATCGCCTCGATGGCCCAGGAAGGCTTGATCCGGCTCAAGCGTTGAGCAGTCTTTTCAACCAAAGCCGCCAAAATAGGCGTTTTCCGAAAATTGCTTAATTATTAAGCAGAAGCTGTGCCGCGCCCATCGGCACGGTGCGATTGCGGGCGCGTCAAATCCTTTTTTTACAACAAGTTAACCCGCTGCTTCGGCAATTGGCACGGAGCTTGAATCCTCGTCGGCACTCTCCGGCTCCTCGGGATCGGTGAAGGTGTGCAAACGCGGGGGACCGCAACAGCAAAAGGGTGAAACCTTATGAAAATCGTGATGGCAATCATCAAGCCGTTCAAGCTCGACGAGGTACGCGAAGCGCTTACCGCCGTCGGCATCCAGGGCCTGACCGTCACCGAAGTCAAAGGCTACGGGCGTCAGAAGGGGCACACGGAAATCTATCGCGGGGCGGAATACGCGGTCAGTTTCCTGCCGAAGATCAAGATCGAGGTCGCGGTCAGCGCCGACATGGTCGACAAGGCCGTGGAGGCCATCACCGCAGCCGCCAAGACCGGTCAGATCGGCGACGGCAAGATCTTCGTTTTCGGCATCGACCAAGCGGTGCGCATCCGCACCGGCGAAACAGACACCGACGCGCTCTGAAGCGGCGAACACGTATTCCAATGGAGAGTTCAATGAATATTCCTTCCACCTTGAAGAAGACGGGACGCGCCGCCCTTTTTGGCTCGCTCGCTCTCGCAGCGTTGGGCAGCGTCGCCGCCTTCGCGCAGGAAGCGGCTCCGGCCGCGGCTGCCGCCGCGCCGGCCGCTCCCACCCCGGTGCTCGACACCGGCAACACCGCCTGGATGCTGACTTCGACGGCGCTGGTGCTGATGATGACCATCCCCGGCCTGGCGCTGTTCTACGGCGGCATGGTGCGCAAGAAGAACGTGCTTGCCACCGTCATGCAGAGCTTCGCCATCACCTGCCTGGTGACGGTGCTGTGGTTCATGTTCGGCTATTCGCTGGCCTTTTCCGACGGCGGCGGCATGAATGCCTATCTCGGCGGCTTCTCGAAGTTCTTCCATCACGGCATCACCACCTCGACGCTGTGGGCGCCGGGCGTGGCCAACATTCCTGAGTTCGTCTTCTCGATGTTCCAGATGACCTTCGCCATCATCACCCCGGCCCTGATCGCCGGCGCCTTTGCCGAGCGCATGAAGTTCTCGGCCCTGCTGATCTTCATGGCGCTGTGGCTGCTGGTCGTCTATGCGCCGATCGCGCATTGGGTCTGGGGCGGCGGCTTCCTCGGCGCTGCCGGCGTGCTCGACTTCGCCGGCGGCACGGTCGTCCACATCAATGCCGGTGTCGCGGGTCTCGTCTGCGCCCTAGTCCTGGGCAAGCGCGAAGGCTACGGCACCACCAACATGGCGCCGCATAACCTGGTCTATTCCGTGATCGGCGCTTCGCTGCTGTGGGTCGGCTGGTTCGGCTTCAATGCCGGTTCGGAACTCGCCGCCGACGGCCTCGCCGGTGCCGCGATGCTCAACACTCAGGTTGCCACCGCGGCAGCGGCGCTGGCCTGGATGTTCGCCGAATGGATCATCGCCAAGAAGCCCTCGGTGCTCGGCATCATCTCCGGCGCCGTTGCCGGCCTTGTCGCGGTGACGCCGGCTTCCGGCTTCGTCAACCCGACCGGCGCCTTCATCGTCGGCATCGTCGCCGGCGTTGTCTGCTACATCTCGGCGGTCAAGGTAAAGCACATGTTCGGCTATGACGACTCCCTCGATGCCTTCGGCGTCCATGGCGTCGGCGGCGTGGTCGGCGCATTGCTGACCGGCGTGCTCGCCGATCCGGCAATCAACAGCCTGTCCTCGGGCGCGTCGCTCGGCAAGCAGCTCTACGGCATCGTCTTCACCATCCTGTGGACCGCAATCGCCACCTTCGTCATCCTCTACATCGTCAAGGCGCTCGTCGGCCTGCGTCCGTCGACCCAGGAAGAGGTCGAGGGTCTCGACATCAGCCAGCACGGCGAAGTGGTGCCGTAAGGCCTCTTAGCCATGGGACCGGCGGACCTCCTCCCGCCGGTCCTATCCCTTTCTCCAATTCCGTACGGAAACCGCTGCACGTTTCCCGCAACTGCTTTGAAATCCCGTCGTGACGCTCCCGCAAGGTGCTCACGCCTTGAGGCCCGGATCGCTCCGGGCCTCTTTTTTGGAACCGATTTAGGCTGGAAGAACGCAATCACGTTCGCGTGAACGAGATTTTCGAGGAAACATCGACGGTCTTGGTACCGAACTCCTGGGAGCGACCGCTGTCTCGGCGATCGTTTCAAACAATAGGGAAGGAAACCATCCAATGAACGTCAAGAATATCTGCCTCGGCGCGCTCGCTCTTTCCATGGTCGGCGGCATGGCATTTGCCGGAGCTCTCGATGAGCCGGACAACATGGCGCCGTTCTTCACCGATTCCAGCATGAAAACCATGAAGCCGATGGCGGAATTCAAGGCTGCCTTCATGGCCATGCCGAAGGAGAAGCAGGAAGCCATGATGAAGGAATGCCAGGACGCGGCGATGAGCAAGCCGCACGCCGAATTCTGCGCCAATGTGAAGATGCTCGGCGGCGCCAACAAGTAGGACGCCGTCGATCCCGACGAATGGATGGCGGGCCCAGCGCCCGCCATTTTCACGCGGGCAAGATGCCGCGAAATGGGGCATGACTGGCCGCCGACAGCCTTATAGTTAATGCGCCCTTAACCTTCCCACGCCTAGTCTGGCATTCGAATCTGCCGGAGTGCGTCATGCGCTCGGGCCAGGCAATCACTGACGGGGAAGAGCATGCGTTCAGGGGCTTCAGCACCGCTCGCGCTGACCGATACGGGGCACGGCATCCAGGCATTCGCGCGACGCCAGGTCGGCCGGCTTGTCGGCGCCGGCATGTTCGCGTTCACCGCTTTTGGCGTCGCCAGCCTTGCCACCTGGAATGTCGCCGACCCGAGCTTCTCGCACGCCACGGCCAACACCGTCACCAATGCCATGGGCTATGCGGGTGCGGTCTTCTCCGACATCGCCATGCAGTTCTTCGGCCTTGCCGCCGTGGCGGCGCTGGTTCCGGCCGTGATCTGGGGATATCTGCTGTTTTCGGCGCGTGGCGTCGACAGGCTGCCCAGGCGCGGTCTGTTCTGGTTCGGCTTTGCCCTGCTGGCCGCCGCGATCGCCGGCTGCGTGGTGCCGCCCAAGACCTGGCCCCTGCCGACCGGGCTCGGCGGCGTGTTCGGCGACATGGTGCTGAAGATTCCGGGCCTCGTCATCGGTGGCTATCCGACCGGGCTGGTGGCCAGCGTGCTCGCCATTCTGATGGCCGGGCCGGCGCTGTGGCTGTTCGCCTACGGTTCGGCGCTGATCGCGCGCAAGAACGGTTTCGCCGTCATGGAGGAACCGGCCGCCGCCGATCCGCGCGAGGATGAGCTGCTGTTCGACAATGACGAGGATGAAGGCGACGAAGGCATATTGGCGCTCGGCGCAATGACCCATTGGTGGCTTTCGTTCCGCGCGTGGATGCACCGCCGCGCCGTGCGCCGCAGGCAGCGGCGGGACGAATTCGAGCCGGGAATGGAGCCGCGCGCCAGCGCCTGGCGGCGCGCCGCCGAACGGGTCGAATCGGCCGAGTTCGCCGAGCAGCGGATGAGCCCGGATGGCCGTGCCCGCGTCGAACCGGAATTCTTCGCCGCCATGGTCAACGATCGCAGCGTTTCCGTCGATCCGGACGACGACGTCTTCGACGATCGCTTCGACACCGGCGAGGACGATGTCGATTTCGACGATGAACCCCTCGTCCAGCGTCGCGCGGCTCCCACCGCCAAGGTCCAGCCGTTCCGCTCGGATGCAGCCACGCGCGTTGAAGCGCCGGCGCCACGCCCGGCCCCGGGTGCGCGCGTCCAGCGCGAGGCGCAGACGTCGCTGATCGGCTCGGAAAAATTCGAGATGCCGTCGCTGCATTTCCTGTCCGAACCGAAGAACGTCGCGCGCGACCCGAGCCTCTCGAAAGACGCGTTGGAACAGAACGCCCGCCTGCTCGAAGGCGTGCTGGAGGATTTCGGCGTCAAGGGCGAGATCATCCATGTCCGCCCCGGCCCCGTCGTCACGCTCTATGAGCTGGAGCCGGCGCCGGGCATCAAATCATCGCGCGTCATCGGCCTCTCCGACGACATCGCCCGCTCGATGAGCGCCATCGCCTGCCGCGTCGCCGTGGTGCCGGGCCGCAACGCCATCGGCATCGAATTGCCGAACGCCAAGCGTGAGACGGTGTATCTCAGGGAAATCATGGCCAGCCGCGATTTCGAGACCACCAAGGCCAAGCTGGCGTTGGCGCTGGGCAAGACCATCAATGGCGAAGCGGTCATCGTCGATATCGCCAAGATGCCGCACGTTCTGGTCGCCGGCACCACCGGCTCGGGCAAGTCGGTCGCCATCAACACCATGATCCTGTCGCTGCTCTACCGGCTGACGCCGCAGGAATGCCGCCTGATCATGATCGATCCCAAGATGCTGGAGCTCTCGGTCTATGACGGCATCCCGCACCTTTTGACGCCCGTTGTCACCGACCCGAAGAAGGCGGTGGTCGCGCTGAAATGGACCGTGCGGGAGATGGAAGACCGCTACCGCAAGATGTCCAAGGTCGGCGTGCGCAATATCGACGGTTTTAACGCACGCGTCCAACAGGCGGAGAAGAAGGGCGAAAAGATCTCGCGCACGGTGCAGACCGGCTTCGACCGCCAGACCGGCGAGGCGATCTACGAGACCGAGAATCTCGACCTCGAGCCGATGCCCTACATCGTCGTCATCATCGACGAAATGGCCGATCTGATGATGGTTGCCGGCAAGGACATCGAGGGTGCCGTCCAGCGTCTGGCGCAGATGGCGCGCGCCGCCGGCATCCATGTCATCATGGCGACGCAACGTCCGTCTGTCGACGTGATCACCGGTACCATCAAGGCCAACTTCCCCACCCGCATCTCCTTCCAGGTAACGTCGAAGATCGACAGCCGCACCATCCTGGGCGAGCAAGGCGCCGAGCAGCTGCTCGGCATGGGCGACATGCTCTACATGGCCGGCGGCGGCCGCATCCAGCGCGTGCACGGCCCGTTCGTCTCCGACGACGAGGTGGAGAAGATCGTCGCGCATCTGAAGCTGCAGGGCGTGCCGGAATATCTCGACGCCATCACCGAGGACGATGATGAGGACGAGGACGAGCCCTCCGGCAAGGGCGGCTCGGGCGGCGGTGGCGGCGGCAATTTCGAGGATTCCGACGATCCTTACGACCAGGCGGTATCCGTGGTGCTGCGCGACGGCAAGGCCTCGACCAGCTACATCCAGCGGCGTCTGGGCATCGGCTATAACCGCGCCGCTTCGATCATCGAGAAGATGGAGAAAGAAGGCATTGTCGGCCCCGCCAACCATGCCGGAAAACGCGAGATCCTGGTGCCGACCGAAGAGGACAAATTCTGATCGCGAAAGATACTGGCGGCAACTTTGAACCTTCTGGCGCGTTCAAGCGGTCAAGCAGCGTTCGCGCCGTCAAACTTCAGCCCAACTGGGGGTTCAGGACAGCAACAAATCAGGATTCAAGATGAGAGTGACCGACATGAAAAACGATCTTTCCGCGCTCGGCGATCTTGCCCCGACGCGCCGTCAGCTGCTTGGCCTCGGCCTGGTGCTCGCGGGCGCTGCCGCCCTCAACGTGGTGCCCGGATTCGAGCTGCTGGCATCCGCGCAGGCGGCCGTGCCGGCTGCCGCGCAGAAGATCGCCGACCATTTTTCCTCGGTTAAGTCGATGAGCGGCGAATTCGTGCAGTTCGGCCCCAAGGGCGAGCAGACCGGCGGCAAGTTCTTCCTGGAAAGACCGGGCAAGATTCGCTTCAACTACGACGGATCCTCGAATTTCCGGGTGATTTCGGACGGCAAATCGGTGGTCATCCTCAACAAGAAACTGAACACGTCCGATCTCTATCCCTTGTCGAAGACGCCGCTGAAACTGCTGCTCGACGACCGGATCGACCTCTCCGGCAACCGCGTCAAGAGCGTCAAGGAAGAAGACGACCTCACCACCATCCAGCTATCGGACAAGTCGGTGTTCGGCAATGCGCGGATCACCATGATGTTCGATCCGAAGACCTATGATCTGCGCCAGTGGACGATCACCGATGCGCAGGGCAAGGACACCACGGTGATGATCTTCAACACCAAGGAAGGCGTCAGCTTCGCTCCCGACACGTTTGCCATCGACTATACGGCCAATCGCGAGCTGAATACGAAGACCAGATAGCTTTCCGCGAGTTGGCGAACCCTTTCGTGCCGTTTCGGCGGCACGGCGCCGGCCTCCGCAACTGCTGCAATGCTTGCCTTCACGGCGCGGGGCTGGCAGTAGTTCGGCGATCTTTCGCCGGACCCGCCAAATGCCCTTTTCCATCGCCACCTGGAACATAAATTCCGTTCGGCTGCGCATGCCGATCATCGAGCGCCTGCTCGATGAATACGCGCCCGATGTGCTTTGCCTGCAGGAAACAAAAGTTCCCGACGAGCTGTTCCCCGAAAAGGCCTTCCGCAGGCTCGGCTACGGGCACATCGCCTTTCATGGTCAGAAGGGCTATCACGGCGTGGCGACGGTCGCGCGCCGGCCGATCGCGCTGGTCGAGAAGCGCCGCTTCTGCGACATCGACGACAGCCGGCATTTGTCGGTAACCGTGCGGGCCGGTGGCAAGACGATCCTGCTGCACAATTTCTACGTTCCGGCGGGCGGCGACGAACCGGACCCGGAAGTCAACCGCAAGTTCAGGCACAAGCTCGATTTCGTCGCCGAGATGAACGCGATCCGCGCCGAACACAGCGAAGTGTCCGCCTCGGTCCTGGTCGGCGACCTCAACATCGCGCCGCTCGAACACGATGTCTGGTCCCATAAGCAACTGCTCAACGTAGTCAGCCACACACCGGTCGAGACGGAGAGTTTTGAGGCCATGCGGCTGGCCGGCGACTGGGTCGACCTGATGCGGCTCAACGTGCCATCAGACCAGAAGCTCTACACTTGGTGGAGCTACCGCGCGCAGGACTGGGAGGCATCCAACCGCGGCCGCCGGCTCGACCATGTCTGGTCGTCGCCGAACCTGGTGCCTGATTTCACCGGCTACGAAATCCTGCGGGCGGCGCGTGGCTGGGAACGTCCCTCGGACCATGTTCCGGTCATCGCGCGGTTCAACCTGGACTGATCAGCCGGGCCGGCGCTTTTCCCGCTCCGGCGACAATTGCGTCAAGCCGCTCGGTCGCCATGATGAAGGGCAGGTCATTTTCGGTGGCGCGAACCAGCCGGAAGTCCACCTGTCTCTCCCGTTCACCCCGAAAA
Organism: Mesorhizobium sp. CA13; assembly: GCF_020165235.1. Taxonomy (NCBI): domain Bacteria; kingdom Pseudomonadati; phylum Pseudomonadota; class Alphaproteobacteria; order Hyphomicrobiales; family Phyllobacteriaceae; genus Mesorhizobium; species Mesorhizobium sp. CA13. The sequence goes on along the minus strand of NZ_JAIUHS010000006.1, from coordinate 77,728 downwards.
GCGTGGCGCCAGCTTCTCGATGCGGTGAATCAGTGCCTGAAAGTCTTCCAGGATGCGCTGGTGGAGCTGGGCCGCCAGCTCAGGATATTCCTCCAGGATGCGGCGGAACATCTTGCGGCTGAGCCGGATCACCTCCGAATCGACCGCTGCCGATGCGCTGGTCAGCCGGTTGGTGTCGGCGATCAGCGCCAGTTCGCTGAGCATCGTGCCCGGGCCGACCGTACCGATGGGAATGCGCTCGCCTGCCTGCTCGCGATAGAGCACGATCTCTCCGCTGACCACGATATAGGCCGAATCAGCCATGTCGTCCTCGCGATAGAGCTTGTGGTCTGCCTGCAGGAGCATGGTCTCGGCGCCGAAGGCGAGCAGGCGCAGCTGCTCCTGCGTGAAGCCCTCGAAAAGCCTCACGGCGGACAGGATGCGGATGTCGTCATCCAGCGCCATCTAGCTGTGTCCCCGAACGGTCAGTCCAATCCTCCTTCGCGGTACGATCCAGAATCCCCCTCCAACAGGATCGCACCCAAAAGCAGCCCCGCCCAGACCGCTTATTGGATAATGAAATGTTTAAGGAACCAGCTTGTAGCCACCGCTTTCTGTCACAAGAATTTCCGCATTGGAAGGATCGCGCTCGATCTTCTGGCGCAGGCGATAGACATGGGTTTCCAGCGTGTGCGTGGTAACGCCGGAATTGTAGCCCCACACCTCCTCGAGCAGCACGTCGCGCGTCACCACCTTCTGGTCGGCGCGGTAGAGATATTTGATGATCGAGGCTTCCTTCTCCGTCAGCCGCACCTTTGCGCCGCGCGGGTCGATCAGCAGCTTCTGGCTTGGCTTGAAGGTGTAGGGGCCGACCGAGAAGGTGGCGTCCTCGCTTTGCTCGTGCTGGCGCAGCTGCGCGCGGATGCGCGCCAACAGCACCGCGAAGCGGAACGGCTTCGTCACGTAGTCGTTGGCGCCGGCTTCGAGGCCGAGGATCGTGTCCGAATCGGTGTCGTGGCCGGTCAGCATGATGATGGGCGCCTTGTAGCCGCCCTTGCGCAGGATCTTCACCGCTTCGCGGCCGTCCATGTCGGGCAGGCCGACATCCATGATCAGCAGGTCAATGAGGCCGCCGCGCGCCGCCGCGACGCCTTTTGCCGCAGTGGACTCCTGCAGCACGTCGAATTCCTCGTAGAGGGACAATTGCTCGACCAACGTGCCGCGCAGGTCGTCATCGTCGTCGACGATCAGGATGGTTCGTGAAGTCATGGATCAATCCGTTGTTTTGAAAAGAAAATTCAGTTGACCGCTGCCTGTTTATGCGGAAGCTGACCGGCACAACAGCCGATCACAGTGATTTGTTCCGTGGCACGATCATACAAGAAAAAACACGATCGCAATGCAGCCGGCGCAATTTTGCGAAAAGGACTGCGGGTGCTGACCGTGCGGGCAAGGCCCGGCCGTCCCAGCCAGGGCCTGCTGCAGGCGGGCAGAACGGTGTTTGCCTGCGCGCTGGGACGTGGCGGCATCTCGGCCGGCAAGCGCGAAGGCGACGGCGCCACGCCGCTTGGCCAAATGCGGATCCTGTCGGGCTATTTCCGGGGAGACCACTTCTCCCGCGGCCGCATCACCCGGCTGGCGATGACACCGATCGGGCCTGATCTCGGCTGGTGCGAAGTGCCCGACGACCGCAACTATAACAGGCCGGTCAAGATCCCCTACGGCGCCAGCCATGAACGCATGCGGCGCGACGACAGGCTCTATGATGCCTGCCTGGTGCTCGACTGGAATATAACGCCGCGCCGCCGCGGGCGCGGCAGCGCCATCTTCTTCCACCTGGCGCGCCCGGGCTTCACGCCCACGCAAGGCTGCGTCGCGGTGACGGCACGCACGATGGCGCGGCTCTTGCCGCTGCTGTCGGACCGGACGGTGGTGAGGGTGGTAAGGTAGGGATTGGGATTAGGCAGTAGGCAATAGCAGTAGGGCTCCTTCTAATGCCTACTCCCTACTGCCTGCTCCCTTGCTCCGTGGCTGCTGCCAGCCGATGTCGAGCAGGCCCAGCCGGCCGAGTTCGCGGTCCATGGCGCGGGAGACGTCTTTGCGCGTGGCGCCGACATCGCGCAACTGGCGGTCCGACAGGTCCTCGATATCGTCCCGCGGCAGGCTGGCCGCGACCTTGGCCTGGCGGAGCCAGTCGAACGCGGCGGTCAGCCAATTCAGCCGGCTCGCGGGAGCTCTCAAAGCTATGTGAGACATGGTGCAATCCTTCCATCCGGACATAAAATCCGGTTTGATACTGGTTCGATGGTTGCATCATGCCTGATTGAAAGATTGGAGAGAAACGAGTAGTTCTTTCCGGATTATCAAGTTTTCTTTGAGGATCAGGGCGCCATGACCGCGTCTGTTCGGGGACCAAGCTGATGGCCCGCCTGGTGCCGGGAACCCGGGCGCTGAGGACGCTGGAGGCAGCGGCCCGGCATCTCAATTTCACCCGGGCCGCCGACGAACTCGGCCTGACGCCAGCCGCCGTCAGCCACCAGATCAAGGAAATCGAAGACCAGCTCGGTATCGTCCTGTTCACGCGCTCCAGCCGCAGCATCAGGCTGACGGAGGCCGGAACGGTGCTGTTCGAGGCCTCTGCCGATGCGCTCGACCTGCTTGGCAAGGCCGTCTCGCGGGCGCAGAAGATGGCGCGCGGCACGACGCTGCTGAAAGTGACGCTCGACGCGCAATTCGCCACGAAATGGCTGATGCGGCGGGTGGAGGATTTCCGCAAAAAACATGAAGGCATCGAACTCAGGTTCGACATCGCCTACGGGTTGCGGGACTTCGACCTCGACGATGTCGATGTCGGCATCCGCTTTGGCGCCGGCAGATATCCGGGACTTTGCGCGCACCGGCTATTCGACAACGTCATCATTCCGGTGTGCAGCCCGAGCCTGCTGGCATCAGGTCCGCCGCTGCGCGAACCGCGCGATCTCTTCCATCACACGCTTGCCCATATCGAATGGGCGCGGCAGGGCGTGACCTGGCCGAACTGGCGCATGTGGATGGCCGCAGCCGGCGTCGACGATTTCGATGACAGCCGCACCATCGTCTTCGGCACCTCGGCCGACGCCGTCCAGGCGGCGATGGAAGGCAGCGCCGTGGCGCTCGCCGATTTCGCCATGGTGGCCAACGACCTTTCCGAAGGCAGGTTGGTGCGGCCGTTCGAACTCGGCATCAAGGTCGCGCCGGAATTCGCCTATTTCCTGGTCTATCCCAAGGAACTGGTGAACGATCCACGCATCGTTGCCTTTCGCACGTGGATTCTGGAGGAAATGGCAAAATCCCAAACCGCGGACCGGGTGTAGCGGAGGCCTTCAGCTCGCCGCGGCGCCGAACCAGCCGACCACGGCGCCGATGATCAGCAGCACGCCAAGCCAGTGGCCGCCGTCAATGACGGTCAGGTCCCAGCCGAAATTCTCGTAGCGATGATTGACCGACAGCGTGGTTGCGACGAAACCGAGCCAAAGCACGAAACCGAAGACCAGTCCCGCCAGCAATGTCGGCTCGCCGCCCGTCACCGCGCCGACGACCAGGGCCATCACAAGCGCCATGACCAACTCGGCGATGAAAGAGATGAGGAATGGCAGCAACGATTTCTTCATGGTCGCCGGATCGAGTTTTGCAGCCTTCAGCCATGGCTTGCTCAACCCGGTGTACCAGCCGGCGCCGAACAACCACGCCAGGATTGCGGCGACGATCACCGCCAGCCAGTTAACCGCTGAAAAATCCATGATATCCCCCACTGATACGGAGCTCATGGAAACGCCTGTTCAGTGGCGGCGTCAAGCCGGGCGCGGGGTGCTCCACCGCCAGACAGTGGTGCGTTTTATTTCGGCATCCTCGAGCGCCCGCGTCACCGGCACCTGGTAGACGCCAAGCGGTTCCAACCCCGACCGCGGCAGATAGGAGCGGCCGGGATCGCCGATCAGGATATCGGCGCCGCGCCGCTTCAGAGCCGCGAACCAGGGCGTCAGCCGGTCTGCGAACGGCTTGTCGTAGAAGACATCGCCGGCAAGAACCACGTCCCAGTCCGCATCCCTTCCGACGCAGTCATTCTGGATGAATTCGACCGCGACGCCATTGGCTTGCGCATTGAGGCGGACCGCCGTGGCGCAGAATGGGTCGATGTCGGCGGCGGTCACCCCTGCCGCGCCGGCTTTGGCCGCGGCGATAGCGACGAGACCGGAGCCGGAGGCGAAGTCGAGCACCCGCTTGCCCCGCACCATGGCCGGATTGTCGATGATATGACGGGCAAGCCCCTGGCCGCCGGCCCAGGCAAAGGCCCAGAAAGGCGGCGGCAGCCCGATCTCGACCAGTTCGTCCTCGGTCCGCTGCCACAGATCATGCGCCTCGTCGGCAAGATACAGCGCAATCTCCGGCACGTGCGGCGGCGCCATCAGCGCCGTATTGTCGAGGATGAAGCGTTCCGCGCTATGGCTCGTGAGAACCGTCACGGAGCCGGCGTCAGGCCACCCATGCGGCAGACTTCCTTCCATTCGGCCGGCGTGACCGGCTGCACGGAAAGCCGGCCGAGCCGCACCAGCGCCATGTCGGCGAGCTTGGGATTGGCCTTGACCTGCTCCAGCGTCGGCGGGTTCGGCACATCCTTGAAGGCGCGGATGTCGACGCATTCCCAACGCGGATCGTCCGATGTGGTGTCGGGATGAGCCAGCGCGCAGACCTCGGCGATGCCGACCACGTTCAGCCCCTCGTTGGAATGATAGAAGAAGCCGAGATCGCCGATCTGCATGGCCTTCATGTTGTTGCGCGCCGCGTAATTGCGCACGCCGTCCCATTGCGTGCCGGCCTTGCCTTTGGCTTTCAACGCCTCGAAGGAGAAAACCGAGGGTTCGGATTTAAACAGCCAGTAGTTCATTTTTTCTCCTCCTTGCGGCCCATTTGCGGGCGACCGGGATTAACTAGCCGCCGGCTTGTTGATCGTCCAGTTCCACTGGCGGATTTCGACGCTTTCGAACAAGCCGGCCTTGGCGTAGGGATCGGCCGCCGACAAAGCTTGTGCAGCAGCCATGTCGGGTGCCTCGATCACCGCCAAGGTGCCATTCGGCTTGCCGTCGGCGTCGAGGAACGGGCCGGCGAACGCAAGTCTCTTTTCGCCAACAAGGCCTTCAAGAAAGACGACATGCTCGGGCCGTGTGTCGAGGCGCACCTGCAGGCTTCCCGGTTTATCCTTGCAGATCAAAGCAAACAGCATGGTCTTCTCCTGGTCGGTGGATCAAAGGCATGGGGATTTAATCGTCGGTTTCGGTCTTCAGCGGCCGGGTCATCAACGCCGCCACAGCCTGCCGGATGGTGATGGTGCCCTCAAGTATGGCGGCGACAGCGGCAATGATCGGCGCGTCGATGCCGCGCTCGGTGGCGATGCGGGCGGCGATCGCCGCCGTCGGCACGCCTTCCGCCAGCGGCAGCCTGCCAAGCGGCTTGCCTTGCCCGAGCGCCAGTCCGTAGGCGAAGTTGCGCGATTGCGTGGACGAGCAGGTGAGCAGCAGGTCGCCAAGACCGGAAAGCCCCATCAACGTCTCGGGCCTGGCGCCGAAGGCGGCACCGATGCGCCGCAGTTCGACGAAGCCGCGCGTCACCATGGCAGCCTGGGCACTGGCGCCAAGCCCGGCGCCGGTGACGGCACCCGCGGCGATGGCGAAGACGTTCTTCAAGGCGCCGCCGATCTCGACGCCGATCAAATCATCATTCGAATAGCAGCGCAGATTTTCCGCCGAGAAGCGCGCGGCAAGCTTGGCCGCCAGCGCCTCGTCGCGGGCGGCAACCACCACCGCCGTCGGCAAGCCGCGGGCGACGTCGGTGGCGAAGCTCGGGCCGGACAGAGCGGCGACCGGATTTCCAGGCAGGATTTCTCCGACGATCGCCGACAGCAAGTCGCCGGTGTCGCGTTCGATGCCCTTGGCGCAAAGGACAAGCGGAATGCCGGAAGGCATATGCGGCTTGGTGGCTGTCAGCATGGTGCGCAGCGATTGCGCAGGCGCCACTGCCAGCACGCAATCGGCGCCGTCAAGCGCGGCTTGGATGTTGCTCGTCGCCACGATGCCGGCCTGGAGCGCGATGCCAGGCAGATAGCGTCGATTTTCGCCGTGGTCGATTGCGGCGACGGTCTCCGGGTCGCGCGCATAAAGGCGGACGAAATGGCCGGCGCGCAGCATGGCCAGCGCCAAAGCGGTACCCCAGGCCCCGCCACCGAGCACTGCAACGCGCCAGCCGGTTGGCGCGGTCTCGATGCCGCTCGTGCCTTCTTCGCTCATGCCCTCCTTGCTCATGCTTTGGCCCCGCGCCGGCCCGAACCGATCATCGGCGCGGAGATGCTGTCCAGCGGCCAGCGCGAGCGCGGCACGAAATCGAAGCCGTTTTCTTGCGCCAGGCCTTCGCGCATCCGCTCGATGCCGGCCCAGGCGATCATTGCCGCATTGTCGGTGCAAAGTTTCAGCGGTGGCGCGACAAAGGCGAAGCCCGCCTCGGCGCACAGCCGTTCCAGCGTCGCCTTGATCGTGTGGTTGGCGGCGACGCCACCGGCGACGACCAGCACCGGCGCTGCCGTACCGGGGAATTCCCGGCGGAACCGGGCGAGCGCGCGCGCGACACGGTCGCCCAGCGCGTCGGCCACCGCCGCCTGGAACGAGGCGCAGATGTCGGCGACATCCCGGTCGCTCAAGGGCTCGATCGCGCTCGCCGCCTGGCGCACAGCGGTCTTCAGGCCGGAGAAGGAAAAATCAGGCTGCGCCGATCCCTTCATGGGTCGGGGGAAGGCAAAACGGCCCGCATCGCCCGATGCCGCCGCCTTCTCGACATTGGGGCCGCCGGGATAAGGCAAGCCGAGCATCTTGGCCGTCTTGTCGAAGGCTTCGCCCAGCGCGTCATCGATGGTCGTCGCCCAGCGCTGGTAGTCGCCGACGCCGCGCACGGCGAGGATCTGTGTGTGGCCGCCGGAAACCAGCAGCAGCAGATAGGGAAAGTCGAGCCCATCGGTCAGCCGTGCCGTCAGGGCATGGCCTTCGAGATGGTTGACGGCGATCAGCGGCTTGCCGGCCGCGGCCGCGATCGCCTTGGCCGTCATTAGCCCGACGATGAGGCCGCCGACGAGGCCCGGACCTGCGGTCGCGGCGATGGCGTCGATGTCGGCCAGCGCCACGCCCGAATCGGCAAGGGCTGCCTCGACAATGCCGTCCAGCGCCTCGACATGGGCGCGCGCGGCGATCTCCGGCACCACGCCGCCGAAGGCGGCATGCTCCTCGATTTGCGACAGCACGATATTGGACAGGATTTTGGGCGCGGCATCGCCCTCCAACGCCACGACGCTTGCGGCGGTCTCGTCACAACTCGTCTCGATGCCCAGAACGCGGATCAATTGGTCGCTATCCCCTGGAGATTGTATATCGAGGCTTTCCCCGGTAGGAGACGCCCGGAAAAGGCGACTTCGCCTGCCGGCAGTTATCACGGACCGCGCGCCATGCAAACAATCTTGAAGATCGGAACACGCGGCAGCCCGCTGGCGCTGGCGCAGGCGCAGGAAACGCAGGCGCGGCTGATGGCGGCGCATGGTTTGCCGCAAGAAGCGTTCGAAATCGTCGTCATCTCGACCAGCGGCGACCGCATCCAGGACCGGCCGCTGTCGGAAGCTGGCGGCAAGGGCCTGTTCACCAAGGAGATCGAGGAGGCGCTGCTCGCCCGCACGATCGACATTGCCGTGCATTCCTCGAAGGACATGCCGACGCAATTGCCAGCCGGCCTGGAGCTCTCCGCCTTTTTGCCGCGTGAGGACGCACGCGACGCCTTTGTCGGCAAGGCGGCGAAGACAATCGCCGACCTGCCCAAAGGGGCGAAAGTCGGCTCCTCGTCGCTAAGGCGGCAGGCGCTGATCCGGCGCATGCGGCCGGATCTCGACGTAGTGATGTTCCGTGGCAATGTGCAAACGCGGCTGCGCAAGCTCGATGAAGGCGTGGCCGCCGGCACCATCCTCGCCCATGCCGGGCTGAAGCGGCTCGGGCTCGGCCATGTGGTCACCGATCTGATCCCGCTCGACATCTTTCCGCCGGCGCCGGGCCAAGGCGCGATCGGCATCGAAACCCGCATCGGCGATGGCGACGTCGAACAGATGCTGGCGGCCATCCATGACCTGCCGACCGGACAGGCGCTGGCTTGCGAGCGTGCTTTCCTGGCGGCCCTCGACGGCTCCTGCCGCACACCGATTGCCGGTCATGCCGTGATAGACGGAGCGGACCTTTCTTTCGCGGGATTGATCATCTCGCCTGATGGTACGCAGTCGCACATGGTCGAGATGAAAGGCCCGGCGCTGGATGCCGCCCTTGTCGGCGAAGAGGCGGCAAGGACGGTGCGGGCCAGGGCCGGCGAGACATTCTTCGACGGCTGGGCCTGACGGTGCAGCGCGTTCTGGTGACGCGGCCGGAACCGGGCGCCTCCCGCACCGCGCGACTGCTGCAGGACATGGGGTTTCTACCGGTGCTTTTGCCACTGACCGAGACGGTGGCGTTGCCGGTCGATGCCGACCTCGTCATCGACGATGCCGTGGCCGTTGCGGTGACCAGCGCCAATGCCGTGCGCTTTGCGCCGAAGGAGGTCGTCGCCCGGCTTTCGCACTTGCCTTGCCATGCCGTCGGCAAGAGGACCGCGCAAGCCGCGCGTGAAGCAGGATTTTTGTCCGTCAGCGAAGGTCCCGGCCATGCCGAGGGTCTTGCCGGCAGTCTTGCCGGCGAATTCCAGGGCAAGACCGTTGTCTATCTCTGCGGACGTGTGCGCTTCCCGGCATTCGAGCAGCGGCTGCAAGCTGCCGATGTCGGGGTCCGCCCCGTCGAGACATACGACACGCTCGCCGTGACCTATTCGGACGAGGCCGTGCTTGCCCGTCTGTCGGGGCAAACCGCGGATGCGGTGCTGCTCTATTCCGCCAGGGCGGCTGACGCGCTGCGGGTCCTGGTCAGGCGGCCTGCACTGCACGAAATTTTTGGCAAGACGCGGGTTTTTGCCCTGTCACATCGCATCGCCGCCGTCCTTGGCGACGTCGCTGGCGACCGTATCCGCATAGCTGCACGGCCCGACGAGGATGCGCTGCTTTCGCTTTTGCGGCCCGGGCGCTGAGCCGCGTCATCACACCGCCCCTTTTCACCGCTTGGTGATGTGCTAGACCCTCTTTGAACCATCCCTAAGCGAATTCGCGGAGCCCAAGCATGGTCAAGACGCCGAAGATGCGACATTCGAAAAGCCGCCGCGAGCCGGTGACCATCGAACTCGAACCCGGCGCCGTTTCCCGCATCGCCGACGAGAATGCCGCCAAGGCCGGGGCGCAAACCGACGAGGCCAAGGCGGAGGAAGCCGCGAACGCCTCGCAGCCGGAAGCGCCCGAGGAACCTGTGCACGCCGACCAGACCGATCTCGAACCCTGGGAGCACGCCGAGGCGACAGCGCCCCGATCGGAACGATCCGCGGAAAGCGCCGCCAAGGCGGACGAACCGACGGCGGCCTACCCCGGTTCCTCGGACGACGCCGCTGGCAAGGCCGGCGCCTTCGACTACAGTTTCGAGGATGCATCGGCAAAGCGCGCCGAACCCAAGCCGACCGGGCCGGCGACCGGCGCCTCGGCAGGGAACGGGAAAACCGTATCCGCACCGCCACCGCCGAAGCGGGTCAACGGCATCGCGGCAGGCATCATCGGCGGTGTCATCGCGCTGGTCGGCGCCGGCGGATTGCAGTTCGCCGGCCTGCTCGGCGCGCCGGGCTCCGGTGCCAGCGTCTCGCTCGAAGGCGTCAACGGCGAGATCGCCGCGCTCAGAACCGAGATCGCGGATCTGAGGCAGGCTGGCGGCGATGGCGGTGCGGCGGCGGCCAAGGTCGACGGGTTGTCCGCAGCGTTGGATCAGGTCAGGACGGATGTCGCAGCGCTCAAATCGGCGGTCGAGCAAGGCGGAGCGGGCGACAATGCCGGGCTGGCCGCGCTTGGTGACAAGGTCAGGCAGATCGAGACGGCGGTCGCGGCGCTCGGCAAGGCCGGCAACGCGGCCCCAGTCGATCTCGGTCCGCTCAATGAAAGGCTGGCCGGCCTCGATGCGCTGGTGAAATCGGCCGGCGAGGCGGTGACGAAGCAGGACGGCCGGCTCACCGCGCTGGAGCAGTCGGTGGCGCAGCTTTCCGGCAAGGTCGAGGCGCAGGCCGGACAGCCGAAGGTCGCGCTCGCCATCGCCGCTTCGGCATTGAAGGCGGCGCTCGACCGTGGCGCGCCGTTCGGTGCCGAGCTTGAGACCTTCGCCGCGATCGCGCCGGACGCGCCGCAGCTTGCGGCCCTGCGTGCCTACGCGAAAAAGGGCGTCCAGACCCGCACCGAGATCGCATCGCAGATGGATGCCGCCGCCAACGCCATGGTCGCGGCGGCCACGCCCGTAGACGAAAATGCCGGGCTGCTGCAGAACCTTCTGTCGAGCGCCGAATCGCTGGTCAAGGTCCGGCCGATCGGCGCTGTCCAGGGCGCCGGCGCACCGGAAACCATTGCGCGCATGGAGGTGGCGGTCAATCAGGGCGACTATGCCAAGGCGCTCACCGAATATGAGACGCTGCCCGCGCCTGCAAAGGCGGCCGGCGCCGATTTTGCCGGCAAGCTGAAGGCACGCATCGAGGTCGAAACGCTGATCGATGCGCTCATATCAGGCGCGATGAAGGCGTGAGGAACCAGCGATGATCCGAATCCTGCTCTTCCTCGCCGTCGTCTTCGCGCTGGGCCTGGGCTTTGCCTGGCTGGCGGACCGGCCGGGCGACATGGTCATAACCTTCAACGGCTACCAGTATCAGGTCAGCCTGATGGTGGCGGCGGTGGCGGTGGTCGCTGTCGTCGCGGCGGTGATGATCCTGTGGTGGCTGATCAAGTCGGTCTGGAACAGCCCCTACACCATTTCGCGCTATTTCCGGGTGCGGCGCCGCGACCGCGGCTATCAGGCGCTGTCGACCGGCATGATCGCCGCCGGCGCCGGCGACGGCGCGCTGGCCCGCAAGAAGACCAAGGAAGCGGCCAAGCTGATTCGCTCCGACCAGGAGCCATTGATCCATCTGCTCGAGGCCCAGGCTTCGCTCCTCGAAGGCGACCACGAAGGCGCGCGCCAGAAATTCGAGAGCATGCTCGACGATCCCGAGATGCGGTTGCTCGGCCTGCGCGGACTTTATCTCGAAGCCGAGCGCCTGGGGGACCGCAATGCCGCCAGGCACTATGCCGGGCGCGCCGCCGGCATGGCGCCGCAACTGGCCTGGGCGGCCGAATCGACGCTTGAAGAGCTGACCGGGCGCGGCGACTGGGACGGCGCGCTGAAGTTGGTCGAGGCGCAGAAGGCGACCCGCCAGATCGAACGCGACGCCGCCAACCGCCGACGCGCCGTGCTGTTGACCGCCAAGGCGCAGTCACTCGCCGACAGCGATCCCGCGGCCGCCCGAACGGCGGCGATAGAGGCCAATCGGCTGCAGCCGGAGTTCGCGCCGGCCGCGGTCGCGGCTGCGACGCTGCTGTTTCGCCAGAACGACGTGCGCAAGGGCTCGAAGATACTCGAGACGGCCTGGAGGGCCGAACCGCATCCGGAGATAGCGGAGCTCTATACCCATGCAAGGCCAGGTGACGCCGTGCTCGATCGCCTCAACCGGGCGAAGAAATTGCAGGAGATGAGGAAGAACCACGCCGAATCCTCGATGACGGTGGCGCGCGCCGCGCTCGATGCACAGGATTTTGCGACCGCCCGCCGCGAGGCCGAGGCGGCGATCCGGATGGACCGCCGCGAGGGCGCCTATCTGCTTCTGGCCGACATCGAAGAAGCCGAGACCGGCGACCAGGGCAAGGTGCGGCAGCTCCTGTCCAAGGCGGTGCGGGCGCCGCGCGATCCGGCCTGGGTCGCCGACGGCGTCGTCTCGGAGCGCTGGGCGCCGGTATCGCCGGTCACCGGCCGGCTCGACGCCTTCGAGTGGCGCGCCCCGATGGAGCGTCTCGGCCAGCTGATCGACAGCCGTGACGATGCGCCGGGCGCCCCGGCGGTGGCTATCGAGGCGCCGGGCAGGTCGGCGCAGGAAGAACCGGTCGAGGTGATCGATCATGCTGGCCCAGGCGGCGAGACGGCGGGCAGGCAGGCCGAGAACGACCAGGACCACGTCAGGCCGGTGACGGCGCAGGCTTTCGCCGCGGTGCCCGCCGATGCCGAGGCCGTCGAGCCGGCGCAGGAACTGGCACGCCTGCCGGACGATCCCGGCGTCGACCCGGACGATGCGGCGGAAAAGTCGCCGCGCCGGTTCCGGTTGTTTTGAGTTGGCCGGATGGTCCGGCCGTTTGGGAATGGATCGATGTTCGAACGCGTCCTGTCGTTTCTGAGGGATTTGCCGACCGGCGCCGGCGCCCGCGCCAGCGCCGATGACCCGCGCGTAGCGGCTTCGGCGCTGCTCTACCACGTGATGAGCGCCGACGGCGTGCGCCAGGACGTCGAGTGGGAGCGGTTCAAGGCAGTGCTGGCGCAGGCCTATTCGGTCAGCGGCAACGAGCTCGACGCGCTGGCCGCCGCCGGCGAGCGCGCCGACAACGAGGCGATCGACCTCTATGCCTTCACCAGCGTGCTGAAGCGCCACCTCGATGCCGAAGGCCGCAAGGCTTTCATCGGCCTGATGTGGGAGATCGTCTATGCCGATGGCGAGCTGCACGAGTTGGAAGACAACACGGTCTGGCGCGTTGCCGAGCTGATCGGCGTCGAACGCCAGGACCGCATCGAGGCGCGCCGCAAGGCGGCGGCCGAGGCGCCGGGCGCCCGTGGAACGTCGAGCGACGAATAGGGTCCATCCGCCGATGCCGCCGAAGCCGCCGCCTTCGAAGCCAAGAATCCTGATCGTGCTGCATCAGGAGAATTCGAGCCCCGGGCGCGTCGGCCACATGCTTCTCGAAGAGGGTTTCGATCTCGACATCCGCCGTCCGCCGCTTGGCGATGCCTTGCCAGAGACGCTCGACGGCCATGCCGGGGCCGTGGTGTTCGGCGGGCCCATGAGCGCCAATGACGAGGACGAGTTCGTCCGCCGCGAGACCGAATGGCTTGAGGTTCCGCTGCGGGAGAATCGGCCGCTGCTGGGCATCTGCCTTGGTGCGCAGATGCTGGTCAACCATTTGGGCGGCAGGGTCGAGGGGCATGGCGAAGGGCTGGTCGAGATCGGCTGGTATCCGTTGAAGGCGACGGAAGCGGGCCAGAAACTGATGCGCTGGCCGGAAATGGTCTATCAGTTCCACCGCGAAGGTTTTTCGCTGCCGAGCGACGCGACCTTGCTGGCGACCGCCGAGACCTATCCCAACCAGGCTTTCCGCTACCGCGACAATGCCTGGGGCATCCAGTTCCATGGCGAATTGACCAGGCTGATGATGCAGCGCTGGGTGGTGCGCGGCGCGCACCGCTTCGAACTGCCGGGCGCCCAGCCCGGCCGCGACCATCTCGGCGGCCGGCTCATCTGGGACATCCACCTCAAGCGCTGGCTGGACGAGTTCCTGGTGCTGATTTTCGGCGGCCGACGGCGCGGTGGCGGCACAACCATCCCCTGATGGCGGGTCGTTTAACGCCTGCTAGTTCGAAAACGTCACGCTCACGCCGCGCTGGCGAAAATAAGCCTGCATCAATTTGCGGCCCGAGCGGTTGTTCTGCGCCAGTTTGGTGGGATCGAACACCGCCTGCTTCATCCCCTCTCGTGCCAGCGCTGCCTTAAGCGTCGCGATATGGGCGTCGAGATCGGCATTGTCCGCTCGCAGCGACACATAGATACTCTCGGTTGCCTCGGCCACGGTCGGTTCGCTCACAGGTATCGTCCTTTGGTTGGTCGGGCGGCGGCTTAGCACAGATTCGCAGCCCGCCGATACCGGTGGACCTGAATTCGATGCCCCGTCAGTTTCGTCCATTGAGGTGCCGCACCCTTCGGAGCGCCGGGAACAGGTAGGCCCACAGGCCGGCAACGGCGATGGCCCCGACGCCGCCGATGACGACGGCCGGCACCGTGCCGATCAGCGCCGCCATGGTGCCGGCGCGGAATTCGCCGAGCTCGTTGGAGGCGCCGACGAAGACCTGATTGACGGCGTTGACACGGCCGCGGACATGATCGGGGGTCCAGAGCTGGATCAAGGTTTCCCTGATGTAGACGCTGAACATGTCGGTGGCGCCGAGGAAGGCCAATGCCAGGATCGACAGCCAGGCGATGGTCGACAGGCCGAACAGCACCGTAAAGGCGCCGAACGCGGCCACGAAGCCGAGCATGATCAGGCCCGCGTGGTTTCGGATAGGATGACCAGCGAGCCAGATGGCGACACAGATGGCACCCACCCCTGGCGCCGAGCGCAGCAAACCAAGCCCCCAGGGGCCGAGTTGCAATATGTCGCGGGCATAGATCGGCAGCAGCGCCGAGGCGCCGGACAGGAGCACGGCGAAGAGATCGAGCGAGATGGCGCCAAGCACGATCTTCTCGCCCCAGATGTAACCGAAGCCGGCGAACAGGGTCTGCATGGTCGGCTTGTCGGTCTCGCTGCGCTGGGCCGGCCTCGGTATGGTGAAGATCAGCAGCCCGGCGACGAGCATCAGCGCCGTGGCCGTGCCATAGGCCACCTCGGCCGATACGCCGTAGAGCAGGCCGCCGGCGACCGGCCCGACGATGGTCGCCGTCTGCCAGGCCGACGAGTTCCAGGCAATGGCGTTGGCGAAATCCCGGGGCGGCACCAGATTGGCGAACAGCGACGACGAGGCCGGTCCGAAGAAGGCGCGGGCGATGCCGAACATGGCGAGCACGATGAAGATTGGCAGCGGACCGCTGATACCGCGCAGGGTCAGGATGAGCAGCGCGAGCGCGCAGATCGCCTCGAGTAGCACCGCCAGCGCCATGATCACCCGGCGGCCGAAGCGATCGGCAACGACCCCGGTGACCAGCACCAGGAGCAGCGAAGGCAAGAACTGGACGATGCCGACAAGGCCGAGATCGAGCGGGTCGCGGGTCAGGTCGTACATCTGCCAGCCGACCGCGACGGACACGATCATGGTGGCGAATGTGGTGAGGAAGCGCGCCGTCCAATAGCTCAGGAAGGAGCGATGGCGGAACGCGGCATAGCGCTGGTCCGGTGATATCTGTTCGGAGGTCATGGAACGAGGCCCCGTTAGAAGGATGGAGGCCGGCGGGGCACTTCCACGATGGATGCTGGTCCGGCCGGGGAACCCTTTAGCCCAGTTCGACGTATGACGCGCGCAAAAAAAAGGTTCTGGATCAAGGATTTTCTGATGTGTTCCATCGAACGCACACGAAACTCACCCACAAGACCCAGCGGGACAGGAAAGCCTATCGGGTGTCTCGAAGACCTTCCCCGTCGTTCACGCGATGGCCTTGAAAGCCGATCAATGAGCAGCATTCTTTCGGCCTGCCCACTGGCCTGGCCGAAACCTACCAATACATTGGGTTCTGGCGATAATGCCGAGCGTCATTTTACCCCTTTATATCGTCGCCCCTTGTGAGAACTGGAATAAATAGACCATTTTATTTTGGAATAGCGCGAAAAGCGTAGGTGTAACCAGCAATCTTTTTCTGACTCCTTTCTGCCAATTGCATTTAAGTACTTGCTAATCAAGGAGGGTGCTTACTGGATTATTAAGCATTTTCAAAACAGAACTCAAGATCTGGCAATTTCCCCTTGCTAGCCGGCTATATCGGTTACAACCTATGGATACATCAACCGCGCCGGCGGATCGTTGGCATGCTTGGGCGGATGGGCGCTAGGCATGGAGAGGGAAATGGACATTCGCCAAGGCGGCTCCCGCTGGGAGCGTTCCCTCGACTTGGGCAATTGCGACAGCCGGCCGCAAAGTCGTCGAATGCATGGGCCACAGCCCGGGCCTTTCGTGGTCCGCGAAGCTTTTTGTCCTCTTCGGATCGTCCTCCGATCGACGGACGAACCTCTGCCGCCGGGGAGCGAGGAGAATAAATCATGAAACATATAGTTTATTCGGTTATCGCCAGTGTTTTACTGGCGGTCGCCGGCTGCACCACCGACGATCAGACCATCGACACCAGGCCGCAATACGACAAGCAAGGTAATCCCAATTTCGATACGCGAGGCAGATACATTGGCTGCCATGGGATCGGATGCAAAGTCGATGACCCTGATGATGGGGATCAAAGCATCGACGGCAGGCCGCAATACGACAGGCAAGGCAATCCAAATTTCGATACGCAGGGCAACTATCAGGGGTGCAATGGCATTGGCTGCCAGGTCGATGCGCCTGACGATGACGATTCGTCGGATGACGGCGATTCCGACTGACAGCCACACTCCGTGAAGGAAGAGGAAACCACCTATGTCTGAACTCGGCGACTTGGTTCGACGGCACGCCAAAATCCTCACGATCGGGCTGGCGGGGTTGATACCGGCATCTGCTTTCGCGAACGATGCCTGCGACGGCGTCAAGGTCGAAGTGACGAAGGCGCGCAAACAGGAATATGCACCGCTCGTCGCTTCGGCGATGGACAATAAGTTCAAGCCCGCCCGCGCCAAGTTCATCACCATCTTGGAAAGCGGCAACTGGAGCGCCGCGTATGTCTCCACGCCTGTTAGTGATGACGGCGTGATGTTCTTCCAGACTGTCGACGGAAGGAAGCAGTTTCGTGACGTATGGGGCGGCTATGCCGATCCATCGGAAAAGCCTGAACTGGTATCCTGGGCGAAGAAGCTTGGAGCACCGGAAAAGCTGGCCAGGTGCTTCGCCGAAACCGTTACGGAATGACGATGCCGCTCATCTGCAACGAGGACGAGAACCGATGAGAACCGCAATTCTGACCGCCGCCGTGGTTCTGGCCATGCCGGCTTTCGCTTTTGCAAAGGACAAGTGCGCCGACGCCAAGGATCAGGCCACCATGGACCAGTGCGCCGATGCTTCGTTCAGGAGATCCGACAAGAAGCTCAACGAACTTTACAAGCAGATCGAAACCCGCCTGAAGGACGACGCGGATACCAAGAAGCTTCTTGTTCAAGCGCAGCAGGATTGGATCAAGTTCCGCGACGCCGAGTGCAATTTCCAGACCGCGGGAGCGGCCGGAGGCAGCATGGTCCCCATGCTCCTCTCGATGTGCATGGATGGCCTGACGCAATCCCGGGTCAAGGATTTCGAGGGTTACCTGAACTGCAAGGAAGGCGATCTGAGCTGTTCCGTTCCGGCAGCGAACTGAGGTTTTCGACATGCCTCCAAGGCGGGTGGAAAATCATGCCCTCAGCGCGGCGGAGATGGCATCGAGCCCGCCCTGCAATTGTGCCTCCGTCGGCCAACCAAAACCGATGCGGAAGAAGCGCTTCGGCATTTCGAACCAGTGGCCGGGCCCGACATAGGTGCCATGGCTCTCCAGCAGGGAGCCATAAAACCGGTCGAGGTCGAAGCCGGGCTCGACGTTCAGACGCGGGAAGCCGACGACACCGCCCTCGGGCCGCACCCAGCTGACCAGCGGCTCACCGTCGACCCACGCCTGGACGATGTCGCGGCGCCTGGCCATCTCAGGCAACAGCCTGGCGAGGAAGGCGTCGCGACGTTCGAGCATGCCGCGCGCAATGCCCTCGTCGATGACGCTGCCGCAGATGCCGATCTGCTCCTTGGCGGCCAGGAATTTCTCCTGGAGGCCCGCATCCCTGGTCACCAGCCAGCCGATGCGGATGCCGGGAATGCCGAAGGCTTTCGACAGCGACGAGACGCTGATCGCCCGCTGGCTCAGCGAAGCTGCCGGGGGCAGACGTCTCCCATAGGAGAGGTCGCGGTAGGTCTCGTCGACCAGCAGATGGCAACGGCGGCTTTCGGCGAGCGCTATCAACGTGTCGAGATCGGCACGAGACAACATGGTTCCGGTCGGATTGTGCGGACAGGTGACGCTGATCAGGCGGGTGTTGGGCTGGATCGCCGCCTTGAGGCGCTCGACGTCGATGGCGAAGCCGTCCTCGAAGGCGAGGTCGACAAAGCTGATGGCACAGCCGATCGCCCTCGGGGTTTCGATGTTGGTGGCGTAGTTGGGGCGGACGACGACGAGATGGTCGCTTGCCGACAGAAGCGACGTGGCGACGATGAACAGCGCGCCGGCCGCACCCGCGGTGATCAGCACATCATCTGGCGAAACGCCGGCATCCTGCGCCGCGATCAGCGCGCGCAATCCCCTGTCCCCGCGATGCTCGCCATAGAAGAGCGTAAGATCGGGCAGCGACAGGCCGAGGTCGGAGAGCTTCTGGTCGGCGATCGAACTTTCGGAGAGATTGTAGCGGATGCGGTCGTAGCCGTATTCCTCCGGCGCCTCTTTCTCGATCACCATCCTGGTATAGTTCATGGCTTCCCCCGAGGCCTGTCTGGCTCATCCAAGCCACAAAAGCATGAAGCCTGCCAAGACGAAATCGCCGGCAGGCCTCCATCAACCAATTGGCTCAGCGCCGGAATGCGCGCTCAGGCCGAAACCTTGGTTTTCCTGCCCCTGGCAGGCGCTTTCGGGGCGGCGGCCTTGCGACCGAGACCGATCGACTTCGCCAGTTCCGAGCGCGAGGCCGCGTAATTGGGAGCGACCATCGGATAGTCCGACGGCAAGCCCCATTTGGCGCGGTAGGCGTCCGGCGTCAGGCCGAAATGCACGCCCAGATGACGCTTCAGCGATTTGAACTTCTTGCCGTCCTCCAGGCAGATGATGAAATCCGGCGTCACCGACTTCTTGGGGTTGACCGCCGGCACGAGCGGCGCCGTCACGGGAGCGGCCGGCTGGCCGAGCCCGCTGATCGACGCGCTGACGCTGGCGATGAGGTCTGCCAGGCCGGAGGCGGGCAGGCGGTTCTTCTCGACGTAAGCCGACACGATATGGGCGGTCAGCTCGAGAAGGTCGATATCCTTGCGAGCGTCGTTGCTGTCGTCGGTCAATCTATTTTCCTCCGTCTATGGCGTATGGGGCCCGAAATCGGCACGGTTTCGGATGGGATGATGCGCAAAGTCAAAGTGCGGCGGCGTCTTTGCGCGTCCCGCGCGGTGCGTCGCGATGTAGTGCGCCGGAATTCCTAGTCGGCAAATCTGCACAATGCAACGACTTGGCACGGCGTCGCACATTATTTTGAATAACTATACTGAACTGTAATACTATCAGACGATCAGGGCCTTGTCTCGCCACAGACGAAATCCGCCTTCGAAGGCGCGTGTGTTGTCGCCGCGCCTGCTGTCGGCGGGCAAATCGTCGAGCTTGTCGACATTGCCGCCGCCGATGACGACATAATCGGGCTGCATGGCGGCGCGCAGCCGCTCGACGACGTCGAAAACGGATTTGCGCCACTTCTTCTTGCCGCGTTTCACCAGGCCGCGTTCACCGACATAGTCCTCGAAGCTCTTACCCTTCTTGTAGGGGAGATGGGCGAGTTCCATCGGTTGGGCGACGTTGTCGACGATCATCGCCGCACCCAGGCCGGTTCCCAGCCCCAGGAACAGCATGCGACCGCCCTCATAGCTGCCGATGGCCTGCATCAGCGCGTCGTTGACCACCTTCACCGGTTTGCCGAACTGCGCGGCGAAGTCGAAGCCGGCCCAGCCCTTGCCGAGATTGGCGGGATCGAGCAACGGCCTGTTGTGATGCACCGGGCCGGGATAGCCCATCGAGACGACGTCGTAGGAGAGCCCGTCGGCCAGCACCTTCACCGCATCGATCATCTGCTGCGGTGTGAGATCCGGCCCGGAATCGGCGCGGTGCTCAGTGCCGCCTGCGCTGGTAAGGATCTTGATGTGCGAGCCGCCGATGTCGATCGACAGCACGGTCGGGTCGCTGCTCGCCGTTTTCGGCCTTGCCGTCCTGGCCATGCTGCCGTCTCCCAGCCTATTTCGATGGATTGATCCAGCCGTTCGGCGGCCCGAAGCCGTTCATCGCCTCGGCCGGCCCCCAGGTCTTCGGTTCATAAAGATGCGGCGGCGTGGTGTCGCCGAGCACCGGCCCGACGATCCGCCAGGCGAGCTCGCTGGCGTCCTGGCGGGTGAAAAGCTGGCCATTGCCGTTCATGGCATCGCCGATCAGCCGTTCATAGGGCGGCATGTCGCCCTTGCTGTCGTCGAGCGCCGTCAGTTCGACCTGCTCGCCGATCATGTCGTCGCCCGCCGCCTTGCGCTGCGCGCCGATCGAGATCGCCACCTGCGGGTCGATGCGGAAGCGCACATAATTGGCGTCGTTCGGCTTGATCGGGTCGAAGACATCGAGCGGCGGCCGCTTCAGCCGCACGATCACCTCCGTGGCATGCACCGGCATGTTCTTGCCGGCGCGGATGAAGAACGGCACGTCCCGCCAGCGCCAGGTGTCGACGAGGAAGCGCACCGCGGCGAAGGTTTCGACCGGCGAGTTGGGCGCCACGCCGGGCTCGGCGAGATAGCCGTCGAACTGGCCGCGCACGATATCGTCCTTGGTCAAGGTGCGGATCGCGCGCAGCACCTGCACCTTCTCATCGATCAGGTCGTCGGCGGAACGGCCGACAGGCGGTTCCATCGCCAGCAGCAGGAGGATGTTTAGCAGATGGTTCTCGATCACGTCCCTGACGCAGCCGACCTCGTCATAGAAGCGGCCGCGCCCGTCGATGCCGAAATCCTCGGCCATGGTGATCTGCACGCTCTCCACGAAATTGCGGTTCCAGATCGGTTCCAGGAAGGAATTGGCAAAGCGGAAATAGAGCAGGTTCTGGATCGCTTCCTTGCCGAGATAGTGGTCGATGCGAAAGATCGACTGTTCGTCGAACACCAGATGCAGCACCCGGTTCAGCCAGCGTGCCGATTGCAGGTCATGGCCGAAGGGCTTTTCCACCATCAGCCGCGCGCCGCGCGCCGTGCCCGATTGCTCCAGGCCCTGCACCACCGTCTCGAACATGGTCGGCGGCACCGCCATATAGTGCAGCGGCCGCTGGGCGGTGCCCAGCGCGCTCTTCAGTTTCTCGAACGTCGCCGGATCGCGATAGTCGCCGCTGACATAGCGCAGCAGCGAAGCGAGCTTGGCGAACACTTTCTCGTCGATCTTGCCGAGCGCATTGACGATGCCGTCACGCGCGCGATCCTGCAATTTCTTCAAATCCCAGGCGTCGAAGGCGACGCCGATTACCGGCTCGCTGAGCGTCCCCTTGGCGACCATGGCGTAGAGGGACGGAAATATCTTCTTGTGGGCGAGGTCGCCGGTTGCCCCGAAGAGCACCAGCGTGTCGGACCGTTCCTGGCTCATGAGTGCGTCTCTCCTGTCGCCGTCACGAGCCGGCCTTCGGTTTTTCGACATGGCCGCCGAAGGCATAGCGCATGGCCGACAGGAGCTTGTCGGCGAATTCGGATTCGCCTTGCGAGGAGAAGCGGTCGAACAGGGCCGAGGACAGCACCGGGGCCGGCACGCCGGTGTCGATGGCTGCCTTCAGCGTCCAGCGTCCCTCACCCGAATCCGAGACCCTGCCGCCGAACTGGGTCAGCGCCGAATCGGCTTTCAGCGCGCCGGCCGTGAGGTCGAGCAGCCAGGAGCCGATGACGCTGCCGTGCCGCCAGACTTCGGCGACCTGGGGGAGGTCGATGTCGAACTGGTAATATTGCGGGTTTTCCAGCGGGCTGGTCTCGGCGTCGGCCGAACGTTGCCGTTTGCCGGCATTGGCCGACTTCAGGATGTTCATGCCCTCCGCATAGGCCGCCATGACGCCGTATTCGATGCCGTTATGGACCATCTTGACGAAATGTCCGGCTCCGCTAGGCCCGCAGTGGAGATAGCCGAAGGGCGCGGTTCCGGCGTCCTTGGCCGGATTGGCGCCGGCGTCGGCGCCCGGCGCCAGCGTGGCGAAGATCGGATCGAGATGCCGCACTGCCTCGTCTGGGCCGCCGATCATCAGGCAGTAGCCGCGCTCCAGCCCCCAGACGCCACCGCTGGTGCCGACATCGACATAGCTGAGGCCCTTGGCCGCGAGTTCAGCCGCCTGGTCGACGGCGTCGTGATAGTAGGAATTGCCGCCATCGATGATGATGTCGCCGGGTTCCATCAGCGCCGCCACCTGGTCGGCGATCTTGCCGGTGATCGCCGCCGGCAGCATCAGCCATGCGCTGCGCGGCTTGGCGAGCTTGCCGACGAACTCCTCCATCGAGGCTGCGCCGATCGCGCCGTCCTTGACCAAGGCGGCGACGCTTGCCGGGTTGATGTCGTAGACGACGCATTCGTGGCCGTCGCGCATCAGGCGCCGGACCATGTTGGCGCCCATCCGGCCCAGTCCCATCATTCCGATCTGCATGGTCTCGTCCTTGTGTCTTGAAGAGGATCTGGTGGGAAGGATCTACACTCTGTCCTGTTCACCAATGATGACGGAGAAGTCGACATTCTCCCAATCGCCGCTGCCGGGCCAGAAAAAAGTGAAGATCAGCGTGCTCCCCTCGGGCAGGCTGGCGACCGGCAGATCAGCGAGGTGGATGCCGAGAGCATTCTCGCTGGTCGCGCTGTCATGCACGGTCGCCCAATTGTCGACGCTCCAATGAACGGTTGCCTTCGCCAGAAGCTCGAGGCGCATTGTCTTGCCGGCCGGCATGGAACGGACCTTGTTGTTGAAGCGCCATGTCCGGAATGGCGAGACGGTCTTTTTGTCGATATAGCGTTCGACGCCTTGCGGCGGCATGTCGAACACCGCGCCGTCACGCAGCGAGCGCAACAGCTTGATGTGTTCGGAATGCGCCCAGACCAGCGGCATGGCGCTGCCCGAGGGCTTGCCGTGCAGCAGTTCGCGCTCGGGCAGGTCGGCACCGTCCCAGACCTGCTCCGGCAACAGGCCGCCCGGCCCGGCCGAGCCCTCCATTGCCGCGAGCAGCGAGGTCGCCTTGTCCTTGCGTCCGGCCGCCAGCTCGTAGTGGGCCCGTTCGCCGGCGAGCAACGGCCAGGGGCGGCCCCGGCCGGTGCCGTCGAACGGCGCGCCGTCCTCGTGCTCGCCATAGCCGTCGCCGGTGTAGCGATACCAGAGCGACCCCTGCGGCAGTTGCCGGCGCAGCTGCGTGTCGATGACCTTGACCGTGTCGATGATGCGTGGATCGTCGACTGCCCTGAGGCCAAAGCGCACCAGCGCCAAGGCGTCTGGGCTGACGATTTCCTGGGCCGGCCGGGTGGCATCGCCGGGCGGGCGGTTCTTGATCGGCACATAGCCGTCCTTCGGCGAACCGGCCTCGGCGCTGTCGGGCGGTGCGATGCGGACATAGTAGCCGGTGACGCCAACCGCCTCGCAGCTTGCCGTACCGGTGACATAGGTCCAGCGCTCGACCTGGTCGTTCCAGCCGTCGGCGGTTTCGCGCAGATAGCTTGCCGCGTCCTGGTTGCCGCAGGCCTCCAGCATATCCGCGGCGGCAAGCAGCGCCGCGATCTCGACGGCGAGCGTGAACGGGCTGTAACCGGCGTCCTCCTCCCAGCGGTCCTCGCCGGTGACGGGTCCATTGCGCACGACATAGGCTGCGGCGCGCTCGATCATCGGCAGGAAGGCAAAGAGCCTGGCGCGCGGCAAATGGCCTTGGCGCCGCAGCGCATCGGCCAGCAGCAGCGGAAAGGCGCATTCATCCATCTGGATGCCCGGCCAATAGGCCGATCCGTCGAGCCAGGCGTTCTGCGGCCAGTGGCCGTCCGGCTGCTGGATGGAGCGGAGATAGTGGAGGGTTTGCAGGGCCGAGGCGGCATCGCCGGCGGCGAGAAGGCCGCCCGCCGTTTCGACCAGATCGCGCGGCCAGACCAGATGGTAGCCGCCGAGATCGTCGTCGCCCTTGTCGAAGCCCCATGGGATAGACAGGCTGGCGACCGCCGCGCCCGGCATGAGCGATGACCGGTGCGCCGCCAGGACGGCGGTGGAGATCCTGTAGCTGTTCACTCCGGACGCGCCATGGCGATCCAGTCGCAGCAGACCCGCCTGCCATTCGCGCCATTCTTCGACGTAGGACGTTGCCGCCGCCGAGAAACCCTGCCCGAGACTGGCGAAGGCGTTCCGAGCAGCGTCTTCGGGCGTCGCCCCGAAGCCCAGCGCCAGCAGGGCTTCGGAGCTGTTGGCGGAAAACCCGATTTCGCCGGTCAGCGCGACATTGCCGTCCTCGGCTCGCTGAAAGGCTGGATCGAGTTGGCCGGTGTGCTTGAGTTGCTGCCAGCCGTCGGAGACGCCGACATATCCGGCCGAGCAGTTCCGCCAGGGCAGCGATGAGGCCAGCGCCAGACAGGTGCCGCGGCCCGAAGCAAACAACACAGGCTCTCCCCCATGGTCGCCGACCCAGGCGGTGTTGCCCATGCCTGCATTGACCAGATGCGGCGCCAGCAAGGCGTGGACGCGGTAGTCGCCCGGCGCGCCCTTGAGCGGAGTGAAGGCGATCTCCTGCAGCAAGGTTGGTCGCGCCGGGTCGGCCAGGATGCGCTTTTCGATCCGGTAGGCGCCGTCATCGGCGGTGTTGATCAACCTGTAGGCGGGCACGCCCTCTTCGAATGGTTCGATGCCGTGCGCGGCATCGCGTTTTTCTTCCGAGAAATATCCGTTTGGGCCGGTCACGATCAGGCCGAGGTCGCGCGTGCAGGCACTGTCGACACGGGGATAATAGATTTCGTTCAGGATGCCATGGCTGAGCGTAAACCAGACGCGGCTCGACGGCGAAAGCGCCGCGCCGACGCCGCTCTTGGCGCTCGACGTCCAGCGCGCCGGAATCCCCGGGGCGCCTGCGGGAACGATCGGCGTCACTGCCATGCGTCTGCGGCCTCCTGCCCGCATGCCTAGCCTATCTGTCGAAGCCATTTCAATCGACGCACTTGAAGTTGATCGCCAGCCCGCCGCGGATTGCAGTTGACAGCTTGCCGCCCTTCTGCACTTTTGTCTGACAATAGATAAAAAACAGGAACGCGAGCCCGAAACTCATCATCAGCCAGCAAGACCAGCAACTCTTTGGGAGGAGTATGACATGAAGAAACTGTTCGTTCTGGGCACCCTTGCAATGGTGCTCGCCGCCGGTACGGCTTTTGCCGACACCAGCGGCAAGAAGATTGCTTTCTCGAACAATTACGCCGGCAATTCGTGGCGGCAGGCGATGCTCGACAGCTATGACGCCGTCACCAAGAAGGCGGTGGCCGACAAGGTGGTCGGGGCCGCCGATGTCTTCACGACGGCCGACAAGGAAGTGCCGACCCAGGCCGCCCAGGTGCAGAACCTGATTCTGCAGGGCTATGACGCCATCGTCATCAACGCCGCCTCGCCCGACGCGCTGAACGGCGCCATCAAGCAGGCCTGCGACGCCGGCATCGTGGTCGTCTCCTTCGACGGCATCGTCACCGAACCCTGCGCCTACCGCGTCGTCGTCGACTATAAGGACATGGGCAAGCAGGAAGTCGAGCATATGGCCAAGTTCCAGCCCAAGGGCGGCAACCTGCTCGAGATCCGTGGCCTCGCCGGCACCTCGATCGACGACGCCATCCATGCCGGCATCCTCGAAGGGGTCGCCGCCCATCCCGAGTTCAAGATCGTCGGCTCGGTGACCGGCGACTGGGACCAGACGACGGCGCAGAAAGCGGTGGCGACCATCCTGCCCTCGCTGCCCGACATCGTCGGCATCGTCGACCAGGGCGGCGACGGTTATGGCGCGGCGCAAGCCTTCGCCGCAGCCGGCAAGCCTCGCCCGACCATCATCATGGGCAATCGGCAGGACGAGCTGAAATGGTGGAAGGAACAGAAGGAAAAGGACGGCTACCAGACCTGGTCGGCCTCGATTGCGCCCGGTGTCTCGACGCTCGCCTTCTGGGTGGCGCAGCAGGTGCTCGATGGCCGCAAGGACATTCCGCACGACCTGCTGGTGCCGTATCTCGCCTTCACCCAGGACGATTTCGAAGCCGCGTTGCCGAAAATCAAGGAGGGCGGTGTCGCCACCCACGAATACACCCAGGAAGATGCCATCGCGGCCATCAAAGCCAATATCAAGTGAATGTCGCACACGCGTTGCCGTGCACATCGCCGACCGGATATCGTTGAGCATGCCTGAAGGGAACGCGGACATCATCAGATTGAGCGGCGCCGAAAAACACTTCGGCGCCGTTCGCGCGCTGGGTGGGGTGGATTTCCATGTCGGGCCCGGCGAGTGCGTCGGCCTCGTCGGCCACAACGGCGCCGGCAAATCGACGCTCATGCATATGGTGGCGGGCACGCTGGCGCCCGACGGCGGCACGATCGGCGTGCATGGCGGCTCCGAGGGAAATTACTCGGTGTCGCGGGCGCAGCAGCTCGGCATACGCTGCGTCTTCCAGGAACTGTCGCTGTGTCCCAATCTCAGCGTCGCCGAGAACACGCGCATCAACCACGCCTCGCTCACCGGCTTCGGCTGGCGGCGCAAGGCGGCCGCGCTGATCGCGGCCAAGCTGGACGAAATCTTTCCGGACCATGGCATCTCGGCGGCCGACATCGCCGGCGACCTTTCCATCGGACGGCGACAGATGGTGGAGGTGGCGCGCGCGTTCACGCTGACCCGCGAGCCGTTGCACCTGGTCATCCTGGACGAGCCGACTTCCTCGCTCGACGCGCACACGGCGGGCCAGCTGCTTGCCTTCGTGCGCCGCTTCGTCGCGTCGGGCGGCAGCTGCATCCTGATCTCTCACGTGCTGGGCGAAGTGCTGCAGAACGCCGATCGCATCGTCGTGATGCGCGACGGCAAGGTTGTCGCCGCCGACGCGGCGAACGCCTTCGACCGCGATAGGCTGGTCGCCACTATGGGCGGTGCCGAAGCACATCACAGGGCGCCCACCGAAACCCGGAAAGCCGAGGCCGGCCCGTTGCGCGTGCGTGCCCGGCCGGTGCGGCAGCAGGACGGCAAGGAGCTGGTGGCCCGCGCCGGCGAGATCATCGGACTTGCCGGCCTGGCCGGGCATGGCCAGACCGACCTGCTGCTGACGATTTTCGCCGCCGCGTCCCGCGCCAAGGCCGGTATCGAGGTCACCGCACCGGTGGCGCTAGTGGCCGGCGACCGCCAGTCGGACGGCATCTTTCCGCAGTGGTCGATCGCTGAAAATATCGGCATCCGCTCGCTGGCACGGCTGCGCAACGGGCTGTTGATCTCGCCGCGGCGCGAGGCCGAACTGGCCGGGTTCTGGCAAAAGAAGATCGGCATCCGCACGCCTGATATGAACAACAACATCTTTTCGCTGTCGGGCGGCAACCAGCAGAAGGCCTTGTTCGCCCGGGCTCTCGGCTCCGATGCCGGCATCGTGCTGATGGACGACCCTATGCGCGGCGTAGACATCGGCACCAAGCTCGAGGTTTACGATCTCGTGCGCGAGGAGGCCGGCAAAGGCCGCACCTTCCTCTGGTACACCACGGAAACGGAAGAACTCGACAATTGCGACCACGTCTATGTTTTCAAGAACGGCCGCATCGTCGCCAATCTGACGCGCGACGAGCTGACGGAAGAAAAGATCATCCAGTCCTCCTTCGGCGACGCGGCCTGAGATGACGGCCGTCTCGGTTCAAAACGGTTCAAAGACTTTCGGGAGCGGAGCGGCGCGCGCCCGCCTGCTGCGCGGGCTGCTGCCGGCGCTGTCAATGGCGCTGGTGCTGCTCGCCATCGCCTGGCTCAATCCGCGCGCCATCAGCTATTTCGGCTTCGGCCTGATGCTGAACCTGGCGATCCCGATCGCGCTGGCGACGATCGCGCAGATGTTCGTCATATCGGGCAACGAGCTCGACCTGTCGATCGGCACCTTTGTCGGTTTCGTCGGCTGCGTCACCGCGACCTGGCTGAAGGACGCGCCTCTCATCGGTGTGGCCGTCCTGCTCGCATCGATCGGCGTCTATGCATTGCTCGGCGCGCTGATCCACCTGCGCAATTTGCCGTCGATCGTGGTGACGCTGGGCATGAGTTTCGTCTGGCAGGGGCTGGCCATTCTCGTCCTGCCCAAACCGGGCGGCAAGGCGCCGGACTGGCTGCTGGCGATCATGGCGTTCAAGCCGCCCTTCGTGCCCTTCCCCATCATCGCGGCGCTGGTGATCGGACTGATCGTCCATTTCGGGCTGATGCGCACCTCCTATGGCGTGATTCTGCGCGGCTCGGGCGGCAACCCGGCCGCGCTCAAACGCGCCGGCTGGTCGCTGCTCAAGACCAAGGTCGTATTGTTCGCGCTGACGGGTCTGTTCGGCGTGCTGTCCGGCATGGCGCTGATCGGCATCACCACCTCGGCCGATGCCAATATCGGCAATGGCTACACGCTGCTTTCGATCGCCGGCGTCATCCTCGGCGGCGGCGAATTCGTCGGCGGCCGGGTGTCGCCGATCGGCGCGGTGATCGGCGCGCTGACCTTGGCGCTGGCGGCATCGCCGCTGCTCACCTTCATGCACATCCCGCCCGACTGGCAGGTAGCGGCCAACGGCGCCATCCTGATCATCGTGCTGGCGGCGCGGGTGCTGATCAGCCGCAGGGAGAGGTAAGCGATGACATTGCTGAGGTCGCTGACCGCCAAACCCTGGATCTGGTCCTTCATCGGCGCGCTTGTCGTGTGGCTGGCGACGATAGCCTTCACCGGCGGCTATGGCGCCGGCGGCATGGTCACCGCCGGGCTGTCGCTGGCCGTTTTCACCGTCATCGTCGGCGTCGGCCAGATGTTCGTCATCACGCTTGGGCCGGGCAATGTCGACCTGTCGCTGCCGGCCAATATCGGCCTAGCCAGCGCGGTGGCCATGAAGGTGATGGGTGGCAGCGATGCCATGATCGTGGCCGGCCTGCTGGCCGCGCTTGCCTGTGGTGCAGCAATCGGCGTCGCCAACTATCTGCTGATCTGGGCGCTGCGCATTCCGCCGATCATCGCCACATTGTCGGCGAGCTTCATCATCCAGTCGATCGACATCAGCTACGGGCGCGGATTGCAGATCAAGCCGCCGCCGGGTTTTGCCGATTTCGCCAACCGGCAGGTTCTCGGCATTCCGGTGCTGGCGGTTCTCACCGTGCTGTTCACCCTCGGCGCGGCCCTCGCCTTGCAGCGTATGATCTATGGCCGTTCTGTACTGGCGATCGGCCAGAACATCCGCGCCGCCTGGCTAGCCGGCGTCGACGTCGGCCGCGTCCGCTTTCTTACCTACACGTTGTCAGGGGCGCTCGGCGGCATCGACGGCGCGCTGCTCGCCGGCTATTTCCGCGGCGCCAATGTCGATATCGGCAACGAGTATCTGCTGGCCTCGATAGCCGTCGTCGTCATCGGCGGCACGTCGGTGGCCGGGGGCAAGGCCAACGTGCCAGGCGTCTGGGGCGCGGCGCTGTTCCTGGTGCTGCTGCTCACCATGCTTAACACGTTCGGCGTCAGCGCCGGCGTGCGCCTGCTTTTGACCGGGCTGATCATTGTCGGCGTGATCACGGCGGCCGGTGGGGAGAAGGCGGTGCGGTGATATTCGTGCCTTCGTTCCACCGCAACTCGCCAGCTGCCGCCCTACAGCCTGTCCTGACAAGCGTTGTGCCAGTGCGACACGCGGTTCCCATTCGCGGCGCGGCCTAGTAAACCCTGCCGATCGCAGCCGGTCTCGGGAGGTTCAGCTTGTCCAGTTTCGTCGGCGTCACCAGGGACAACGATGTCGCCATCGTCACCATCGACAACCCGCCGGTCAACGCGCTGAGCTTCCATGTCCGAGAGCCGCTGATGCAGGCGCTGGTGGCATTGCGGGACGACCCTTCGGTCGCGGCCATCGTCATCGCCTGCGCGGGCCGGACTTTCGTGGCCGGCGCCGACATCACCGAATTCGGCAAGCCGGTGCGGCAGCCTGAACTCCGCGCCATTGTGGCGACGCTGGAAACGATCGCCAAGCCTACGGTTGCCGCCATCCACGGCACCGCGCTCGGCGGCGGGCTGGAGCTGGCGCTCGGTTGCCATTTCCGCGTTGCCGATGCCGCCGCCAGGCTCGGCCTGCCCGAGGTGAAGCTCGGCCTGCTGCCGGGCGGCGGCGGCACGGTGAGGCTGCCGCGCCTCGTCGGCGCGATCAAAGCGCTGAGGATGATCGTTTCCGGCGCGCCGATCGGTGCTGATGAGGCGCATGAAGCCGGACTGGTCGATGCTGTCTTCGACAGTAACGTGACCACCCATGCCGTGAACTTCGCCAGGGAGATCGCCCGCAAGGGTGGTCCGTTCACGCCGGTGCGCGATCGCGATGACGAGATCAAGAAAACCGATATGGCGGCCTTCGATGACGAGGCTGCTGCTCTTACCCGAAAAGCGCGCGGCCTCGAAGCGCCGATCGCCTGTGCGCAGGCGGTGCGCAACGCCGTCACGCTGCCCTTCGACGAGGCGCTGGCGTCGGAGCGCGCACTGTTCGTGAATCTGGTCGCCGGTGATCAGTCGCGGGCGCAGCGGCATCTGTTCTTCGCCGAGCGTGAGGCGGCAAGGATTCCTGACAAGGATCTCGTCAAGCGCAGGATCGCCCGCGTCGGCGTCATCGGCGCCGGCACGATGGGCGGCGGCATCGCCATGGCCTTCGCCAATGGCGGTTTTCCAGTCACCTTGTTGGAGACCAGCGAGGAAGCCATGCAGCGCGGGCTCGGCATGATCGACAAGAACTATGCCGTCTCGGTCTCGCGTGGTTCCTTGACGGAAGACGCCAAGCGGCAGCGGCTTGCCCAGTTCACCGGCTCGATCGACTACGCCGACCTCGCCGATTGCGACCTGATCATCGAGGCGGTGTTCGAGGACATGGCTGTGAAGAAGGAGGTGTTCGGCAAGCTCGACGCCGTGGCCAAGCCGGGCGCCATCCTTGCCACCAACACCTCCTATCTCGACATCGATGAAATCGCCGCCTCGATCTCGCGCCCGCAGGATGTGCTGGGCCTGCATTTCTTTTCGCCGGCCAACGTCATGAAGCTGCTGGAAATCGTGCGCGCCGAAAAGACCGCGCCCGATGCGCTGGCGACTGTGGTCGATCTGGCACGCCGGATCGGCAAGGTCGCCGTCGTGGTCGGCGTCTGTCACGGCTTCGTCGGCAACCGCATGCTGGCCGCGCGCGGCTCCGAATCCGAAGCGCTCCTGCTGGAGGGCGCGACGCCAAGCCGGATCGACAAGGCGTTCACCGATTTCGGCTGGCCGATGGGGCCGTTCCAGATGGGCGACCTCGCCGGCCTCGACATTGGCTGGCGCAACCGCAAGGCCCGCGGCCAGACGGCGGTGATCGCCGACACGCTGTGCGAACAGGGGCGTTTCGGCCAGAAAGCCGGTCGAGGTTTTTATCTCTACGAGAACGGGTCACGTATGCCGACCCCAGACCCGCAAGTCGAGGCGCTAATTCGCGACAAGGCGGCAGAGAAGGGCATCGCGCCGCGCGAAATCAGCGCCCAAGAAGTCATCGAGCGCACGCATTACCCACTGATCAACGAAGGGGCGAAGATCCTCGAAGAAGAGATAGCCGCCCGCGCCTCCGACATCGATGTCGTCTGGGTCAACGGCTACGGCTTTCCCATCGGCAAGGGCGGGCCGATGTTCTGGGCCGGCCTCGAAGGCGCGGACAAGATCGTCCAGCGGCTCGAATATTGGCATCAGCGGACGGGCAAGGATGTCTTCAAGCCGGCGCCGCTGCTGAAGCAGATGGCCGAGACCGGTTCCTGGGAGGCTGGCGCAAGAACCTGATCGAAAGGCCGTGGATTTATCTTGTCCGCGCGTCGATGATCTCGACGAAGCGGGCGAAGAGACCGGCCTGCGACTTGATCTTGAGCTTGCGGTAGATGTTGCGACGATGGACCTTCACCGTCCCCGGCACGATGCGCATGGCCCTGGCGATCGATTCCGTGGAATGCCCCTGCAGCACCAGGTCGACGACATGCTTTTCGCGCGGCGTCAGCGACAAGCTCTTCCAGATATGGGCGCGGTCGAACTCGTTGACCTGAGCGATCGCATCGTCCTGCCTGGCCTCGACAGGCTCGTCGGCGGGAAGGGCGGGCCAGCGCAGCCTGGCGAAGGCAATCACCGCCGGCGCCATGTCGCGCAGCAGCCTGGCGTCGGCGGTTCCGAACGGACCTGAAGCGCTGAGCCGCATCAGCGAAAGCACCAGTGCATCCTTGCCCGGCAGCGGCACGAAGAAGCCGACCTCCTCGGCCAGCCTGGTCTGGCTGTAGTAGGAGCGAAAATATTCGCTGGCATAGAAGCGGTCGGGCGCCAACTCCCGCATGCGCCAGAACCCTTCCTTGCGTTCGACCGCCGCGTGATGGAACGGGTCGAGCAGATAGGGTCCTTCCTGGTAAAGCGCGACGAAGACATGGCTCTCGGTCGCAGAGAAGGTCTCGAACAGCAGCGGCGGACGGGCAGCGCCGCGGTAGCCGAAGATCACGCAATGATCGAAGCCGACATGCTGCCGCAGCCACGCGACCATCGCTTTGCCGAAGAGGTCGCCGCTCGTCTCCCGCGTCGCCGCGACCAGCGCGGCGAGCTGGCTGTAGTCGTCGCTGCGGGACATCCAATACCCCCTTAAACGAGAAAATAGGTGAGATATACCACCTGCGAGGTATATACTAGCTGCCATTGGCTCTGGTAGCGTCCTGAAATCGCATCGCCTGCCGCTGGAGCCCGCAGCCTTGACCGCAGTGCCCGACATCGAGTTTCGCGGCGTCACCAAGCGCTATGGCGCGGTGACGGCGGTCACCGGCATCGATCTGGCCGTGCCGCCCTCTGCCTTTGTCGCTCTGCTCGGACCATCCGGCTGCGGCAAGACGACCTGCCTGCGCATGATCGGCGGCTTCGAGCAGCCGAGCGAGGGCAAGGTGTTCATCCGCGGCCAGGATATGGCCGGCACGCCGCCCTACAGGCGGCCGGTAAACATGGTGTTCCAGCAATACGCGCTGTTCCCGCATCTGGATGTGGAAGACAACGTCGCCTATGGATTGCGCCAGGCACGGCCGCGGCTGGCGTCGCGCGAGATCGGCGAGCGCGCCGGCGCGGCGCTCGAAATGGTGCGGCTCGCCGGCTATAACAGGCGCAAGATCCACGAATTGTCCGGCGGCCAGCAGCAGCGTATCGCGCTGGCGCGCGCGCTGGTCAACAAGCCGGCGGTGCTGCTGCTCGACGAGCCGCTGGCGGCGCTCGACAAGAAGCTGCGTACCGACATGCAGATCGAATTGCAGAACCTGCAGCGCGAGATCGGCATCACCTTCGTGCTCGTCACCCACGACCAGGAGGAGGCGCTGTCGATGAGCGACTTCGTCTGCGTCATGAATGGCGGCCGCATCGTCCAGCTCGGCCAACCCAGCGAAATCTATGACGAGCCGGCCGACCTGTTCGTCGCCGATTTCGTCGGCAAGACCAATCTGCTGAGCGGCGCCGTCGCCGGGCATTCAGGCGACCTGGTGGATGTGAAACTGGCGGACGGCACGGTCATTGCGGCGCGCAAGCGGGCCGCCTTGCGACAGGGCGAAACCGTTTCGGTCAGCCTGCGTCCTGAATCGCTCAGCCTCGGTGGTCCGACAAGCGGCCCGCTCAGGGGCATCGTCCGCAACCGGATCTTTCTGGGCTCCACGGCGGAATACGCGGTCGAGGTCCAAGGTATCGGAACGCTGCTGGCCAAGACCGATCATGTGGTCGGCCAAGGCAATCTCTTCAAGCCGGGTGAACCCGTCGCCATCGGCTTTGCCGCCGGAACGCCGCTGGCGTTTGCGGACCCAAAGAACAACGGGACCAACCAGAGGGTAGAAAAACATGTCGAAATCATATCGTGACGGACTGCCGATAAGCCCCGAGAATTTCGTCGACCAACTGATGCGCCTCAGGCGCGGCTCGATCGGCCGCCGCGACTTCCTCGGCCTCACCGGCCTCGGCATCGCGACGGCGGTGATGGCGCGCGAGATCGGCATCGTTCCGACGCCGGCTTTCGCCGCCGAAAACCTCGGCGACCGCATGTCGATCGCCACCTGGCCGAACTATCACGACCCGCAGACCTTCGAGAACTTCAAGAAGGACACAGGCGTCGCCGTCGAGGTTAACGTGTTCGGTTCCAACGAGGAGATGCTGGCCAAATTGCAGGCCGGCGCCTCGGGCTGGAGCCTGTTCGTGCCGACCAATTACACGATCTCGACCTACAAGAAGCTCGGCATCATCGAGCCGCTCGACATGGCCAAGCTGCCGAATTTCGATGGCACGCAGGAAGACCCGCGCTTCACCTCCGAGGGCACGATCGACAGCACCATCTACGCGGTGCCGAAGAACTGGGGCACGACAGGTTTTGCCGTCAACACCAAGAAGCTGACCAAGCCGATGACAAGCTGGAAGGAGTTTTGGGACACCGCCATGGCGGAAGGCGACGGCCGCACCATGGTCCACGACTACCAGCTCACAACCATCGGCAATGCGCTGAAATATTATGGCTACTCCTTCAACTCGCTCAAGCAGGACGAACTCGCCAAGGCCGAGGAGTTGCTGCTGGAAGTCAAGCCGCATCTGTTCGCGGTCTCATCAGACTATCAGCCTGGCATGCGCGCGGGCGACGCCTGGATGACCATGTGCTGGACTAATGACGGCGCGCAGCTCCATCGCGACATTCCCGAGATCGCCTATGTGCTGGGCAAGGAAGGCGGCGAGATCTGGACCGACTTCTATGCCATCCCGAAAGACGCGCCGAACAAGCCCGCCGGCTATGCCTTGCTCAACTATTTGATGAACCCGCAGGTCGCGGTGAAGGAGCACCTCGCCAACGGCGCGCCCTCGACCGACGCGCGCGTCAACAAACTGCTTCCCAAGGAAGTGCTGGACAATCCGATCCTCTATCCGGCGGCCGACCTGTTGACGCCGCTGGAGTTCGGCGCTGCTGCAACGCTGACTGATCCGGGCCGCGCCGAGCTGATGGCGCGTTTCAAGTCTGCTTGAGCCAGGCGGGCAACAAATCCCATTCGAGACAAACTTGACCGGCGGGCCCCGACCCGCCGGCACCGGGGCAATCCTTCGATGCGCGGCATTCGCAAAAATCTGCTGACGGCCATGCTGCTCGGGCCGGCGGCCGCCTGGCTCGTCGTGTTCCTGGTGCTGCCGTTCATGGCCATCGCCGTCTTCAGCGTCGGCGAGCGGGCGCCGGAGGGCGGCTATCAGGCGGCCTTCACACTGGCGCAATATGCCAATCTTCCGGCACGCGCGACCGCGTTCTGGAACACGATGGTGCTCGCGCCGGTGGGCGCGCTCGCCTGTCTGCTCGTCGCCTATCCCGTCGCCTATTACCTCGCCTTGCGGGCACCGCAGCGCTGGCGGTTGATCCTGCTTGCGCTGGTCGTCATACCGTTCTGGACCAGCCTTCTGATGCGGACCTATGCCTGGATGTACATTCTGGGTGGACGCGGCATACCGGCGCTGCTCGCCTTTGTCGGCATCGAGGATGTCAGGCTCATCAACACGCCGGGCGCCGTCCTGCTCGGCATCGTCTACGGCTACCTGCCGCTGATGATCCTGCCGATCTATGTCAGCCTCGAGCGGCTCGACCGCCGCCTGCTGGAGGCCTCGGCCGATCTCGGCGCGACGCCGCTCTCGACCTTTCTGGGCGTGACCCTGAAACTGTCCCTGCCCGGCGTGATGACCGGCTTCTCCCTGGTTATGATCCTGCTGCTCGGCGAATACCTGATCCCGACGCTGCTCGGCGGCGGCAAGGTGTTCTTCATCGGCAATGCGCTGGTCGACCTGTTCCTGCAGTCGCGCAACTGGCCGTTCGGATCGGCCATCGCGATCACGCTGGTGCTGGTTTCGGTTGTGGTGCTGATTGCCGCCAACCGCATCTCGACCCGCGTCTCGGGCGCCCGCCGGGTGGATTTGATCTGATGCGCGCCTTCGTCATTGCCGTCTTCGCCTTCCTCTACCTGCCGATCGCACTGGTCGTGCTGTTCTCCTTCAACGCCGGTCACCACGCCAGCGAGTTCACCGGTTTTTCCGTGCAATGGTACGGCAAGGCGCTGTCGAACCCGTTCCTGGTCGAGGCGCTGAAGAACAGCCTGTTCATCGCCACCACCAGCGCCTTGCTGGCGGCGGTGTTCGGTACCGCGGCAGCCCTTGGCCTGGCACGCGTCGGGGTGCGGACCCGCGCTGTCTTCGACGCCTTGCTTGGGGCCGCGATCGTCGTCCCCGGCGTCGTCATCGGCATTTCGACACTGGTCGCGCTCGTCCAGCTGTTTGCCGTCGTCAATCCGTTCCTCGCCTCGATCTGGCCGGACGACCAGCCGCCGCGCCTGTCGCTCGGCTATGGTTCGATCATCGCCGCGCACGGCCTGTTCTCGATGGCGCTGGTGACGATGATCGTCGGCACGCGCCTCGCAAGCCTCGACCGCAATCTGGTCGAGGCCTCGAGCGATCTCTACGCCACGCCGCTGACGACGTTCCGCTCGATCGTCTTGCCGCAGATCATGCCGGCGGTGGTCGCCGGCTTCCTGCTCGCCTTCACCTTCTCCTTCGACGATTTCATCATCGCCTTCTTCGTCGCCGGCGCGCAGACGACGCTGCCGATCTATGTCTTTGCGTCGATCCGGCGCGGGGTGACGCCGGAGATCAATGCCATCGCGACGATCGTGCTCGTCGCCTCCGTCCTGCTCGTGGTGCTTGCCCAATGGCAGCTGCGCCAGCGCAAGCCGTCAAACTGAAGGCCGCATCATGATCCTCGAAGACCGCATCGCCGTGGTGACAGGCGCCGGTTCCGGCATCGGGCGCGCCGGCGCCATGATCATGGCCAGGGAAGGCGCGGTGGTCGTCATCGCGGACCGGGATCGGACCAGCGGCGAGGCGACGGCTTCAGACATACGCGCCGCGGGTGGCCGGGCGGAGGCGGTAGCCACCGACGTCTCGGACGACTCGGCGGTCGAAGAACTCATTATCGGCACGCTCGACCGGCATGGGCGCATCGACATCCTGCACAATCACGCCGGCATCCAGGTCGGCGGCACGCTGACCGAGGTCGAGGCCGACGGCATGGATGCCTCCTGGCGGGTCAATGTGCGGGCGCAGTTCCTGGCGGCGAGGATCGTCATGCCATCGATGGTCGCGCAGGGCGGCGGCGTCATCCTCAACACGGCCTCCAATTCAGGCGTGTTCTACGACCGCGAGATGATCGCTTATGCGACGTCGAAACATGCCGTGGTGGCGATGACCAGGCAGATGTCGCTGGACTATGCCCGCCACAATGTGCGCGTCAACGCGCTCTGCCCGGGCTGGGTCGACACGCCGTTCAATGGACCGTTCATCGCCCAGATGGGCGGACGCGAAGCAATCGAAGACTATGTCCGCACCAAGATCCCGATGGGGCGCTGGGCCAGCGCCGAGGAAATCGCCGAGGCGATCCTGTTCCTCGTTTCCGATCGGTCATCCTTCATGACCGGCCAGGCGCTGGTGATCGACGGTGGCGAAAGTATAGGCTGAAGCAGCCGCCTTGGCCTTCAGCCTGTTGATGAAAAGCGCCATCGCCTGCGCGTTCTGGGCCAGAGCCGCGTCGCCGGCCGGCAGTACCGAAATCAACTCTGACCGGCAGTTCGGACCATCGTCCGACTGGCATGGGACTTCAGTATCACAGCCCTTTGAAAACGTAGATTTTTATTCGATATCAGGTAGTTATGGTATCGGCAGGTTGCTCTACTCTCTTATTGAGACAGTCTTTATCTAAAGTTTACTGCGCATAGTTAGCGGCTTCTCATACGAACTTACCATAGCAGCGGGCGCAGGGCGGCGTATCCCGAGGAGATCATCATGACAAACCGGAAAACTGTGTTCGCGGCGCTGGCCGCATTGGCCCTTCTGGCGTCTCCGGAGCTGGCCCTCGCCGCCAATGGACACGGCGGAGGCGGTGGGGGCAATGGTCATGGCGGCGGCAACGGCAATGGCAATGGTGGCGCCCACGGCAACAGCGGCGCCCACGGCAGCAGCGGCGCCGCGCACGGCAAGTCTTCGTCGGCTCGGGGGCAGGTAGCCAAGGCGACAGCGGAGACGTCCACGGTCGATACGAAGACAAAGGTCTCGTCCGTACCCAAGGAAAAGAACCTCCATGCCAAGCTCGGCCGGCTGAACTCGCTGCAGCGCAACGTCAACGCCTATATGAATTCCAAGAGCAAGAAATTCGCTGCGCTTCAGGCCTTCGTGACGCAGTCGGCCAAAGCCAAGGTCGCACAAGCCCAGCTGGACGCTCTGAATTCACAGCTGGACGCATTGACGTCGCTGACGCCGGACCAGATCGCCGCCATGTCGCCCGAGGAGCAGGCGGCCCTGCCTGGACAGATATCGGCTCTGCAGGACCAGATCGACGCCCAGCAGGAAGTGGTCGACGCGGCAGAGGTCGGCACCGACCCGGCCGCACTCGACGCGGCGTTGACGGATATGGCCAACAAGCCCGTCGACGCCGAGGTTACCGCTTGGGCCCAAGGTGTCCTTGCCGGCAAGATCGACGAGACGGCCGCTGCAATGCAACCGACGCCGTAGCATCGCCAAGGACGACGGGGCATCCGGCCTCACATGTGTTTGCGGCCAACCGCTTCGTGGCGGATGCCTTGTCCGATCACCTCAAGCTGCGGCGGCTGCCGGCATAGATGCCGGCGGCCGCCAACCTCTTCCGGCTGCGGCAATCGCTGCGCGAACATCTGAAAATACTCGACCAGCTCGAAAGCCGGCAGTATTAGGTGACTGCCGATCTGCTTTGCGTCCATCTGCGGCTCTCGCAAACTGCGACCGCAAGCAGGCGGCCGCGGCGCTCCCGCGCTGTTCGGCATGGTCAGCCAGCCGGAATGAAGAGGAATAATTGACGCGTAAAGCCAGCCCGAACATCGCGCTGTTTCCCGAAGCAAGCTTTGGCGCGGCGTTGGATTGCATCGGCATCGCGCAGGCCGTGCGTGCGCGTGGCGCCCGCCTTCATCTGCCATGCCGGCCTTTCCGGCGTCTCGCCGACAAGCTGCCGGCGCGCTTCATCGTCATGTCGGCGGTCTGCCCGACGCTTACCGCGCGGTGCAGGACAATGTCTCTCTCGACGCCTGGTTCCCGCAGCCCTCGGCGGTGGCGAAGTCGGAACTGTTTAGCCATCATCGCGGCGACAACAGCTTTTGCGAGGCGCTGCGCTTCGACGTGCCGTCGCTGATCATGCCCTATTGCCGGGACGGCCACGACAATGCACGCCGCGCCGAAGAGACCGGCACCGGCGACCATATCGGTCGTGACGGCTGGACCGAAGGAGTATTGGAGAGAGCCATTCTCGGCCTGCTGGCCGACGACGCCATGCGCGCCCGCCTCAAGGGAAATGCAGCCCAGATGGCGCTGAACCCCGGAACGGACGTGGCCGCGCAAGCCATACTCTCTCTGATACGGACTTGAACGAAATGCTTGAGAAGAACACGAATACCGCGCCCTCCACCGATCCCAAGGCCTGGTTGGCGCAGCACGGCATCAACGAGGTCGAATGCCTTGTGCCCGACATGAATGGCGTGCTACGCGGCAAGACGCTGCCGACGGTAAAATTCCTCAAGGCGCTGGAAGACCGTGCGCTTTATCTGCCGAGCAGCGCCTTCCTGGTCAGCATAGACGGCCGCTATTCCGGTTCCATCGACGAGGGGTTTGCGTATTCGGACCCCGACATGCGCATGGTGCCCGATGTCTCGACGCTTTGCCTGGCGCCGGGCGCCGGCAAGGCCTACGTCTTCGCCGACGCCTTCCACATGGACGGCCGGCCATGGATGGCCTCGCCGCGCCATGTTCTGCGCGCCGTGCTCGATCTCTACCGGCAGCGCGGCTGGCGGGCGGTGGTGGCGCCGGAGCTCGAATTCTACCTGACCGCGCCCAATCCCGATCCGGACAAGCCACTGACCGCGCCGACCGGCGGCAATGGCCGCGCCGAGGCGGTGCAGCATCCCTACGACATGGCGGCGCTCGAGGAATACGAACCGGTGGTCCGGCGCGTCTATGACTATGCGGCGGCCGCCGGACTGCCGCTCGACACGCTGATCCATGAATCGGGACCGGGGCAGCTGGAGATCAACTTCCTGCACGGCGACGCGCTGCCGCTGGCCGACAAGGTGCTGCTGTTCAAACGGCTGACGCGCCAGGCCGCCCAGCAAGGCGGCATGTATGCGACCTTCATGGCCAAGCCGATCGCCGCACAGGCCGGCAGCTCGATGCATCTGCACATGTCCGTCATCGACGAGGCCGGCAACACGTTGTTTGCCCGCAGTGACGATGCCGATACCGCCATGTTCGGTCATTTCATCGGCGGCCTGCAAAAATACATTCCCGAGATCATGCCGCTGTTCGCGCCAAACGTGAACTCGTTCCGGCGCGTTAGACCGAACCACAGTGCGCCGGCCAACATCGAATGGTCGCATGACAACCGCTCCTGCGGCCTGCGAGTACCGGCCGGCGGGCGCGCTGCGCGGCGGGTGGAGAACCGGCTGCCGGGTGCCGATTGCAACCCGTATCTGGCGATCGCCGGCTCGCTTCTGGCGGGCTATCTGGGCGTCGAACAGAAGCTGGCGCGCTCGGCGGAAGCATCCGGAAATGCTTACAAGATCAAGAGCACGCTGCCGAAAACGATGGAGGAGGCGCTGGATCGTTTCGAGGCCTGTGAACCGGTGCGCAAACTGCTCGGCGAGGACTTCTTCCAGACCTATCTGCGCGTGAAAAGCGTCGAGCTCGACCTGTTCCAGAGCGTGGTGACGAGCTGGGAACGCGACCACCTGCTGTTGAAGGTGTGATCATGGCATCTTCAATGGGTTTCAATTCCGGTCTCGACATCGGCAAGTCCTACTATGTCGCCACCGCCAATCCGGCGCCGGACCATCCTGCACTCATCGGCGATGCCGAGGCCGACCTGGTGGTCGTCGGCGGCGGCTGCACCGGTCTGTCGGCCGCTCTCCACGCCGCCGAACGCGGCTTGAAGGTGGTGCTGCTGGAAGGCGGCAAGATCGGCTGGGGCGCTTCGGGCCGTAATGGCGGCCAGATGATCCCCGGCCTGCGCAAGGGCGCCAAGGGCCTGGTCAAGCTTTACGGGCCTGAACGGGCGAAGGCGCTGTTCGACCTCGCCTTCGAGGCGCGCAGCCTGGTACTCGACATCATCGAGCGCCATGCGATCGATTGCGATCTCAGGCTGACCGGCCATCTGGTCGGCGCGGTCAACGGCTCCGATCTCAGGGATCTGGAGGAAGAGGCGAAATGCCTCGAGAGCGTGATGAGATTCCGCGACGTCGAGATCCTGTCGGCGGGAGAGGCGCGGGCTAAGGTCGACACGCCCTATCACGGCGCGATGTACGAGCCGCTCGGCGGCCACATGCATCCCTTGAATTACACGCTCGGGCTTGCCCGCGCTGCAAGCGCGGCGGGCGTCGTCATCCACGAGAATTCGGTGGCCGTGCGGCTTGAGCGCGAGCCTTCGATCCGGGTCTCGACATCAAAGGGATCGGTGCGGGCAAAGCATGTCGTGCTGGCTGGCGATGCGCTGCTCAATGGGCTGGAGCCGCGCGTCAACAGCCGCATAATGCCGGTCGGCAACTACATCGTCGCCACCGAGCCGCTGGAGGGCTCGCGCAGCGTCATCCCGGCCAATGTCGCGGTGTCCGACACGCGTTTCGTCGTCAACTATTACCGCATGTCGGCGGACGGCCGCCTGCTGTTCGGCGGCGGCGAGCGCTACACGCCATCGCCGCCGGCCGATATTGCCGGCTTCGTGCGGCCGCATCTGGAAGCCACCTTCCCGCAACTCAAGGGCTGTCGCATCGATCATGCCTGGGGTGGGCTGGTGTCGGTGACGACGTCGCGACTGCCGCATGTCGGGCACTATGGCGAGGTCTATTACGCGCACGGCTATTCCGGCAAGGGCGTCATCCTGTCGACGCTGTCTGGCAAGCTGCTCGCCGAGGCGATCACGGGCGACGCTTCGCGGCTCGACCTGTTCTCGACGTTGACCCCGAGGCCCTTCCCCGGAGGCACGGCGCTGCGCGGTCCGCTCTACGTGCTGGGAATGCTGTGGTACGCGATGAGGGACAGGATCAAGCATTGAGCTCGGGGCCAAGGCTGTCGCCAGGTGCAGGCGGGCTGTGGCTGGCTGCTTAAGTTCGCGCAGGCGCTTGACGAAACGCCGGCGCCAGGCGAACTCGAACTGAAGACATTGCGCGACCCGCACGCGCCGTCCAAGGCGGCGCATGAGGGAAATGGGAGAGCTGCCTGTCATGGCCGAAGCCTATATTTGCGACTATATCCGCACGCCGATCGGGCGCTTTGGCGGCTCGCTGTCCGCGGTGCGCACCGACGACCTCGGCGCCATTCCGCTGAAGGCGCTGGTCGAGCGCAATGCCGGCGTCGACTGGCAGGCGGTCGACGACGTTGTCTATGGCTGCGCCAACCAGGCCGGCGAGGACAACCGCAACGTGGCGCGCATG
The DNA here is from genome assembly GCF_020165235.1 of Mesorhizobium sp. CA13. NCBI lineage: Bacteria > Pseudomonadati > Pseudomonadota > Alphaproteobacteria > Hyphomicrobiales > Phyllobacteriaceae > Mesorhizobium > Mesorhizobium sp. CA13. The sequence goes on along the minus strand of NZ_JAIUHS010000006.1, from coordinate 35,345 downwards.
GCGCTGCTGCTGGCCGGCCTGCCGAAGGAAATCCCGGGCTCGACCGTCAACCGCCTGTGCGGCTCCGGCATGGATGCGCTGACCATCGCCGCCCGCGCAATCAGGGCTGGCGAGGCCGAACTGATGATCGCCGGCGGCGTCGAATCGATGAGCCGGGCGCCCTTCGTCATGCCCAAGGCTGACACGGCGTTTTCACGCAATGCCGAGATCTACGACACCACGATCGGCTGGCGCTTCGTCAACCCGCTGATGAAGAACCAGTATGGCGTCGATTCCATGCCCGAGACCGGCGAGAACGTCGCCGAGGATTTTTCGGTTTCACGCGCGGACCAGGACGCTTTCGCGGTGCGCAGCCAGGACAAGGCCGTCGCCGCGCAGGCCAATGGCCGGCTGGCGAAGGAAATCACGCCGGTTACGATCCCGCAGCGCAAGGGCGATGCGGTGGTCGTCTCACGAGATGAGCACCCACGCGCCGGTACCACGGTGGAAGCGCTCGCCAAATTGCCGACGCCTTTCCGCCAAGGCGGCACGGTGACAGCCGGCAATGCGTCGGGCGTCAATGACGGCGCGGCGGCGCTGATCGTCGCTTCGGAAGCGGCGGCCAGGAAATACGGCCTGACGCCGATCGCCCGCGTACTCGGCGGCGCCGCCGCTGGTGTTGCACCACGCATCATGGGCATCGGTCCGGTGCCGGCAACGCAAAAACTGTGCGCGCGGCTTGGCCTGACGCCAAAACAGTTCGACGTCATCGAGCTCAACGAAGCCTTCGCCTCGCAAGGCATCGCCGTGCTGCGCCAGCTCGGCATCGCGGAGGATGCGCCGCACGTCAACCCGAATGGCGGCGCCATCGCGCTCGGCCACCCCTTGGGCATGTCGGGCGCGCGCATCTCCGGCACGGCGGCGCTGGAGCTGCGCGAACGCGGCGGCCGTTACGCGCTGGCGACGATGTGCATCGGCGTCGGCCAGGGCATCGCCATCGCGCTAGAACGGGTCTGAACAATCACCTTCCCAGCTAGTCCAGGAGAGCGGATATGATCGCTCTGCCAAATTTGACCATGTGGACAAAAGTCCGGACCCGTTCCATAGTTCCCCGTCTGATTTTTAGAACGGCCGGCTCGACACGGCTGTCGAACAGAGGGGACTGCAATGGAAAACCGGAAGAACAAATCCCGTTCAACGCGCGAAGGCCTTTCGCGGCGCAACGTGCTGGAGCTGGGCGCGCTTGGCCTGGCTACGGCGATGCTGCCGGGCGCCGCCTTCGCCAAGGACAAGAAGCTGAAAGTGGCGGCGATCTTCGCCACGCCCATCGAGGAGCCGTGGGACAACCAGATCCATGTCGCTTTGCAGAAGGCCGAGAAGGAACTCGGCATCGAGTATAAATGGTCCGAGAAGGTACAGACCGCCGACTTCAGCCGCGTCATGCGCGAATATGCACAGGGCGGCTATGAACTGGTGCTGGGCGATGCCTTCGCTGCCGAGCGTGAATCGCGCCGCACGGCCAAGCAGTTCCCGAAGACTGCCTGGCTGTTCGGCTCCGGCGCTGGGCCGGCGGAGCCGAATTTCGGCGTCTTCGACAATTGGATCCACGAGCCCGCCTATCTCTCTGGCATGATCGCCGGCAAGATGTCGAAGTCGGGCACGATCGGCGCCGTCGCGGCGATGGGCATTCCGGAAGTGAACCGGCTGGTCAACGCCTTCTTCGCCGGCGCCAAGGAGGTCAATCCGAACATCAAGAAGAAGGTCGCCTTCATCGGTTCCTTCTTTGACCCGCCCAAGGCCAAGGAAGCGGCGGTGGCGCAGATCGACGCCGGCGTCGACGTCATCTATGCCGAGCGTTTCGGAGTCATCGAAGCGGCGGTTGAGAAGAAGATCTACGCCATCTCGAACATGTCCGACCAGTCGAGCCTTGGTCCCGACACCGTCATCACCGGCCCGGTCTGGGACATGTATCCGACCGTCGAACAGGCGATCAAGCTGGTCAAGGCCGGCGTCTTCACGGCGCAGGACTATGGCGATTTCTCGCGCATGGCCAAGGGCGGTTCTCACCTCGCGCCTTACCATAAGTTCGACAAGACGCTGCCAGCCGAGGTCAAGGACATGGTCGAGAAGAAGAAGGCCGAGATTCTCGAAGGCAATTTCCGGGTGGATGTCGACGAGAATACGCCGGTCTCGGATTGAGTGTCGTTATTTGAGGGGTTGGCGCGTGGCGCCCCCCTCTGTCCTACCGGACATCTCCCCCTCGAGGGGGGAGATTGGCAGCTTCGCCGGCGGTGCTTGTCTCTTCAAACGGTGCAGATTGGCGAAAGCCGAAGTGACATCTGATCCCCCTTTAGGGGGAGATGGCCGGCAGGCCAGAGGGGGGTGCAGCGCATCTCTATCGGACTGAATCGCAAAGCCAATTCTCACCAGGATTCCCCCTTGCCTGCCCCCCTCATCGAAATGCGTGGCATCACCAAGAGTTTCGGCGCCGTCAAGGCGAACGAAGCCGTCGACCTCAGCGTGGCGCCCGGCGAGATCCTCGGCCTGCTGGGCGAGAACGGCGCCGGAAAAACGACGCTGATGAACGTGCTGTTCGGCGCCTATGCGCCCGACGCCGGCGAGATCCTCATCCAGGGCCGGAAGGTGCGGATCACCAGTTCGGCCGATGCGCTGGCCGCGGGCATCGGCATGGTGCACCAGCATTTTCACCTGGCGCCACGGCTTACGGTGCTGGAAAACCTGCTTATCGGCATGCCAGGCAAGTCCGGACGGATCGACCGGTCCGGCGGACTGGCGCGGTTGGCCGAAATCAGCCGCCAGCACGGGCTGACACTCGATCCCAGCCTGCCGGTCTCGGCGCTGTCTGTCGGAGAGCAGCAACGTCTCGAGATCGTCAAGGCGCTGTTTCGTGGCGCAAAACTGCTGATTCTCGACGAGCCGACCGCGGTGCTGGCGCCGAGCGAAGTCGACGGGCTGTTTTCGGCCTTGCGGTCGATGGCGGCGCAGGGCCTGGGCATCATCTTCATCTCGCACAAGCTCAACGAGGTGCGCGCGCTCACCCACCGCTGCACGGTGCTGCGGCATGGCTGCGTCGCCGGCCGCGTCGACGATCCGGCCAACACCACGTCAGCGGAAATGGCGCGACTGATGTGCGGCCAAGAGATCGTGCCGCCGGCCAAGGGGCCGCCGACGCCGGGGGCAGCGGTGCTCACTCTCGACAGCATTTCCACCTCGAGCCATTCGGGCACGCCGCTGCGCGATGTGTCGCTATCCGTGCGCGCCGGCGAGATCCTCGGCATTGCCGGTGTCTCCGGCAATGGCCAGCGGGCGCTGGCAGAGGTGATCTCGGGCGTGCTTGCGCCTGATGCCGGCCGGATGACGATCGCCGGCAAACAAGTGGCACGCTTCTCGCCGCGCGAGGTGCAGGCGCTGGGACTCGGCCGCATCCCGGAAGACCGCATGACAACCGGGCTGGTCACCAATTTGCCGCTCGCCGATTCCATGGTGCTGCCGCGCATCGGCACCGCCTCGTTCAGCAGCAAGGGCCTGCTCAAGCCGGATGCGATCCGCGCCTTCGCCGAGGCGCAGATCAAGGCCTATGATATCAGGTGCCCCGGGCCGATGACGCGTGCCGGTGCGCTGTCCGGCGGCAATTTGCAGAAAGCGCTTTTGGCGCGCGAACTCGCCTTCGATCCGAAGGTGCTTGTCGTCTCGCAGCCGACACGCGGCCTCGATATCGGAGCCGCCCGCTTCATCCATGAGAAATTCCTCGACATGCGCGCCAAGGGCTGCGGCATCATCGTCATCGGCGAGGATCTGGAGGAGTTGCTTGTGCTGTGCGACCGCATCGCGGTGATGTATGAGGGGCGCATCGCCGGCACGCTTCCCAGCGCCGATGCGACGATCGCACGGCTGGGGCTGCTGATGACCGGGGCGGAGGGCCATAGCTGATGTTCCGCCTCGAAGTCCGCAACTCGACGCCAGCCTGGTTCAACCTGGCTTTGCCGCTGCTGGCGATCGGTGCGGCGCTGGTGCTGTGCAGCGGCCTGATCGCGCTGGCCGGCGCCGGCGTGCTTGAATCCTACGGCGTTATGTTCACGGCGTCGCTCGGCGACAGCTATGCGATCACCGAAACGCTGGTGCGGGCCGCACCCATGATCTTCACCGGGCTGGCGGTGGCTGTCGCCTTCCGCGCCAAATTCTGGAACATCGGCGCCGAAGGGCAATTGCTGGCCGGCGCGGTGGCGAGTTGCTTCGTCGGCGCGATCCCGATGCCGGGACCGCTCGCCATGCTTTTGATGGCGCTGGCAGGCGCTGCGGCCGGTGCAGCCGTCGCGCTCGTGCCGGCAACGCTGCGGGTGAAATTCAAGGTCGACGACGTCGTCAGTTCGCTGCTGCTCAATTCGGTCATCTATTATGCGCTGATGGCGCTGATCGAAGGGCCGTGGAAGGATAGTTTCAGCGGCTATCCGATCTCGCCGCCGATTGAGGATTCGGCCAATTTCCCGGTGCTGATCGAGGGCACGCGGCTGCATCTCGGCGTCATCGCCGCGCTTATCGCGGCACCGTTGATCTGGTTCCTGATCGTGCGCACCACGCTCGGCTTCCGAATCCGGGTCACCGGCGAGAATCCGGAAGCGGCCAGATATGGCGGCATCAATGTCCACCGGGTGCTGCTCTCGACGGCGCTGCTCTCTGGTGCGCTGGCGGGCCTCGCCGGCGTCGGCGAGGTCGGCGGCGTGCATTTCCAGGTGATGAGCGACATCTCGCCGGGCTACGGCTATTCCGGCATCGTCGTTGCCATGCTGGCGCGGCTCAACCCGCTCGGCGTGGTGCCGGCGGCGATCTTCCTGGCTGCCGTGATGACCGGCGCCGAGGCGATGTCGCGCGCGACCGGCGTGCCGGCCTTCCTCAGCGATGTCATCCAGGGCACGGCACTGCTTGCCATGCTGGTGGCGCTGCTGTTCACCGCCTATCGCATCCGCCGCGTCGGAGCCGCCCAATGAGCGCGGTGTTCGAACAGATCTTCCAGGTCGGCTTCTTGGCCGCCATCATCCGCATCGCCACGCCCTTGGCTTTCGCCACGCTCGGCGAAATGTTCTCCGAGCGCGCCGGCGTGCTCAATCTCGGTATCGAAGGCATCATGCTGTTGTCGGCCATGACCGGCTTCACCGCCGCCAGCCTCAGCGGCAACCTGTGGCTGGGCGTCCTGGCGGCGGTACTGACCGGTATGCTGATGGGGGCGCTGCATGCGCTGGTCACGGTGGCGCTGGGCTTGAGCCAGCATGTCTGCGGCATCGGCGTGACGCTGCTTTCGTCGGGTCTGGCCTATTTCCTCTACCGGCTGATCTTCGGCCAGCAATCGGTGCCGCCGAGCATCAAGGGTTTTCAGCCGCTGCCGATCCCGATCCTCTCCGACATTCCCGTGCTTGGCCCGGCGGTGTTCAACCAGTTCACACTGGTCTACATGGCGATCCTGGCCATACCGCTTGCCGCCTTCGTGCTCTATCGCACGCCATGGGGCCTGTCGGTGCGCATGGTCGGCGAAAACCCGCGAGCCGCGGACTCGGCCGGCGTCAGCGTCATCGCCACGCGATTCCAGGCGGTCATCCTGGGTGGCGCGCTGATGGGGCTGGCCGGCGCCTTCCTGTCGATGGCGCAGTTCAACGCCTTCACCTTCGGCGTCGTCTCCGGGCGCGGCTGGGTGGCGATCGCACTCGTCGTGTTCGGCCGCTGGGACCCGTGGCGCTCGGCGGGGGCGGCATTGCTATTCGCCTTTGTCGATGCCTTGCAGTTGCGCATGCAGGCGAGTGGTCTCGGGCATATTCCCTACGAGGCGTTCCTGATGCTGCCCTTCATCTTCACCATCGTCGCCATGGCGGTGATGTCGCGCAATGCGGTGGCGCCATCGGCACTGCTGAAGCCGTTTAGACGGGAAGAACGATAGACGAGTAGGGCTTGGGACGAAGACCCTGGACCTTGGGACACCTCACATCGCGGTAAAACCATTGTCGACGAACAGATGGGCCCCGTTGACGAAGCTCGACTCGTCGCTGGCGAGGTACAGCGCCGCCTTTGCCACCTCTTCCGGTTCGCCGATCCGCCCCTGCTGTGCAGCCAACGCCGCGTCGGAAACATCGACGCCGAGCTTGCCCAGATCGGCGACCTCGCGCAGGCCATGCGGTGTGCGAATGAAACCGGGGCAGACGGCGTTGCAGCGGATGTTGCGGTCGCGGAACTCCACGGCGATGGCGCGCGCGAACATGTGACAGGCGCCCTTGGTGGTGTCGTAGAGCACTTCGTTCGGCGTCGCCGCCACCGCTGAGATCGATGAGGTGCAGACGATCGAGCCGCCGCCGGCCGCGATCATGCCGGGCAGCACGGCGCGGGTCATCAGGAACATTGAGCGCACATTGACGGCATGCAGCCAATCCCATTCCTGCACGCTGGTCTCCAGGAACGGCTTTATCACGATGGTGCCGGCATGATTGAACAGGACGGTAACCGCGCCGAACTTCTCGGCCGCGCCCTTCACGGCCGCCTCGACCTGCGCCTCGTCGGAAACGTCGGCGACAAAATGCTCCGCGATTTGGCCGCGCGCCCGGATCGCCGCGGCGGTGGCTGCCGCCGCTTCGCCATTGCGGTCGATGATCGCCACCTTTGCGCCTTCCGCCGCGAACAGTTCCGAGGCCGCCCCGCCCATTCCCGTCGCGCCGCCCGAAACGATGGCGACCTTGCCGGCCAGTCTTGCTCCCATTTCCTTGCTCCTCCTAAATGTCCTTTGGACGATCTCGCATTGTCGCTCTGCCGCGATGCTATCCTGCCCGCGCGGGGCGCGCCAATGCACGAATGGATCAGCAAGTGAAGCGCTGTCCAGCGCCGGAGCGAAACCAACACTGCAATGTCTGTCGATTAGGTCGATGCCGCTCTGCAGCAACTCAGCGCCAATTTTCACGGCACTATTAGAAAAAAATTCTGCGCATGGCCGAAAAATAGCAATCGACAAAGTCTACAACTTTTATAGATTAACCGGCGAGACGGAGGTCGACATGTCCTATATGCAGAACACCGAGACCCGCAGCAGCGGCCAGAGGCTGGCCAATGCCCAGAGCTTTCGTCCGGCCTACGCCGGCGCTTTCGCCTATGTCGTCTTTGCCCTTGCGTTCGTGTTCACCGGGGCTGTTGTTCTGGGCCTCATTCCCTGAGCCGTGGTCCGGCCAGGCTGACGACCCACCGCCTTCAGGCAATCGGAGTTGAATGAACCGGATCACGGTGCGCTTTCGCGTGCGCCATTGATTCGTATTTGACCGCATCCGTGATTCCAGAGATGGAGGAGATGGCAATGCCGATCGAATTCACGCATGTCCCCGGCAAGACCCATCCTGCCGATAGCGCAGTTTCCTTTTTCTACGACTTTGCCGAGACGGCGACCAGGCTGGCGCTGATCGAGGATGGCGGTTTCCGCAACCTCGTGGTCGACGATCCGGCCGGCCTGCTGACCAATATGGATCTTGCCGCCCAGGTGCTGGACCGCAGCTCGTCGCTGGAAGTGGTCCTCACCCATTGGGCCGGCGTGGTCGAACCGACCGTGGCGGCGCGGCAGCTTGCCTCGATCGACGCCCGCAGCGGCGGCCGCCTGGCGCTCAGGATGATCAGCGAGCCGTTGAACGACGACGATGCCGAAACGCGTCCGGTCGGACACGGCGTCATCTGGCAGCGCATCGACGAATATCTGGTTCTGTTGAAGCGGCTATGGTCGAACGAGCGGCCTTTCGACCATGAAGGCGCGTTCTACAGCATCAAGGGCGGCTTTGTTCCGCGCAAGGGGCCACATGGTGCCGACCTCGTCATCCGCATGGGCGGGCAATCCGGCACGGCGCTGAGAGTGGCCGGCCGGCATGCCGACGTCTTCGAACTGGCGCCCGGTTCGATCGACGATGTCAGGCGGTTGATGGAGCGGGTGCGCGGCGCCGCCGCCGAACATGGCCGGGCCGCCAGACTGCGCTTCGCCCTTCCGGTCCGCATCCACCGGGGAGTTTCCTCGGCAGTGCACAAGGCGGTCGATGTCTCCGGTCCGCCGGCCCAGGCCGCCCTGTCGCTGCTTGCTTACGCGGCTCTCGGCATCGATGAATTCATGATCGTCGGTGTCGACACGCCGCGCGAAATCGCGACAGTCGGCCGCGAGACGATCGCGCTGCTGCGCAATTCGCTGGCGCGGCGCGAGGACGGCGAAATCCAGCATGGGGCTTTCGCGCAGCGCACGGGATTGGAAACACGGGCAATGGGCCGAACGGCGGAACGGAATTTATTGGCGATCCACGCCACCCAGCCGCGACAGGCCTTCGATGACCGCACCTGAATCCGCCAGCGCGCCGAAGACGCCGTCTTCGACCGTCACCATGTGAAGTGCCGCCTCATGCGCCCGTCTGTCGCCGCTGGCGCAGGCGTCGGAGATCGTCAGGCACTGGAAGTTGCGATCGCAGGCTTCGCGCAGCGTCGTGTGCACGCAGACATCCGTCGTGCATCCGCAAAACAGAAGATGCGTGATGCCTCGCGCGCGCAGCACGAGCTCGAAATCCGTATAGGTGAAGGCGCCGTTGCAGGTCTTGTCGACGATGATGTCCTGCGGCGCGACGTCGATTTCCGGAACGATCTGAAAACCCGGACCCGAACGAAGCAGGATCTCGGTGCCGTCGAGGCCGGCCCGCCCGCGGCGCCATTTCTCGTAAGGTGTCATGTCGGCCATGTCGGCCCGGTAGCCCTGCCTTGTATGGACGATGTTGACGCCCGCCTCGCGGGCAGCGGCGATCAGTCGACTCACCGCGGGCAGGATCGCTCTCAGCGGCGACGGATCATATCCCTTCCTGGCGAAGTAACCCGTCGTCGACAGGAAATCCTGTTGCAGGTCGATCACGACCAGCGCGGTGTTCTCGGCCACAAGCCTGCCGTCATAGGGGAAGTCGAAGGGTGTCGCCTTGATCATGCGCGGTTTCCTGTTTCAGCGAAGACCTTAGAGCGGTTCATCGCTTCACGGAAACGCTTCGTTGCCTGAAATTCAAAGCGGCATCAGGCGTCACGATATTTTGTTGACGCAAAAAATCGACTTAATTGTTGACTAGCAAAGTCATGTTTCATAGTCAACCGGGTACGGTTGCCCGAAAATCGGATTGATGCCCGCAGCCATACTGGAGATGGACCTTGACCGGAGCCGACAGCCAGACTGCTTTCCACATCGACGCGGTGCGCTTTGCCGTGGGCGAGCGGACGCTGCTCGGTCCGGTTTCGCTCGAATTGCAACGCGCGCGCGTCTACGGGCTGATCGGCCACAACGGGTCCGGCAAGTCGACGCTGGTCAAGCTTTTGGCGCGCCAGCAGCCGGCAAGCTCTGGCGCCATCACCTTCTCCAGGCGGCCTTTGGCGCAGTGGGGTGCGCGCGAACTGGCGCGGGCGCTTGCCTATCTGCCGCAGACGACGCCGGCGGCGACCGGCTTGACCGTGCGCGAGCTGGCAGCGCTCGGACGTTATCCCTGGCATGGCGCGCTCGGCCGCTTCGGCCAGGACGACAGACGGCATGTCGAGGAAGCGCTTGATCTGACCGACATGGCCGGTTTTGCCAACCGGCTGGTCGACGAGCTGTCGGGCGGCGAGCGCCAGCGCGCCTGGCTCGCCATGCTGGTGGCGCAGGACGCCGGCGTCATGCTGCTCGATGAGCCTATCTCGGCGCTCGACATTGCCCACCAGGTCGAGGTGCTTGGGCTGGTCAGGGAACTTAGCCGCAAGCGCGACCTTTGCGTCGTCGTGGTGCTGCACGATCCCAACATGGCGGCGCGCTATTGCGACGAGCTGATTGCCCTGAAGGACGGCAGGCTGCTGACGCGCGGCACGCCCGGCGAAATCATGCAAGGCGATGTGCTCAAGGGCATTTTCGGGGTCGAGATGGGCGTGTTCGCGCACCCCCTTACCGGCCAGCCCGTCGGCTACGTCCAGTGACGCTTCGGGACTGTCGCGAGGAAAGGCTGGTGGCTGTGAGAACAAGGAAGAAGACGATGTCGAGAACCGGTTTGGCCGCAGCCCTGTTTGCATCCGCCATGCTGACGGCCGCCAGCGCTTCGGCACAGGAGCAACCGGCAAGCGGCGCGCCCGCCACCACCACGGCGCCGGCACCATCGGCGCCTGCCCTCAATGCGCCGACCGCGCCTGCCGCTCCCGTGGGAGCCGCGGCGCCTGCACAGCCGCAAGCCGGGGCCGGCACGGCGGCCGAGCCCTCGACAACGCCGGCGCTCACCTTGCCGCACGATCTGTCGCCATGGGGCATGTTCATGGCTGCCGACATCATCGTCAAGGCGGTGATGATCGGGCTGGCCTTCGCCTCGCTCGTCACCTGGACGATATGGCTGGCTAAATCGCTGGAAGTGCTTGCCGGCAAGCTCGGCGCCCGTCGCGCCGCGCGCGCCATCAGCAATGCCGCGACGCTGAAGCAGGCGAGCCATGCGCTCGGCCGTAACGGCGGCACCGGCGCCCTGCTGGTGCGGGCGGCGGAGGAAGAAGCAGCACTTTCGGCCGGCGCGCTCGACCATGCCGGCGGCGACGGGCTGAAGGAACGGGTGGCCTCGCGCCTGTCACGCATCGAGGCGGCGGCGGCGCGACGCATGTCGCGCGGCACAGGACTGCTGGCGACGATCGGCTCGACAGCGCCTTTCGTCGGCCTGTTCGGCACCGTGTGGGGCATCATGAACGCCTTCATCGGCATCTCGCAGGCGCAGACCACCAACCTGGCGGTGGTGGCGCCGGGCATTGCCGAAGCCCTTCTCGCCACCGCCATGGGGCTTGTCGCCGCGATACCGGCCGTCGTCATCTACAACGTCTTTGCGCGCTCGATAGCCGGCTACCGGCAGATCCTCGCCGACGCCTCGGCTGGCGTCGAGCGGCTGGTCAGCCGCGACCTCGATTTCCGCACGGTGGCGCCGGCAACGGCGCTGGCGGCGCAGTAGCGGGGCAAGACCATGGGCAGCCGCATCCGTCAGACCATGGACGACGATCTCGAGGAAAGCCACGAGATCAATGTCACGCCCTTCATCGACGTCATCCTGGTGCTGCTGATCATCTTCATGGTCGCGGCGCCCTTGGCGACGGTGGATGTCAATGTCGACCTGCCGGGCTCGACCGCGACGCCGGCGCCCCGGCCCGAGACGCCGCTGTTCCTGACATTGAAGGATGATCTCTCGCTGGCGATCGGCAACGAAACCGTGCCGCGCCAGGTTTTCGCGGCCACGCTGGACGGCAGGACCAAAGGCGACAAGCAGACGCGCATCTTCCTTCGCGCCGACAAGTCGGTTGCCTATGGCGACCTGATGGAGGCGATGAACCTGCTGCGCGGCGCCGGCTATCTGAAGATCGCCCTGGTCGGCCTGGAGGCTGCGCCCGCCGGCGATGCTCCCGCAGCGGCGCCAGGCGGAGCCGCTGGTCCATGACCGGGCAAGCGGCCGCCTCGCCCACGGTGGAGCTGTCACGCCTCGGCTGGCGCGACCTCGGCCTGTGGGCGGTTGCGGCCGCGCTGGTGCTTGGCGCGCATGTTGCGGTCGCCTATGCGGTGCAGAGCTTCAGCCCGGTCGACCCGGCGGATGGCGGGCCGCCGCCGGCAATGGCGATCGAGATGGCGCCGATGGTGGTGACGCCGGCAGTGCCCGAACTGGCCGCGATGCTGGACGCGGCTGTGCCAGACCAGGCCGAGCCGGTCGAGGAGACCGAAAAGGCGCCCGAAGCCGAGCCCGAGAAAGTGGCCGAGCAAGCGGAGCCCGTTGCCAAGACGGATGCCCCACCGCCTGATGCGGCCGAGCCGACTGAGACGGCGACGGCTGATCCGGTCGACCAACCACCGCTCGAAGAGGTCGTCCCTGATATCGCCGAGACGGTCGCGCCCGACGTCGCCGTGCCGCTGCCGCAGCCGAAGCCGGTCGAAACGCCCAGGGAAAAGAAACCCGTCCAGGCCAAGGTGAAAAAGCCCGTCGAGAAGCCGAAGCCGAAGAAGGAGAAGACGGCACCGCCGAAGACGGTAACCGCCGCGAGCGCGGAGGCAAAGCCCGCCGTCAGGACAGCCGCGCCGAAATCGGCGTCCGGGGCGTCCGGCGTCGACCCGGCCAAGTGGGAATCGCGGCTGCTGTCATGGATCAAGCGGCATACGCGCTATCCGAGCGCCGCGAAATCGCGACGCTCGCAAGGCAATGCGAACGTCACCTTCACGGTGGACGCCTCGGGCCGAGTGACGTCGGCGCGCGTCGTCCGCTCCTCGGGCGATCCCGACCTCGACCGCGCCGCGCTCGCCGTGCTGCAGGGCGCCACCGTGCCGCCGCCGCCGCCGGAGCTTGGTTCGCGCGTCAGCCGCACGGCGCCGTTCGTATTCAGCCTTCGGAACTGATGCATGCCGCCCAAAACTGAACCCGTTTCGGGAGAAACGACATATACGGATCAAGCAAGGTCGAACGGTCGGCCTACCGATAGCTCATCGACAGACACAGAGCCTCGACCTGCTCGAGGTAGAAGCGGCATCTCGTGCGCAGGATCCTGAGGTTCGGATCGCCGGCGCCGTTGATCTCGATGGTCTGCATCATGAAGTCGAAATGGGCATAGAAGGCGTCCACCGCGCCCCAGAGACTGTCGGCCTGCCAGGTGTCGGCGATTGCCGTGGAAACCAGTTGGCGGGCTTGAAGGCGCGCCGCATCCGGCGATGCCGGCCGGCTGGCGATCAGGGCATGGAGGCGGCTGAAGACACTTTCACCGACGTCGGCGCTTTTGATGGCTGCGATCATGTTCATTTGTGGGTTCCCCTCAGATCGTCGTGCATAAATACCGGTTCGGCGGGCTGCGGGCGATCATTGCAGCGATCGCGGCGGCATCGTTCGGCCTTGGATGATGTTACCTCTGCGCCCGCGTGTTCCAACCAATAGGCCATCTCGATGCGGTCAAGCCGACGGCGGCCTTCCTCAAGGACGGCAGCAGGCCTTGCAGCGCACGTCCCGGGGCGCGCCGTCACGCATGGAGATGATGGCTGCATCTGGCTATGCTCTCCTCGGCTGGGCGCGATTGTCTTTCGCCTGCGCCTTGGGGTGCATCGGATTGCCGCTGAGCTGCGGATGCCTGGCCGGCCGGGCGCCGCGAAGGACGTCGAAGGCCTCGGCATAAGCCATGCCAAGCAGATAGGAGATCATGGGGAAACGGCTTGCTTCGGCCATCTGCACCAGCTCATTGGCCATCGACGCGATGTATTGGAGACTATCGATATCCGACTGGCGTAGGGACTGGTTGGCCACGTGCTGCTCCTGTTATGTGATAGAATTCAGGGACCCCTCACCGGGCACTCTGAACATAATCGATCGGCTAATTGATTGACCGCGCTGCCGGACGCGGATTGGTCTCCGGGATAGACAGGGTCAAGGCGTAGATGGGCGCGTCGGTGAGGCGGTCGAGGCCGAGCAGGCGCTTGATCGCGGAGTGGCTGAGTGCCGCGGTCGGGCAGGCCGACAGGCCGTGCCTGGTCGCCGCCAGCATCATGTTCTGGCCGATATGGCCGGCTTCGATCAGCACGACACGATAGGCGTTGGCGTCCTCATACTTCCACATGGTGCGGTCGAGCCTGGCGCAAAGCAGGACCAGGCAGGGCATGGTGTCGGCCCATTCCTGTCCGCCGACCAGTTCGGAGATCTTCGGCAGGTGGTTCGCCGAAATCCTTTCAAGATCGTGTCCGGCAGCCGAGTAGTGGTAGACACCGGGCTCCAGCCCTTCCACCGCCGGCGCAACCACATAGGCTTCATAGGGGTTTCTCGCGCCGCCGGAAGGGGTCATGCCCAGTGGCAAGGCGCCGACGCAGTTGCTGGTTTCGCCGGTTATGCCCATGCCCGCGAACAGGCAGTCGGAAAGCTGTTTCGCGGTGATGGTGGGCGCCGCCGCCGTTCGGTTGGTGCGGCGCTGCGCCATCAGGGCAAGGAGTTCATTGTCGTCGAGCGCGTCCGGCAGCCGGATGGCCGCCGCGGAATTCCTGAGCACGAGGTCGGGCTGCACGCTGTGACCTGCGCGTTCGATCTGTCGTGCCTCCGCCTGTTCGATGGTCATGAACTCGCTGTCCTGCACGCAGAAATGCATCAGCGCGGTCGGAATGCCCCAGTTCCATTGTCCGGAGAATTGGGTTTCCTGTTCGGCCAGCTGCGACCCGGCGGTCACCAGTGCGGAAAAATCGAGCAATTGGGGGATGACGGCATCCAGCTCTGATCGCGACCATCCGTGGTCCCGCGCGATCTCCGCCGCGGATGCCCATTTGTCCCAGGATGCGAGAAGACCGATCACCTCGGAACTGCATTCGAACACGCTTCTGGTCAGGAAATTGCACGCAGTGACCTTGTTGGCGCCGGGATAGAAGACAAGCGTTTTTGCGGAGCGCATTTTCATGATGCCGAAAGCCAATGCAGAAATCTCATTGCGAAGGCGAGGCGCCGACGAACACCGTCGCCGGCGCCTCGGGCAGCTCAGCGCTTGTTGTAGTGCATGCCCTGCGAAAAGAAGACGGTCTGGGTGCCTGCGGCAATCGTCAGCTTCGGAGCAGCGTTCACTTTCTTCGCCATTTTCATCCCTTCCTGACCCCAAATGGGATCTGTTGAAAAGATCCCCAAAACGGGATCCACGGGCGGAAGGTAAGATCGAAAGAGTTAATGGTTTGTTAAAATAGTAGTAAAACTGAATTAATCTAAATTATCTTTCATGGCCTTAAAGTACAAAAAATCGATTTTACTCGTATACGGAGTAGATGATTGCCGGCATACGCTCTTTCCGGATAGGATTATTCTTATTTAGCGTAACAAGGGAAGATTCTGACGCGGTCAGTCCAGCCCGTCCCGCGCGAGGCTGACCACGAGTTGGTCGAGGCTCGGGTCGTCGAGCTTGACGACGTGCGCCATGCGGATCGCCTGCCGCGGGCGGATGGATACGTCCTGCCGCATGATGACCGACACGAAGGCCGGCCCGGCTTCCGTCAGAAGCATGGCCTTGCCAATCAGCACCGGTTCCGAGATGGGAGCCCACTGCACCGAGATCAGCGATGGTTCACCGGTCTGGCGGCGATTGACGCCGCTGAAGTAGATCCAGTTCAGGCGCGAGATCGCCACGCCGTAATGATTGCCGCGCGCCCGCGCCCATGTCGTTCCCCGGCGCTCCGACCATCCAGTGACCCTTCGGAACGTCACCAGCTCGGCATCGCGCCGCACGAAGGTCACCGACCGCATCAACAGATCGGGGCGAGCCGGGATCGAAAAATAGGTGAAGTAGGTGCCGCCCGCGATCGACGGGGCGGGCGGCCGGATCATTTGGTTGAACAGGCTTTCGGAAATCGGTGGCAGGCCGCGAACCGTAGGCTTCGGCGCGCCCGGTTCCCGGTACAATTCGGCTTCGTCGATGCGGAAATACTCGCAGATCAGCTTGGCTGTCGCTTTGTTCGGAACGGACTGTCCCTGAAGGTAGCGTTCGAACTGCGTCCGATTGATGCCCAGTTCCCGGCATACCGCGCTTACCGAGGCATGCTCCTTACAGAGCCGTCTGAGATTTGCAGCGAGATACTCGCGAATTGACACGTTTTGCTTCCGCGGGCGGGTTCTTCATATCGACTTCCAAATCCGTATAGCGCCTTCAGCCGCCCCCACCGAAACGCCTTGCTACAACACACAGAAAAAACTGATTTGGTAATGCCACTCTAATGGGGTGGATTCCAAAAAAAATAGCGCGATTCGATAGCGATCACCGTCATAAGTCCAATTGACAGGCGTTTGCCCCTGGAGGCTCTCGCAATCGACCGTGGCGGGCCGAAAGGAGCGCCGGTATCGTGACATTTCGCACCGTAGCCACCCGACGTGGCTTCGGCTGTTGCAACGCAGCGACAAACGGAAAATGGATTATTCCGCTGGTGGAGCTGAGGGGGATCGAACCCCTGACCTCGTCATTGCGAACGACGCGCTCTCCCAGCTGAGCTACAGCCCCGTCCAGCGGATGGCGCATTTATCGGGCACGGCAGTTTTCTGTCAAGGCGACGTTTTGCCGAAATCCTGGCGGCCGAAGCCTGCCCTTGCCGGTTTCGCGCGCAATGGCTACATGTCGGCAACAATTGGAGACCGGCATGCTCGCCCTCATTCAAACAATCGTCATGGCGCTCGACCTCTATTGGTGGGTCATCATCATCTCGGCGATCTTTTCCTGGCTCTACGCCTTCAACGTCGTCAACTCGCGCAACCAGTTTGTCGGCAGCATCGGCAACATGCTCTACCGCCTGACCGAGCCGGCGCTGCGGCCGATCCGCCGTTTCATGCCGGACCTTGGCGGTATCGACATCTCGCCGATCATCCTGCTGCTGATCCTGTTCTTCCTCAGGCAGTTCCTGCTCACCACCGTGGCACCGCTGGTGCTGTGAACCCGACGATCGCATGAGTGCCCCGTTCCGCATCCGCGAGAACGGCATCGAGCTGTTTGTCCGGCTGACGCCGAACTCTCCCATTGACAGGTTCGAAGGCATCGAGACATCGGCTGACGGGCGAAGTCACGTGAAGGCCCGGGTCCGCGCCGTGCCCGAAAACGGCGCCGCCAATCAAGCGTTGGAGAAGCTGGCCGCCAAGATGCTCGGCGTGCCGGCCTCAGCCGTTTCGGTTGTCGCTGGCGCCACGGCACGGCTCAAGACGCTGCGCGTGACGGGTGAACCCGAGGTGCTGATGCAGCGTATCGAGGCGCTCAGTGCTTCGGCCTGAAGTTCAATCGCCCAGCGGCAAACGCGGATCGTCGACCTTCAGCGTGTTCACGCTCTGCTTGATGCGGCGCAAATTCTCCAGCACCTTCGGGCCGCGCGTCTCGGCCACCGACGTGACGATCATGTCTACGATCGCCAGCAGCGCATAGCGCGACGATGTCGGTTTATAGATGTTGCCGTCCTCGAGCGGCTGCAAATGGATGACGGTGTCGGCGGCCCTGGCCAATGCCGAGTCCGGCGCGGTGACGGCGACCGTTGTGGCGCCATATTGCTGCGCGACCTGCACCGCCTCGATGACCGACCGTGCATAGCCGGAAACCGAGAAGGCGACCAGAGTGGTGTCGGGCGTGGCCACGGCGGCGTACATGCGCTGCAATTGCCCGTCGATCTGCGCCAGCACCGGCAGGCCCAGCCTGAACAGCCTGTTTTGCATTTCGGTCGCCATCATCGAGGAAATGCCGCCGGAGCCGACGCACAGCACGTTGCCTGACGTGGCAATGCGCGCGGCGACGTCGACCAGCGTCGTCATGTCGAGGTTTTCGCTGGCGCGCTGGATGGCCGATATCGCCGCCTCGGTGATGGCCGATGCGATGCGCTGCTCACGGGCGTCGCGGCTCAGCGGCTCGGGCGACAGATACTGCCCGCCGATGGCGATCGCCTGCGCCAGATAGAACTTGAAGTCGCGCAGGCCTTCGCAGCCGAGATTGCGGCAGAAGCGGGTCACCGTCGGCTCGCTGACGCCGACGCGCGCGGCGATCTCCGAGATCGCCGCCTTGGAGGCGAAATCGAGATCGGACAGGACAAGGCCGGCCAGCCGACGATCCGACTTGGTGCCGTCCTGCGACATCAGCTGCAACCGGGTGATGATGTCGGCCGGTGTCTTCACGCTTGTGCTTTCATAGAGGCAGGCCCGTCGCCTTGTCGAAAAGATGGATGTTGCGCGGCTCGACCGAGACCGGCAGGCGGTCGCCCGGCTTCACCTGCATCCGGTCGCGGAAGACGACGCGCACCGTATCGTTGCCAATAGCACCGTAGACATGGGTTTCCGAGCCCGTCGGCTCGACGACGTCCACCTTGATGGTCATCGCGTCGGCAGCTTCGCCGATGACAAAATGCTCGGGCCGGATGCCGGCCTCCACCGCACCACCTGCCGGTACCTCTTTGCCGGCAAGCGCAAGCCTTCCGCCGCCGGTCGATTCGAACCAGCTGTTCGTGGCCGTCGTCTTGAGGGACCCGGAAACGAAACTCATCGACGGCGAGCCGAGAAAGCCGGCGACGAACTTGTTGGCCGGCCGGTCATAGAGCTCCAGCGGCGGCCCGACCTGCTGGATCCGGCCGCGATCCATCACCACGATGCGGTCGGCCATGGTCATGGCCTCGATCTGATCGTGGGTGACGTAGACGACCGTCGATTTCAGTCGCTGGTGCAGCGCCTTGATCTCGGTGCGCATCTGCACCCGCAATTGCGCGTCGAGGTTGGACAGCGGTTCGTCGAACAGGAAGACCGAGGGTTCGCGCACGATGGCGCGGCCCATGGCGACGCGCTGGCGCTGGCCCCCCGACAATTGCCGGGGGAAGCGGTCGAGATAGGAGAACAGGTTGAGGACGCCGGATGCCTTCTTGACCTTGTCCTCGACCGCGGCGCGGCTCTCGCCGCGGATTTTCGGTCCGAAGCCGATATTGTCGGAGGCCTTGAGATGCGGAAACAGCGCGTAGGACTGGAAGACCATGGCGATGTTGCGCTGCTGCGGCGGCAGGTCGTTGGCGCGCACGCCGCCAATGACCAGATCGCCCGAGCTTATCGTTTCCAGTCCGGCCAGCATGCGCAGCAGGGTCGACTTGCCGCAGCCGGACGGGCCGACCAGCACGACGAATTCGCCACTCTCGATGTCGAGGTTGATGTTCTCGAGGATGCTGTGCTGTCCGAAGGATTTCGAAAGGCCGCGGAACTGGACGTCGGTCATGGTCACGCTCCCACTATGTCGTCTATGAACGGCAGGCAGCCGGCGGTCAGGCCAGCATCCACCGGCATCACCACGCCCGTTACGCCCGACGCCCGGTCGGAGGCAAGGAACGCCACGGCTTCCGCCACCTCAGAGGCATTGACGATGCGGCCGAGCGGATAGAGCCGCTGGAGCTTGCCGAGAATGTCGGGGTTCTTGGCCAGGCGATGGTCCCAGGCGGCGGTGCGGATCGATCCGGGACAGACGACATTGGCGCGAACGCCGCTGCGGCCGAGCTCGACCGCGATCGCCTTGGCATAGGCGTTGATGCCGGCCTTGGCGGCGGCATAGGCCGGGTTGCCGAAATGGGCGACGGCGTTGACGGAGGAAATGAAGACGACGCTGCCCGAACCGCGCGCCGCCATCGCCTTGACCAGCGGATCGGCGAACGTCATCACGCCGGTCAGGTTGAGATCGAGTTCCTGCTCTATCCTGTCGGCCGTCAATGCGCCAAGCGTCTCCGCGCGCGTCCAGCCGGCATTGTTGATCAGGATGTCGGGCACGCCGTCTTTGTCGAGCACGGCCGCGACGGCTGCTTCGACCGAAACCCGGTCGAGAAGGTTGAAGACATGGCGCGAGGCGAGGTGCGGGCTTTCCAAAGCCTCCTCCGATTGATCGCAGCCGACCACCCGCGCGCCTCTTCCGGCCAGCAACGCGACGATGGCCGAGCCGAGCCCGCCGCCGGCACCCGTGACGACGACAGTCCTGCCCTCGAACTCGGCTCTCGAAACCACGATGCGCGCTCCTCCGCATGTTAGGCAGATGTCGGCAGGCTAGTGAATGGAATGTAATTAAGCAACACGATAATCTGCTTGCATGCGGCTAGTTCCTCGATAATGTAGGAAAGTCACATAATCCTGCGCCAACATCGGCGTGAGGAGCGCAAAAGCGCGGAACAAAATGGGAGAGATCGGATGAGCATTGCGAAATGGACTGTCGGCTTGATGGCCGGAATGAGCATGCTGGCCTTCGCGGCACAGGCGCAAGCCGGCGAGGTGCGCGTCACCGTCGCCGAATACAGCGCCAAGACCGGCCCCTACTTCGAGGAGGTCAAGAAGGAGTTCGAGGCAAAGAACCCCGGCATCACGGTCAAGTTCGAAGTGGTGCCATGGGATGTGCTCTTGCAGAAGCTGACCACCGACATCACCGCCGGCACCAACGCGGATCTCTCGATCATCGGCACGCGCTGGTTGATCGACTTCGTGCAGCAGGACGTCGCCGAGCCGCTCGACAGCTATATCACGCCAGATTTCAAGGGCCGTTTCATCGACACGTTCCTGTCGCCTTCGATCATGGACGGCAAGACCTACGGCCTGCCGATCGCCGCTTCGGCGCGCGCCATGTATTACAACAAGGAGTTGTTCGAGAAGGCCGGCATCGCCAAGCCGCCGGCCAATTGGACCGAGCTGCAGGAGGACGCCCGCAAGATCAAGGCGCTGGGGTCCGGCACATTCGGCTTCGGCCTGCAGGGCAAGGAGATCGAGACAGACGTCTATTATTATTATGCGATGTGGTCATACGGCACCGAGATCCTCAATAAGGACGGCACATCGGGCTTGAGCACGCCCGGCGCGCTCGAAGCCGCCAAGCTCTACAAGTCGATGATCGACGAAGGCCTGACGGAACCCGGCGTAACCTCCAACAACCGTGAGGACGTCCAGAACCTGTTCAAGCAGGGCAAGGTCGGCATGATGATCACCGCGCCCTTCCTGTCCAACCAGATCAAGGAAGAAGCGCCGAGCCTGAAATATGGCGTTGCGGCTATACCCGCCGGCCCGACGGGCGCGCGCGGCACCTATGGCGTCACCGATTCCATCATCATGTTCAAGAACTCCAAGAACAAGGACGAGGCCTGGAAGCTGCTCGACTTCCTGTTCACCACGGAACAGCGCGCCAAGTTCACGCAAGGCGAAGGCTTCCTGCCGGTGAACAAGGAAGAGGCCAAGATGGACTATTACGTCAACAATGCCGACCTCGCCGCTTTCACCGCGCTTCTGCCCGACGCCCGCTTTGCGCCGGTCATTCCGGGCTGGGAGGAGATCGCCCAGATCACGTCGGACGCCATGCAGAAGATCTATCTCGGCGGCGACCCGGAGGCAGGTTTGAAGGATGCGGCAGCGAAGGCCAACGCCGTGCTGAAGAAATAGGGCGTATCTCCCTGCGCCCGTGGCGCGCCCCATTCAGGCGGGGCGCGCCACTCCCTTGGTTCACGCCTGCTGCGGCGGATCCGAAAATTCGCATAGACCTTCCGATCCAGCGCGCCGAAACCCAGGCCAGCCGATGCAAAATCGTTTCTTGCCCTATCTGCTGACCTTGCCCAGTCTGTTCCTGGCGGCGGTCGTCATCTTCTGGCCGGTCTGGGACCTGATCCAGATCGCAACCCATGACGTCAACCGCTTCGGCCAGCTGCGCGAATTCAGCGGCCTTGCCAATTTCGCGGCCCTCGCCGCCGATCCCGATTTCGTCGCGGCACTGTGGCGCACGGCGGTATGGACCGTACTGGTGGTTGGCGGCGCGCTGCTTCTGTCGATCCCGGTCGCCATCATCCTCAACACTGATTTCTACGGCCGCAGCATTGCCCGCGTTATCATCATGCTGCCCTGGGCGGTGTCGCTGACCATGACGGCGGTGGTCTGGCGCTGGGCGCTGAGCGGCGAAAGCGGCATGCTGAATTCGGCGCTGCTCGGCCTCGGCCTGATCGATCACAATGTCCAATGGCTGGCCAGCGCCGAGACGGCGTTCCCGATGCAGGTGCTGATCGGTATATTGGTGACGGTGCCGTTTACCACGACGATCTTCCTCGGCGGCCTGTCTTCGATTCCGGACGATCTCTACGAGGCCGCCGCGCTTGAAGGAGCGACGCCGGCACAGCAGTTTCGCGAAATCACCTTTCCGCTCCTGAAGCCGTTCATCAACATCGCCATCGTGCTCAACACCATCTACGTCTTCAATTCGTTCCCGATCATCTGGGTGATGACGCAGGGCGGGCCGGCCAATTCGACCGACATACTGGTCACTCACCTCTACAAGCTCGCCTTCCGCATCGGCAAACTGGGCGAGGCTTCCGCCGTGTCGCTGGTGATGTTCGCCATATTGCTGGTCTTCACCATGATCTATGTGCGCCTCGCCATGCGGGAGCAGCGCGCATGAGGAGCATGGCGGGCAAGCTGAAGCGAACCGTCATCGCCTGGCTGCTGCTGGCGCCGCTGATCGTGGTGACGATCTTCCCCTTCGCGGTGATGTTCCTGACCGCGGTCAAGCCGCGGCAGGAGGTGCTGTCGCCGACCTGGTGGCCGAGCGAATTCCGCTGGTCGAATTTTGCCGACATGTGGGTGGCGACCGGCTTCGGCCGGGCGCTTGCCAATTCGCTCTATGTCTCGGTGATCGCCACGGTCGGCGCCATCCTGATCTCGGTGCCGGCGGCCTATGCCATGTCGCGCTTTCGTTTTGCCGGCTATGGCGCCTTCCGCCAGTTCCTGCTGATCTCGCAGATGATCTCGCCCATCGTGCTGGTGCTCGGTCTGTTCCGGCTGATGGCCGCCTGGGGCCTTGTCGAATCGACAACGGCGCTCGGTTTCATCTATATGGCCTTCAACGTCGCTTTCACCGTGTGGATGCTGCAGAGCTATTTCGACACCATCCCGCGCGATCTCGAGGAGGCGGCCTGGATGGAAGGCGCCGGGCGCTGGCTGACGTTGCGCAAAGTCTTCCTGCCGCTCTGCCTGCCGGCCATTGCCGTCACCGCCATCTTCACCTTCATCAACGCCTGGAACGAATTCGTCGTGGCGCTGACCATGCTGCGCAGCCAGGAGAGCTACACGCTGCCGATCCAGGTGTTCTCGCTGGTCGCCGGGCGCTACACGATCGAATGGCATCACGTCATGGCCGCCACGCTGTTGGCGACGCTACCGGTGGCGATCCTGTTCATCTGGCTGCAGCGCTACCTGGTACGGGGGCTGGCGCTCGGGGCGGTCAAATAGCAACCCAGCAATTCCAGGAAAAGCGTGCGGCGGTTTCCCCCCGGAATTGCGAAAACAAGAAAGTCCATCACGGAGTTTTCATGCGCATCTTCACCGCCTCGCTGGCGACGGAAACCAACACTTTTTCGCCGGTGCCGACCGACAGGGCATCGTTCGAGCTGGCCTTCTATGCCGGGCCGGGCAAGCATCCGGAGACGCCGACACTGTGCTCCTCGCCGATCGTCGCGCTGCGTCGGCGCGCGGCCGCGGAAGGTCTTGACGTCGTCGAGGGCACCGCCACCTGGGCCGAACCCGGCGGCCTGGTGCAGCGGCAGACCTACGAGGCGCTGCGCGACGAGATTCTTGGCCAACTCAGGGCGGCTCTGCCGGTGGAGGCCGTCATTCTCGGCCTGCACGGCGCCATGGTGGCGCAAGGCTATGACGATTGTGAGGGCGACCTGCTTGAACGGGTGCGCGAGATCGTCGGGCCCGGCGTGGTGATCGCCTGCGAGTTCGATCCGCACAGCCATCTCACGCCCAAGCGCGCGGCGGCCTGTAATGTCATGGCCTATTTCCTCGAATTCCCGCACACCGACTTCTACGAGCGCGGCGAGCATGTCGTCGAGCTCGGCCTCGCCGCGGCGCGCGGCGAGATCAAGCCCGTCATCTCGACCTTCGACTGCCGCATGATCCAGGTGCTGCCGACCAGCCGCGAGCCGATGCGCTCCTTCGTCGACCGCATCAAGGCGCTGCACGGCAAGGACGGCGTGCTGTCGGTCTCGGTCATCCATGGCTTCATGGCGGCGGATGTGCCCGAAATGGGCACGCGCATCCTCGTGGTCACCGACAATGACAAGGCCAAGGGCGACGCGCTGGCCGAAACGCTGGGACGCGAGCTCTACGCAATGCGCGAAAAGACGGCGATGACGATGCTGAGCGCCAAGGACGGCATCGAGCGCGCCTTGGCCGTTCGCGCTGAAAAGCGCGGCAGGCCGGTGGTCATCGCCGATATCTGGGATAATCCGGGCGGCGGCGTGCCGGGCGATGGCACCATCGTGCTGCGGGAGCTTTTGGCGCGCGGCATCGATAAGGTCGGCGTGGCGACGATCTGGGATCCGGTCGCCGTGACCTTCTGCCAGGCCGCGGGCGAGGGCGCCGGCATCGACCTGCGTTTCGGCGGCAAGGCCGGTCCCCAGGCCGGCGAGCCGATCGACGCCCGCGTCACGGTGCTGAGAGCTGTCGCCGAGGGCTGGCAGAGCTTTGGACCCAGCCGGGTGACGCTTGGGCCAGCCGCGCTGGTCCGCATCGAGGGCACCGAGGTCGACATTATCCTCAACACCAACCGCACGCAGACCTTCGAGCCGGACATTTTTTCCAACATCGGCGTCGATCCGCTGGCCAAGGACATGCTGCTGATCAAATCGACCAACCATTTCTACGCCGGCTTCGAACCGATCGCCGCCGAGATCATCTATGTCTCGGCGCCGAGCGCGTACCCCAGCAATCCAGCGGTGACGGATTATAAGAAACTGAAGCGGGCGATTTGGCCAAGGGTAGCGGATCCGTGGAAGGATAAGGCTCCCCCTTCTCCCCTTGTGGGAGAAGGTGTCGCCGAAGGCGACGGATGAGGGGGCTCCAGAGAACACCAACGCCTCACTCCGCTGGAACACCCCTCATCCGTCTCGGCGCTAGCGCGCCGATCCACCTTCTCCCACAAGGGGAGAAGGAAAAAGGCGCTACACCAATCCCCGCTTCACCATCATGGCTTCCGGCGAGGGCATCTTGCCTCGAAACGCGGTGTAGAGCTCTTCCGGATCCTTCGAGCCGCCAGCGGCATAGACGTTCTTTCTCAGCCGCTCGGCCAGTGCGGGATTGAAGGGATCGCCCGTCTCCTCGAAAGCAGCGAAGGCGTCGGCGTCCAGCACTTCCGACCACATGTAGGAATAGTAGCCGGCCGAATAGCCCTCGCCGGCAAAGACATGGCCGAAATGCGGCGTGCGGTGGCGCATGGCGATGGTGTCGGGCATGTCGAGTTTTTCGAGCGTTTCGGCTTCGAAACGAAGCGGCTCCTGCGGGGCGTCCGGCCGCGCGTGGTAGGCCATGTCGATCAGCGCCGAGGCGGTGAATTCGACAGTGGCGAAGCCGGCGCCGAAGGTGCGCGCGGCGAGCATCTTGTCGAGCAGCGCCTTCGGCATCGGCTTGCCGGTCTTGACATGCAAAGCGTGCTTTTCCAGCACTGCCGGCACGGTCAGCCAATGCTCGTAGAGCTGCGAGGGCAGTTCGACGAAATCGCGGCTGACGGACGTGCCCGACACCGAAGGCCAGGTGACGTCGGTCAGCATGCCGTGCAGGGCATGGCCGAATTCATGGAACAAGGTCTTCGCCTCGTCCACCGACAGCAGCGCCGGCTCGCCCACGGGTGGCTTGGCGAAGTTCATAATGTTGTAGATGATCGGGCTCGCACCGTGGCCCAGGCGATAGCCCGACTTCAGCGCGCTCATCCAGGCCCCGGAGCGTTTCGACGGCCTGGCGAAGTAATCGGCCAGGAACAGGCCGCGCTCGCTGCCATCGGCATTCTTCACCACGAACACACGCGCGTCCGGATGCCAGGCGGCAATGCCTTTCTTCTCTTCGAAGGTGATGCCGAACAATCTTGTCGCGACGTCGAAGCAGGCGTCGATGATCCGGTCGAGTTGGAGATAGGGCTTCAATTCCGCCTCGTCGAAGGCGAATTTCTCGGCGCGCAGCTTCTCCTGGTAGAACCGCCAGTCCCAGGCTGCGAATTTTTCGTTGCTGCCGGCTTCCGTCGCCAGCCGTTCCAACTCCTTCTGGTCGCTTGCTGCCTTCTCCAGCGCCTTTTCCCAGACCGGATCGAGCAGGTCGTGCACCGCCTTGGGCGTCTTGGCCATGGTGTCGTCGAGCTTCAGCGCCGCGAAGGAGCCGTAGCCGAGCAGCTTTGCCTTCTCGGCGCGCAGCTTCAGCATGTCGCGCACCACGGCCGTGTTGTCGGTCGCGCCGCCATTCTGGCCGCGCATGGTGAAGGCGCGGAAGGCGATCTCGCGCAGGTCGCGCCGCTCCGAGAAGGTCGAGAACGGCTCGTAGATCGAGCGCGACAAAGTGACGGCGTAGCGGCCTTTCTGGCCGCGCATCTCGGCGGCTTCGGCCATTGAGCTCTTCAGGAAGTCCGGCAGACCGGCCAGGTCGGCCTCGTCGAGGAACAGCGCCCAGTCGCGCTCGTCGGCAAGCACGTTCTGGCCGAAACTGGTGCCGAGCGACGACAGCTCCTCGTTGATCCCTGCCAGTCGCTTCTTGCCCTCGGCGTCAAGTTTTGCGCCCGAGCGGACAAAACCCTTCCAGGTCTTCTCCAGCACCCGCAGCGTCTCGGCATCGAGCTTGAGTGTCTCGCGGCGCTGGTAAAGGTCGTCGATGCGGGCAAAGAGCCTTTCATTCATCGAGATCGCCGAGAAGTGCCTCGACATCCTTGGCGAGATGTCGCGCTCCAGCGCCTGGATATCCTCGTTGGTGTGGGCCCCGGCGCGGCACCAGAAGATCGACGAGACATGGTCGAGCGCCTCGCCGGCGAGCTCCAGGGCTTGAAGCGTGTTCTCGATGGTCGGCGTATCCTCGTTCGCGGCGATGGCCTCGATCTCGGCCTCATGCGCCTTCAGCGCCGCATCGAAGACGGGTGCGAACTCATCGTCGCCAAATCGGGCGAAATCGGGCAGGCCGAGCGGCCCTTGCCACGTGGTCAGCGGATGAGCGGCGAGGTCGACGGCTTTCGTGGCGGGCATGGATTGTCTTTCGGGCTGGCAGGTCGGGAAAGGCTGAAATCACCGATGTAGGGCGCTCGTCCGGCGCGTGCAACAGCGTGGCCGGTCAGTAGGCTTCGCAGCTTTCCGCGAGGGCTTTCTGCGTGCTGGCCGTGATGCGGTCGCCCGCTATGGCGAAGGTCTCATGCATCAGCATGTCATTGTTGGGGAAGTCGTAGCAGGCGATCACCGTGGTGACGCCGCCTTCGTTCTTCTCGATCCGGTGTCGGATCGCGGCACCCGCAACCGCACCTTTCCATTCGTCGAGCGAGGCGATGAACTCCTGCTTGCCCTGCACGATGCCGAGATCGTCGAGTTCGATACGCACATTGTCGGCGAGCAGGTCGGAAAGTTCGGTGCGGTCGGCGACCAGCAAGGCCGAATACCAGCGGCTGATGATGGCGCCGTCATCGGCGCGGGCGGCCATGATCGCCATCAGCAGTGCGGCGGCGGTGAACATGACCGGCCGGATGCTCATCGCCTGGCGTGCCGTTTCGGTCACTCCAGCACCGGGCGCTCGAAATCGCCGGTCTCCTTGTTCATCACCCAGAGCTCGCCGGTCGAAATATCGAACCAGGCACCGTGCAGCGACAGCCGCCCCTTGCCCTCAAGGATCGAGACGCAGGGAAAGGTTCTGAGATTGGCTAGGGAATAGCGGATCGAGATGCGCTCCAGCGCCGTCTGGCGCTCCGTCGCCGTCATGAAGGTGCTGGCCGACACGGTCTCGGCGGCCGGCGCGATCAGGCTCATCCATTTGCCGATGAAGTCGCCCGGCGACAGCGGCGCGGAATTGGCGTCGAGCGCGGCACGGATGCCGCCGCAGCGGCCATGGCCCATGACGACGATGTTCTTGACCTTGAGGCTCTGCACCGCGAATTCGAGCGCGGCCGAGGTCGAGTGGAACTCGCCGTCCGGCTCGTAAGGCGGCACCAGATTGCCGACATTGCGCAGCACGAAGAGTTCGCCGGGCCCTGCGTCGAAGATCGCCTCGGGTGCAGAGCGGGAATCGCAGCACGCGACGATCATGGTTTCCGGCGCTTGCCCCTCCCGGGCGAGCTCGCGATAGCGGCCGCTCTCGGTGAGATAGCGACCGTTCATGAAATTGCGGTAGCCGGTGAGAAGGTGATCGGGAAGGTGAGGCATGGGCGGCTTTCCGGTTGGAGGGCGGCAGCGCGTTGCGGTCGAGAAACGCTCTAGCGGTAAAAGGCCGTCGCGAGCAATGCAGAATTGTAGGGTTGGCGAGAAATGCCATGCGTCGGGCGCGACGCTGGCCAATGTTGTCACGCCCAGATGGCGACCGGTATGCCAAAGCCGTCGGTGAGTGGCGGGTCGGGAAACGGCCTTGCCGTGCCGGCGGCGATGCGGCCGGCGATCAGCATCATCGCCGCCGCATCGAGGAAATCGTCGGCGGCCGCGCCGCGCGGCGGCGCCTGATCGAGGAAGTTCAAGTCATAGCCGTGCCGGCTAAGCAGCGCCTTGCGTTCCGCCATGCCGGCCGGATTGATGCTGCCCTTGACCTTCTTCGGCAGCAGCATGGCCTGCCCCCCGTTGAGCCGACAGAAAGCCACTTCCGGATGCGATTCGAAGACGCGGCGACGCAGTTCGGGCCGCGCGATCAGCAACGTATCGATCTCGCGTATTTTGCCAAAGATGCCGAATGCCTGGATCGAAACGCCGCGCGGCGGATCGGAAGTGGTCCTGGCCACGTCGCTCGCCCGGCGATGCGCGGCGTACCAGGCTTCGATCGAAGTGAACTCGGCGGTATCGGCGTAGAGTGCCGCACGAGACGGGATCGAGAAGACGCTGGATTGGCGTGGCCCGAGCAGCGACCTGACCTGCGCCTCCGGTCCGCGCCCGCCCTTGCTCGAAAATTCGGGCAGGCCGATCGGCATGTCGACGGCGACGATCGCGTCGTCGGGGACCGCCGCCAGCAGCGCGGCGAAGCTGGCGAAGACCTCGACCGAAGGCGCCGCGTTCGGAGCCCTCCGCACGGCGACCCAGCCGGCCTTGCAGCCGTCCGCGCCGACCAGCACCCGTGCCGATGTCACGCGCGGCGGTCCCGCCCCGGATGCGTGAGATGGCGAAGCTGCACCATCGCCATCGGGTGCGACAGGCTCTGCGCATCGGTTTCGAGCTGCAATTCGTCGCCGCCGCGTTTGGCCGTGCGCGCCAGGATTTCGTAGACCGCCGCCGTCGTCGATTGCAGCGCCTTGATCGCCGGCTGGCCGGAGAGGATGCGCGCCAGGTAGACCGCCGCTGTCAGGTCGCCCAAACCGTTCGGCGGCTTTTCGATAACGCGGTGCTCAGCAAGCAGCACCTGGCTGCCGTCGAGCAGAAGATTGCCGGTGCCGCCTGAAATCATCGACGGCGCCGAGGTGACCAGCATGGTCGAAGGCCCGGCATGGAGCGCCGCCCCCATCACCGACTTCAGGTCGGGCAACGGCGCTCCGGCCATCCATTCCAGTTCATAGCGGTTAGGGGTGGCAATGTCGGCGATCGGCATCAGCCGGTCGCGCATGGCGATCGCCGTCGGCTCCGGCACATAGAGTCCGCCCGAATCGCCCATCACCGGATCGCATATGTAGACGGCATCAGGCGTTCTCGCCTTGACCGCGGCGACCAGCGAGGCGACGGCTTCGGCCTGGCCGGCCTCGCCGAGATAGCCCGACAGCACCGCCCCGACCTCGCCCAGCCACGGCGCGCGCTCCAGATCGGCCATCAATGCCTTGAACTGATCGAGCGGCGGCACGATGCGGGTCGCGCGCCCATGGCCGGGATGCCAGGGCAGGATGATTGTCGGCACCGCCCATACCGGGAAACCCAGCGATTCCAACGCAAAGACGGCAGCGCGATTGCCGACCGAGCCGCGTGCGACATGGCTGGAAACGACGATGACCGCGCGCGGCGCGTCGGCTTGCTCGGTGCTCATTGGAATCCTAACTGCCCCGGGTGAGGAAAAGCACGAGCCAGATCATCAGGCCCAGCGCCAGCAGCAGCCCAATTATCCGGCCAATGCGCGTGCCCCAGACTTCGATCGGGTCGGCGCGGTCGGCATCGGCGGCGGCGACGTGGTCGCGCACGGCCTTCGCGGTCCGCGCCGCGAGCGAGGTTGCGGCCGGATCGGTCTCGCGCGCGACGCGCTCGAGGATGCGGCGCGATTCGGTGTCGCTGTCCTGGCGCTGCGCCATGATGCTGTCCTGTTTCGTGGCGACCTTACCGCGTTCGCTCCGTCAATTACAGCGCCTTGCGGCCGACCGTAACCCCATCGACAACCGTCTGCGCCGAGGTCGTTTTCTTGCGCGCCGATTGTGGTAATGCTTGGCATGCAACTTCTACCGAGGGGACCGATCATGTTTGCCCAGCGCCTTGCTTTCCCGACATTCCGCACGCTGCCCGCCTTGCTGGTGATGGCCGTCATGCTGCCGCTGCTTGCCGGCTGCGGCTACAACACCATCCCGACGGCGGAGGAAAACGCCAAGGCGGCATGGAGCGAGGTGCTGAACCAGTATCAACGCCGCGCCGACCTCATTCCCAACCTGGTCGAGACGGTCAAGGGCTACGCCTCGCACGAAAAGGACACGCTCGACGCCGTGGTCGAGGCGCGCGCCAAGGCGACACAGGTCACGGTAACGCCAGAGACGTTGAAGGATCCCGAAGCCCTCAAGAAGTTCCAGGACGCCCAGGCAGGGCTGACCAGCGCGCTGTCGCGGCTGCTCGCTGTGTCGGAGGCATACCCGGACCTGAAGGCCAACCAGAACTTCCTGGCGCTGCAGGCGCAGCTCGAAGGCACCGAGAACCGCATCGCGGTGGCGCGGCGTGACTATATCCAGGCGGTCAGGGACTACAATCTGACGCTGCGGACCTTCCCCTCGGTGCTGTGGGCGACTTTCTGGTTCCGCAGCAACGAGCCCTTCGCCAATTTCACGGTCGAGGAGGACAAATTGCAGACGCCGAAGGTCGATTTCGGCACGAAACAGGGCGGATGATTGCCGGATTCCGACGTGGTGATCCTGCCCGCCAATGAGGGACGACGCGCCATGTGTCGCGTCGCTGTCCTGCTCCTCGTTCTCGCGCTGCCATTTGCGGCTCTCGCCGCCGAGCTCCCGGCGCTGACCGGCCGTGTCGTCGATAATGCAGGTATCATCGATGCGGCGACCAGGGCGGCACTGACGCAGAAGCTTGCCGATTTCGAGACGAAAGGCTCCGATCAGATCGTCGTCGCCACCATCCCCAGCCTCGGCGGGGAGGAGATCGAACCCTATGCCAACCGGCTGTACCGGTTCTGGAAACTTGGCCAGGCGAAAGAGAACAACGGCGTGCTGCTTCTGGTCGCGCCGAACGACCGCAAGATGCGCATCGAGGTCGGCTACGGGCTGGAAGGCACGCTGACCGACTTGCACACCAAGCTGATCATCGAAAACGACATGGTGCCGGCCTTCCGTGCCGGCGATTTCTCCGGCGGCATCACCAAGGCCGTCGACGACATGATCATGGTGCTCAACGGCAATCCCGAGGAGCTGGAAGCACGCGGCAAGCGCAACCAGCAGGCGCCGTTCAATTCCGACGATTTGTTCTTCGCCATCTTCATCGGCATCTGGGCGCTCATCTTCTTCGGCAGCATAGCGGCCTCGGTGTTGCCGCCGATCTTCGGCCAGAAGATCGGTCCCGGCCGTTACCGCTGGCTCGGCATGACGTTCGAGCCGAGCCGGCGATCGTCACGTGGCGGCTGGTCGTCAGGTGGCGGCGGCTGGTCGGGCGGCGGCTGGTCCTCGGGCGGCGGCGGTGGTTTCTCCGGCGGTGGCGGCTCTTCGGGCGGCGGCGGCTCTTCGGGAAGCTGGTGAGAGGGATCATGGCGACACGACCGATCAGTCCGCAGGACCATGAGCGCATCGCCGGGGCGATCCGCGCCGCCGAATCGAGGACCGACGGCGAAATCTACTGCGTGGTGGCGCATGCCAGCGGCAACTACTTCTTTCCGGCTGCCTTCGTGGCGGCTCTCGCCACGCTGCTGGTCAGCCTCGCCGTCGCCTATGGGCTGGAGGCCTGGTGGCTCACCATCCGCCTGCCCCACTTCGTGATTGCCCAGCTTCTGGCGCTTGCCTGCTTTCTTTTGCTGTTATGGGCCTTTCCGGGGCTGCGCATCCATATGGTGCCGAGACGGCTGCGCTATCAGACCGCGCATGACAACGCATTGAAGCAGTTCCTGGCCCGCAACGTCCACCGCACGACCGCGCGCACCGGCGTGCTGGTCTTCGTCTCGGTCACCGAGCACTACGCCGAGGTGGTCGCCGATTCAGGCATTGACGCCAAGGTTGGCCAGCATGTCTGGGACGATGTGGTGCGCGAGCTTACCGCACATGCCGGCGACGACCGGCTTGCCGACGGCTTCGTCAAGGCGATCCAATCGGTTGGAGCGGTGCTCGCCGAGCACTTCCCGGTCACGTCGGGCGACGCCAACGAGCTCGACGATCATCTGGTCGAGATTTGAGCTCCACCGACAGCTTCGAATGGGCATCGCGCAGGCCATGACGGCTTGTGAGAAAGCCGGCGCCGGTCTGCCCGGACTCTTGCATTCGAGCGATGCGGGTTTATGGTTAACAAATCATGAATACGCTGAGCATCGATATCCGCAAAGCCGAACCGCGCGACGCCGCGGCGATCGCCGACGTGCATTTGCAGGCTTGGCGCGGCGCCTATAGCGGCATCATCCCGCACCGCACCCTGACATCGATGATCAACCGTCGCGGCGCCGACTGGTGGGCCAATGCCATCCGCCGCGCCGCCACCGTTCTGGTGATCGAGATCGGCGGCACGGTTGCCGGCTACGCCACGATCGGCAAGAACCGGGCCCGCGAACTCAAGCAGCAGGGCGAGATCTATGAATTGTACCTGCGGCCCGAATATCAGGGCATCGGGCTCGGCAGCCGGCTTTTCAAGGCGGCACGGGCGCGGCTTGCCGACCATGGATTGAAGGGCACAGTGGTGTGGGCGCTGGAAGACAATCAGAACGCGCTCGCCTTCTATTCCGGTGCCGGCGGCCGCGATATCGCCGAAGGCGTCGAGATATTCGAGCAGAAAGCGCTGAAAAAGGTTGCTTTCGTCTGGGAATGACCGGCGAGGAACGATCGCGTAAGCGGCGCGAAGCCTACGCAATCACGACACTGAAACATCTTCTGCTGATGATTGAACGCGTTGAATGCCATTGCGTCTTGCTGGGCGTTCTCGAGCGCCATTCGCCGCATTGCACCATTTTGCGCCGCCCGCTATCGGTCTGCCAATCGAGAGAGGGATAAGCCATGCGTATTGAAGCCATCGCCACCGGAAAGAATCCGCCCGAGGACGTCAACGTCATCATCGAGGTGCCGATCGGCGGCGAGCCGATCAAATACGAGATGGACAAGGAGGCCGGCACGTTGTTCGTCGATCGTTTCCTGCACACCTCGATGCGCTATCCCGGCAATTACGGCTTCGTTCCGCACACATTGTCTGGCGACGGCGATCCGATCGACGTGCTGGTCTGCAACACGCGCGCGCTGGTGCCCGGCTGCGTCATCAATGTGCGGCCGATCGGCGTGCTGATCATGGAAGACAATGCCGGCCAGGACGAGAAGGTCATCGCCGTGCCGTCGCCGAAGTTGACGCTGCGTTACGAGAACGTCACGGAATACACTCAGTTGCCCGAGATCACCCGCGATCAGGTGCAGCACTTCTTCGAGCACTACAAGGATCTCGAGCCCGGCAAATGGGTCAAGATCGAGGGCTGGCACGATTCCAAATACGCCAAGAAGATGATCGTCGACGCGATCGAGCGGGCCAAGGCAGGCAAGTAAGACGGCCGGTCACCTCAGTTCGGCGCGGCCAGCGCCTTCTCGATCTGCGGCAACAGCAGCGTCCGGGCCGTCTCGGCGGTCAGCGGCCCGACATGCTTGTAGGCTATTTTCCCGTCCTTGCCGATGACGAAGGTTTCCGGCACGCCATAGACGCCCCAGTCGATCGCCGTGCGGCCGGCCTCGTCTACGCCGATCGCCTGGAACGGATTGCCGAGATCGCCGAGGAACCGGCGGGCATTTTCCGGCCGGTCCTTGTAGTTCAGCGCCGCCATGGTGAAGCGCCTGTCCTGCGCCAGCCCCAAAAGCACCGGGTGCTCTTCGCGGCAAGGCGCGCACCATGAGGCGAAGACGTTGACCAGCGTCACCTTGCCGGCGAACGATTTCGAATCGAGCCCCGGCAGGTTCGTGCCGTCCAGCGGCGGCAGGTTGGTCGGCGGCGCCGGCAGGCCGATCAGCGCCGACGGCACCTCCGAAGTGTCGCGCCCCGACAGGAGTTGCGCCAGGAACAGCCCCGCCAGCCCGAGGAAGACCAGCAGCGGCAACAGTACGAACAGGCGGCGCCGGGGCGGCGCCGGCGTTGGCATATCCGTGCTCATGACTTGCGCTCCCCGCCCTTGTCGGAGCGTCGGCGCACGCCCGCCGCCTCGAGTTCGGCCAGTTCGCGCTTGCGGGCCCGCTGATCGAGCAGGATCCAGCCGATCAGCCCGGCCAGCGCAATCGCCGTGACGGCATAGGCGGCGGTGACGTAGAGCGCATGCGGGCTCATGCCGGCTGCCTCGTCGGCATGCCGCCCGCCAGGTCGATCCTTCTGCCGCGCTCGATCATGCCTTCCCCTTAGCCCCACGCCGGTGACCGCGCAATTGGCCGCCGCGCCGCAGCCCCTGCCGGTCGTGGCCCTCAATCCGTGCCATGGCGCAGCGCCAACGCCGCCGCCAGTGGTCCGAGCACGGCAAGAAACAACGTCAGCGCGGCAAGAATGAGGAAAGGTTGCAGGAACGGATCGGGATTGGCCGTCGCGCCGTAACTCGCCGAAACGCCGAAGATCAGCACCGGGATGGTCAGCGGCAGCACCAGTACCGAGATCAGGAGCCCGCCGCGCGGCAGCGCCACCGCCACCGCCGCACCGACGGCGCCGATGAAAGTGATCGCCGGCGTGCCGACCAGCAGCGTAAGCGCCGTGGCGCCTATTGCCGCCGGCTCCATGTTCATGAACAGGCCGAGGAGCGGCGCGGCGACCACCAGCGGCAGCACGCTCCCCGCCCAATGCGCCAGGCATTTGGTGAGCACCGTCAGCGCCAGCATATGGCGGTCGTTGCCGAGCACCAAGAGATCGAGCGAGCCGTCCTCGCGGTCGGCCTGGAACAGCCGGTCGAGGCCGAGCAGACAAGAGAGCAGCGCCCCGATCCACAGGATCGCCGGGCCGATGCGGGCGAGCAGTTTCAGGTCCGGCCCGACACCGAAGGGGATGGTGGCGATCACGGCGAGGAAGAAGATCACACCCGTCAGCGCCCCGCCGCCGGCCCGAATCGAAAGGCGGATATCGCGGAGGAGGAGGCACCACATCAGGATGCGACCCCTTCTTGCTGAAGTGCGCGTTCCGTCGCGCCCCCCTCTGTCCTGCCGGACATCTCCCCCACAAGGGGGGAGATCGGCTGTCCCCAGCGATTTCGCCAATCACCACCGTCGCAAGGACGAGCAAGGCGCCGAAACTGCCAATCTCCCCCCTTGTGGGGGAGATGTCCGGCAGGACAGAGGGGGGCGCCGTAGAGCACCAACATCAACCGGGCTCCCCCATCCTCAATTCCGCCGCCCCATCCAATCCCAGCGGCAAATGCGTCGCCGCGATAATAATCCCGCCATCCCCGCAATGCCTCGCCATCAGCCCGGCAAACCGCTCCTCGGACGCTCTGTCCAGCCCCGCCGTCGGCTCGTCCAGCAACCACAAGGGCCGGTGGCTGACCAGCAGTTTCGCAATCGCCGCGCGTCGTCTT